>JAFYYI010000052.1 GCA_017557665.1 Muribaculaceae bacterium | reverse complement strand
TGCCCTGCGCAAGCGCGGTGAGAAGGACGGTATCAAGGAGCTCATGAACTTTGGTGACCAGCTCGAGGGCGCTTGCTTCGACACCCTCAACGCCGGTATCGTTACCAAGGACCTCGTGAACCTGATGGAAGGTGTTGAGGCTAAGGCCGTCAACAGCGCCGAGTTCATCAAGGCCATCCGCACCAACCTCGAGAAGCGCCTCGGCTAATTCATCGCCGACCGTTTTCAAGGGAACTTACCGAGGGCTGTGGCAGTAGTGCCACGGCCCTCGTTTTTTTACGAGCTGATAGCTCGCAATACATTGACGGCACGGGCATGGGGGGCTGGGGCTATCGACGGCACAGACTTGGGCGCTGGGGATGAGACCTATTGAGTCAGGTGCGAAAAAATAGCTGCCAGATGGTTGTCACTGTGTTTGTTTTTCTTTACATTTGCGGTTGATTAACCAACTTTTGTTTTAACCATTAAAATGATTCAATTTATGAAGCGAACAATTACTCTTATTGCACTGGTTGCAGCGCTGCTCATCCCGAGCATGGCCGCCGCTCAACGCATGCCCGTCAAGAGCAACATGCGATTGTCACAGTTCAAGGCGCCTGCCGCTGCTCCCGCAAGAGCCGAGGAAGAGCCCATCATGGACACGCCCGAGGGCACCTTGTATGACAACATGTATGCCCAATCGTTTGCCTATGGCCTGGGCTGGGGCGACATCTACATCCAGAATGTGGATGGCGGTATCGGCAAGGTGGTTGAGGGCACCGACGGCAACCTGTACATCTACAATCCCATCTCACAGGGCTACATCTGGTTCTCCATCCTGCCCTGGATCAAGGCCGAGTCTGCAGGCGACGGTAAGTATGTCGTGAAACTGCCTCAACTCTACATCCTCGACTATGGCGATCCCTACTATGCCTACTGCATGCACTATGACGAGGACGAGGGCATGCCCGTTGTTGAAGAAGAAGGCGAAATCGAGTTCACTTGGGAGAACGGCGTACTCACCCAGCTGGGTGACAAGTACATCGGCCTGTGTGACGCTACAGCCGACTGGTTCTACATGGCCGACCAGCACATCGTTTATGCTCCTCAGACCGACGAGTCCATCACGCTGAGTGGAGACGACATGTACATCCAGAGCTACACCCTGACCTACCTTTCCGATCCCACCGACCTCACCAAGACCAAGGAGACCGTGGTGAGCGTGGCCATTGATGGCGAGGACATCTACATGGGCAACCTGAACAACAATAATCCTGATTCCTTTATCAAGGGTACCCTTGTTGACGGCAAGGCCACCTTCCCCACCCGTCAATACCTGGGAGTCGATGCTTATTACAACGGTCACATCTATGTGCTGACCGGTGACGCCTTTGTCGACACCGAGACTTACGGCACTCCCGTGTTCAACTACAACCTCAACAACGAGATTGTCTTCAACGTCGATGAGGATGCACGCAACATCGTTGCCGAGTGGCCTGCCGCCATGGTCACCAATGTTGGTCCCACCACGCTGTCGATTATCAACGACTATGTGGCACCCGCTCTTGTCGCCTTTGACGAAGTTGCCGCCGTACCCGCCACACCCGTCTTCACCGATGATGACCTGACTGTCAATAACGCCTCGGGATGGGCCGTACTGCACTTTACCATCCCCACGGTTGACGTTGACGGTAACAAGCTCAACGAGAACAAGTTGTTTTACAACATCTACCTTGATGGCGAGGTATTCACCTTCGACCCCGAGGACTACATCGGTCTGTCAAGCGCAATGACCGACATCCCTTACAAGTTTGAGGACAACATCAACTTCGACATCTACATGAGCGGTAACGGCCGTCACACGGTTTACATCTACACCACCGACTTTGACAAGGTGGGTGTCCAGAGCATCTACACCGCTGGTGATGAAGTGAACCGCTCGGAGGTTGTCTATGTCGACAATCCCAATCTGTCGGGCATCAATGAGATTGCCAATGGCGCACAAGTGGTTGGCATCCGCTACTTTGACCTCACCGGTCGCGAACTGCCCACGGCTCCCGCAACGGGCCTCTACCTGCAGCTCGCCACCTACAGCGACGGCACCACCACTGCCACCAAGGTCATGAAGTAAGAATCTCACCAAGAATTCATCAAGAGGGTTGCAACACTTGTTGCAACCCTCATTTTTTTACGGCAGATGAAGCCTCAATTGCATTTTCCTCCTATTAATAAGGTTTTAAAGAAAAATTATTCTATCTTTGCATACTTAAACATGGAAAAGACGGATTCATTATGATCAGTTATTGGAAATGCAAGGATGGGTTTAGCGAGATTCGCCAGTGGAAGTCGGGGTGCTGGATCAAGGTGAGCAAGCCGACCGACGAGGATTTGTCGCTGTTGAAGGAACGCTTCGCGGTTCCCAACTTTGCCCACGATGCAGCGGACATCGAGGAGCGCCCTCGCGTGGACCAGGAGGATAACTGGCTGATGGTGTTCGTCCGTGTCCCCAGCAAGCGTATTGACGAGGATGGCGACACCGTCTTCTCGACCGCGCCAATGGCTGTCCTGATCCGTGACGACGTGTTCATCACGGTCAACTACTATGACACCGAGGTGCTTGACGATTTCATCCGCTGGAGCAATCAGCGTCGCGTCAACGCCTGCAAGGGCTATGACCTGCTGCTGTCGCTGATGCTCTCGACATCGGTGTGGTACCTCAAGTACCTCAAGCAGATGAACGGGATGATGAATGCCGCCGAGGAGCGCCTGGAGCAAAAGATGGACAACGATGAGTTGATGCGCACAATGGGGTTTGGCAAATTCCTGATTTACTTCATCACATCGCTCAAGGGCAACATGACCGTGCTCACGCGCCTGAAAAAGCGGCTGCGGACACTGCCTCACGATGATGACCTGCTCGATGACGTCGAGATCGAGACGCAACAGGCGCTCGACACGGCGAGCATCTATAACGACATTCTGGAGCGGCAGCAGGAGACTTACTCGTCGGTTATCGGCAACAATCTGAACCGCATCATGAAGACGCTCACCGTAGTGACCATCCTGCTGATGATTCCCACTGTAGTGGCCGGCTTCTACGGCATGAATGTGCCCAACCGCATGGAGAATTGGTGGTTCGGCTTCCCCTTCGCAATAGCGGTTTCGTTCGTGCTGATGGCAGTGGGCTACATCTTCATCCGCCACAGCAAATTCTTCAAATAACAGGCAACGAATACGTGCTTTTCTCGATAGCCGATAGCAACCCAAACATTGAGGGCCGCGGCAATTGTTGCGGCCCTCTCTTTCATTACGGGCTGGCAGCCCGTAATACCGTGACAACGCCTACCGAAAGTGGTTATGGGATAAAAAAGCCGCGATCGCAGGATTGTCTCGCAACTAATTAAATAACAGGTGGTTAGGGTTTACTTTTACTTTTACTATTACTTTTACTTTTACTTTTATTTTTATCTCTTTTTTCTCTGTTTTTTCTTTGAATTATTAAAAATATTAACTAGTTTTGCAGGCGTTGATGGTTTATTCATCAAACTATATGTTTTAATGCGCTTTTTGTTAATCTCTTGACACATATCTATCATGAAAAAGTATCTTCTTACATTCATTGCCTTGTTCTTGACGAGCAGCGCGTTTGCCGAGTGCGCTTTGTATGTCGAGGACTTTGAGGTGAAACAAGATGAGTTGGGGACCGAAATTGTCGTTCCCGTGAAGGCACACTTTTCAGCTCGTCTGAACGCTTGGCAGGTTGACTTGACACTGCCTGCAGGCCTGCGAGTCACCGAAGCCGAATCTGGCGCTGATCAACGTGTGACTTACATCAACAGTGATGGACAGGAAAAGAAACTCCGTCCCGATTTCTCGGGGCCGTCCGAAATCAACCGCATCATTGCCATCTTTATGGAGAAGGGTTATTGGCAGGATCCCAACGGCGAGGATCCGAACGCCTGGGTGCCCTACGGCCTGATAAAGTGGGAAGGCGGCGACTATAACGAGATGATACTGCTGCACCTTGATGTCAGCCCAGACTTCAAGGGTGGCAACATCACCTTCAACACGTTAGCGTCTTCCACGCCTGACAGCCGCGGCGGCACCATCATCGAGAATGGCGACGAGAACACCCACTTTACCCGCGTCTGCCACGTCAAGGTCCAAAACGAAGAGCCAATAGAACCGGAGGATCCGCACATGACTGGCAGATGGATTGTACTGCTTGACCCAGAAGGTCTTGAGTATTGGTATGAGCTCATTACCGACCCCTTCGATGACGCCAACTGCTACATTATGCTTTCACTAAGACCAGACATGTTCGGAGAAGGTGACGTGCCCTTCTATTTTATGGTGAACGGCACGCGCTACGGTGCCGAGACCGACATGCAGGTCCCTGAATTTGGCGATGCTGAAGAGAATGTCCCGAATCCTTTATTTGAGAGCGAGAATATGTTCTGCGTTCCCGTCCTGTCTGAGACTAACAACCATATTTATTATACCTATTGCTTCGGTCTCCAGTTCATCAATGATGGGATTAACTTGCTCATTACTCGAGGAATAATGTTTGGTGGTAGTACTGGCGATCCTGTCTTCAAAGGCTCCATAGAGGATAACACATATATTGTGGAAATAACCCCTTCAGAACCTGGTAGCGAAATTTACTACCGTGTACTTTATCCAGATGAAACATGGAGCGAATGGACTGAATACACCGAGGCACTTCGCTTCACCGACGACGGCGCGTATCATATTGAGGCATACGCTTTGTATTACAACAAATTCCCAAGTGATGTGATAGAATATGATTTCGTGATAAGCGCGTCAAACGATGTTGAGGAGACGATGGGTGGCAAGGAGATTGCCAGCAGGCGTTACTACAACATGCTTGGTCAGGAGATGCAGGAGGCTAACGGCATCACGATTGTGGTCACCACCTACACCGACGGCACAACAAGCGCCGTGAAGGTCTTGAAGTGATCTGGACAACATTTTATCAAGAAGGCTGCGGCAATAGCTGCGGCCTTCTTTCATTACGGGCTGACAGCCCGTAATACTTTAGACAACACTCAGGGTTGAACGGAGATAACGGATAAGACGGAGAATAACGAAAAAAGCGAGAATAACGAAAAAAAAAACGGGCAGGACGGAAATTGAAAACCGTCCTGCCCGTTTTTTCTGTTATATCCTTCACGCGTTTACTTCATGGCGAAGTTGATGCCGCTGATGCCTACCAGTTCCTCATAGGCCAGCACACCTGCCTGTGACAATTCCACCTGGGTGTAGCTGCCGTCGCGGGTGAGGACATTGATGTGGGTGTCGTCAACAAAGGAGAAGAGTTTCACCTCCTGGCCGTTGTTCTCGAGCCACCATGAGTTATCCTCAGCCTTGAAGTTGAAACGGGTAACCTGCTTGGTCGTCAGGTTGGTGATGGCATAACCCGTTGCATCACGAGCGATGAGATACTGTGCGTCCTTGCCGTCGATGACCTTGGTCTCGGCCTCGGCCAATGCGGGGTTGGTACCTGACCAGAACTCAATAGAATTCAAGATAAACAAGTCGGCTACAAAACTCAATTCATAAACAGGAAGAATCCACATGGCCACGAAGACGATTTCGTTGACAAACTTGTCGCCCACATGGTCATTCCAGGCCTTTACCTTGTTGTACAACGCAAAACTGCCAATGCACGACTGCATCATCATCGATGCCGACATAGCCACAACGGTGGCAATAATCAAATGTTTCTTTCTCATAATGATTTCTTATAAATGATTTAAAAGTTTCTTATTTCTTGTAATTCTTCTTGTAGTTCTCGTAGCAGTTGAGCACCTTGATCACATAGTCCACCGGCTCCGTGCCACGGCAATAGCCATTGGAGCAGACCGAGTCGTTGTAATACTCGGGATCCATCTTCCATAACATGGCCTGCTCGACATTCTCACTCCACACTCGCGGATCAAGCTCATGCTTGCGCGCCAGCGCAATAGCGTCAATCACATGGCCGGCACCGGCATTATAGGATGCCAGGATGAACTTGAGGCGGTCCTCAGGCCCAGTGCGGTTGCGCATGATGCTTTCAATGTCCTTGAGCACTCTGGAAGCGACACGTATGCTGACCTCGGGATTACCCAAATCTTCCTCGTTCACGCCATAGGACCTGGCCGTCTTGGGCATCACCTGCATGAGTCCTCGCGCTCCCATCCACGACGTGGCATTGGGGTCAAACCCCGACTCACAACAGGCTATCGCGGCCAAGAGTCGCCAGTCCCAGCCAATCTCCTGGGCATACTGCTTGAAGACGTGGTCATAGGGCGATATGCCGCCCGGCGGAGTAACCGCCAGGGTGTCCACTTTGACCGAGTCGGGCTTGGGTCCACGGTTCATCTCGAAATAATGCCTCAAGGCCTGCTTGGAATATTCCTGGGCATTGAGACTCAAGGCCCACTCGTTGATGCTGTCGGCCAGCCACTGGTTGCGCTTGTCCACAGCCCATGACGAGTGTTGGGCGAATCCCACCCTGAGCCCGATGTTGATGCTGTCATAGTAGGCCAGGTTCATCTGGGCGATATCGCTATCGACAATGGTATAGCCGATTTCACGCCTTGAGACCTTCTGTATCAGTTCGGTGGGCAATGCCGCCTCGCCTTCCACGGTGCGGATGGTGATGCCACCACCCACTTCGTTATCCAGGTTGCGTAATCGTGACTCATACTTGGAGCCCTTCTCAACAAACACTTCACAGCCGATGAGTTGGGTCACATCATAAATCACATTCTTGCCGCTGTGCTGCACCAGCACCTGATAGGTCTCGTTGACAGCTCCGCAATGCAAGACCCGAGACTTATACTCAGCAGTGACCGGAATTTCACAGGCCAGCACGTCGACCTGCTTCTTCTTGAGCATCTCAAGTAAAGCAGGCATGCTGCGCGCCACCTTGAAACGCAAAGCGATACCGCGTGAACGGGCGAAGTCACAGATGCGGTCATAGTCATAACCCATCGTGTCGCCCTTGAGAATGAAGAATCCTGTGGGACTGTAGAGGGTACCGACGTTGAGGGTGTCGGGCAAATGATGCTGCTGCGACTCGTTATCATCCCTGCCTCCGCAAGCCACCGCCATTGACAATAGCCACACGAGCACCAGGAAAGGGATAAAATGACGCATGGCAGCTTGTTAACGGATGATATTAGGGACAACCAGCAACAGGTAGATGAGCACCGCAGGGGCCACCAGCAGCAGGCTGTCGATGCGGTCAAGAATGCCACCGTGTCCAGGCAGAATGTTTCCCGAGTCCTTGACGCCCACCGTGCGCTTGATGAGGGATTCCACCAAGTCGCCGAAGGTGGCAAAGACGGCCACCACAACGCTCAGGCCCAGCCACACGTCCAATCCCGGGGTCTGGAAAAACTCGTCAAACCAAGTGTGGGAGACATAGGCACCAGCAACACAAGCCAGCACTCCCCCGATGACGCCCTCCCACGACTTCTTGGGAGAGATGCGCTCAAACAGGCGGTGACGGCCGAACAGCATGCCCAGGCAATAAGCGCCCGTGTCATATAGCCAGATGAACATGAACATGCCCAGTAACAGGCGAGGCGACGAGATGCTCTTGATGCCGTTGAGCATAGCAATGGGGAAGGCGATATAGCCCAAGGAGAAAAATGAGCGCTCCAGGCTGTGTAAGGCATTCTGCTGTGGTCGATACAGCTGCACAATGGTGCGCAGCAGCAAGTAGACCACAATCGGCAGCAGCCACATGGAGCCAGACGGCATCGTACCCTTGTCATAATGCAAGAAGAAAGCGACAAAGATGCCCACGCCGCCCAGCATGTCGATGATGTTGACAAGCCACGACTGGGTAGCGTCGTCCTTGGCCATGGTAATCATTTCGCTGACGCCCAGCACAATCAACAGGGAGAAAACCAGCAAGTACATCACCGGAGAGTTGTCCAGCAACATAATTGCCGCCACAATCAGCGCTATATAAATGGCACCCGACAGGATGCGTTTTACCAGATTCATCATGATGTTATCTAAAATTTGGTGCAAATGTACACTTTTATCGCGACATGGGCAAGACGCGAGCCTCCAAGTCGGTTAAAAAACAAGCGAGCCTTCCCTTAAACAATGGGGAAGGCTCTGCGGTTGCTTTCTTGGAGAGGGGACGATGGACTCAGTTCAGAATCATCGACTCCAGTCCTCTCGGCATCTCGACGTTATACTCATAGACTCTTGCAAACTGCTTGAGGAAGTCAATAGTGGCCTTCTTGGGGCCTTTCACTCTCGAAATAACGTCATTTTCACTTTTAGTCGAAGTAGTCGTTCTGTGCATAGGCAGTCCTGTTTTATAAATGTTACACTTTGATAACGCATTGATGTTGCCCAATATTATATTCTTATCCCGTTTTAAGATTTTTTTTATTTTTCGCACTCATCGACCAGTAACACATGACAGGTCATCACCATTCCTATCCTCCTTTCAAAACAAAAAAACGGCTCCTTGATGAGTCATCAAGGAAGCCATTTTAAAACAATTCTAATTATGAGAAAAAACTATTAAGTTTTCTGTAACTTGCAATTATTCATTCAGGCGCTCAATCACGGTGCGCACCAGATCCTCGACTGCGGTCTTGTAATTGGGATTAACATCGGTTGCAACGCGGTTAGCAATGATGGAGCACACGGTCATCGCACGATGTCCCAGCATGGCAGCCATGCCCTGCAGGGCGCTGCTCTCCATCTCGTAATTGGTGATGCGTCCGCCATTGTATTCAAACTGCTCGATGCGGCTGTTCAACTCAGGCTCGGCAAGGTCGAGTCTCACCCTGCGGCCTTGAGGTCCATAGAATCCCACTGCCGAGATAGTGTATCCCCGTACCATGTCGTCACGACCGATTTTCTCCACCAGCCATGGGTCAGCATCCACGACATAGGGCTTGGCGAGCAAGGGGTTCCATTTCACGAATTCACAGAATTTCTTCTCGAAGTCGAGGTCAGCGACCTTGTTGCGGTCGGCATAGTAATTGATGACGCCGTCAAATCCGATGGCCTTGGAAGCAATGACGGGGGTTCCAACGGGAACATAAGGCTGCAGACCACCCGACGTGCCGATGCGCACGATATTGAGGGTGCGATGCTCGGGCTTGGGCGTACGGGTTTTGAAGTCGATATTGGCCAAGCCGTCAAGCTCGGTCATCACGATATCGATATTGTCAGGGCCTATACCGTGGGAGAGCGCCATAATGGGCTTGCCGTTATAGGTGCCACCGATGGCATGGAACTCGCGGCTCGAGGTTTCCCAATCACGAGTGTCAAAATAGGATGCTATCATGGTCACGCGACCGGGGTCGCCACACACGATGATGTTGTCTGTCAACTGCTCGGGCTTCACATGGATGTGGAATGCCGAACCATCATCATTGATAATAAACTCAGAGTCAGGGATTCTTTCTGTATTCATATCGTTGTGTAATTAAAAGTTCAATTTTTATTAAAAATGAAAATGTAAAATTACTGCTTTTCTCTTATTTTTCAATAAGGCGAGGTGTTAAAAAAGGTGAAATGGTTTTGAGACTTCAGATGTTAGGTATTAGACTTTAGACATTAGACTTCAGATGTTAGATGTTAGACTTTAGACTTTAGATATTAGACTTTAGATATTAGATGTTAGACGTTAGACTTCAGATGTTAGACGTTAGACTTCAGATGTTAGACTTTAGACTTCAGATGTTAGACGTTAGACTTCAGATGTTAGACGTTAGACTTCAGATGTTAGACTTTAGGGGTTAGAGAGGGGGGCGGGATTTGAACGAGTTTTCGGTATTATGTTGGTTTCTTTAATCACTTCCTTTACAGTTCCTGCTCGAACACCCGATTGCCAACTAACGTCTAAGGTCTGACGTCTAAAGTCTGACGTCTAGGGTCTGAAGTCTATAACACCGTATATCTGCATCCGGGCAGTGTGGCGATGACGTTTTTGCAGTCAAGTTCCACCAGGACACTCATCAATTTATAGACAGGTTGGTGCAAGACTTCGGCCAAGGCATTGAGGTGTATCTCGCCCTGGTCACGGATGACGTTGACCACAGCCTGCTCCTCCTTGGTGAGCTGCGGGAACAAGTCGAGTTGGCGCGGTTCCTGCCTGGCACCTTCCCAGCGCATGGCAGCCATCAGATCGGCCGCTCCGGTGATGAGGGCCGCCTTGTTGGTGGCAATGAGCTTGTTGCAACCTGTCGAGAACTCGTCGCCGCAACGACCAGGCACGGCCATCACATCGCGATTATAACTCATGGCAAGCGATGCCGTCACCAGTGCTCCACCAGCACCTGCCGATTCCACGATTACCGTGCAATCGCTCAAGGCCGCCACAATGCGGTTACGGGCCAGGAAATTGCTCTTCTGCACCACATCCTGACTGGTATAGTCGGTCAAGAGCATACCGCCGCGCTTGGCTATAGCGACGGCATCGTTGCGGTGGGCAGCAGGATAGATGCGGTTGAGTCCCCGAGGCAGGACAGCTACCGTGGACACTCCGTGCTTGAGTGCAGCTCGATGTGCCGCGATGTCGATACCATAGGCGAGTCCACTCACCACAACCAAGTCGGGCAGGCTCTGCGCCAGTTCGCCGACCAGGGTGTCACAGAAGCGGATGCCGTATTGGGTCGCGTGACGTGTGCCGACAATGCTCACAACATGTGCACTCTCAAGATCACACCGGCCCAAGGTATAAATCATCGCCGGCGCGTCGGGCGCTTCGAGCAGACGGTGAGGATAGGCTTCATCGGTAAAATAGACTGCCGAGATGCCATGCTCCCGCACGAAGGCCTCTTCGGTCACAGCGCGCTGTATGCGTTCACGGCGATAGTCGTCACTGTAAATCTTGCTGCGGCCTCGCGTGAGGCTGCGCAACTCCTTCTCGCTCATGGCAAAAAAACGCTCCTCACTGCCGACGACGTCAAGCAGCTTGTGAGCCAAGTCAACCCCCATGCCCTGCAAACCGGCAAAGGCGATACGGTAGGTCAATGGAGTGTAGCCGCCGGTCATCATGGCTGGTCAAGGTATTTGGCAACGCGGGCGGCAAGGTCGTCACCGCGGTTGATGCGTCCGTCCTCCATACACACGATAGTGACCACGGCACTCACCACAGCCGCCCCATCCTCCTTCTTAAAAATGTCCTGATGGAAGATGAAGCGTGGTCCCTTGCGTTCAAGCCACAGGCGGCTCAGCATCACGTCACCGCTGCGCAAGGGCGTGTAGTAGTCGATTTCCATGCGCCTGACCACGGGTATCAGACCCTCACGAGTGAGACTGCCGAAGGGTATCCCCTCTTGCGTGACAAAGGAGTGGCGCGTGTGCTCCAGATAATGCAGATAGATGGCGTTGTTGACGATGCCCTCGCTGTCGAGTTCATAGTCACGCACCGCAATTTCCAGCGTGAAGATATATTTCTCGGGATTCATTCCTGTATCTATTGTTTTGAGTTACAAAAGTAACCAAAAAAGTTCACCTCCTCAACATTTTGTCAAGAGACTTTTCGACAAGTCCAAAAACGAAGCCTGCCCACGAGCTCAGTCGAGCGGGTGGGCAGGCGATATATCATTGGTTTGGCGTCGTGATTACTTCAGCCAGTCCTGTACCTTGTCGTTGGGGACCATGCGCTCCTCAAACACGTAAGCGCCAGTCTTCTCGGAGCGGACCATCTTGATCACCTTGCTCCATGAGCGTCCTTCACCAGTCTGAAGGGTTGCAACTACTTTCTTTGCCATACTGTTATATAGTCGTTTAAAGGGTTGTTATTACTTGATTTCCTTGTGAACGGTCATGCGTTTCAGATAAGGATTGTATTTCTTGAGCTCCAAACGCTCGGTGGTGTTCTTGCGGTTCTTGGTCGTGATGTAACGGCTGATGCCGGGAACGCCAGTACCCTTCTGCTCGGTGCACTCGAGGATGACCTGCACGCGATCGCCTTTTGCTTTCTTTGCCATAATTCTGTTGCTCCTTTCTTACTGATTAATAACTTGGATTTCGGTGAGGTGTCCATCCTCAGCAGCCTTCTTGAGCGCTGCATCGAGACCCATCTTGTTAATGTTGCGCAAGCCTGAAGCCGAAACGGTCAAGCGGATCCACTGACCCTGCTCGGGCCAATAGAACTTGCGGTTGAAGACGTTAACGTTGAATTTACGTTTCGTCCTGCGCTTTGAGTGCGACACGTTGTTACCCGTGATCGCCTTCTTTCCGGTGATTTGACAAACCTTAGACATAGTTTCTCTTTTTGTTTAGTTATTGTTCTTGTTTTACATTCTTTACTCAACGACTCGCGATACATGCCTGCCTGCACAAAAAAACACAGGCGCAGCACAATAAACCGGGTGTGGACATCCAACTGTGGAGAGGGCGCTCATCCCCACCGGTGTGAGAAGCCCACCGGCATCAGGGGGTTGAACAACTGCTGGGTGTCTCGCTCGTTTAAATATCGTCCTACGCTTGACTGTCAGGCACTTAGCATCATAGCCTTGACATCGAAGTTTCAACGATCAAGTGTCACACTCTTGACTTGACTAACGCATGAGCATCGAGGTCAGCAAGACATGTGCCGCGAAATCGGCTGCAAAGATAGACACATTTTTTGAACTACACAACACATTTACAACACTTTTGTTCATTTTTTCGCTTTCAAGCCTTCAATTACCGCGCCAGACTCCAGCGATAGCCTGAAAAAGAGGCGCGCACCCATCAGGCAGCGCGCCTCTGAACTAAAACTATTAACCATGATCAACGCGATACACGCTTTTCACATCACAATGAGTTCGCGTTAAATTTCTGCCCCAGGCGAGTGGATACCCTAGAAACGATAGGTCTTGAGTTTCACACATCCCTTGACAATGTCGCCCGACATCCTGGCACGGTAAAGTATCGCAACACACTCACAGTTGGTTTGGATATTGGCGTCCTGATAATCGCGGTACACCTCATCACATACGATCATCACTCCGGTGTCGTCGCCCTGCATGTCACGCACGGGATAAACCTCCTTGATCCTCTTCTTCATCTCGGAAGTGAGGATTCCAATCATGTTGCCCTTGGGAGGTGGTGCGATGCCACCTGACGACTTGATAGGCACCCTGGATTCGATCTGCAAGTAATAATCAATTCCGACCTCAGGTTCGTCGTCACTTGTACACGATGCCATGGTGGCAAGTACTGCAAAACACACGAATGCCGTCTTCAGTCGGCGCATCAGATTGATAAGATGAGTAATCTGTTTCATAACGATAAAAATGTTTAGATAATAAATAATTAAGTCTTTACTCTTTTCCTTTGTCTCGATAATGAAAAACATCGCACTGACACGCAAACAATTTCCCAGCAAAAACGTCTACAGTCTAAAAATGTACACTCTTCTGTCTATTATTTGTCAATCCGAAGTTTTTTGCCCCTATGGTTAATAAATCCACCGTTCACCATAACAAAAAGATGGCAGTGCGTCAATCGCTGGCATTGAACGCACCTGCCATACACAAGTGAAGTAAAACTAAGTAAAGTAAACCAACATGGTTTACGGTGTATTCAAAACCATTTATCAATATGTATCTCAAATAACCGTTTAACAATGTAAATATATAATGAGTAAAAGAAGCAGCCGCAAGTGCTTTATCAGGGTCACTGTTTCCGTTTGCTTGTTGATTTGGCACATTTTCGTCTTTTTACAGCCAATCGGTCCTCATCGGGAAACAGAAGAGGGTGCGCCTCTTGCTGTCATGGGGTAAATACCAGACGCACCCTCGCTTAACCACAAAAAATGAAAAAACCATTAGCACTTATGAAAAAACATCTTATTACTCTTCTTTATCCACATCGATAAAACGTTTATCGTTTCGTTATATGTTGAACCCCAAGCGGGGTTGTTGTCACCAAAAAGAATTGGCACACAGGAATATTAACTCAATTTATACCTATCATCTATTACTCAATCATTAACCTGATTACCCACTGCGTGCCAATTCAAGAGAAGATGTCATATCCCAGCCCCAGATCAGGAAGCAGATGCACACCCTCTCCCATTCATGCTTATGAAGAAATCACTTTACTTTGTGAGAATAATCCATTCAAACAAGATAAAAACCTGAAGGCCGACCGCAATGACGCAGCCAGCAGCAACAATGATACATAATACAGCTTTCCCATAACAAAATGTTTAAATTGTCAATAATTAGGCTTCGCTCGGCATAGCCGGCATATACACAAATAAACAGGCCGGTCCTCCTCGGGTCTGCTTCAATTGATCTGCAATATTGGTTGTGTAATGGTTTGCCAGGACTGCTTGCCGTGAGATCAACCATCCCAACAGGCAAGAGACAAACGGCATTTACACTTTTTTAGATCATCCAGAGGTATTCCTTAATTCAATCGCAAAAATATTGGAAATAATTTCAATTTACAAGAAAAAACACCTTAAAATTTGATAAACGACCAAAATACTATTGTTTTCGGTAGTGTCGGCAGTATTGTCTGCTATTTCATCTGCATCTGCACCCCAAAGCTCCATTTACAAATGGAAATAATTTTTTTTTGAAAATTTCATCATTTTCTTTTGTAAATTCAAAAAATGTGTTTACCTTTGTGCACTCAAGCAAATTCATGAGCTATGGAATGTAATATTGTTTATCGCAAGCTGTGAAGCCGCGAATGACTTTAAGTGCTTAGTAATGGTTTGTTTTACAGAACGATAACCCAGGTGACAACCTGGGTTTTTCGCATTTATGAAGGGGATATAAACAACGATGGCGTGGAAACGCATCCACGCCATCGTTGCTATATCAGGGATATTGTTTACTAAAAAATCCAGGGGCCGATAGGAATGTGCTTAACGCAGCGAAACCTCGATGTCGTCCTTACCCTCAGCGAAGTCGAGCTTGCCTTCCTTAGCGAGCCAACCCAGGGCGCAGTGCATTTCGTTCACTTTGAGTTTAGTCACCTTGCGCAGGTCCTTCAGAGTGAGAGCCTTCTGCGCGTCGTTCAGGGCGTTCCACACGAGACCAGCCCAGTTTCCAATGTTTTCAACGTTGATCATAAAAAATGTATTAAACCTTTAATAAAACAATCAATGATTCTAAAAATCACTGCAAAGGTAATTCATTTTTGAGAACCACAATACAATCCAAGCAAAAAGTTATGCAACAAATTATGCAAATCACTGATTTTCAGACAATAAGCGACAACTACCCAATAATGGTAGGGGGTGATTAACGAAATGTGCCCCCAAACAGGCGGTAAAGGTCGAGCGTGGAGGCGAAGTCAGCCCGTTGGCCATCGGTGAGCATCTTCACTTGCTGGGCGCCTCGGGCACTCATCAGCTTGAGTGCCACCACACGGCCATGAGCAAGTGCAAACACGAGATCCTTGTAGGGCGCCCCCAGAGCCTCGTCACATGCAGCCCAATACTTTCCGCTGTCCAAGCGTCCTTGCTGATGTTCATTGGGATAGAACATGTAATCATAGCCGTCGATGCTGAAAACCATCTGGTCAAAATCCAGCATTTCATTTGCACGATAACGGACACACAGACGCAACGGACCGGGCAGGCTGTCGTCCTCAGAGATATTGAAGGTGAAATACACCTCGTCGCTGAAGCCTTCACGAGTGACATACTTTGACAGATAGTCGCCGTCCTCGCTAATCACTAAACCAAGCATCAACTGGTCGATGGTAGCGGTCACCGGCAGGTCCTGCCATGTCAAGCGGCGGTAGCCATAGCTAGTGGACGAGTCGTTAAGAGTCCCGTTGAGGGTGGTGATGCGATGCCCTTCGACAGCACTGCTGTCCCTGACAGCCACACGAGGCAGGTCAACAGTGCCCCACACCTCGTCGGCCATATCCCATGGGTCATCTTTAGGGTCAGCCTTGCGAGACATCTGCTCTTGCAGCTTCTTCATCGCCTTGGCACGCTCACGCTCGGGATGCAGACGCCGGATGCCGCGCTGGATGCTCGGGTCCTTGTCGTCATCGTCGGGCATGCCGCCAGCCATTACCACCGGCATGGCCAGCAGAGCGATGAGCAGCAACAAGATGTATCTCTTCATTTTCACTTTATTGTTGGGGACAGGATTGAAAACAAATGGGTCAAATAAGGGTAAGCAGCAACAGCTGGGCTTCGAGGGTGGCACGCGTGATCACGCGGTCGCGGTCACCAGGCAGTTGCTTGACTTGGGCAACGACACGGTCGCCACATTTTGCGGCCATCCACACAGTGCCCACAGGCTTGGTGGGCGTTCCGCCGCCAGGTCCAGCGATTCCGCTGGTGGCAATGGCACAGTCGGTGCCGATGGCACGGCAGGCGCCCTCGACCATCTGGCGCACGACAGGCTCGCTCACCACACCCTGGTCAATGATGTCCTGCTCACTGACACCGAGCAACGACATTTTCACCTCGTTGGCATAACTCACAATCGAACCCTTGAAGTAGTCGCTGCTGCCCGCGATGCTGGTTATCTGGTGGGCGATGTTACCGCCCGTGCAACTCTCGGCCGTGGAGAGGGTCAACCCCTTTTCACGCAGGCGCTCACCCAGGATTTCGGGCAGGCGCTTGTCACCATCGGCAATGATGTGGCCGCCCAGAATCTCGTGCAACTGGTGCGAGAGGCGCTCCATATCGTCGTTGATTTGGCGGGCATCGGTCGAGGAGCCTGTCAGCCTCAGACGGATGATGCCGCCCTCGGGCAGATAAGCCAAATGAATGCCGTGCGGCAGCTGGCGCTCGAACTCGTCAAGTTGCATCGCCAAAGCCGACTCGATGATTCCCGTGACGACAAAGGTGCGGAACTCGATGTCCTCGCCGTCGTTGAAACGGGCCAGCAGCTGCGGAATGACAGCACGTTCCATCATCCCCTGCAACTCAAAGGGCACGCCGGGCATGCTCACCAGCACCTTGCCATCGCGTTCAAACCACATCAACGGCGCCGTACCCATCTCGTTCTGGATGACGCGGCACGACGAGGGCACCATCGCCTGCAGGCGCGTGTACTCGTTGAGCTTGAGGTGGCGTCGCTCCATCACCCGCATGACGTTGCGCTCCACATCCTTATCAAGCACCATCTCGCCACCGAAGTAGCGGCACAACGTGGGCTTGGTGATGTCGTCCTTGGTGGGCCCCAGGCCACCGGTCATAAGCACGACGTCGGTCTGGGCAAAGGCGCGGTCGATGGCGAGTTCAATCTGACGGGCATCGTCGGGCACGACCTGCACGGTGTTCACATCCCAACCGCGCGGCGTCATGTGACGGGCAATCCAACCCGAGTTGGTGTCGGTCACCTGCCCGATGAGCAACTCGTCGCCAATGGCAATAATGCTGTATTTCATCGTTTAGTTTCTAGTCCCTGGTTTCTAGATGTTCCGGATTTTCCAAAATTGATATTACTCGGCGGGGATTTCCTTGGCGGGCCAGCCAGAGTCCTGATAATACTTGACAGGCAGGTTGTGAGCCTTTACATAGTCGGCAATAGAACCTCCACGGGCTTTATCGCGGTACGCCTCATCACTGTTAGCGGCATGGAATGCATCATAGTACTCACCAAAGATGCGTTTTGCGCTTTCCTGATTGCCATGACCGTCTTCGACCTGCTCAAACGACACCACCTGGTATTCGCCACCTTCATTCTTCACGAGTAACATTTTGCCAGGATGGCTGCCACCCGATACACACTTCAGGGTATCACCTGCTACATTGTAGTTAAATACCCAATAGTCACCCCACATGAAAACGCTATCGTTTTTCTCTCCATCGGAGCAAGTCATGGCAATAACGGGAATGCACACCTCGCCGGGAGCGTATTGTGAACCGATAGTGTCCACCAAATATTTGTCGATAGCCGAGATAAGAGGATCTATCTGGACAGTGTCGACAGTATCCTTTACTTCCTTCTCAACATTGGCATTGCCATTGCAGGAAGTCACACAAGCAACGCCGCAGAACAGGATGGCGGCCATCATCCATAATTTCATCTGTTTCATATCTTCAACTTTTAATCCATGTGATACCGCAAAGGTACAACGCATTTTAGACCTAACCAACAAATTGGCAAAAATCTAACCCTCACTCATCGTCCAAAATGGTGGTCAGTACTATCCATCTCCACTCCATCAGGGATTCTACATCCAATGATTGCACTACAATAATCAGTCATTTCACTATTCCTTTCACTAAGAAAGGGCACCCTTTTCACATATTCAGTCGAAAAAATCTCATCTTTTATCTATTTTTGCAAAGGAATCTTTAATTACCCACAAAATGGAAACAATCATCTTTAACGACTGCACAGGTGATGTGCAAAAAGTAAAATTAGACATCCTGGATGAGCCCATGAGAATTGTTGATTATTCCGACAAATCTTTTGCTGTCTATGGCAGCACACGTGAATTCAAGTCAGAATTGCTCCGCCTGGGAGGTAAATTCGTGCCACATTTGGAGGAAGGTGCCGGCTGGATTTTCAGTAAGAAGCATCATGAAAAAGTCTCAGATTTTGTCAACAAGTTGAACCGGCTCATCGACATCAAAGTACTATCCATTACTATTCGGGACAATGATGTAGCTATCGCAAACTATTCCGTGGGCCAAAAGCTACAAATCATTCCCATTACCGAAGGGACTTTCCATCTTGTTGGTGACACGAGGCTCTTTGAAGACGATTTAATTGAATTGGGATGCCAGAAGGTCATAGATGAAGAGCAAGTCAAATGGTACTTCACGAGAAATAAGCTTAAAGCCGTGAACGCTCTGAAAAAATGCAGTGAATAAATTGATTGTGCAACAATCATAACATGACAGTTTATGACTCACGACGAAGAAATGTGGCAAGATTATGATTATCACCAGAATACTGGTGAGTTGCCCGAGTATTTTGATGATGACTATGAGGAGGTGGCAGAAGAAGATTCTCCTTTTGGTGACAGGAACGCATAGCCTCGACGCGTCGAGGGCGCTGATTGTCCGGAGTGTCATTGCTCAACGGCCTACTACCACAAGGACGGGAGCTACAGCTGTGCCTTCTGCGGCACCAGATATGTCTACGAAGGCACTCCTCGCTATGAGTGTCCCGAGTGCCACTGCACGACTTTATATCCTCACCAGGACGGAAGCGTGACGTGTGCCTTCTGCGGCACAAGGTTTTTCGTGGGTTTATACGGGGAGGAGCCCGAGGACTGAAAAGGGGAACACGAGCATTTAGTGACGCGACCAATAGAGGGATGGCGTCAGCTTTTTTGTCATTCAGCAGCCGATAGTCAGTGATTTTTTTGTAATTTAGCGGACTGAAAAACAGTTTGAGTAAAGTTTTTTATGCAAATCATACTTGCCAGTGCCAAGATTATGAACGATGGGGCTGCGGTGCCTGAAGGCATCATGGTCTCGTCTCCAATGTTCCAACATGAGGCACAGATGCTGGCCCGCGACATGATGCAGTATCCGGTTGAGACGCTTGCCGAGATGCTGGGATGCTCCCAAATCATCGCTTCACAGAACCGTTTGCGGTATCTGCGTTTTGATGACCCTCACGAACCCCTACCTGCCATCCTCGCCTATCATGGCCAAGCCTACAAGCACCTCAAGGCCGAAACACTGGACGCGTCCACGCTGCTCCATGCCCAGAGCCATCTGTGGGTGATGTCGTTCCTGTACGGGCTGCTGCGCCCCCTCGATGACATACGCCCCTATCGGCTGGAAGGCCATGCGGAACTGCCCAGCGTTGGTGGCAACACCCTATTTGACTTCTGGAAGCCACGACTGACCCAGATGCTCATCGACAGCGTCAAGGCCGATGACGGCGTGCTCATCCACCTCGCCACCGAAGAGTTCCAGCGCCTGGTGGACTGGCAGCGTGTCAAGCGAGAGGTGCGCGTGGTGCAGCCCATGTTCCTCGTTCGCAAGGGAGACACCCTCAAGGTGCAAGCCGTTTGGGCCAAGACCTGTCGCGGCGCCATGACCCGCATGATTCTGCAAGAAAGGCTCTCCAGTCCTGAGGATCTGGCAGCCTTCCAATACGAGGGCTTCACTTTCAGTTCCGCATCCAGCGAGCTGGACCAGCCCTGTTTCATCAAAGAAAACTAAAGAATACCATATGGCGAAGACTTTATTATTGTTGATAATCGCGTTTGTGACGTTGGAATTTGTGGTGAACAGCGTGTTGTCGTGGCTGAACACCAAGTGGATGTCGCATCCCGTGCCGCCCGAGTTGGAAGGCTTGTATGACGACGAGAAGTACCGCAAGCAGCAGGAGTACATGCGCACCAACAAACGCGTGTCGCTCATCGCGCGCTGTTTGTCGTTCGCGCTAACGCTGCTCATCCTGGGCTTCGGCTTGCTGGGTTGGCTCGACAACCAGTGCAAGTCCTGGAGTGATCTGCCTGTGCTGCAGGTGGTGCTGTTCCTGCTGATATTCAATCTGTTCAACACCGTTATCGAACTGCCCTTCAGCTACTATTCGACCTTTGTCATTGAGGAGCGCTTCGGCTTCAACCGCACGACACACAAGACCTTTTGGCTCGACACGTTGAAGTCCTTTGTCGTCTCGACAGCGCTGAGCGCCGTGCTGATGGCAGTGGTTTATTGGTTGTATCAGACCTTCGGACAGCAGTTCTGGATTTGGGCGACACTGGTGTGTGCCGCGTTCATCATCTTCTTCTCGATGTTCGCCAGCAACCTGATCGTGCCGCTGTTCAACAAGCAGACACCCCTGCCCGAAGGCGAACTGCGCGACGCCATCACTGCCGCATTAAAAGATTTCGGCTCCAAGTTCAAAGACATCTACATCATCGACGGCAGCAAGCACTCCACCAAGGCCAACGCCTATTTCACCGGCTTTGGCCCCAAGAAGCGCATCGTGCTCTATGACACCCTGCAGGACCGGATGACCACCGACGAGATTGTCGCCGTGCTGGTCCATGAGTTCGGACATTACAAGCACCGCGACACCTTCAAGAGCATGTTTATCTCGATTGCGATGATAGCAGTGAATTTGTTCATCTTCTCGTTGCTGGTCGCCAATCCCGACCTGCCTGCAGCACTGGGCGGCACCGCCCCGTCATTCATCCTGGCGCTGGTGGCCTTCTCATTCTTGTTCTCGCCCATCAGCCTGGTGCTCAACCCGATAGGCAGTGCCATATCGCGTCACGCCGAATACCGCGCCGACGCCTTCGCCACCGAGCACGGCCATGGCGAGACCCTCATCAGCGGCCTCAAGAAACTCGCCAGCCATGCCCTGAGCAACCTCACGCCCCACCCCCTCGTCGTGTGGTTCAGCTACTCTCACCCCACCCTGGCCCAACGCATCCGCGCCATCCGTTCCTCAAACAACAAGGACAACAACTAAACAACTGAGACAACAATCATATAAGAAAAACAACAAGTACAAAAAATACAATTTATAGCATCCAGTAAGGGGTGCTGGTGATACGCCTACAAGGCTTGACCATAATAATCCATCCTGCAAGGACGGGCAAAATTATATGCGCAGCGTCAAAAAGCGCACAAGTCGAGAGCAGAACCAAACCCGTTTGGTCTTTACCGAGGCGCAGCCCAACTTAGACGACACCAACGAAACAAAGGAGGAATCGCCCGTCATGAGCGTTTTCTTCCTTACCTTAATCCAGATTAGAACAGCCTTAGCATTCTCCATCAAAAAAAGTAACATCTCGCACCACGATGTGAAATAAGATTATTGTAACTTTGCTCCCGAAACAGAGTTTATACCATTATGGCGAGTAATAAGATTCAATTAGAGGATAAACTTGTTGGTGAAGTCAGTGGAGAATTTGTTATTCCAAGTTACCAACGGGGTTACAGGTGGGAGCCGAAGCAAGTTAGAATTTTGCTTGAAGACATCAGGTACAGCGACGGCAAACCTTATTGTTTGCAACCTGTAGTTGTACGAAAGAGAGATGACGGTAAGTATGAGCTGATTGATGGCCAACAGCGCTTGACCACTATCTATCTGCTGTTGAAATATATAAAGGAAAAGTTCAAGACGGGCATAGACATAAAGTACTCCCTATCTTATGACATTCGTGAAGGATCTGCGGAGTTTCTTAAGAACATGAGCGAGGAACACGCTGATGACTACATTGATTTCCGTTTTATGTATGATGCCTACAAAACTATCGACGAGTGGTTTATGGGCTTAAAAGAAGAAGGAATAGATCCAAGTGCAGCAGCAGATACTCTTTGGTTATATTTTAATAAAAAATTGAACCAAGGATTCGGCTCCAGTACTGGGACTGGTGGTAACGTGCGTTTCATCTGGTACGAGGTCCAAAATGTAGAAGATAAAGATGCCATTTCGTTGTTTACGCGCTTGAATATAGGCAGGATTCCACTCACCAATGCAGAATTGGTTAAGGCTTTGTTCTTATGCCGAAAAGAAGATAATGTTGAAGCCGAAAAGTGGCAACAGGAAATAGCTCTACAATGGGACACCATTGAGCGCGAGTTGCACGATGAGGATTTTTGGAACTTCCTCACCCGTGAGAGAAGCGACAACTATTCATCACGTATTGACCTCATCTTCCATTTCATGGTGCCAGAAGACGAGCGTACTCAAGACCCATATAGCACCTTCTACTACTTCAATACCAAGAAAGATTTACAAGAGTATTGGAAGGAAGTCTTAAAGTATTACTATCGCCTAAAAGAGTGGTATAAGAAGTCAAATCTATATCACAAAATTGGTTATCTTGTCGCCTCTGGCCACATGACCATGGATGAGATTGTTGCTGCTACGACATATCCTGTTGAGTTGCGAAAGAGTGAAATTGAACAGATGCTAGATAAACAGATTAAGGAGAGCATCAATTTCAAAGTGCCTTATGGCGAGTTGAGATACGATACAGCCAAAGGTTATGCAAGCATCAGCCGATTGCTGCTTTTGTTCAACGTGGTTTCAGTCATGAACAAAGAAGGGGCCCGTTTCCCCTTCAAAGTGTACAACACAAAAGAATGGTCGCTTGAGCACATCCATCCACAGCACCCGGAAGAGATGAAGAATGATCGAAAATTGTGGCGCGAGTGGGTGGAGAACCATTTGATTTCCATTCAAGATCTGAATGAGGAATCAGATGAGAGCAAAAGGAAAAAAGAAGCGTTGATCGGTGATATGAATACATTCTTGACTATTCCTGAAGCAAGCTTGACCGCTGAGATGTTCAACACACTTTCATCACGTATCGTGTCTGCTCTATCCTATGAAGGAAGTGTGGATCTGACACATTCTCTTTCAAACATGGCATTGCTTGACAAGAGCCAGAATTCAGCCTTGAGTAATTCTGTGTTTGACGTGAAACGAAGACAAATAATTGACTTGGACCGGCGAGGTGAATATATTCCCTATTGTACTAGAATGGTGTTCCTCAAGTATTACACCGAGCATGCCGATGAGAAACAGATGATTTATTGGAGCGAAGATGACCGTCGGGCATACCTCGTTGCGATGAATCGTGAACTTAAACCCTATTTAGCAAATCAGATAGAATTATGATACAGTCAACACCGCATAATTTCAAGGATATCTTCACCTGGAACGAGGACGGCCAACAAGTGGGCGGCATCGTTATTCCGATTATACAGCGTGATTATGCACAAGGGCGCACGAGTGATGAAGTGACGATTATTCGTGAGCGTTTTCTGAATGCGCTATATAATGCTCTTGTCAACGACCAGAAGCAGACTCTTGATTTCATTTATGGCAACATTGAAACCAGCAAACTACGAGGTAAAAATACTCACGTTCTCACTCCTCTTGACGGTCAACAACGACTGACAACACTTTTCTTGTTGCATTACTACATCGCCAAGCACGAAAACATTGAAGAGGATCAATATGCATTCCTTCGCTTTTTCTCTTATGAGACTCGTTCTGGTTCTCGCGATTTTTGTGAAAAACTGGTGGACTTCAACCCTGATTTTTCTCAGCCGGAGTTGAGAAGTCAGATTGAAGATGAAGCCTGGTTTCTGCTTGAATGGGAAAGTGACCCGACTGTGCAATCAATGCTTGTCATGCTGGATGCCATTCATGAGCATTTCAAGGACACCTCAGGTTTATGGGAGAAAATTACTGGTGATGCCATCACATTCTATTTCCTTCCTATCAATGAAATGGGCCTTACCGATGAGCTGTACATCAAGATGAACTCCCGCGGTAAGCCATTGACCCAGTTTGAGCACTGGAAAGCGGAATTAGAACTGTCATTGAAAGATGTTGATGAGGATTTGTCAAAACAAATAGCTCACAAAATCGATACCGACTGGACCGACTTGTTGTGGCCATATCGTGATAGCGGAACTGGCGATGCTGAAGCTGACAGTGTGATTGATGATGAGTTTCTCCATTATGTTCATTTTGTAAGCGACATCATCTGTTTCAAAAATGGCTTGGCTGAAATCGAAAAGGATTTTGATATCATTAAGCAACTGTTCTCAGTTGACTGTGATAAAGCCAATGAGAATGCAGAGTTTCTAATCAAACTATTTGATATTTGGGTACAAATAGAACCCACATCACCTGAGCGCAAGAAGACCAGAATCTCAGATTTCTTCAGCCGCTATTTGTCTTCGACCCATCAAGCGAATCGGGTGGCGGTTGGTAAAGAAACAGATCTTTTCGCCGAATGTTGCCGCAATAGCGGTTTACATGAGGGTAACCGCCGCAAGTTTGCCTATAATCGTTTCCTTCTGCTATATGCCTTCGTCTTATTTCTTCAGAACCGAGATAGAATCACAGATGAGCAGTTTACGCGTCGTTTACGAATGTTGAACAATCTGGCAGCGAACTCTCGTGATACTATGCGTGATGATTATATCAGTGGACTGATGCGTCAGACTGAAGAAATCATCATTGATGGGACAGCAAAAGAATCCACTGAGGGTAAAGATCACTTTAATAATACCCAAATGCGAGAAGAAGCAGAAAAGCTGCAATGGACAAACGAACATCCAGAAAAGGCCGAAATGCTTTACTGCCTTGAAGACCATCCATATTTGAATGGGCATATTGCTTCTGTTGGTTTAGATCATGTTGACTGGTGTGACCGTTTCTATAGTCTCTTTAATCAAGACCTGAATGAGGTGAATCGTGCTTTGCTGTCTCTCGGAGATATATTTGTCGAAGACTCGTTCCGTTATCAAATAGGAACTGCTGACAAGCGATTGGCTACCGGTGTCTGGCGCGATATACTCGGCCCTGTGAAATTGCAAGACAACCTCAGTAAAACGCTTCGGGACTTATTGTCTATACATGAGGAGTTCACCGATAAAAAGTTGCAGGAAATTTCCTGGAATTATCTCCAATCCGCAAAAGAAATGCCTGTAAGGTATTATCTCGTGAAATATTCCCAGATGATGCCGAATCGATGGGGTAAATATTATTGGCGAGGCCATGATGAAACGGGACGTGATACATATCATGTCCTGATGATGATGACTGAATTCAGTACAGGTGGAATGAATTACGATATCTTCCTCAAAACACTTTATGAAATCGCAGGTGGTGAAACTGTTGGCCTCCAAATCGGCGACTATTCCCAATGGGAGTACAACAATCATGGTTTAGACAAACTGATACTTCAGAATCAAGGTTTGTATTTAACCTTGAACAATAATCAATACTCGATTTGTAGAATTGAGGGTGATGAAGTTGTTGAGACCTATGATATCCAGCAGAATATTGATGGTATCGATATAGAAGATCGAGTTCTTGCAGGTCTTAGGTTGCTTAACAAGTATTTGAATTTATCGCCAGTGTCATCTGTAAGCATTGGATAATGGGGGTCGCAACTAAAATTATTAATCATTCAAAAGAAGATGTCTTATTGCATGATGACGATTGAAGACGCTTTGCGTTTGGCGGTTGAAGCGCATGACGGACAAAAAGATCTGGACGGCAAACCTGTAATCCTTCATCCAATGACTGTGGGGCTTGCAGGACGTAACCGCGAAGAGATAATTGCCGGTTTGCTGCATGATGTGGTAGAAGACACGGACTTCACGTTTGATGATCTGCTTGAACGTGGCGTGGATGAGCCTATAGTGGAGGCGTTAAGGTTACTGACACACAGCAAAGATATGCCTTATGAAAATTATGTGCAGCGCATTGCCCAGTCGGGTAATGAGATTGCTATCCATGTGAAATACAATGACCTGTGTCATAACTTGAGGCGTGGTCGTGCTGGTGGCTACTGGCGCATTGTCGAGAAACATGAGAAGGCATTGGCAATCATTGAGCCGTTAATTAAGAAAGAGCCATGACAATAGAACAGGTTATCAATTATTTCAAAGACAAAGAAGATGCACCATGCCCCATGACTGAGCGATTAGTCTGTGCTGGCTATCAGCAGAAGGATGGCGGTTACATCAAGCGAGCCAAGACAGAAGGGCTGCTGGTTGACTATACCAAGGACAGACCTTCCCAGTATTGGCACTTGATGACATTTGCTTATAGCCGCCCACCCCAAGAGAAGTTCACAAGAACCATCCAGTGCGGAGAACTAATCTTCTGGATGGCAGAAGTGTCAGACAGTGTACCGGCAGACTCTCTGGCAATGATGGTGGGCTCCATTGCACAAAATGCCATCGGTTATGACGGAGACCGTCCCATCTATGACAGAAGGCACTGGAACAAAGAGATCCAGCGCCTCTGCTTCGATGCCATCAAAACAACCATTGAAAACCATAGGATTTAAGAAGCCTTGCTCTGAGCAACCTCACACCCTATCCTTGCCCAACGCATCCGCGCTCTTGACAGAACGCAAACAAACAAAAAATTGATTGCTCGCAATCGCTCGCAAGAAATCAAAAAGAATAGATTTTTTTGGATTTCTCGACCGTCAGGTCGATCATTAGGAGATTCTCGTCAGTCAGTTAGATGATGACGCGCTGGAAAGGCGGAGCGGTGATGTCGCAGAATTCTTTGTTGAGGAATTTGTAGTGGCCGGCGATGGCGATCATCGCGGCGTTGTCGGTCGTGAAAACGCGCTTGGGGATGAAGGCCATGAGGTGGTGGCGGCGGGCGTAGTCCTCGACGGCGGCACGCATGCCGCTGTTGGCCGACACACCGCCACCGATGGCGATGGTCTTGATGCCCGTGGCCTTGATGGCCTTGCCGAACTTGTCCATCAGAATCTCGATAATCACACGCTGCAGCGAGGCAGCCAAGTCGGCCTTGTTCTGCTCGATGAAGTCGGGATTTTCCTTGAGCGCGTCGCGCAGGGTGTAGAGGAAGGACGTCTTCAGGCCGCTGAAACTGTAGTTGTAGCCCTCGATATGGGGCTTGGCGAACTTGAAAGCCTTGGCATCACCAATGGCAGCCAACTTGTCGATGTGTGGGCCGCCAGGATAGGGCAAGCCCATGACCTTGGCACACTTGTCGAAAGCCTCGCCGGCGGCGTCGTCGATGGTTTGTCCCAACACCTCCATCTCGCGGGGCGAGTTGACTTTGATGATCTGGCTGTTGCCGCCGCTGATGAGCAGGCACAGGTAAGGGAATTCCGGCACCTCGGCATCGGGCGCCTCCTTGACGAAGTGGGAAAGCACGTGGCCATGCAGGTGGTTGACATCGACCAGCGGGATGTCGAGCGCCAGGGCCAACCCCTTGGCAAACGAGGTACCCACATGGAGCGACCCAGGCAGGCCGGGGCCACGCGTGAAAGCAATGGCGTCAATGTCCTTGCGGTCAATGCCCGCCTGGCGGATGGCTTCGCTGACAACAGGGACGATGTTCTGCTGATGGGCGCGTGACGCCAACTCGGGCACCACACCACCGTAGGCCTCATGCACACGCTGGCTGGCGATGACGTTACTCAACAACACCGTGTCTCTCAACACCGCTGCCGACGTGTCGTCGCATGACGATTCTATTCCTAATATCGTTACACTCATTTCTCCAAATCGGTCAAATCAGACAAATTGGACCCATTGGCCCAATAAACGGCTGCAAAGGTAGTGCTTTTGGCGCAATTCGGCAAATTCCGCTACTCATGTCAGCTCCAAACAGGCTGTGATGGCGCAAAGTGCACCCATTATTCCCAAAAGAATCATCAGAAGCGGAAGCCGGCTGTCACCTCTAGGTTACTGTAGCTGTTGTAGAAGCTGTGGTTAGTGCTGGTGTACCAGTGCCCCTCATGGCTGAAGGTGAGGGCATAGAAGAAGTTGCCGGCGGTGCGGACGAGCGCCAGGCGGCCGTTGAGGTTGGTGGACAACAGCGACCGTTTACCGTCAATGGAATTGGGGAAGCTGTGGCGATAGCCGACACTGGGAACGGCTGTGACGTTGAAGAGCCACCCGTGATGGAAAACCCAACTGTAGCCATAGCCGATCATTACCCCGAAGTCGCGGTAACGGAAGCGGTAGTCGGTCACTTTACCGGGGAGAAATTCTTGCAGTGTGTCGCTGAGTTGGTTCATGTCCATGACCACATCCTGGTGGCTCAAGTAGATGCCAGCCATCAGCGAACCGGCGCTGCGTTTCTGGTACTTGGAGAAACAGTAGGCCGCCGCTTGGGAATAATGGGTGTGGTTAAAGATGTAATAGGCATCCAAACCATAGCTCTCACGCTTGAGACCATAGAAAGTCTGATCACCCATCCACTTGCCCAACCGATGCAGGTGGACCGAGCTCTCATCGTTCTTGCGGTAGTAGCCCTCGATAAAGATGCGTGATGTGGTGAACGAGAACTGCAGTCGGCGGTTGTGAATGAATCTTCCCGCCAGCAGGTCACGGACGTTGATCATATAGGTGAAACTGAGGCCCATGCCACTAATGTGGAATCCGAACAACGATGTGACGTTACTGTTGAGTTGCACAGGCGTTTCCCACTTGCCCAGATGTCCCGAGTAGAAGTCCAGCCAATTGCTGTTCTTGAGCATGACTTTGAACTTTTTTCCTTTTGTCTTGCCGGGATTGACTACGTAGGTCGAGTCATAATAATTCAAGGCTTTGTTCAGCCACCGGTAGGTTTTGAATCCGAAATTCAACACCTTCGGGTAGTGGATAGTGGTGTCGTTGATGCTCCACCCGCGGCGAAAGATGACCTTGCGCCACCTGTCCTTCTCGTTTAAGCTGTCCATCTTGGACTCCACGCTCTCCAGACGGGTCTCCAGACTATCAAGACGGACATCAACGAGTTGAGGTGTGGTGGTGATGCTGTCACTCCCTATCAGCGTCGTGCCAAGGCTATCACTCATCTCGAGAGGTTGCTGGGCACTGAGTGCCGCACAACCCATCAATAAGATAGCCAATATGGTCACAAGCCGACATCTCATGGTGCAGTTGAGGGCTTTTTATCATGTTGTGCCGCAGGCCTCAACGTGACCATGGGCACTGGCTGCCGCACGCTGCTGTCACGGCTGTCGCTGGGTTGTGAAGGTACACGCACCGGGATACTGTCACGGCCCTGCTCCAATTCAGTTTTATCGTTGGCCTTGCGTTTGGGCTTGTCGAAATCATGCTTCCAGACGATGCCCACGCCCTGGGTGGTCAGCGGCGTATTGAGCCTATAGTAACTCTGGTCATTGAAATGGTTGTAGGCCTTGAGGCGGAACGTGCCACGGCTATTGAGCAGGTATTCCAGGTCAAAGTCACCGATGAAGTTGGTGTTACTCGTGCTATAGGTGTTCTCACGATAGCCGAAGTTGCCGTTGAGCAGCAGGCGGTTGTTCAACAACTGGCTCGACAATGCAACATCCACCTCCACATCGTTGAAGTTGTCCCGGGTGCGGACATTGGGTGCGATCGACAAGTTGTCGGTCATCTTGCCCAGAATGTTGCTCAATTGCCCCGCGATGGTCGATGAGGCAACCGATGTGATGAACTCGTTCTGGTTAGCAGTGGTAGAGCCGAGCATATACTCTGGCGTATAGAAACGGTTGAGGGCCAGCAGATAAATAATCTGCCTGTTCATCATCTCGTCGGTGCTGATAATACTCTTCACCTTGCGGTAGGTTTCGGTGGTGAGCGACGGGAACTCGAGGTCGAACGAAATCTCGGGTTGGCTGATGATGCCCTTAGCGCGCAAGAGGGCATGCACCGGCACATTGGCACGGGCGATAGCGTCGTCGGCGAAAGATTCATCCAAGTCCCTGATGTTGGCATTCAGCGCATAGGCTGCCTCGAGGTCAAGAATCGCGGCATAGGGGTCGCCCTGGAAACTGATGCTGCTGCCCTCGCGGATGGTGAAATCCTTGATGATGACATCCTGCAGCGTAAAGTTGTAGGTACCCTTGTCCAGCGTGTACTTGCCATAGGTTCCAAGCTCGCCATTGTTGTTATAGGTCAGACGCATGTGGCCGCTGCCGGTCGCCTTGATGCGGTCGCCGCCGACGGGGTCCATGATCACGGTCAACGCCAAATCGGGCGTGATATCGCCCTGCAGGTCTATATTATAGGCGCTGGGCTCGGTATTCACCTCCTGCTGCACCTGTTTCTTCAACTGGCTCAATACCAAATCGACAGAGTCCTGCTCCTGCGCTACAACAGATTTTAACGGAGCCTCCCTGTCACGGAAGGTGATGAAGTTGTAGTTGTCGACTTGCTCGGTATCATTCATCACCAAGGTGAACTTGCTGCGCGGCGCCGACGTCATTTTCACACTGATGTTGACAATGCCAGGACCGCCATCGACAAAGCAAGCGCCATTGCCGTAGATGGTGCCGTACCAGTCAGGATTGATGGACGGATTGGTATCGTAACTCAAGAAGTTGTGGGCATCGGTGATGGCAAAGTTAAACTCGGGACGGTGGAAAGCATCGTGCTTGAGCCAGCCACCCAATTTTGCCTCATGCCCTTCACGGTCATGGATGGGGATGTCACTGAACTCGATAAAGTCGGGTATCACGTGAATGTGCACATCCGAAGCCGTGTAGTAGCAGTTCACATAGTCGAGGAGGAAGCGGATAGAGTCGGCCACGATATCACCCTCCAGGTTGATGGTGTGGAAATTGCCGAACAGGGTGGCTTTACCCGACATCTCGCCTTGCACATCACTCGTGAAAGCCGACATGTAGGGTTTGAGGAAAGCCACATTGGCATGGTCGGTGTCGAACTCGATGTAGAGCGAGTCATCGGCCACATAGATTCCACCGTCAAGGTCGGTGCGGCGGCCGTTGGGCTGGTCAATGCCACCATTCACCAAAATGCCACGTGTCTTGGTATCAAACTCGGCCCTGAAGTCCAAGTCGCCCAGAACAGCGTCGTTATAGGAGACATTCTTGATGGCAAAACTCGGCGTGTAAATCCTCGGCGAACCCGATAACAGGTCACTGGCATAGACCTTTGTGGTGGCCCTGCCACCGAAGTCCACATTATCTATCGCCAACGTTCCAAAGACATAGTCCAGGTTCAAATCATTCATTTCCAGACACAACTCATCATCAGGATCCTTGGAGATTTTACCATTAACCTGGAGGAACTGGAGGCCATGTCCACCAGAAAGGTTCTCGACTGTGATGACGCCGTTCTCAACTCCGATGTGGCCTTTCTCCACGCCCCATATCGTGTCGTTGAACACGAGTTGCGACGGATGGATATCAATGTCGGCCTTCAAGCCGCCATCCTCGCCACGGTCCAGCAGACCGCCCAAATTGATGTTGCCGTGGAAGTCATGTTCCTGGGGCACACACCAAGACAGATTGGCTCCGATGCGGTTGTCCTGACCGCTGGCATCCAAGTTCAAGTCGATCATGCCCTTCTTGGCCGGATAACTGGACTGAACATTCAATACCACCTTGTCGGTCTCGTTGTCAAGCGAAGCGGACAGGAGCGTACGTTCAATCACCTTGTTGCCCTGTATAATCAAGGGGGCGTCCATCACAAGGTTGAAGGTGCTGTCGCTCTCGTTCAGTTCACCCTCGACAACTGTCCTGTAAGCCAGTTTAAAGGGCAGATTGTGCATCGCGTGCAACGACTCATCGGGAGTGATAACCAGGTTGAGTCTCACGTCGTTAGGCTCGCCCTTGTGGGTATAGTCGGCATAGTCGCCAAAGTACTTGGGGAATGCATTCGAGAGCATGTGCTTGACCGTTGGAACTATCGTGTGGAAGTCGTATTGTCCCGACACGAAGCCGTCCACGTGGTCGCTCTCGATGGTGATGATCTTGTCCATGCCACCATTGTTGTCGGCCAAGAGTTTCAAGTTGTTGAACTTCAAACCCTCGCCCTTAGCATCGGTGAATGCAAAGTCGTTTAACTCGACAACGCCCGACGCGTTATCAAGCGAGTTGCCCCAGAACGATACTGTGGCCGTCGTCGAAAGCCTGTGATCGGCATACTTGTCAGTAATGCCCAAGCGCGCCAGGTTCAAGCCATCGGTTTTGATGTTCACGTCATAGTTTGACTTGGCGCCGTCAATCAGCGCCTTGCCGTCAACCTGGATGCGCACGTTGGGGTCATTCATTGTCAAGGCTCCGGTATAGCCGTTGCCCTGCTTGTCAATGTCGGCGGTGATGTCGTGATAACGCGTGCCCCTGAAATCAATGAAGGGGATATGGCCTTGCAGTTTGCCCGACACGTCCCGACCGTTCAGCACGGCGTCGATTTGGGCATCCATGGCAACCTGCCCCACCAGGTCGTTCTTTTCGAGCAAGGTCCCTAATTGCAGACCGTCGGTTTTGACGTGTCCCGCAATATGGCTGGCGGTACCCTGTCGTTTCATCTTGGCATTGAGATCGGCATTGCCCAGCGAAGAGCCAACGTGACCATTAAAACTCAAGTTGGCGGGGGTGCTGTGCAATTCACCATTGACATTCACATTGCCGCAATGCGAAATGATATAGCGGGCTTGAGGGGTCAGTCCGGGAATGACACCCGTGAGTTGCGACAACATGCCCGAGGAAGCCTTCAGGTCAACCTTATCCAAGTCCAACGCATGGTAACCACCACCAGTGGGCAATGTGACACCACCTCGCGCGTTGACAGCCAATGCGCCATCGGTGGACTGAAGGTTCAAATTGGGCACCTCGATGCGGTTGCCGTCACGCACGACAGTCGTGGCAATCGTCATCGGCGTCTTGTATTGCGCCAACTGCGGCACGAAGGCAGCCAAGTCCGAAGGGGCGACAGTACTGCCCGGGGTGCTCAGCCTCAATGGCATATCCTTCAGCTCGTTCCCCAGGTTCTTGAGAGACGAATAAGTCAGGTGCACGTCATCCAAGCGGATGTCGCTGTTCGGCAACTGCACTTTGATATCCTTGACATCAAGGGCGTTATCGGTGATATGCACATCGGTGGAGAGGCGCTTGAGCGAGAAACCGCTCGCTTCATCAAATGACAAACGCTTCACCCTGATGTCGAAATCATTATTCTTCAACCGCGGCAAGGTGAGGTCGGCACGAAGGTTGTCAATAGCCAGATGATTCGGGTCGAATCGGCCAGGGCGTTGAGGCTGGTCAAGGACATCATAGGTGAGCGCCGACTTGCGCACCACCACTGTATTGACCTGAACGTCAAACGGCTTGGGCGGTTTATCATCTTTAGGCTTGAAAGCGTCGATGATAAACTGCATGTTGGTTGGGCTGTTTTTATCGGGTCGTGTCACATGTCCGTTCAGACCGACGATTTCGCCATAGGTAACCACGATGCGGCGGTCGAAAACCAGGTCCTTGAGGCTGATGCCGGCACCCAGTTTGCCGATAGTGAGCAGGGAATCCCCCTGCTGGTCGTTGACCAAGACATCCTTGAGTTCCAGCTGATTGAAGGGAGAAATTGACACCGAGCCGATGTTAACCTCGGTATTGAGGAACTCACCCAATGCCTTCTCGCCCTCATCACACAAGCGCTGCTGAACTGGCGGCAAAAGCAATAGCAGATAGGCGAGGGCCACGAGAGCAACGACCGTCACCAGCACGGTTACCACCACGCTGCGCAACACGTTATATGTTCCTCTCGTCAGATTCATTTCACTAATCGGGAGACTTTCCTGCAAATATAATGCCATCAAGGGCATTTCAATATTTGAAGTCTGCCGAAGTTTTTACCTTGCTATCGTTATTTATTGCTTTAACTTGCAAAATTAGGAATAATTAGTGAAAAACACACTTTTTTTCATGATTTCTTAGGCTCTTTCATCTTTTTTTCCATTCAGCGATTTGCATAATCCAAATCATTTTACTACCTTTGCCTATTGACAACATCAACTCGAGAACGATTATGGAACAGCATCTTACAAAAATGTACCAGCGCCTATTGATATCGCTATTTCTCCTGTGCACGCTGACGATGGCCACTTCATGTGGCAGCGATGAGCCAGACTGGCTCGTGGGCTACTACATGACCATCAATTCCCAAGTCAGAATCTCCCTGTCGGAGGAGGATGAGAGCCAAGGCACCTCGTCACAACCGATTGCCGATGTGCTATCCAACACAATCGTGAAGATGAGGAACGCCCTCCATGAAGCCTATCCCGTGAACGGCACGACTGGTAACGATGCAGCCGTCATCGCGGCGCTTGACGATATCTACAGGCAATACAAGCTCATGTACGGCGGCGATGAGCGGAACACCGTGTGCGTTGTCAAGCTCTACCGCGCGGCCATGGACGGCGAGATTGTCATGAGGAGTACCCCGCTGAAGACCTACCACTTCGGCGCTCGACCCGCTAACATGGACGAGTGAGCGGCGACTTATAATAAATAAAATTATTTCACATATTCCGCTTGCATAATCCAATTCATCTTACTACCTTTGTCACCAGAAAAGATAGGCTTTGCCTCAAGAGAATAACAACAAACAATCTAAAAATATAAAACGATATGAAGAAAGTCTTTACTCTGCTGTTTTGTGTTGTAGCAACCGCCTTTGCTGCCAGCGCCAACAATGATGCCCTCATTGATCGCTGCATCAACTATGTGCTTGGTAATGATACCAACATTGCCGCGCCTCAGACACAGGAACTGGATGCGAACAACGATGGCGTGATCAACATTACCGATGTCACCACCCTCATCAACATGAAGCTTCAAGATGAGAAAGTGCAGAAGTCTTCCAGGCACCGGGTTCTTAAACCTCAGGTTCTCATTGATAAAGTCCTGAATGAAAGCCCATCGAAGACAACGATCACCACGATTACTGACGCTATCAACAAGGATCTGGAAGAGCAGTAAAAGCACCCACATTCCGACATCACCTAGCGAGCTAGCGGTACACGAGCAACCGACGGCCTGATGCATCATCGGCCGAGGTTGCTCGTGTGCAATAAAATGCTTTGTTTCTCGTTAAACAGATATATTCATATCCATTTCAAATGAAAGACATCCAACATTATTTTTCACTGTGTCGCGTGTTGCTGCTGTCACTGGTATTCATCGGCACGATGACAACATTCTCATCATGCGGTAACGATGATGAGCCCAAGGGAATGTACATCAAATACTACATCGAAGTCGAGGAGGAATTCCTGGTAGACGGCGCTGTAGACCACACTTCCCGATACTACAGTCCCATCACGATGCTCAAGGAAGTCATCAACACGGCCTATCCCGAACCAAACGCAACGGGAGATGACACGGCCGTTATCACGGCTTGCGACGAGCTACACCAGCGCTACTACGGCATGTATAACAACAAAGCCGAACACCTGACGTGCCTGGTACATCTCATCAAAGCCACAATGGACGGAGCCATCGTCAAGCAGAGCGAGCGTCTCAAGACCTACCTCTTTGACATCAATCCTCCAGAAAGCGATATCGAATAATGATGAAATACACTAATTTCTTCACGTTTGGGTTGATGCTGCTTATTGGCAGCATCAACGCTTTAGCGCAATACCAGTCCGAGGAGTTTAAAAGTTTTCTTGAGGCAGCAGAAAAGGGAGACGTCATGATGCAATACAATGTAGGCGTCTGCTATGAACAAGGCCGTGGCGTGTCACAGAATCCCACCGAAGCAGCAAAATGGTATCAAAAAGCTGCTGAAAAAGGATATGCTGAAGCGCAAAACAGCTTAGGTCTATGCTATATACAAGGGGCAGGGGTGATAAAAGATTATTCCGAGGCCATTAAGTGGTTCAGACTGTCGGCTAGCCAAGGAAATGCCGGTGCAGAACACAATTTAGGCTTTTGTTACTATAGCGGCACTGGAGTATCACAGGACTATGATCTGGCTTTCGGGTTCTTTCTTCTATCGGCGGACCAGGGCAATGCATCTTCTCAGACATATGTTGGTATATGCTACTCAAATGGTCAAGGCGTGAAACAAGACGATGCTAAGGCGGTTACATGGTACCGAAAAGCTGCTGAGCAAGGATATCCTGACGGGCAATTCAATTTGGGGATTTGTTATATTCAAGGCCAAGGTGTTTCAAGGGATTGCTCCGAGGCAGCCAAATGGTTTAGAAAGGCCGCAAAACAAGGGCATGCCTCTTCGCAATACAATCTAGGGTTATGCTACGTTTATGGCAATGGCGTCGAGATCGATTATGACCAAGCAGCAAAATGGTTCCGTCTGGGAGCCTCCCAGGGGCATGCTGCAGCGCAATATAGCCTTGGCCTATGTTATTATTTAGGTTATGGCGTGCCTAAAAGTGAAGTCGAAGCTATCAAGTGGTACAAAAAAGCTGCAAAACAAGGCAACGCCGATGCTATAGCGGCATTGAAAAGTCTAGGAAACTGATGCTTTATATACCATTTCGAATTTAGGAAAAGTATTAATTCCGTATCTGGTTATTTAGAGCAAACAAGATTTCCAAGAGTTTTTCGACTAAACGGGGGAGGGCGTAATCGCCTATCTCCCGTTCTTTTATCCATACATACTCTGGCGGCAGGTCAGGTCGTGCAGACGGTTCGGCGAGGTAGAAGTCGGCGAGCAGGATGCGGTGGGTGAGCACGTGCTTGACGCCACTGACCAGCAGCGTGAGCGGGCAACCCAGTTCAGGCAAGGGAGCGTTCTCGATGAAGAGCGGCTCCCACAAGCCTTGCCAGATATCGCCGGCAGGGCGCCGCCGCAGGGCGGTCATTCCCTCATGTTTGATATAGATATAGGAGAACCGTCGCTCGCGCACCTTGAGTTTCTTTTCCTTGACGGGCAACTGGTCTATGCGACTGGTGCGCAGTGCATCACAGGTCTCGGCCACGGGGCAATCGGGACAATGCGGGGACCGCGGCGTGCACCAGGTGGCACCAAAGTCCATCATGGCCTGATTGAAGGTTCCGGCTTCGCCCTCGGGCAGCAACTCTCTGGCCAGGGCCTCGAACGTGTGCTTGCCACACGTGGTGTTGATGGGCACATCGATGCCGTAGTGGCGCGCTAGTACGCGATAGACGTTACCATCGACAGCGGCAGCAGGAAGGCCGAAGGCCATCGAACCCACGGCAGCGGCCGTGTAGTCCCCCACCCCCTTCAAAGCGCGGAGTCCCTCGATGGTGTGAGGGAAACCACCCTGTTCAACAATTTGACGGGCTGCGGCATGCATGTTGCGGGCACGGCTGTAGTAGCCCAATCCCTGCCAGAGGCGCAGCACCTCGTCCTCGCTGGCAGCCGCCAAGGCTTCAACAGTGGGGAAACGTTCCATGAAGCGGTGCCAGTAGGCGGTGCCCTGATCAATGCGCGTCTGCTGCAGAATGATTTCGCTCACCCAGATGCCGTAAGGGTCACCAATCCCTCGCCAAGGCAGTTCACGCCCGTACTGCGCAAACCACCTCAACAACGCTGCAGTGAACGATGATTGGCCCATGCTTTGAGTTATCTCAACCCTCCAAGTCGTTACAATGCCTCAACGTTCTTGAAGTTTTTCCAATTCTTGGCCTTACGGTAGTCATCAATCGAAGAGGCGGGGACAAAGAGTTCCACCTTGTTGTTGCTAACACCACCCAACTGGGGAGGCCTGATGGCATGGCACTCGATGCGCGTCAAGTTCTTGCATTTCTCGGCAACCTTCTTACCCACGTCGGAAGTGGTCTCAGGAAGTATCAGGGTGGTAATGGCGGTCTCACGCAGGGCATTGTCTCCCAGGAATCGTAAGCCCTTGCCCAAGTCTATCTCAACAAGTGACGTGCACTCGCGGAAGGCGTCTTTATCGACCGTCACGCAGTTATCGGGCACCGTCACGCTCGTCAAACCCTTGCAATTCTTAAAAGCACGTTCACCAATGGTGACCAGTCCTTCCGGCAATTCCAGCGAAGTCAAGGCGCAGTTCTCGAAAGCCTCCTTGCAGATGGTTGTCAGTTGGTCAGGCAATGTAATCTGAGCCAATGCTTTGCAATTCTTGAAAGCATGTTCGCCGATGGTTGTGACTTCGGACGACAGCTTAACCGACGTCAATGCCGAACAACTCTCAAAAGCCGATTGAGGCACACTGCCCAAGCCACCGGCGACTACCGACTGCAACGACTTGCAATCCTGAAAAGCTTTTTTGCCAAGTTTTCGCACATTGGACAGATCCACCTGCTGCAGACGGCTGCAACCATAGAATGCTAACTCACCAATCTCCTTGACACTGGCAGGGATAATGACCGTCTTGAGTTGCGGACACTCAAAGAATGCGTCAGCCTCAATCAAGTTCATACCGTCAGGAAGATTGACACCAGACAGTTGGGAATAGGCGAAAGCGCTCCTGCCAATTTCCTCCACACCGTCGGGCACCATGAAGGAGCCCGTGCGCGCTGCAGGGCAGCACAACAGCACTGCTCCAGTGTTGTCATACAGCACGCCGTCCTCATAGGTATAATACCGGCTGCCGTTAGCCACGGTGATTTCCTCAAGTTTCTTCATCTTACCCAGGTCATTGTTCTCAATCTGGGTTTCGGCTGGGATGTCAAGCTCAGTGATAGGCGTGTCTTCAAAGGCGGCTGCGCCAAGTGTCCGCAGCCTTGAGGGCAGCGACACGCGCTTCAATCCAGTGCCCTTGAACGCCTTTTTCCCGATCTCGACGAGTGAGTATGGCAGGTTGATGTTGTCCAGCCTGGAGCATGAGCTAAAGCACTCCTCGCCGATGCTCTCCAATCCATCGTTAAGGGTGATGTATTCCAGACTGTAGCAACCGCTAAAGGCGTTATCTCCCAGTGATCTCACGCCCGACGGCATGATCACCTCCTCCAGGTCGCTGCAGCCACGCAGGGCACCATAGGCGATGCGCTTGGTGCGCTCGGGCAGCACGATGGAACGCAGGTGGTTGCAATTGGCCAAGGCGTCGCCCAGCACATCACGTTCTCCACTATCGCCGAACAGTCCCTTGGTGCCGGCGCTCATGATGCGCGCACGTTCAAGTTCCAGGTCCAGGTAATTGTCAATCTTGCGGTCATGGCTATCGACGCAACGCGAGCGCTTGCAAATCTTCTTGATAAAGTTAAAGTCCTTGGAGTCCATGGGTCCCTCGATATGCAGCAAACGCACGCGGTCCACCATGTTCAAGGGTATCTTCTCCTCCAGCGTACCAGGGTTGCTGAGGCGCACTTCGACAATGTCGCCATAGGTATTGGCACGGCTGTAACGTTCGTTATAACGCTTGTTGCCACGACTGCCGTATTGAGCATTGGCGCTGCTGGCGCAGACCAACACGAGCAGCATGGCTGCCATCACTCTTAATAAATGTCGGTTGTTCATTGCATTCTAGTTATTGGGTTTATTACCGCAAAATTATAGATTCTTCACGAGGGTTACAACTTTTCATCCAGTTTTCTATCAAAGACTGCCCCCGTCGAGCATGATGCGACGGGGGCAGTTGTGGTGGATAGTGACAATAAATGTTACTTGATAAGAATCTTGCGACCGTCACTCGTCACATAGATACCGGGAGTCAACTTGGCGGCATCCACACGACGACCCATCAGGTCATAATATTCGACGGCCTGCTTGGTGTCGGTCGTGATGGTCTTGATATCCGTCATCTGGAGGTCATACCAGCCAATCTCCGAGAGGTTCATCTCGTCACCGCCAAAGTAAACACTCTGTACGCCGATGCGCTGGATGTCAGCGCCAATGAAGTAAACCACTACCAACTGGCCACCCATCAGGATGTTCATGTCGTCATTGAAATCATAAGGAATGATTGTTTCATCTGCACCGAAGCCATAGATGTCATCCCAGAAGATGTAGGGCTCGGGGCCGTTGCCGTAGTCACAGAAGAGTCGATAACCCAGCAACTCGGTCAACATCGGCTTGCCATCAACATCTACCACGGGTATGTCAAGCACCAGGAAGCCCAAATCTTCATCGTCATAGTACTCGAAATAGAGCACAGAGGGTTCGGCGGGAACAGCAGCCTCGTCAAGCACGGGCGTGAGCACAACGTTGCCTAACATATCATACCAACTCACCTCAACTTCGTCGGCACAGATGCCATACCACTGCTGGGAAACAAGAGCTCCTGTCTCGGGATCCAGCGTCAAGGTCATCGGCTCGGCATCGATGGACTCGGGGGCGCAAGCCATGAAGTAGAGCGGATAGACGTCGCCAGCAAAGGCAAACGGGCCGAAGAACTGGCCGTTGTCGATGACGTAGTTGTCACCCTCGCGATGGCCCTTCACCCAAGCCTTGGGCAAGTAAGAACACAAGCCCTGGATATAGATGTCGTCACCGTCAAAGCCGACTTGGGCGCTGCCCATCAGGGGATCACCCTCGAACCACGTGTCCACATCCTCATAGTAGCCCATGTAAGAGCCCGTCAGCATATAGGGCTGAGTCTCAAGGCCGTCGGGGACGGTGACGGTGCCCACGTCGGACGTGATGCTCATCTCGCTGTCATACTGGTAGTACCAGCCGACATGGTCGGGATGAGCGTTCTCAAGGATGTAGCACACCTGCTCCTGGTCCAGGAAAAAGACATCGGCGCGCTCGTTATAATTGAACACGGCATCTATGATTTGATAATCATTATCTACAGGTGTGACAGGGAAGAAATAGAGGTCGTTGCCGTAGAGGTCGCCATAGTACTGCACGGGGAAGGCGACTTGAGTGTGGTCATCGTTGAGCGTGCCCTTGATCCAAGCCTCGGGCAGATAGACGCTGAAGCCCTGCAAATAGACGTCATTGCCGTCAAAGCCTATTTGCAACATGCGGTCCACAACTTGCCAGCTTGAGCCGTCAAAGATGTAACCATTCAGACGGTAACCATTGGTCTCGAGGCCGGCCGGAGGAGTCACCACCGCATCAGCCAGTTTGGGGGCATCTGTCTTCAACGCCGGGGCAAGTTCCGCCCGGGGCGTCGTGATGGCATGACGTGTCTTGCCCTGGTCATGCTTGGGCAACTTAACATTCTGCACCGGTTGTGCACTCACAGCCACCGATAGGGCAGCAGCCGCAAGAAAGAGTAAGATTTTCTTCATAAACAAATTGGTTTTAGAGTTAATGTGAAAACTAAAAACGATTTTTGGCAAAGTTAGGCAAAAACCTATCAACCAACAAATAAAAGCCCACCAATTATCGCAAAAAAACAAAAAACACATTTTTGGGGTCAAAGGCGCACTACGGCATCAAGCATCAGAAAGGTATCGAAAGAATCATTCACATGCTCATCATGAAGACGTCGCCAACATCCTGGCCTTAACAACAGACATCCTGCAGCTGGCGAGCTGCAGGATGTTGTTACAGGGTCAACGGCTCAGTGCGGGCACTTTGCTTCGACAAAATCAGCCGTTTCGGGAATCAATAGAGGTCGAAGAAGAAGAAATACAGGGCGGCATATTGCATGGGAACACCCCTCGCGTTGCCGATGGAACTGTTGCTGCTGTTCCTGACGGTACCGTCCTTATCAACTCGGCCAATGTAGGAATTGCTGCGATTGCGCACGGTGCCATCGCTCTCAATCTTGCCAACGTAGGAGTTGTTGCTGTCACGCACTTCACCATTGCTGCTGATTTTTCCCAGCAGCCTGTTGCTGCTGTCGCGAATCTCTCCGTTACTGTTGATGCGCGCAATAGCCGCATTGCTGCTGTTTCTCACTGTGCCGTCACTCTCAATCTTGGCAACCGACGCATTATTGCCGTTACGTATCGTCTGTGCATGACCGATCTGGGTCACACTCACCGCCATGAAAATCATCAGCGCCACGATACCCTTGATGAAATGTTTCATTGAATTTTCCATATCTATTATATATAATCTTATAGTTAGACTTAGTTTTTCATCGCAAATTTAATCATTTATTTTAAAAACACGGTTTATTTGCGAAAATTTCGCCTAAATAGGGTCATATAATCTCCAAGATGAAAGAAATGACGCTTCATTTCTTATAAAAAAAATGATTTTTTGGCGCTTTTATAGAAGAAAAACGCTAAATTTGTTGCCGAAAGAAAAATATTAACCTCCAAAATGATTAGAACATTATGACTAAACGACTACTCTTGATGCTATTGGCATCGATGTTGTTGTTACCGATATTTGCTCAGGGTGACGGCAATAATGCGATTTTCACCAAGCCCAAATTCAGCGGCTTTGCCATGGCGTCTTATCAGGCGACGTTCCAGGATGCCGGCAACAGCAACTCGTTTGACCTGAGGCTCGTCAGGGCCTCGATTGAGGGCCGCATCCTCAACGACTTCTACTACAAAATCCAAGGTCAGATCAACGGCAACACCACGACGCTGGGCAGCAGTCCCAGACTGGTGGACTACTTCATGGAATGGCAGAAGTTTGATTTCTTCCGCGTGAAGTTGGGTCAGTTCAAGCGCCCGTTCACCTACGAGAACCCGATGAACCCGATTGACCAGGGTTTCATGAGTTACTCGCAGCCCGTGAGCAAACTGGCAGGCTTCAGTGACCGTACCGGTATGCATGCCAGTAACGGCCGTGACATCGGTCTGCAGTTCCAGGGCGACTTCCTGAAGAACAGCAGCGGACGTAACCTGCTGCACTACCAAGTGGGCGTGTTCAACGGCCAGGGTATCAACGTCAAGGACGTGGATGAAAGGAAGGATATCATCGGCGGCGTATGGGTCATGCCCATCGCGGGTATGCGCCTTGGCGCCTTCGGCTGGGAAGGCTCCTTCGCCCGCAAGAGCGGTGGCCAGACGGTGAGCCTGCGCCAGCACCGCTACGCCTTCAGTGCCGAATACAAGAAAGGCGACCTGCAACTGCGCACCGAGTACATCCACTCGACGGGCCGCGGCTTTGCCACGACCTACCAGAAGCCCGGTGACGCCAATGACCTCACCATCAAGACCTATACCGACAAGGACGGCAACGAGGTTGCCAACGATAAGAGCGACGGTATCTACGCCCTCGCCATCGTTCCCGTTGTCAAGGACAAACTGATGGCCAAGGCGCGCTATGACCTCTACCGTCCCACCGGTTCGAGCGTGGCCGCCAAGACCAACTATGAGGTGGGTCTGAACTACCGTTTCTGCAAATACCTCGAGGTGCAGACCGAATACTGTTTCACCCATGACCGCGCTCTTGCCGATCCTGACTACAGCACCGTGTTTGTGCAAGTGAGCATCAGGTACTAATGAGGAATTAGGAATTAGAAATTAGAAATTAGGAGTTTGCTGCCCGATGACAGACACAACTGTTCACTATTACTGTTCTCCTTTTACCGTTGACTATTTACAACAATTAATTAAGACGATATGACACTAATCATGATCATTCAACTCTGTATCGTGCTGGGCGCGTTGTGGCTCGGCTCGCGATACGGTAGCCTGGCCCTGGGTGCCATCTCAGGCATCGGCTTGGCCATTCTCGTGTTTGGCTTCGGCATGAAGCCCGGAACCCCGCCCACCGATGTGATTTACATCATCATTGCTGCAGTCACCTGCGCCGGTATCATGCAGGCATCGGGCGGTATGGATTGGCTCATCCAGTTGGCCGAGAAGATGCTGCGCAAGCATCCCGACCGCATCACTTTCCTGGCCCCGCTGTGCACGTTCTTCCTGACGGTGCTCGTCGGCACGGGCCACGTGGTTTACACCTTGATGCCCATCATCTGCGACATCGCCATCAAGAAGGGCATCCGTCCTGAGCGTCCCTGCGGTATCGCCAGCATCGCGTCACAGATCGGTATCACCTGCTCGCCCATCGCTGCTGCAGTTGTGGCGTTCATCACCATCAGCGGCGCTAACGGCTACGATATCACCATCCCCAAGGTGCTCATGGTGACCATTCCCGCCTGCTTACTGGGTATCTTGATTGCCTCTGCCGCCTCCTACAAGCGCGGCAAGGACCTGGACAAGGATCCCGAGTTCCAGAAGAAGATTGCCGATCCCGCCCAGCGCGAGTATATCTACGGCAGCACCGCTACCACCCTCGACAAGAAGATTGCTCCCGAGAGCAAGCGTGCCGTTTATATCTTCTTTGGCGCCCTGCTGGTCATCGTGTTCTTCGCCATCTTCCAGAATCTGCTGCCCTCCTATGACACCATCAAGGCCATTGACGGTGACGCTACCGTCGAACTCATCGGTTCGCGCGTGACCATCACCGCCGACCAACTCGCCAAATTGGGCATCGCCGTTGACGGATTGACCAAGACACATCCTACCCCCTTGAAGATGAACCTCGTCATCCAGATTGTGATGATTACTGCTGCGGCGCTGATGATTATCTTCTGCAAGGCGAAGCCCAAAAAGGCCATCGCCGGCCCCGTTTGGCAGAGCGGTATGGTAGCCGTTGTTGCCATCTACGGCATCGCATGGCTTGCCGACACTTACTTTGCCAACTACCTGGGCGAAATCCAAGACATGCTAGCCGGCCTGGTTGAACAGTACCCGTGGTCGATTGCCTTTGCCTTCTTCCTGGTATCGGTTCTCGTCAACTCCCAGGGCGCAGTAGTCGTTGCCATGTTGCCGCTGGCCTACAAGCTGGGTATCGACGGCTGGATTCTGCTGGGTGTGTTGCCCTCGGTCTATGGCTACTTCTTCATCCCCAACTATCCCTCGGATATCGCCACGGTGAACTTCGACCGAACTGGCACCACGGTCATCGGCAAGTACCTGCTGAACCACTCCTTCATGATGCCCGGTCTGGTACACACCATCGTCGCCTGCATCGCCGGCTACCTCATCGCCTTCCTCTACCACTCAATGGGCTGGATTTAAAAGAATAATCCATACATAAAGATTGCACGGCCCCACATGAGGACCGTGCAATCTTATTATGAGAATTACAATATCCCTATTTATCATTTATTCCATTCTTATCATTTAGGTAAGGTTTTTTCCGTGAGTTTAGCTCCTCGATATAACCTGCCGTAACAATACCAGAGGGCAAGGCAATGATGGCTATTCCAACAATTGATGATATTATACTAATAAGACGCCCCAAATCTGATACAGGATAGAAATCACCGTAGCCTACTGTTGTTAGAGTACATGCCGCCCAGTAAAAAGCATCAAAAAAATCGCTAAAAAGGCGTTGTCCAGTTTCTGGGTTGATTCCCGTTTCAGCATTAAACATTATTAATGCAGTTACAAATATATAAAGAATCGCTAATGACAGCACTGTCATTAAAAACTTAGATTGTTTCTTTATAACGGTTATGACTATCTCTAATGGCTCATAATATCTGATAATTTTGAAAACTCTTACGATTTTCAGCATACGAGATATACGGGCAACTTTAAACGTTGGATTAAGTAAATTGAATCCAGGCAAAATTGAAAGCAAATCAATTATTGCCATAGGTGTAAAAGGATAAACAACATAAGGGATAACCCCTTTATACCTTGAATTATAATCCGCTGTTAACCAGCGCAGTATGTAATCAACTATAAAACAAATTACAGAAATTATATCAAAATACCAGAACAATTTATTTTGTTCCCTAAACATTAAGGGAATTATACCAATAACTATCGCTATCAGCATTATATAATCGTAAAAATGAGAAACTCTATTCTCATTCCTCGGCTCTACTATTTCTCTTATCTTGTCTCGTATCGTCATGGTTCTATCATTTCTTCATTATGCAAAGTTAATCAAATTAAGACAACAAACATATAAAATCATGACTTAAAAAACAGAAAACCTGTGAGTTCATTTGCCCTAACTATAAAACATTTGTATTTTTGCAGTACAACAAATATTGACTGACTCAAATGGGACTGAGATATCGTAAATCAAAAAAAGTTGCACCTGGAATTAGGCTATATATCGGGAAAACCGGCATTAGCACTTCTTTTGGTAAAAGAGGAGCAAGTATAAGTGTTGGTAAAAGAGGCACATTTCTTAATATCGGTATACCTGGCACAGGATTATCTTATAGACAACGTATTGACTCAAGAGACTCCAACACTAGCACGAAATCAAAAAAAACAGATACTGAAGTTGTTATGAATCCATCTGACACACAGTATAAGACATATAATATTCACTATTGGAGCATATTTAAATACATTATTGGACTACTTGCAATCTATCTTGTATATAATTGGACTAAAATCTTTTCTAATTCACATGATTGGCTTAACAAATTTACCATATTCTATTTGATTGCTATAATTGTAATCATTTTGGTTTTCTTTAAACCTGTTAAGGCTATAATAAAATCTGTATTTAGCACCAATCGCATGGTCTATACTCAGGAAATGGGAAAAGGTAAAGTAAAAGAAGCGACAGAAGAGTCATCAAAAAAAATATTATCAGAAATCATTCAGAATGTTAAGAATAACGATTCCGAGAATAGTCAGATTACTGATAACTCATAAAAAACAACTACATTTTACTTCATTATTAGAGTAATAATCCCTCGGATATCGCCACGGTGAACTTCGACCGAACGGGCACCACGGTCATCGGCAAGTACCTGCTGAATCACTCCTTCATGATGCCCGGTCTGGTACACACCATCGTCGCCTGCATCGCCGGCTACCTCATCGCCTTCCTCTACCACTCAATGGGCTGGATCTAAAAACTTTGCCGATTAGAGATTAGCGATGAAAGATTAGAATAATTCATCTAACATGATAACTGATTGCACGGGCCATTACGGTTCCCGTGCAATCTTCTAAAGCATCAAACCATTGGCATGGTTTTTGCTGTATTTTCTTGAAGTATAGTACCCTTTTAACTACGTATTTGTGATGAAACGATTATTGTATTTATGCCTCATGGCTGTTGTGCTGATGCCATTGACCGGATGTAAGGAGAATTACTCAGTGGGCGAGAAGGTGGGAAACCTGATTGAGTTTACCAAGAAAGGTGTCATCTGGGACTCCTGGGAAGGCCGCATGAACCTCACCCAAACGGGCATGAACACCAGTGGTGATCCCTTCCAGTTCTCATTTGACAACGACCGCAACGACCAGGATTCACTCGTGCAGCTGCTCTACCAGGCTCAAATCGAGGGATGGAAAGTAAAACTCAAGTACCACGAGGTGTGGGGTTTCAAGAACGTTTTCCAAAACCGCGGTGAGACCGACTATTTCATCGATGACGTGGAGGTGCTCGACAAGGACTTCGCCAATCCCCTGCGCCAGATGAGCAGCAAGCAAGGTCAAGTGGTGGATACCGTTTGGGTCGTGGTTGATAAGGCCGAAATGCTCAAGCACATGAACAAGTGATCATATGGACATATAACATAAAACGGTTCACCAGATATATGAACAACATCTAGTGAGCCGTCTCACTTATTCTACTTACTGAATTAAAGCTTCAGGGTCTAGTCCTCGACGACGACGCGGGTGACGATGGATTTTCCATCGGCGTCAATCAAGGGGGTCAATCCGCCACTGTAGCCTGCTGCTACAAAAAGGTAGTTAACACCAGTAACAGTGTCAACAATAATTCTGGTTTCTTTAATAAAGCCCTCTGAATCTCGCCAAACAAATCGTTTCATTTCCTTACCTATTTTTTATTAAATTATTTCTCCTGATGGTGCAAAGATAAACAATTTTTGCCAAAGAATAGTTACCTTTGTAGGTATGAATGAATTAACAAGGATGTGACATGGAATTGAGAGAATTTATTGAGAATTACCGGGAGGCGTTCGGAGAAGGGGCGCAGTTGCCGTTGTTGTTCGGATACAGCAACACGCCGGTTGCCGACACGGCCAAAATCGGAGGTTGTTTCTTCAAGGGGCTGCAGACGGCCCGCGAGGGGACTCCAGTGAGCCTGAGCGCCGAGGTGATTGGCTGCGGTGGCGGAAAATTGTACACGGGCTTCAGCGACATGCCCGAGCGGGTGCCCAACTTTGTCTCGCTCACAGAGAAGTACAAGCGCACGCCCGAAATGGTCGCCGACTACGTCAAGAGTCTGGAAATGCCGCGTGCCAGCAAGCCCTACCTGAATTTCGTGAGAATTGACATGGCTGAATCATTGGAAGGCTATGAGGGTGTGATGTTCTATGCCACACCCGACGTGCTGTCGGGCCTGTGCGGTTGGGCCTTCTATGACACTAACGAACCCGATGCCGTGGTGGCCCGATTCGGTTCAGGCTGCAGCACCGTGGTGTCGATGACCGTTGTCGAGAACACCCGCCAGGGGCACCGTTGCTTCCTCGGGCTGTTTGACCCGTCGGTGAGGCCTTGGGTAGGCAAAGACGAATTGAGTTTCACCGTTCCGATGAGCCGATTCGCGGCAATGATGGACACGATGCGCGAGTGTTTTCTGTTCGGCAGCCATGCCTGGGAGCGCATCAAGGCAAGGCTGTAAAACATGTTATATAAATGTAAATTGCCTGTCATCATTTTGAATAACGGTGGGATTGATGTAAATTTGCACAAACTTTAATCATCAAGTGATATGAAACATTCCTTTTTCTTTTTGTTTGTTATGATTTCGCTGGCGATGAGCGGACAAGATTACTTTGCTCCGTCACTCCCCAGCCCCGACATTACCAAGGATGGATCAGTAACTTTTAAGGTTAAGGCCGCCAATGCCGACACGGTGCGCCTGATCATTGACACGCGCCTGGACACGCTGATGAAGCATACCGGCAACGAGACGTGGAGCATCACCCTGCGCGGCCTGGAACCGGACCTGTACATGTACTACTATCTGGTGGATGGCATGAAGGTGCTCGACAACGAGAATGCCCACACGCTGCGTGATGTCAAGAGTGTGATGAACACATTTGTGCTCGACCCGAAAGGCGACTGCCCGATGGCAGTTCATGAGGTGCCACATGGCGAGGTCAGGGCTGTGTGGTATGACTCCCCCACCCTGGGTACCACACGCCGCATGATGATTTATCTGCCGCCCGGCTATGAACTGAGCCGCCAAAAGTATCCTGTGTTCTACTTGCTGCACGGCTCGGGCGGAGACGAGACGGTGTGGCTGGAGCAAGGCCGTGCCGCACAGGTGCTTGACAACCTCATCGCCAGCGGAAAGGCAGAGCCGATGATTGTCGTGATGCCCAATGGCAACGTAGATGAACTGGCAGCCTCCAACATGAGTGCCGAGGGTAATGTGCAGCCCACGTTTGCCCACAAGAACTGGATGGACGGCACGTTTGAGCAGAGTTTCAGAGACATCATGAACTATGTGGAAAAGAACTATCGCATACGCCCCGGCAAGCGTTACCGCGCCATCGCCGGCCTGTCGATGGGCGGCTATCACTCGCTCTACATCAGCGCCAACCAGCCCGAGGACTTCGCCTATGTGGGGCTGTTCTCGGCAGCCATCAACCGCATGGACCAGGGCAAGAGCAAGATCTATGACGACATTGAGGCCAAACTCGTCACCCAATTCAAACAACGTCCACGCTTGTACTGGATGGGCATCGGCAAGGACGACTTCCTCTATAAGGACAATGCCGAATTCCGCAAGATGCTCGACAATAACCGCCTGCGCTACACCTATCACGAGAGCGGTGCCGGGCACGAGTGGGCCAACTGGCGCGACTATCTGGTGATTTTCACGCAACTGTTATTCAAATGACCTAACTGGCCGTGGCCTAGCCTCGGCGCAGGGAACCGACGAAGACGATGTTTGACACGCTCATTCAGTTTTTTACCCAATGGGGCTACCTCGGAGTGTTTCTGGGGTCGTTCCTTGCCGGCAGTATCATCCCGTTCAGCAGCGAGGCCTTGGTCATCGCCTGTGTGGGGCCGCTGCACATGGAACCCGTCACCTGCCTGTTTGTGGCACTGCTGGGAAACGTGAGCGGCGGCATGACGTGCTACTACATCGGGCACTTGGGAAAAATTGAATGGATTGAGAAATATGCCCGAGTGAAGAAGGAGAAACTCGACCGCGCCCTGGCTTTCATGCATGGCCGTGGCGCGTGGATGGGTTTCTTTGCCTTTATCCCCATGCTGGGCACTGCCATCAGTGTTGCACTGGGTTATGTGCGCTCCAACGTGTGGATTGTGCTCCTCACCATGACCATCGGCAAACTGCTGCGCTATGCCGCCATCATCTGGGGCTCGCTCAAAATCATTGACCTCTTCTAATGAATTCACTTATCACTAATCTCTAATCACTAATCAAAAAATGACTCCTATCAATATCCATAACGAGCTGCTGGCGGGCCGCATCATCAAGCACCTGCAGCGCCGCAACTTCAACGCGCACTACTGCGCCACCACCGACGAGGCCATCACCCTTGTCAAGTCGCTCATTCCCGAGGGCAGCAGCATTTCCTGGGGCGGTTCACAGACCATCCGCGAAATGGGTCTGACCGGCGAACTCATCGACAGTGGCAAATACAAAGTCGTCGACCGTGACAAGGCCGTCACCGACGAGGATAAGCGTCAGTGCTACCTCGACGCGATGGATGTGGACTACTTCCTCACCAGCGCCAACGCTATCACCCAGGACGGCGTCATCGTCAACATCGACGGACGTGGCAATCGCGTTGCCGCCATCACCTGGGGACCGCACAACGTAATCCATGTCATCGGGATGAACAAGGTGGCCCCGACCATCGAGGCCGCACTCGCCCGCGCCCGCAACGTCGCCGCTCCCATCAACACAGCGCGTCTGGGCTGCGACACGCCCTGCCGCCTGGACGGCGTTTGCCACAACTGCAACAGCCAACAGTGCATCTGCAACTACGTCCACTTCACGCGCAACAGTTTCCCTGCTCACCGCCACACCGTCATCCTCGTGGGCGAGAACTGGGGCTACTAAAAAGAATGAATCAACAACATATTAATTTGAGAATTAAAAACAACATAGACAACTCAAACAACCTTCCATACAATATTAAGTAGGCATCGTTGTTTTAGTTGTTTTTTAACTCACTGATGATGGATAAAGAATTGAATTTTATTGGGATTATACCAGCGAGGTATGCTTCGACGAGGTTCCCGGGGAAGCCGCTGGCGATGCTGGGCGGCATGACGATGATAGAAAGGGTTTACCGTCAGGTGAGCAAGGCGCTCGACCGCGTGGTGGTCGCTACCGATGATGACCGCATTATGGCGGCAGTGGCTGCTTTCGGCGGCAAGGCGGTGATGACGAGCACCGAGCACCGCAGCGGCACCGACCGTTGTCAGGAGGCATACCTGAAGAATGGCGGTCACGAGGATGTCATTATCAACATCCAGGGTGACGAGCCTTTCATACAGCCCGACCAGTTGCAAGCCATCATGGCCTGCTTTGAGGATGAAGGGACTGACATCGCTACGCTTGTGCGCCCGTTTGACCCAAGCCGTCCTTATAGCGAATTGGAGAATCCCAACAGCCCCAAGGTGGTGTTGGATAACCAGATGCGCGCGCGCTATTTTTCGCGCTCAGTTATTCCCTATATTAGGGGCAAGGAGCATGATGAATGGCCCAAAATGACTCAATACTATACCCACGTGGGCATGTATGCTTACAGAGCCAACGTTCTAGCCGAAATTACGCGTTTACCGCAGTCGCCGCTTGAACTTGCCGAGTCGCTGGAGCAGTTGCGCTGGCTGGAAAATGGCTATACCATCAAAGCGGGCATAACCACCACGGCGACCATCGGCATCGACACGCCCGAAGATTTACAACGTGCCGAGGAATACCTGCAGTATTCATAATCACCTAACTCCAAACCAAAATGAAGCCGTCAATTCTTACAACATTGCTTATGCTGATGGCGCTAGGCGCTGGCGCCCAGCCCACAGGCGAACCGTGGATGGACTTGCAAGTGAACGAAATCAACCGACTGCCCGTTCACACGTCGTTTTTCGCCTATGATGACATGGTGTCGGCGTTGAACCATGCGTACGGGAATTCGGGTAGATATCTGTCGCTTGACGGCGAATGGAAGTTCCACTGGGTCGCCAATCTCGACGAGCGCCCAACCGACTTTTACCGCACCGACCTTGACGATAGCGGCTGGGCAACGATGCCCGTGCCGGGAATGTGGGAATTGAACGGCTATGGTGATCCTGTGTATGTCAACATCGGGTTCCCATGGCGCGACAATTGGGAAAATGACCCGCCTCGTGTGCCTGTGCAGGACAACCATGTGGGCACCTACCGCCGCCACATTACGCTGCCCGACGGTTGGAATTGGAAAGGCAATCAGGTCATTGCCCACTTCGGGAGCGTGACCAGCAACATCAGCCTGTGGGTGAACGGCAAGTTCGTCGGCTATGCCGAAGACAGCAAACTGGCGGCGGAGTTTGACATTACGCCCTATCTCAAGGAGGGCGACAACCTGCTGGCGTTCCAGGTGATGCGCTGGTGTGACGGCACCTATAGCGAGGACCAGGACTTCTGGCGCCTGTCGGGTGTGGCACGGTCGAGTTACCTTTACTGCCGCGATAAGAACAACCACATCGATGACCTGCGTGTGACCGCAGGCTTGACCGATGACCTGAAGGACGGCACGTTAATGATAGCCCCGTCAATCACCGGTAAGGGTACGATGAGTTACTTTCTGCTGGATGACCAGAGTAATGAGGTGCCCATGAAAGCCACCGCTGAAAACTGCTGGACGGTGCCCGATGTTCATCAATGGAGTGCCGAGACCCCCCATCTTTACAGACTCGTTGCCACATTCACCCCATCGGACAGAAAGTCCAAACGCGAGACCATTGTCCAAAACATCGGTTTTCGCCGTGTGGAGATTAAGGGCGGACAACTGCTGGTCAACGGCAAGGCCATCTACATCAAGGGCGCCAACCGTCACGAGATGGACCCCGACGGCGGCTATGTCGTGTCGCGCGAGCGCATGATTGCCGACATCAAGGAGATGAAGCGCATGAACATCAACGCCGTGCGCACTTGCCACTATCCCGATGACCCGATGTGGTATGACCTGTGCGACGAATATGGCTTGTATGTTATCGCCGAGGCCAATCAGGAGGGGCACGGTTTCCACTATGACCCCAACACGGCTCCGACCTACAAGCCCATGTTTGCCAAGCCCATTTTGGAGCGTAACCAACACAACGTGAGTGTGCAGTTCAACCATCCCAGCGTCATCGTCTGGTCGCTGGGCAACGAGACCTGCGACGGCCCCAACTTCACGGCCGCGCGCGACTGGATACGTGCCACCGACCCCTCACGCCCCATCCACTGGGAGCGTGCACAGGGCGGCGAGAATACCGACCTGATGTGCCCGATGTATGCCTCGCCCGAGTGGTGCGAGCGCTATGCCAGCAAGCCCGAGAGCACCAAGCCGCTCATCTTGTGCGAGTACAACCACACGATGGGCAATTCAGGTGGCGGGTTAATGGAATACTGGAATGCCGTGCGCAACTTACCCAAGTTCCAGGGCGGCTTCGTGTGGGACTTCGTCGATCAGGGACTGCGCGTTACCGACGAGGACGGCAAGACCTATTACTCCTATGGCGGCGATTACAACACCCACGACCCCAGTGACAACAACTTCAACTGCAACGGTCTCGTAAGCCCCGACCGCAGGTGGAATCCACATGCCTACGAGACCGCCTATTACTATCAAAACGTCTGGGCTGAGGACGTGAATGTCCGCCAGGGCGACATCGCGGTGAGGAACGAATTCTTCTTCCGCAATCTGAGCAACGTGAAGATGCGGTGGCAACTGCTCGTCGATGGCAAGTCGGTGCTCAACGGGGAGGAAAACAACCTCAACGTCGCACCCCAAGGCCGCCAGACGCTGCACCTGCCCATCGCGAACACCCTCGCCGCGCTTGACCCGAACAGCGAGGTGATGCTCAATGTCGATTTCTTGCTCAAGGAGCGTGAGCCGCTCATGGAGAGAGGCCAGCGCGTCGCCTATGCCCAGTTGCCTGTCCGTGAAGTCGTTCCCCAAGCGGCCCATCTGCCCAATGAGAAAGTAGAATTCGAGACGAAGAAGGCTGCCGGCGGAGCCATTACCGTCTCGGGAAAGGACTTCAGCATCAATTTTGACGGAAAGTCAGGACTGATGACGCAATATGAGGTTGGCGATGTGGATATGTTAGGCGTGGGCGGTACACTGCGGCCCAACTTCTGGCGTGCGGTGACCGACAACGATATGGGTGCCTGGATGCAGCAGAAGTTGCAGGTGTGGCGCAATCCTGTGATGAACCTGACCTCGCTGGCGCTTGACAAAAAGGCTTCAAGCAAGTCGCAGGTGACTGTCGTGGCCCGCTACGATATGCCTGAGGTGCATGCAAGGCTCACGCTGTCCTACGAGATACACAAGGGCGGTGTGATGTGCGTCACTCAAGGCATTGCCTTTGATGACAGTTACACTGAACTACCCGAACTGCTGCGTTTCGGCATGGTGATGGAGTTGCCCTACGGGATAGAGTACAGTGAGTTCTACGGCCGCGGCCCCGTCGAGAACTACGCCGATCGTCGCTACAGCCAGCGCTTGGGCATCTACCGCCAGACGGCCGACGAACAGTTCTATCCCTACATCCGCCCGCAGGAAACGGGCACCAAGGGCGATATCCGTTGGTGGCGACAGACCAATGACGGGGCTACCGGATTGATGATTACCGCTGACAAGCCGTTTTATGCCAGCGCATTGCATTATGACATTGACATACTCGATGAGGGCGACGAGAAGCACCAGCGCCATCCCTCCCAATTGCCCAAGTCAGAATTTACCGTACTGACGCTTGACAGTGAGCACTGCGGCGTGGGCGGCATCGACAGTTGGGGAGCCCGCCCGTTGGAGCAGTACCGCCTCCCGGCTATTGACCGCACCTGCTCTTTCACCATTACACCGATTAAATAGTTAACAGTTAATAGTTAATAGTAATAATTGGCATCCGCATTCTGATTTTGACATTCATAGTGCGGATGCTTCTCTAACCTTTAACCTTTAAACTGCGAGCATAGCGAGCATTACTACTCGCTGTAGTTGTGGTCGATGACGATGGTGATTTGGGCATCGGGCACAAGGGGCTGCACCTCGGCTTTCAGCTCTTGGATGAAGGCGGCATCGTCATGGATGGTGAGGTCAGGAACAATATCGACCGATACACGTTTCTCGTCCTCGAAATAGTAGAAGCCATGAACTTGGGTGATATGCTCATGAGAGGCCAAAGCCTGCATAACGGTTTGCTGCAATTCTGCGCGCTTGTTATCGCCAGTGGCGACAGCATACACGCCGACGGTCATAATGATGCCGTGCCGGTCAAACATCTCCTCAGTGATGCGCCGTGTGAGGCCGTGAATCTCGTGAGCATTCATCGTGTCGAGGACATTGATGTGGAGCGACCCGATCTGCACATCGGGACCGTAGTTGTGCAGGATAATGTCAAACACGCCGTGCACCTCTTCATGTTCGCCGACCTCTCGCTTGATTTGCGACAACAGTTCGGGCGAAATCTTGGCACCAAGCAGTTCGTTGATGGGAGAAGCGAGCATCTCGATACCGGCCTTGATGATGACCAGCGAGATGAGGGCTCCCAGGATGCCGTCGAGCGAAACATGCCACAGCAGCATCACACCTGCCGAAATGAGCGTTGCCAGCGTGATGATGGCATCAAACAGGGCATCTGAACCCGAGGCAATCAGTGCGTCACTCTTGAGTTTCTCGCCCTGTGACTTGACATATCGGCCGAGCACCAGTTTCACGATGATGGCCACAATGATGACAATGAGTGTGACGGTAGTGTAAGTGGGTGTGGTCGGCTCAATGATCTTTTTGATGGATTCAATGAGCGAGGTCACGCCGGCCGTGAGCACAATTACCGCGATGATGATGGCACTGAAATACTCGATGCGCCCGAACCCGAAGGGGTGTTTCCTGTCGGCTGGCCGCTGCGACAGTTTAGTGCCCACGATGGTGATGACGCTCGAGAGCGCGTCGCTCAGGTTGTTTACTGCATCCATCACGATGGCTACCGAACTGGCCAGTAGGCCCACAATGGCCTTGAAAGCGGCCAGCAGCACGTTAGCGATGATGCCAATCCAACTGGTCCTGATAATCTGTGAAGAACGATCCATTGTATAGTTTAAAGGTTAATGGTTAAAGGTTTGCGAAAAATTTCTCAATTTTTAATTTATTGGTTTATAGTTGTCTACAAAAACTGAAGCCCTGATTCTGTCCAATCACCAAGTTTCAGGTTTCACTGGCATTCCTCTCTTTTTGACATAAACAGTTTATCCCCCTGGTTGCCAGAGGTAGAGTCCGGCAGCGGAGGCCAGTTGGCCAACAAGTTGCAGCAGGGCTGGCGACGGGTTGTAAAGCGTCAGGCAGAGGTCGCCGCCGCTGGCGGTAATCAGTGAGTCTCCATCGTCAATCAAGACGCACAGGTGGCCGTTTTGCATACTTTCCGTCAGCCACTTGACAAGCATCCTTGGATCAGGAAAGAGCCATTCATCACCACCATCGCGGCTCACAAGCAGGTCGTAGTAGCAATTCAATTTCAGCAGCACGTCGGCAAACTGGTTACACAAGCGTTCATGCTGCGGCTCTTGCAGATAGTACTGCTCCACGGCAAAGAATTGTCCCTCGCTGTCCTGTGGCACCTGCATCGGCAGGAAGTCAATTACCCAATAAGGCGCTTCAAGCAGCCGTTCAACGTTTTCGTTATAATCTTTCTCCATAATTACTTGCAAAGATAACATTTTTTTGAAATCTGAAAAAAAACGGTGTGGCATGTTTGTTTAGCCACCGAAAAACACTATCTTTGCAAATTGTAACTAAACTATTGAACGACCGTGAGCAATAATACTGAGAATAATAAACGCGGGTTTGACCGCTTTCGTGACCGCCACCCCATCCTGGTAAACTCCACCCTGATGGTGCTGGCATTGGTGGCTCTGGGCTATATCGCCCTGCTGTTTATTGATGTCTTCACTTCACACGGGCAGCAGGTGCAAGTGCCTGACGTGCGCAATATGCCTCTCGAAAAAGCGATTGAAATTCTTGAGGATGCCGGCCTGCGTTGGGACATCAGCGACTCGACCACATTCTATGAAAACTATAAACCCGGCACGGTCATCGATCAGGACCCCAAGGCCAAATCCTATATCAAAAAGATCCGTATCATCTACTTGAACGTAAACGCGATGCACGCTCCCATCATCCCGTTGCCTAAACTGGTTGACCTGCCTGGTCGACAAGGTGCCGCAATGCTCAAGGCGATGGGCTACAAGCATGTGGACATTGACAGCATACCAAGTGAGATGGCCGGTCTGATCCTTCAAGTGACAGTCGACGGCCGCAACGTAGCCCCGAACACCGGTGTGAGCGTTAACAGCCAGATCAAGATTATCGTGGGTGACGGCTCCATCGTGGACCTCGATCCCGAGCAAGTATTGGATCCTGAGATGATGGACTCGATTGAAGAGGCCAACTATCAGGATGCCCAAAAGAACTATGAGGAAGAGTTAAAGGCTGCCCGTGAGCGTGCCGAACAGGAGCGCAAGAATCAGGCTGCCCAAGAAAAGCGCGACAATAAGGACAAGGAGAAAGATAAGAAGTCGGAAAAGGACAAGAAGAAATAACTGATCTGACATGGCGCTGGACGACGAACTGCTTGATGCCGAACTGGAATCGGGCGGTCACGAGATTCAATATGACTATAGTGAGCCCGACTTCACCGAAGACGGGCGAGACTACTGGGAGCACTACCACTATGTGGTGGAGCCGGGACAGGTGTTGCTGCGCATCGACAAATATCTGGTGGAGCGCATCAAGGGCACCAGCCGCAACCGCGTGCAGAACGCTGCCGAGGCCGGATGCATCCGCGTGAACGGACGCCCCGTCAAGAGCAACTACCGCGTGCACCCTGGCGACGAAATCAGCGTCGTCATGGACCGCCCGCGCTATGAATGCGAAATCGTCGCCCAGGACATCCCGTTGAACATCGTTTATGAGGACGCCAGTCTGATGGTGGTCAACAAACCGGCCGGCATGGTCGTTCACCCCGGCCACGGCAACTTCGACGGCACGCTTGTCAACGCCCTCGCCTGGCATTTCAAGGACAACCCCGACTATGACGTGACCGACCCACGTCTAGGTCTCGTGCACCGCATCGACAAGGACACCAGCGGTCTGCTTGTCATCGCTAAGACGCCCAATGCTAAGACCTCGCTCGGCGCCCAGTTCTTCAAGAAGACCACCAAGCGCCAATACATCGCCGTGGTGTGGGGCGAGATGAAAGAGCTAGACGGTACCGTGACGGGTAACATCGGACGAGACCCACGCGACCGCGTACTGATGAAAGTCTTTCCTGACGGCGACCAGGGCAAACATGCCGTCACTCACTGGCACACCGTTGAGAACCTCGCCCACGTGGCGGTAGTTCAATGCCAACTGGAGACGGGTCGTACCCATCAGATTCGCGTCCACATGAAGCACATCGGGCATCCGCTGTTCAACGATGCACGCTATGGAGGTGACCAGATTCTGCGCGGCAACCGCTCTTCCAGTTACGCCCAGTTCATCCACAACTGCTTTGAACTATGTCCACGCCAAGCCCTGCACGCCAAGACGCTGGGTTTCGTTCATCCTGAGACAGGCCAGCAGATGGACTTCGACAGCGAGCTGCCCCCCGACATGGCAGCCCTCATCACCAAGTGGGAAGACTACGCACGCAACCTCGCCACCAAGTAACAACAATTTGCCGGTTGAGATAAAAGAAGACAATAAGTACAATAAATACAATTATTGGTCTTAGGGACTTATCGGATTGTACTTATTGTATTTATCGTTTTCCCTTTTTGGGCCAGTAGCCTGAAGCAGTGATTCTTGTTTTTTAATTGCCGCGAGTGATGCCGCCATGGTTTTCAAGTGGGAAGACTACGCC
>JAFYYI010000051.1 GCA_017557665.1 Muribaculaceae bacterium | reverse complement strand
GAAGGCTTTAGATGAATATATAGACTATTATAACAATAAAAGAATCAAATCACGGTTAAAAGGAAAGAGCCCGGTGCAATACCGAACTCTTTACTCTTAATCAATAACGTTTAACCCGTCCAACTTTTTGGGGTCACTTCAAGCCGAGGGGTGCCCCAATTGTATTTCTTGATATCAAGAACGCTCCGAGAACGCTCATCAAGAACGGCTACTCGCAGCGCGCGTCAGCCGTGATGGTGTAACCGCGCAGAAAGGCATCGGTGTCCATGCGTTTCTTGCCCGACTGTTGCAACGACAGCACCTCAAGCCAGCCGTCGCCACAGGCCACGCGCAGGGTCTTGCGGTCGGCAACGATGGTGCCTGGCACGGGCCTTTCGCCGGTTGTGAAAGGCTGTGGTTCGCTGGTGGCATAGATTTTTAATGTCGTGCCTTCCTTGCCGGGCTCGCTCATGAGCGTGGTCCATGCGGCGGGGTAGGGCGACAAGCCACGGATGTGGTTATAGAGCGCCTCGGCAGGTCGGCTCCAGTCGATACGGCAGGTATCCTTGAAGATTTTGGGTGCGGGAGTCGGTTGCTGGCCAGCAGTGAGCATTTGGTCCTGTGGGATGGGCTTCACCGTCCCGGCGATGATGGCATCGACGGTCTCGAGCACCATGTCGGCGCCCATGACCATCAGGCGGTCGTGGATGTCCTCCACGTTCTCCTGTCGCCCGATGGGGCACGAGCGTTGCTGGATCACGTCGCCCGTGTCAATCTCATGCTTGAGGAAGAAGGTGGTCACGCCTGTCTCGGTGTCGCCGTTCATCACGGCCCAGTTGATGGGCGCGGCGCCGCGGTAGCGCGGCAGTAGGGAGGCGTGCAGGTTGAAGGTGCCCAACGGAGGCATCTGCCACACGGCCTCGGGAAGCATCCTGAAGGCGATGACAATGAACAATTGGGCCTCAAAGGAGCGCAACTCCTCGATGAAGGCTTCGTCCTTGAGGCTTACAGGCTGCAACACGGGCAGGTCATGCTCCACGGCGTAGCGCTTGACGTCGCTCTGCTGAATCTGGCGGCCGCGTCCGGCAGGCTTGTCGGGCATGGTGACTACGGCAGCCACGTTATAGCCGCCTTCAACCAGACGGCTCAAGCTCTCAACGGCAAAGTCGGGGGTCCCGAAAAAAACTATCTTTAAATCCTCTTTAGTCATAGTGGCTTTATTAATTCCTAACTCCTAATTTCTAATTCCTAATTTCTAATTCCTAATTAAAAAGAGACGCACAGGGCCCCACCCAATATCCACTGGTGCAGATGTTTGCGGGCGCTTGAAGTGAACGTGTTGGTCGGATTAAAATTTTGGCCTTCAAATTGCTCAAGTACATCGGGCATAAAATCTTTGATGTATTTGAGCGGGGCGTAGGAGGCTGTATAAGTCTTGGTCGCATAATCATAGTCCACAAACACCCGCCATGAGAACGCATTCTTGTAGGCGTAAGTCACCGAGAAACCGGAACCGAACTTATAGGAGTTGGAAGCACTTAAGTCAATATAGTCCCAATCGCAAGCGATGGCTTCCTCGGTTTTGACAAAGCGACCATTCACCATTTTCATCTTATAGCCCGCAAAGTGACCGTTCACGTCAACGTCGTCCATGACGCTGCGGCCGAACAGTACCTTGGTGCCCAAAGCAAACCGGGATGACAGCGGCAGGTTGAAATATAAACCCGCATCGGCAGCAAATTCTGCGATGTGGTCGCTCTCAACGGTCAGATTAAGGTCTGTAACACCTACCTTCAATTCGGGATTTTCAAATATTGTCCTCATGAATTCTTCCTCACTGGTGGCAAACGATGACCATTTCCTGATTGGAGTAGCTTTTACACGCAGCCTTGCGCCCACACCGATGTAACGATTGAAGAAAAAGGCTCCTTCTGCTCCTACTGCAGTCGAACTGCCAAACTTGAGGCTTATGGGCTGATTGTCATGCTCATCGCCAAAGCCATAAAAGTCAAATGGGGGTAGCGTCAGGTCTTTGTTGCCTAGACCGATGCCCATTGAGATGGAGAAGAATGAGGGATTCTCATTAGGATAGTTGTTGTCGTAGTCGTGGTCATGCATCAACAGGCCTTTCCTCTTGAATAACAGGTCGCAGATGCCGTATCCCAATTCGGCTGAGAGGATACCGATGCCGGCACCCGAGAGCACATCCGAAATCCAATGCCGATTATTCAACACGCGCATCACGCCCGTAGCGGTGGCCACACTGTAGCCCGCGATAGAGTACCACGGCGAGCGGGTCAGGCCATACTCTTTGTGCAAGATAGTCGCGGCCACAAATGCAGTTGCCGTGTGCCCCGAGGGCCATGAGTTGCGTCTTTTACTGTCGGGTCGCTCGTCACCGACAGAGAATTTGATGCCGTTCACTAGGGCTGCCATCACAGCATAGGATGCCACTGTTGAGGCTGCAAAGCGGGGCCAACTGGAGCGGCCCTCGACACCTGCCAACTTCAAGCCTGTACTCAGGGCAAGGCCTGTATATTGCGTGAAGTCATCAATCTTGCTATGGAAATTGTACTTGATGAGGCGGATTTTGGTGTTCGGGTTGTTATAGTTCTGGCGGAAGGCTTTTTTCTCGCCTTTTAAAATCCAACCGGCAACAAACACAGGAATGCCCACCCACGTCTGGTCGTCAAGGAAGGAATAAGGACGGCAGTATGGGTTGGTTGTATTCTCGAAGAAATGGAAATCAGGACCATTGTATTTGCGGTAAGGATCAGCATCTATACCACAACCTCCGTGACTCTCTAATAGAGCTGCAATGTCTCTAGATGATAATGTGTCGGCTGTGTTGACGGGCACGGTGTCGGCAACACCGATGGCTTCTTGGAAGTCCTCGTCAATGACGGCTGCTGTCGTGTCGATAGCCGATACCAGGTCGGGGATATCGCCCGTCACATCGGTTGCTTGCGCGTTCATCGACAGTAGCGCTACCGTAATTGTGAATATGACGCGTACTCTCTTCATCATGGGCTGAAGGTTGTTAATCGTTAGAGAAATTTCTCATTCCTCATTTCTCATTTCTCATTCCTCATTCCTCATTTCTCATTCCTCATTCCTCATTTCTCATTTCTCATTCCTCATTCCTCATTTCTCATTCCTCATTCCTCATTTCTCATTTCTCATTCCTCATTAAAAAGAGACGCACAGCGATCCGCCCAATACCCACTGGTTCAGGTGCTTGCTTGCGCTGGATTTGAATTCCTGCACGGGATCCCAGTTGGCAGATTCAATTAATTCTTCGCGTAATTTTGGACAGAAGTCTTCCAGATACATGAACGGGGCATAGGTGGCTGTATAGGTTTTGTGGGAATAATCATAATCACAGAACACGCGCCACGAGAATGAATTCTTGTAAGCCCAGGTTAGAGACAGTCCTGTGCCGAATTTCATCGAGTTGGAGGCATGGACATTGATATAGTCCCAATCCTTGTAGGCGACCTGATCACCGTAAGGAAAGAAATCGTCAACTCCATCATAGTCAAGCTTGTCTCCAAGGAATTTGGCGTTCACGTCGATGTCGTCCATGATGCTGCGGCCAACGAGTAACTTGGAGCCGATGGCAAGACGGGAGGATAGAGGCAGGCTGAAGTACACGCCGGCATCGGCCGCAAATTCGGTAATGTGGTCACTCTCAATCTCGATGTCAAAGTATTGGATGGCGGCTTGGAAATCAGGATCGTCAGCGATGTCTTTCAGACTCTTTCTCTCAATATCGGCAAATTGTGACCAGCCATTGATGGGCGTGCTCTTGACGCGAAGACGTGCGCCGATGCCTATGTAGGGGTTGAGGAAGTAGGCACCCTCAACGCCCACAGCGGTCGCCGAGCGGAATTGAAGCTTGAGCGGTTGTGTATCGGGACCGTAATTAGGGTCATCGTCAGGAAGCTGAATGCCGAAGTTGAATCCCGGCAGTGTCAAATGTTTGTTGCCCAAGCCGATACCCATCGAGATGGAGAAGAAAGAGGGATTCTTACTCAGGTCGGGATGGACGCTCAGGTCATTCATCAGCAAGCCTTTATCCTTGAACAGCAGGTCGCAGATGCCATAGGCCAACTCGGTGGAGAGAATACCGATGCCGGCACCCGAGAGCACGTCGCTGATCCAGTGGCGGTTGTTCAGCACGCGCATCACACCGGTGGCGGTGGCTACCGTATAGCCGCCGATGGAGTACCAGGGCGAACGCGTCATGCCATATTCCTTGTGCAGGATGGTCGCGCCGACAAAGGCTGTCGCAGTGTGGCCCGATGGCCATGAGTTGCGAGTCGAGCCATCGGGACGCATTTCGCTGGCGGTGTATTTGATGCCGTTGACAAAGGCGGCCATCACGCCGTAGGAAGCGAGTGACGAGGCAAACAGTCGTGGCCAGGATGAGCGGCCCTCGACACCCGCCATTTTCAGGCCTGCCGTCAGGGCAATGCCTGAGAACTGGGTGTAGTTGTCGATTTCGCTATGGAAATTGTATTTGATGAGGCGGATCTTGGTGTTCGGATTATTGTAGTTCTGACGGAAGGCCTCTTTCTCGCCCTTGGCTATCATACCGGCTACGAACACCGGAATGCCCACCCACGTCTGATCCTGCATGAAGGTGTAAGGCTTGACACTGTAATTGGTGGTGTTCCTGAGAAAATGAAAATCAGGACCCTGATATTTTCTGTAAGAATCCGGAGTTTCTAAAAAGCAACAAGGCGCCCTACTCAAAAGTTGAGCGGAAACATCTGCTGTTGAGATGGTGTCGTCAGCGTTAATGGTAACAGTGTCGGCAACGTTGATTGCCAGGTCTGTTTCCTCTACAATCGTTGCGAGCGAGTCATTAATTATCGGTTCACTGATACTAGTTTCATCCGTTGCCCCTGCCTTGAATGACAGCAGTGCGACGGCCATTAGGAATAAGATGTATACTTTCTTCATAATGCTAGGATTTTTAGTCGTACGTGTAGTGTTTCAGTACCTGGCGGTAGCTGTTGAAAATCTTGCTCTTGGAGACGAAACCGACATACTTGCCGTCCTCGTCAACGACAGGCAGGTTCCAGGCGCCCGTACTGTCAAAAGTCTTCATCACCTTCTCCATCGGGGTGCCGACGATGACCTTGGCGGGCGGAACGGCCATGAAACGGTTCACTTGCATGCGGCGGTACAGGTCGGGCCGGAACATGATGTTGCGGATGTCATCGAGTTGCACCACACCGACAAGCGTGCCGCTGTCATCGGTCACGGGGAAGAGGTTGCGACGGCTTTGGGCGATGGTGTCGACCATATCCTTGAGGCTCATGTCGGGGTGAACAATAGAAAAGTCTTTCTCGATGACGCTGTCCATCTTCAACAGGGTGAGCACCGAGCGGTCTTTCTGGTGGGTGAGCAACTCGCCGCGCTTGGCAAGACGACGGGCATAGATGCCGTAAGGCGTGAAGATGCGGCTGATGGCGTAGCTGCTGGCCGACACGATGAGCAGCGGCAGGAACAGGTCATAGCCGCCCGTCATCTCGGCGGTAAGGAAGATGGCCATCAGCGGTGCGTGCATCACACCGGCCATCACGCCGGCCATGCCCATCAGGGCAAAATTCTTGATGCTGAGGGGGGCCTCGGAATCGAGGACGCCCAGGTGGTTGAACAGGAAAGCGAAGAACACGCCCGTCATGCAGCCAACGAACAGCGAGGGGGCAAAGGTACCGCCAACGCCACCGCCGCCGTTGGTCGCTGCAGTGGCGAATACCTTGAAGGCACCCAGGGCGAACAGGAACAGCAGCACGGCCACGACATTGTCGCGGTAGCTGTAGAACAGGCTGTTGTTGAAGATGCTGGTCACATCGCCGTTGATGAGGTGGGTGATATCTTCATAACCTTCACCGTACAGTGGCGGCATCAGGAAGATGAGCAGGCTGAGCGTGAGGCCGCCCACGGCGAAGCGCACCCAGCGGTTGCGCAGCCGCTTGAAGCGTGCCTCAATCCTGTCGATGAGATGGATGAAATAGAGCGAGACAAAGCCGCAGAACACGCCCAGCAGCACCACATACGGGATGCGCGATGCATAGAACGGCTCGCTCTGCGAGAAGAAGAATTCGACGTTATAGCCCGTGAAGACGTAGGCCACCGTTGCACCGGCCACCGAAGCGACAATCAGTGGGATGGCGGCGCCGGCCGTCAGGTCGAGCATCAGCACCTCGATGGTGAACAGCAAGCCGGCGATGGGGGCCTTGAAGATGCCGGCGATACCGGCCGCCGCACCACAGGCCACGAGCATGGCCAGCGTCTGGGGAGTGAGCCTGAACGCCTGGCCCAGGTTGCTGCCGATGGCGGCGCCCGTGAACACGATGGGACCCTCGGCACCGACCGATCCACCAAAGCCGATGGTCATCGACGAGGCGATGAGCGACGAGTACATGTTGTGAATCTTGAGGCGGCTTTTCTTCAGCGCCAGGGCATAGAGCACGCGCGTCACACCATGCGAGATGGGCTCGCGGGCGATGTAATAGACATAGAGCATCGCCAGCAGGATACCGATGGCGGGAAACACCAGGTAGAGCAGGTTGCCCTCTTCGGTGCTGAACCGGCTGGTGAGGAAGCCTGCAATGAGCCCGATGAGCGTCTTGAGCAACACGGCTGCCAGGCCGGCGGCAATGCCCACGATGAGCGCGAGGACCACGACAAAGGTCTTTTCGGGCACATGCTTCTCGCGCCACAGGAGCAGCTTCAACCACCAGCTGATGTGCTGCCCGTTGGCATCATTGCTGCTAGCGGAGGGCGTCTCGTGATGTGTGGTTGATTGTGAAGCCATCACATGCCGCGTCCGGTGAAGACGATTTTAATGGTGTAAATGAGTATCTTGATGTCGTTGAGCAACGACATGTTATTCAGGTACATCAGGTCATATTTCACGCGCTCCACCATCTCGTCGACATCCTTGGCATAGCCGAACTTGACCATGCCCATCGAGGTGATGCCGGGATGAACCTGGTGCAACAGGGCATAGGCGGGGATGCGGGGCGTGATTTGGTCGATGTAGTACTTGCGCTCGGGACGTGGACCCACCAGCGACATCTCTCCCTTGAGCACATTCCAGAACTGCGGCAACTCGTCGATGCGGTATTTGCGCATGAAGCGGCCGAAGGGCGTGATTCTCGGGTCATTGTCCGAGGACAGCTGGGGCTGGCCGGCGGCCTCGGCATTTTGCACCATTGAGCGGAACTTGATGATGTTGAACGGGCGATTGTGGAGCCCGATGCGCTCCTGCACGTAGAACACGGGTCCGGGACTCGTCGACTTGATGATGAGCGCGACGATGATGTAGAGCGGCGTGAGCAGCACCAGGGCAATGAGCGAGATGAGGACGTCAAGCGCACGCTTGATGTTCTTGCCGCTGTCGCTCATGCTGCTGCGCGAGATGTTGACAAGGGGCTCGCCGTACAAGTCGGAGATGCGGACCGGTGTCTGCATCATGTTGAAACGCTCGGGCGAGATGTTGATGGGCAGACCCAGGCTGAAGAGGCTGTTGATGGCCTTCAGGATCTGGTTGTTGTCGTCGCGTGTGGGCACCACAATGAGTTCCCAGATGCCCTCGCGCTCGCACACCTCCTTGATTTCGTCCAGGTCGTAGCAGGGCAGGGGATTGCCCTTGACGGGGTTCTCGCCGGGAATGTTGACGTAACCCTTGATGTCATAGCCCGAGGACTCGCGACGGCGGTTGAGCTTATCGGCAAATGCGAGGGCTGCCGACCCGCTGCCGATGATGAGGGTGGGGAAGGTCCAGCGGCGCGACTTGATTTGCCGGGAGGCAATGTTGGTGATGATGGCTCGAGCCAGATAGACGAAGCCGAACAACAGTCCCCACAGGATGAAAATCAGCTCGTAGTCGCTGCCGCGCACACCAATCACGTCGTTGATCAGCGCGATAAAGAAGATGAGCAGCGTGTTGATGGTCGCGCTGGCGGCGGTAGTGAGCAGTTCCTGGACGCGCGACTTGCGGCACACGTTGTTGTAGTAGCCGCTGAAGACGTAGGTCACCATCATCAGCAACGGGAAGAAAATCTGGCCAAGCATGACCATGTTGCTGGTGAGGTATTTGCCCAGCGTCTCGTAGCCCACGACGGCTCCCATGTTCCAGCGGGCGCAGTTAAAGGCGAGCCAAGCAAGGTTGGACATCACAAAATCGGCCACTACATATTTGATGCGTTGGCGATGCGCTTTGTTGTTGATGTCAAGTCTCAGCTTCATGCTCTATTCTTTTGTTGGGATTAACGGATGATTTTGAACGTGCCGTCGCGGCTCAGCAAGATGATGTTAGACGGCTGGTGGGCGGTGGCGTCGTTGCGGCGGTACTTCACGGCATAGTCCACGCCCCCGACGATGTCCTGTGAGATGTCGGCAAAGGTCTTGGCGGTCGGCTGGCCGCTCACGTTGGCCGAGGTGGACACGATGGGCTTGCCGTAGCGCTCGCACAGGCGGTGGCAAAACTCGTCATTGGGAATCCTGATGCCCACGCTGTCCTCATCGCCCAGCACATTGGGCGCCAGGTTGTAGGCCCCCTCATAGATGATGGTCAACGGCTTGACGGCCACGTCAATCAGCTCACGGGCGATCTCGGGAACATTCACCACATAGTGGTCCAGGTGCTCGGCACTGTCGATGAGCACGATGAGCGCCTTGCTGTCGTCGCGCTGCTTGAGCCGGTACACTTTTTTCACCGCCTCCTCGTTGGTCGCGTCACACCCGATGCCCCACACCGTGTCGGTGGGGTAAAGTATCAGTCTCCCAGCGCTCAACACCTTGAGGCATTGCACGATTTCCTCATCCATTTGAGCCCTTGCTTGCTGTTTCTGTTCTTTTCTCAAACTCATTTCGGTAGATACTAATGTGCAAAGATACTGCAAAGAACTCACCCCGACAATACTGTAACAGGAATTTTTCTTGCAATAATTTGCTTTTGCCACATCAGGTGATTAACTTTGCAAAAAGAAACATTGATAATTTGTCTTGGAAACACGTTAAAATTCCGTGACGCTAAATCTTGAATATTATGAGAAGAGGATTGTTTTACCTGTTAATGGCAGCCCTGGCCGTTTTGGCTCCAATGGGCGCAAGTGCACACGCTTCCTGCCCGTCCGTTGGTGATGACCAGACTGCTGAAACACCGATGGATTTGTTCCTGGGCATGGACTATGACGAGAACTACAGCTACATGGGTAGTGATTCGTTGTTATACCGTTTCCCTGGACTCATCATGGTGGAAAATGATGCTCTCTGGTATGACGATGATGAAGTAGATGACTACCATGTGAAGTTCCGTTTCAGCATGGGTTTGTATATCGACAAGGAATATCCGAGCGAGGCCGTCTTCCGCAGCATGGAGGGGGCAATCGACTCCGCCCTGGTGTTCGGCATGGAGCCCTATGGCGGTATGGATAATAAACCTGCATTCCGATTGCGGGAAGCCAACAAGCCGCAGAACGCTCGAGAGATATTGGACTTTGCCAGCCAGGTGTTTAATATGTACACCCATCAGAAGAAGGCTCGCAAACCCGAATCTGCTTATGAACAGATTCCTGAAGGGCGGTGGTGCCTTGTGTCACACAAGGTCTATGACAAGGGTGATCAGGCCACCTATATGGTCGTTGTGAGTTACGACATCAACGGCTCCAACGGCTGCCCCAGCCAAGCTCTTTACTGGACTTTTGACAAGAAAACAGGCCGTTTGCTTCAGTCCAAAGACTTTATCGCGAAGTATGACAAGGAAGACCTGAAGAACCAGTTGTGGAAGGCCTATATCGAGGCTGGCAAGCAGCGTGGTTTAGATGAAGATATGTTAACGTTGGAGCCCGAGAACCTGTTATCGGAGGTCAGTGGGTGTGCCATCATCAACGAGGGCATCCTCTTCTATTATCTGCCTTATACCATCGGCAGCGGCGCCGAGGGCGAATACTTCCTGGTCCTGAAAAAGAAGTGACCATCGGCGATTCAAAACAAAAAGGTGCGACCCACTCGGAGTCGCACCTTTTGTTTTGACTGAGTCATGGATAATGCTTGGCCTGATAATCACAAGAATTTCTCAAAAAAATAACTTGGGCAACCCAGTCGCAACCCTAAAAGAGTTGTTCTGAGTTGTCCAAGTTGTCTTTAGCTTTACAAGCGCGGTTGCCCTTGTATTTATTGTACTTATTGTTTTCCTTTTAGAAAGTATCGTCGTCGGCGATTACTTCCCCTGCTGCTTGGCCCAACTGTCTTTCAGTCCGATGGTGCGGTTGAACACCAGGTGACCCTCGGTAGAGTCCTGATCGACGGTGAAATAGCCGATGCGCTGGAACTGGTAGGTGTCGCCCACCTTGGCAGTCTCGGCCAGGAACGGCTCGATCTTGGCGTCGGTCACGACGCGCAGCGAGTCGGGGTTCAAGAGTTCGCGGAAGTCGTGCTCGGTGTCGGCGCTGGGATTCTCCACGGCGAACAGGCGGTCATACAGCCTTACCTCGGCGTCCACACAGTGGCTGGCGCTCACCCAGTGCAGGGTGCCCTTGACCTTGCGCTGACTGCCGGCGCTGCCGCTCAGCGTGTCGGGGTCATAGGTGCACTGGATCTCGGTCACGTTGCCGTCGGCGTCCTTGGTGCAGCCGGTGCACATGATGATGTAGGCTCCCTTGAGGCGCACTTCCTTGCCCGGCGTGAGGCGGAAGAATTTTTTCGGAGGCTCTTCCATGAAGTCGTCACGCTCGATGTAGATCTCGCGCGAGAAGGGCATCTGGTGCTTGCCGGCATTCTCCTGCTCGGGGTTGTTGTCCATCTCCATCATCTCCACCTTGTCCTCGGGGTAGTTGGTGATGACGACCTTGACGGGATTGAGCACGGCGCTCACGCGGTTGGCGTGGTGGTTCAGCTCCTCGCGGATGTTGTGCTCCAGCAGGCCGATGTCGTTCAGCGCCTCATATTTGGTGTAGCCGATGTCCTCGATGAAGTTCTTGATGGCCTGGGGCGTGTAGCCGCGGCGGCGCAGGCCGCACAAGGTCGGCATGCGGGGATCGTCCCAACCGGCCACAAGGCCTTCCTTGACGAGCTGCAGCAGTTTGCGCTTGCTCATCACGGTGTAGGTGAGGTTCAGGCGGTTGAACTCAATCTGGCGCGGGCAGTACTCGCTGGCGCTCTCGCCGGCCAACTCGTGCACGAGGTAGTCATACAGGTCGCGGTGAGGTACGAATTCCAGCGTGCAGATCGAGTGGGTCACGCCCTCGAAGTAGTCGCTCTGGCCGTGGGCGAAGTCATACATGGGATAGACGTTCCACTTGTTGCCCGTGCGCCAGTGCGGCGTCTTGATGATGCGGTAGATGATCGGGTCGCGGAAGTGCATGTTGCTCGACGCCATGTCGATCTTGGCGCGCAACACGTGGCTGCCCTCCTCAAACTCGCCGGCATTCATCCTCTGGAACAGGTCCAGGTTCTCCTCGACGGTGCGGTCGCGGTAGGGGCTGTTG
>JAFYYI010000050.1 GCA_017557665.1 Muribaculaceae bacterium | reverse complement strand
GTCGCCGCTCGCCGGCGGTGGCCTGCCCGGCAAGTTGGCCGACTGCTCGTCGAAGGATCCCGCCGAGAGCGAGCTCTTCCTCGGCGAGGGTGCCTCGGCAGGCGGCAGCGCCAAGCAGGGCCGTGACCGCAAGTTCCAGGCTATCCTGCCGCTGCGCGGTAAAATCCTCAATGTCGAGAAAGCAATGGACCACAAGGTGTTTGAGAGCGACTCTATCGTCACCATCTTCCGTGCCCTGGGCGTGACCATCGGTACCGAGGAAGACCCCAAGGAGGCCAACCTGAGCAAATTGCGTTACCACCGTATCATCATCATGACCGATGCCGATGTCGATGGCGCGCACATTGACACACTGCTGATGACCTTCTTCTTCCGCCGCATGCGACCCATCATCGAGAACGGCTACCTCTACATTGCCACGCCTCCCCTGTACCGCGCCCGCACCAAGAAGGGCAACCGCGAGGAGTACTGCTGGGACGAGACGCACCTGCGCCGCTTCATTGACGAGTATGCCGGTGGTAACGAGGATGCCATCACCGTTCAGCGATTCAAAGGTCTGGGTGAGATGAATCCCGAGCAGCTGTGGGAGACCACCATGGATCCCAACAACCGCCTGCTCAAGCGCGTCAACATCAGCGACGCCGCCGAGGCCGACCGCATCTTCTCCATGCTCATGGGTGAGGACGTGGATCCCCGCCGCAAGTTCATCGAGGAGAACGCCACCTACGCCACCATCGATACGTAATTCAATAATTGCCGAGCACGGCAATTATTGAAGGTTAATGGTTAGAGTTTAAAGAGAGCATATCAACAAGTGCGCTTTTCCTTACGTGGGGCGTAATCCCCACGACAATATATATACAAATACTACAAGAGGGTGTTTCGCTGAAACACCCTCTTTTTTGTACTTTAATAACTAAGGATAGATGTTTAATTACTCGGCGTCTTGCTTCGGCTCACCATAAATCTTGAAACTGACGGGCAGGGTGTACCACACTGATACGGCTTCACCGTCCTGGCGGCCAGGCTCAAACTTGGGCAAGGTTTTGATTACACGAACTGCCTCGGCATCAACTTCCTCACTGACATGACGAACGACCTTGACGTCACCCACCTGACCGGTCTCGTCAATAACAAACTGAACAACGACACGGCCTTGAACATCGTTCTTTGCGGCCTCGGGTGGATATTGGATGTTTTCGGCCAGGTATCTCATCAATGCAACTTCACCACCAGGGAAATAGGGCATCTGCTCTACCGATTTAAAGATCATTTTAGGCTCACTGACAGACTCTTGGGGTGCCGGCTTCTCGGCATTCTCCTCGACAGCCTTGGGAGCGGCCTCAATCTCGTGAGTCAGGGGAACGGCCTCGGCCTCGACAGAAGCGGGCGACTGCATTTCTGACACGACAGCTCGGTCTTGCTGAACACTTGCTGTCACTACTGCTGCTACACTCTTGGGGTTGGCAAAGGCCAACAGCGCCAATGCTATCACGGGCACCACAGCCAGCGCACGCAATCGTTTCCATCGGCTGCTTTTGTTCATAGTCATCATACGGATTCGCTTTTTTAAAGAATGATAATTGAAATTATTTGCCATCGAGAATAGCTGGTTCCCGACGGACTTTCGTATGAGCAGCAACTGGTACTGCTTCACGTCGACGCCTTGGTTAAGAACGGCTTCATCGGCCTCATACTCATGCACTTGCCTCAACTCTCGACATAACAGCCAGGCAGCAGGATTCCACCACTGGAACAAGGTCACCAGTCCCATGAACACCACATCCCATGAATGCCGCAGGCCGATGTGGCCCTGCTCATGGATAAGAATCTCACGCGGATTGTCACGATAGTCCTGCTCATTGATCACAATGTGCTTGAAGTAGCTGAACGGGGACTGGTCGCCAGGGACAATATGCAATGTGACGCCACCAGGCAGTGACTCGCGCCGACCCTGTTTCAACAGGCGGTGCAGGCTCCATTGGCTATGCAGCAGCCATGCGGCCATCACAGCCACCCCGATGAAGTAGAGTACAGTGACGATGCCCATAACACTCCATGACGAGGACTCCTGGGGAGCGACAATGTTACCACCAGGCGTCACCACCATGTCCTCCAACATCACCATCTGCTTGGCAACCGGTGCGGCGACATCCAGCGACAACTTCACCCACGGCAGTACCATCGCCAGCGCCATGACCACCAGCAGCGCCACCCGATTGAACCGGTGGAAGGTCTCGCGGCTGAGCAACAGCTTCCACAACAGGTAGAAGGCGATGAGGCAGAGGCCCACTTTGATTTGATAGATAAGTAACATGGCGATTGAGGATTTTTACTGTTGGTTGCTCTCTTCCACTTCACGAATGAGTTCCTTCAGGTCCTCGACGCTGACCTTCTCGCTCTTGACAAGGGCCGAGACAGCGCTCAAGTAGGATTTGCCGAAGAACTTGTTGACCACATTGGCCAACGAGCCGCCGCGATAATCCTCGCGGCTGATGCGGGCAAAATACTGGAAGCAGCGGGCAGTGATGGCCTTGTGGCCCAGGAAACCTTTTTCTTCCAATATCTTCATTAATGTAGCCAGAGTGTTCACATGGGGACGGGGCTCGTCGTAGCAGGCCTGCAACTCACGCACGAGCATGGGGCCATGATCCCACATATGCTCCATGATTTCCTCTTCTTTTTGTGTTAACTGTTTCATAATTCAAGCCTATTTATGATTGTACGATGCAAATTAACTAAATGTTTTAGTTATAAAACAAATTATTTTAGTTAATAAAACTAAAAACATTAGTTTTCTATCCTTTTCCAAGCGATTTTTTCAACAACACAGACAACTACAGAACAACTCTCCATTTTGCATTCTGCTTGTAATGCGCTGTGATTCAATCTATTTAATCCTAATAATCAGTTTTTATTGAAATTCTCTAAAAATTATAGAAACTCGGATATGGTTTTGATACATGGAGCGTTGAATTTATTGCCCCAGAGTAAGGGTTATATCAAAATTCAAGATATGAAAGAAATAGAGGGAGAAATGTAGAGAGAAAACCTGTTGGCATGGGATTTGCAGGTTATTGGGGGAATGAATGAATTAAGTTAAGAGAGAGAAAGGAGAAGAACAATGTCGTGCTTTAGGGTTTTATTAGCGATTATTTTCCCGCCGCTGGCTGTGCTGGACAAGGGTTGTGGCTCAGTCTTGATTGTGCTGCTGCTCACCGCCGCAGGCTGGATTCCGGGAGTGATAGGCGCACTGGTCATCTTGAACAAGAACACCAATGTGCCGAACAATAATCAGCCGACCTACCCCACCAACTACTATAACAACCGCACACGCTGTGACTATTGAACAAGGCTGCCTGTAGAGGGAAAAAACAAGCACCAATAAAAGCACAACGACATTAACGAGGGACACTCAATGGCCACCGGGCCATACAGGTCCCTCGCTTCGTTGTGTAGAGCGGCCTGAGGGCTGCACACATTATATCATTACAAATTAAGTCCTGCCGCATGAACAAAACACGTCACCATCCTGTGAATCAATAATTGCACGCATGGGCGAGATTCTTTACATGCCCAAAGGCAAACACCTAGCTGAACTGTCATCTAATGGGTGAGAAATTGTTAAAAAACATCAATGGGGCAAAAAAATGTAAGTTTTTTTTGCCAGTTCGCCAACTTGCCGTAACTTTGCATAAAAATTGAATAATATTTCCTTTTTCGGGAGTTCAATTTTTACTTATCGCTTTGAGAAAGTTTAACCTAAATATTTGATAATCAATGGAATTACCATTTGCTGAATCTTGGAAAATCAAGATGATCGAGCCACTGCGCAAGAGCACTCGTGCCGAGCGCGAGCAGTGGCTGAAAGAAGCCCACAACAACGTGTTCATGCTGAAGGCTGAGCAGGTTTACATCGACTGTCTGACCGATTCGGGTACGGGTGCGATGAGCGACCGTCAGTGGGCCGAGATGATGCTGGGTGACGAGAGTTACGCCGGTGCCACCTCGTTCTACAAGTTCGAGAGCGTTGTGCAACGCATTTTCGGCTTCAAGTATGTTATCCCCACCCACCAGGGCCGTGCAGCCGAGAATGTGCTGTTCTCCTATCTGGTGAAAGAAGGTAACGTCATCCCCGGTAATGCCCACTTCGACACCACCAAGGGTCACATCGAGGCCCGTAAGGCCAAGGCTATCGACGTCACCATCGACGAGGCCAAGGACACCCAGCTCGAGATTCCCTTCAAGGGTAACGTATCGCTCGAGAAGCTGGAGAAGGTGCTGACCGAGAACAAGGGTAACGTGCCCTTCATGGTACTGACCGTGACCAACAACACCGTTGGTGGTCAGCCCGTGTCGATGAAGAACATCAAGGAAACCTGCGAGCTGTGCCACAAGCATGGTGTGCCCGTAGTAATGGACAGCGCCCGCTTTGCCGAGAACTCCTATTTCATCAAGACCCGTGAGGAGGGCTACGCCGACAAGACCATCAAGGAGATTGCCCGCGAGATGTACTCCTACGTTGACGCCATGACGATGTCGGCCAAGAAGGACGGCGTTGTGAACATGGGTGGTTTTATCGCTACCAACAACCAGGAATGGTATGAGGGTGCCAAGCTGTTCTGCATCCCCTTCGAGGGCTTTATCACCTACGGTGGTATGAACGGCCGCGACCTTAACGCCCTGGCAGTAGGTCTTGACGAGAACACCGAGTTTGAGATGCTCGAGACCCGCATCCACCAGGTTCAGTATCTGGCCAAGAAGCTCGATGAGTATGGTATTCCTTATCAGCGTCCCGTTGGCGGTCACGCCCTGTTCATCGACGCCGACAAGGTGTTGTGCAACGTTCCCAAGGAAGAGTTCCCCGCTCAGACCCTGACCTGTGAGCTCTATCTGGAGGCAGGTATCCGCGGTTGCGAGATCGGTTACATCCTGGCCGACCGTGACCCCGTGACCCGCGAGAACCGCTTCGGCGGCCTCGACCTGCTGCGCCTGTGCATCGCTCGCCGCGTTTACACCGACAACCACATGAACGTGATTGCCGCCGCCCTGAAGAACGTCTATGACCGTCGTGACGAGATCACCCGTGGTGTCGCCATCGAGTGGGAAGCACCCCTGATGCGCCACTTCACCGTGAAACTCAAACGACTGGGCTAAGAAAAACTCAATACCATTAACTGACCAATATTGATGACAACGGCGAGGCATTCCTCGCCGTTGTTTGTTATCATGGCTGGTTTTGGGGAGTTGGAAAAAAATATTATTTTTGTGGTCCATAGAGAAGAAAATGGGTAGACCTTTCTGGATCATAGTATGCTGCTTTGCCCTATTGTCAGGGTTGCAGGGTTATGCCTCGGGACCATCGAAGGACCGTAACAAGTGGCTTAACCTGCCTATCAGCCAACTGCTTGAGATGGCCGACAAGGACTTTGGGGACGGCAACAAGAAGGATACGGCAATGATGTGTTACACGATTGTCGCCAACCGCTATGAGCCTTCCATGCCAAGAGACCAGAAAGTCTCGTGCAAGGATGCCAACATGAGGTTGTGGTCCATCTACTTCTATGACTTCTATGACTACCCCAAGTGCTTTGATTGCCTGACACGAGCCCTCGAGATTGCCGATGAGGCAAAGATTGAGGACGCCAACATTTATTTGGGATTCGGCTGCATGTACCAGACAATCTCGGAGGAATGCAACAACTATGACCTGGGCACCACAGCATTCCAGTATTACCAGCAAGCGCTCAAGGTGGGCCTCAAGACTCACGACGACCAGCACACCGACATGGCCTGCACCGATGTGCTGTCCATGGCCCATAATCAGGGAAGCCTTAACCAGATCGAAGACACCTGGAAAAATTACCTGCTCTTGCCCGAGGATAACCCTACCTGGGTCCTGCGCCGGTACAACAAGTTGCTTTACCATGCACTGCACAACATCGAGCAACACCGCTATGCCGATGCCATTGACTGCTATAACAAGCAGCTGGAACTGATCGACACCACGCAGTATTCACGCCTGATTTACTTCACCCACGTCGAGAAAGCCAAGGTCTATGCCACGCAGCACGACTACAAGAATGCCATCCAGAGCCTGAAGCAATCCGAAAAAATCGCTGTAGACCTGGAGATGAAGGACTGCAAGCTTGAAGTCTTCGGGATGCTCGCCAAGTATTACCGTCAGCTGGGTGACAATAACTCACGCGAACATTATTATAATGAATACACCTTGCTCAAAGACACGCTGACCAATTACCAGCAGCTGGCCAGCGTGAGCGAGATGGAATTCCGCAACGAGTTGAAGGACATGGAACGGGAGATGACCGATATCAAGTACCATCGCGAGGTGATGACCATTGTCACGATGGTGTCGCTGGGATTCTTGCTGCTACTGCTCGTGTTGCTCTACCTCGTGCACCGCAAGAATGTGGAATTGACCCGCTCCAACCAATCGTTGTACCAGAAAAACGTGGAGATGCTGCAAGCCGAGGAAGAGGAACGTCGCATGCGACGCCAACTTCAGGAAAAAGAGCCGGCCATCACTCCCCTGGCGATTGCTCCTGAATCCACCGACGAGGTCAAGTACAAGAGCAGCCACCTGAGCGACGAGGACAAACAACTGTTGCTGTCACGCATCCTGGAAGTGATGGACACTAACGAGGAGATCTTCTCACCCGACTTCTCGCTGGAGCGCTTGGCCATGCTCTCGGAATCCAGGTACAAGTATGTGTCACAAGTCATCAACGAGCACTACGGCCAGAATTTCAACAACTTCCTGAACTCTTACCGCATCAAGGAGGCCTGCAAGCGCATGAGCGACCTTGAGAACTACGGCAACTATACCATCGAGGCCATCAGCGAGAGCGTGGGCTTTAAATCCCGTTCAACGTTTGTGACATCATTCAAGCGCATCACCGGCCTCACGCCTTCACAATATCAGCGCTTAGCCCGGATGGAGGCCAATAACTGAAATCAGCGCAAAAACAAAGGAAATATGGCCTGAAAACACTGTTTTCGGTCATTTTTTTTGTGTAAATTGCCGAAATCCGTACATCTTGAAAGAAGCTTAACGTCATCCTGTTGGTGAATCTTAGTATTTTTGCGAAGTATAAAATAACCTTGCCAGACACCCTCGTGTTGGGCAATCATTAATCACCATTAAACTATAATAGGATTATGAGAAGACCTAAAACCTTACTCCTCATGCTCGCAATGGTGGCCTTGATGGCAACAGCGGGCGAACAGTCCACGACCTACACGGCAGCCCCCAAGTCTGTCAAGCAGGTTGTAAAGACCCAGCAAAGAGCCAAAATGCTCTCTACTGGAAAGAAAGCCTCACGACAGAAGGCCCCGAGTGCCGACTTGTTCAACGGACGGACCATGTATGTCAACCTGACCAACTCTGATGACTGGTCAGGCTACGGCATCGGTTCAGTGCCCTACGGCATCTATTCCTACACCATCGGCACCAGTGGCGATTTCACACCGCTGACTACCGACCTGCGCTACAACTTCATGGCAAGCGCCATGGGTCGTGACCAGCTTGTGGGTGCCCGACCGATGGAGTTGTTCGGCAGCCTGAATGGTGTTGAGTACAACGGCTTGAGCCGCAACGACTTCAGCGAGTTGTGGTCAAAGGTATATGACCAAGTGGATTACAGTTTCATCCCCTCGGTAATGGCCTATGACGTCACCAGCGATGTCATCTATTCGATTCAGTATAACAGCGACCTGACTGGCCTGAACATGGCCATCTGGAATCCCGAGCAGCGCATGTTCGAGACCCTCTTCCCCTGGCCCAACCACTTCCAGCCGATGACCTTAGGCTTCACGCCCAATGGCGAGATGTACTGCGTGGGCAGCGACGGTGAGTTCTACCAGATCGACAAGGAAAGCGGTGAGGTGCGCTCGATGGGTACGCTCGATGTCACCCCGTTGATGTATGTTCAGGGTATGGGCTATGAGCCTCACAGCGGCTGCTTCCTGTGGATGGCCGTGACGCAGCAGGGCAACGGCATCTATGCCATTGACCCCAATGACGCCAGCACGACCCTCGTCAAGGAACTGACCAAGAACGAGCAATCCTCCTGTGTGTTCTTCAAGGACAACCAGGCTCCCGACATGGCTCCCGCAGCCATCAGCGACCTGGCTTTCACCTTTGACGGCAGTTCCACTAACGGCAACATCACCTTCACTGTTCCCACCACGACCTACAACGGCAGCCCGTTGAACGGTAATATGATGATGAGCATCTGGCTCGACGGTGAACTGATTGCCAACTACGTCAGCGTGGCTCCCGGAAGCACTCAGAGCTACAACCGTGAGGTGAGTAACGACAACCACTACGTGTATGTGCTGCTGGAGAATGCTGCTGGCTATTCGCCCGTCAACTGCTTGTACGTCTTTGCCGGCTACGACACGCCGCTGCCTGTGACCAATTTGAACTTCACTGTCGAGAACGGCGTGAGCCACCTGACGTGGGATGCTCCCACTGCTGGCGTGAACGGCGGTTATCTCGAGAACCTGACCTATAACGTGGTGCGCATGCCGGACAACGTCCTCGTTGCCGACCACCAGAGTGCTTGCGAGTTCAGCGAGACCCTGCCCACCAAGATGGAGCGCTACTACTACATCGTGACCCCGTTCAATGCCGATGGCAAGCAGGGCGAAAAGACCGTCTCCAACGCCATTTTGACGGGTAATGCCTTCCAGCCCCCCTACTTTGACGACTTCAGCGACGCATCAACACGCGACTTGTGGACGATTGTCAATGCCAACAACGATGTCAGCAGCTGGGGCAGCGAATATACCTGGCAGTTCAATGACTACAATGGCTGCTGGGGTATCAATACCGGTCCCTACAACATGGGCGATGACCAGAACAGTGCCGATGACTACCTGATTTCTCCGGGTATTGAAATCGAACAGGGTATCTCCTACGCCCTCATCGCAAACATGCGCAACACGTTTGCCAACTACAAGGAGCGCGTGAGCCTGATGATTGGCACCGATCCCACCGATGTCTCCACCTTCACGGTACTGGACAGCAATGATGCCTATGACGTGGACGGCACCTTGGCCGACTGGGAGGTCGACTTCCAAGTGGAGGAAAGCGGCACCTATTACTTTGCCGTTCATGTTTACACCACCAGGGAAGACAACGCTTCGGGTATCTTCGTTTACTCGATGGCCGTGAACAAGCTGGGCATGAACGAGGCTCCCGCCGAGGTCACCAACCTGACCATCACCCCCGATGAGGACGGCGAGATGATTGCCGACGTGAACTTCACCGTTCCCACAACCACCCTTGACGGCAATGAGCTGACCAGTAGCTCCCTCACCGCCAACATCTATCGCGACGGTGTTGAGCCCGCAGTTGCCCAGTTGCCCGTCCAGGCCGGCAGCAACGCCTCATGGACCGACAACACTGTAGAGGGTGTGGGTGTTCACACTTACACCGTCGGCATCAGCAATGAGTACGGCGAGGGTAAGCGCGTCAGCGCCGAGGCCTTTATCGGTGTTTACACCGCTCCCTACACCAACACATTTGACAACGAGGACGATGCACGCTTCTTTGTCACCGTCAACGACTCGTCAATCTACAGCTCCAACGAGTACCGCTGGATCTGGAGCAACTACAACCAGAACCTGGCTCTGGGTGGCTATGGCTACTTCGTGCAGCATCCTGTAGAGAACATCTGGCTCTACATGCCCGCTATCAAACTGGAGAAGGATATGGTTTACACCTATGCCTTCAACTGGACCTACAGCTCCTATAACCAGACCTGCCCGGGTTATGCCGGCATCGGTATGGCAATGAATCCCGACGCCCAGAGCGTCTATGAGGACCAGTTGCCCTTCACCAACTATGGCGAGAAGGTTTGGGTCGAGAACGAGGTGGTTACTACCGAGACTGGTAAGTACTATCCCTCGGTACTCATGGTTGCAGATGTGGCCAGCAGCTACATCTCGCCGAGCATCGACGACATCTCGATCACCCTCGTGGGTTCGGCCTTCGCTCCCTACAGTGTCGAGAACCTCCTGGTCGAGCACGACTTGACCGGCCTGTTGAAGGTCAACTTCGCCTTCAATGCACCCAGTGTTGACTACGCTCAGCGTCCGCTAGAGGGCACCTTGAAGGTTTACATCTACCGTAGCGGTTCGGCTATCCCCTTGATGACGTTTGAAAACATTGAACCCGGCCAGGCATTGGAATGGGTTGACGAGCAGCCGTTAAATGGCATCAACTCTTATATCATCGTAGCCGAGAACGAGTATGGCCGCGGCAAGCCCAGCGAGGCCACCGTCTTTGCAGGCGTTGACGTACCCATGGCAGTCGAGAACTTCTGGATTCGCGGTAACGAGGACAACCAGATGGCTGTCCTGACGTGGGATGCTCCCGCCGGTGCTGTGAATGGCGGCGTGCTTGACGCTTCACTGCAGTACACCATCGTAGAGTACTTCCCCGATGGCGCTACCCCCGAGGAGCAGATGGTAGTCATCGGCACCACGACCGAGACCACCTATACCGTTGAGCGTGAGTCCAGCCAGGAAATGGAGATTCACTACTACGCAGTGATTCCGTCAACCACGGCTGGTGTTGGTCAGGCCGTAATCGATGATGTCATCCTCGGTCAGTTGAAGGCTGCTCCCTTCATCGAGTCCTTCACCGACGGTTACACTAACGGCAGCGGTTGGGTTGTTGACGCCGATGTTGCCAACTATGGCACCATCTGGTATGTACTTGCCGACGACAGCGAGATGACCTCACAGGACGGCGACAATGGCTTCGCCATGTGCTACAATGGTAACTACTACAGCAGCTACCACTGGTCAGACCTGGTTACCCCCAAGGTAAAAGTCGATCCCAGCAAGCTGTACACCCTCTCGTTCTGGGTTTACATGGGATCTAGCTCAAGTGCTACTGTAATGCCCACCCTCGTTGTATCGAAGAGCCTCAACGATGACCCCTATGAGGAGCTGATTACCATCGACGTGACCGAGGGCAACGGCGAGTGGGAATTGTTTGAGATTCCCGTGACCGGAACCGAACTGGCCAACTACGTCAAGTTCAGCTTCCGCGGTTACATGAGCATGATGAGTGAGCGCATCTGGCTGGACAACATCCGCATCTCCAGCGAGGACAAGCCCACCGGTGTGGACGAACTGATTACCAAGCAGCAGATCACTGCTGTCAAGGGCGGTGTCAGCATCGAGGGCTTTGAGGGCCAGCAAGTGCGCGTTTACTCCATCGATGGCCGCCAGGTTGACGCATTTGTTGCCGACGGCAACCGCACCCTGTCGATGTCACCCGGCATCTACATCGTGACGGTCGGTAAGCAGGCTTACAAGATCAGCGTGAGATAAGCCTGACACCATCTTCATAACCAGATAGAAGGGGGCTGAAGTCCCCCTCTAGACACAAACAAGGCGCGCCGGTTGGCACGCCTTGTTTGTGTTATGTTTACCTTGAACGGCTACAGGGTTCCTTGCTCGACTTGCACACAGATGCGTTCTATCATAGCATCCTGCTTGTCCTTGGCAGGATTGTAGCCGGTCTTGAGGCTTGCGCCGAAAAATTTGCTGAAGGTCTGCCAGAACCCCGCCCTAAAGGTGCCCAGGAAAGCCTTCAGGATGCTGTAACTGCTCTGGTTGGTCTCCCGGTTGATGAGTTTAATCAGCAACTTGCCTTGATTCTTGGTCAACTTCTTCATCTGCGGCTTGTACTGATTAAACATGTCTTTCTCAAATTGTTTGAGATAGGCCTGTTTCTGCTTCTCGTTCTGGTAGGTGTTGATGTACTCATAGGTCTCCAGCAATGTCGAGCTGATCAGCTTGGCATAGGGGAGCGTCTTCTTCACATCGCGCACCGTCTTCCAATAGTATTTCTCCTCGTCCTTATTGCGGAAACGCTCATGCGGATAGATGATAACGGGATTGATGACAAGCATCATCAGGGTGTCGCCCGTCTCGGCTTCGATGAAATGATAGTATCCGGCATAAGTCTTCTTGAGCACCGAGGGCAATTCAACGTTGTCGAGTGGATCATTCACTGCAGGAGCAGCGGATGCTTTGACACCCGTTAAAGCCGTCATGGTCACGGCAATAGCCAATATGAGGAGTAAACGTTTCATTTCTTGGCGGCAAATGTAGAACAAAGAAATGAATCCAAGCAAAAAACATTGTTAAAATATGTGCACGCCCAAAGCGGAGGTACCTAAAAGTCGTTGAAAATCATACCACTAAGACCAACACAATACAGCAGCTGCGCTCAAGATAAAAAACAATGTTCTGGGCTAATCGGGTCGGTTTCATTGATGATTGAGAAGTGCGGCCGGTGGTTTGTGCTGTTAAGCAGATCAAACGAGAATAATCAAGCGCCGAATGTGAAAAAGAACGGATAATTGGCTTAGAAAAAGTAATATTTCATTGATTTTCATTGAATAAATAACAATTCAGAGCGCTGATTCACGTTATTTAATATATCTTTGCGGACTGTAAATGAAGAGTATCATCACATCTTTCCAACCCATCTCCCTCGACGAGATGAGTGGCATCAAGCTGATGAACCGCACCGACACCAAGTTTGTCACGACGGTTGACCGGCTCAAATTGCTGTTGATGCTCGCAACACAAGACTATCGCATTCAGGAGATTGACGGCAGGCGCGTCGCCGAATACTACACGGCCTACTTTGACACGCCCGACAACAACATGTACATCGTTCACCAGAACGGGCATGCCGGTCGCCAGAAGCTACGCATCCGTTCCTATGTGGACTCGGGTCTCAACTACTTGGAGGTGAAGACCAAGAACAACCATGGCCGCACCAAGAAAAAACGTGTCGACATGGTGGACTTTGACCCTAAACACCCTGACCACGGCATCCGTTTCCTGCGTCAAGACGACCAGTACAAGCAGTATGATGAGTTCTTGCGTAAGCACTTGCGCTATGACCCGACCATCCTGAGTGAACACATGGAGAATCATTTCCATCGCATCACGTTGGTCAACAAGGCCAAGACCGAGCGCCTGACCATCGACACCGACCTGTGCTTCCACAACCTGAAGACGGGTAACGACGCCGACTTGACGGGCCTGGTCATCATCGAGCTCAAGCGTGACGGCCTGCAGCCGTCGCCCATCTTGGGGATGCTTCGCGACCTGCGCATCAAGCCATGCGGCTTCAGCAAGTACTGCATGGGCTCGGCATTGACCAATCCGGCATTGAAGCGCAACAACTTCAAGGAGCGGCTCCGATTGATAGAGCGTCTGCTCTCACGGGCGCAATAATTGAGACATTAACTACACATCACAAAGAATATGATACTACTACAAGATTTATCAGCTCTGGAAAACGGCACCGATACCGCTCATGAGACTGCCTACCATGCAGCCAAGGTTTTCAGGTGGTATGACGCTGCGGGGGTCACCGAGATGTTGATCCGCTTCGGCTTCTTTCTGCTGGTACTGTTTTTTATCGTCTATTTCCTGTACTACCGCAAAACACATCGCCGCGACTATTTCTTCACACTCGTGCTGCTGAGTGTAAGCATCTTTTTCCTGATTTACCTGCTGGGCAGCGTGAAGGTGAAAATCGGCTTCGCGCTGGGACTGTTCGCCATCTTCGGCGTGCTACGATACCGCACCGAGACAATACCCGTGCGCGAGATGTCCTATATGTTCGGTGTCATCAGCCTCTCGGTCATCAACGCGCTGGCCGACTCGTTGAGCTTTGTCGAACTGCTGCTGCCCAACATCGCGATAGCCCTGCTGATCTGGTTCTTTGAAGCCTGCGTGCTGAAACGCAACCTGGCCAGCAAGCTGATACTGTATGACCGCATCGAACTCATCACGCCCGAGCGCCGCGAGGAGTTGCTCGAAGACCTGCGCAAGCGCACGGGTCTTAACATCTACAAGGTGACCATCGGCTCGGTAGATTTCCTCAAGGACACCGCGGTCATCAAGATTGAATACGAGAATGACGGTGGCGGTGGCAGCCACATCAACGACACCCTGAAAATTCCCAAGTACGAATGGCAAGAGGTAAAAGAAAACAACTGATAGCCAGTTTATTGCTGCTATTGTGCTCAGCTATCTTCCCGACATTGTCGCATGCCGACGATGCCGGGTTGGTTGCCTCAATCGAGGCATCACACAAGTTTAACAAGAAGTTGAGTGCAGGAGTTGAATTGGAATTCCGCTCACGCAACAACTTCCGCACCGCCGACCGCGTGAGCCTCGGTGGCGACGTGAGCTACAAACTGCTGCCTTGGCTCAAGGCCAGTGTGGGCTACATGCTGCTCATCGACAACAACCGCGAGAAAATCACCTATCAGGACGACGGTGTCAGTTACAACAACTGGCGACCCAGCTATTGGGCCCCACGACATCGCTTCAACGTGTCACTGACGGGCAGTTACAAAGTGCAGCGTGTGGAACTGAGCCTGCGCGAGCGCTGGCAGTACACCTATCGCCCATCCAAGATGATCGACAACTTCGACTTTGACGAGGGCGAGTGGGAAGACCATGAGGTGAAGGGAAAGGGCAAGAATGTGCTGCGCAGCCGCCTGCAGGCGGAGTGGGACATCCCCAAGTGCAAGTTTGACCCGTTTGCCAGCGTCGAATTCCACACGACGCGTGACCTTGAAAAGACGCGCTTCATCGTCGGTGTGAACCACAGCATACAGAAGAAGCACAACTTCCAGCTCTATTACCGTTGCCAGGTGAGCGGCAGCAGCGACGAGCCTAACATCCACATGCTGGGCATGGGTTACACCTATAAATTCTGACAGATATGAAGACACTTCTACGATATAGCCTATTGTTGACAGCTCTGGTGCTGGTCACGACATCTTGTGTGAAGGATGATACCGATTTGGATGACATCGTCGCCCAATATCAGGTGCAGCCCGAAGCCATTGAGCTGGATTTCTCTGAATTCAGCGAGATGCCCGATGTCCCTGTCACCGATGAGAATGACTCGACCTATAACGACTATGTGGAGAACACCGAGTGGGACAAGGTGATTTCAATCACCTTCGGTGGTGAGAAGGTAACGGTGAACGGCACTGTTCCTGGTGTGGTCGTGCAAGCCAATGGCGCCCACGTCATCATCATGAACATCTCCGGCCCCGTGAAATTCGTCGTCAGCGGACAGACTTCCAATGGCTCACTCAAGTTCTACGGCGACAAGCGCATCCAGCTGTTGCTCAACGGAGTCAACATCACCAATTCCACGGGTGCCGCCATCAACAACCAGGGCGGCAAGTCGATGTATGTTGTGCTGGCCGACGGCACCACCAACCAGCTGCAGGACGGCACTGACTACGTCATGGTCGACGAAGAGGACCAGAAGGCGGCCCTCTTCAGCGAGGGGCAGATCATCTTCAGCGGCAAGGGACGTCTTGACGTCACTGCCGTGGGCCGCGGCGGCATCCGCAGCGACGATTATATCCGAATTCGCCCAGGAGTGAAAATCCATATCAACAGCAGTGCGCTCGACGGCTTACGTGCCAAAGACGGCATCATCGTTGATGGCGGCGCCATCAACGTGGAAACCTCGGGCGTGGGCGCCAAGGGTGTGCGCAGCAGCGGACCGATGACGCTGAACGGCGGCCGACTTATCGCCATCAGCAACGGCAACACCAGGATTGACGCTGAAGATGACTTGAGCGATACCACGTCATGCGCAGCCCTGTATTGTGACACGATGCTGACGGTCAATTCCGGAATCATCAAGCTTAAGGCCACCGGCGACGGCGGCAAGGGGCTGAACGCCAAGCAGCACGTGACCATCGGTGGCGGCACCTTCATGGCTGTTGCCTTGGGCACCAAGGATGTCAAGAAGCCCAAGGGTGTGAAAATCGACGGCAACTTCAGCATCTCGGGCGGCTATTTTTACACTTACAGCCGTCGCAGCGACCCGCTGGATGTGTCGGGAACTACCAATATCGCATCAGGCTACAAGACCTGGGACAAGCAACCGAAGGTAATCACTATTGCCTATTAATCAATAAAATACACAACCAAAAGCTATGAAGAGAATCTTTACTCTCGCGATACTGACTCTCTCGCTCGCCTTGGCAGCCTCGGCGAGGACAGGCGACGTCAACGATGACGGCGAAGTGAACATCAGCGACGTCAATGTCCTGATTGATTACATCCTAACTACACCCGTAGGCAACAACGGCGACGTGAACCATGACGGCGAGGTGAACCTCGCCGATGTCAATGCGTTGATCGACATTATATTGAGCGGTGGTGGTGAAGACGAGCCCCCTACCCCAAAGGAAATTGAATTGGACTTTTCGGCCCTGACCGAGCCGTCCGAGACCATCCCCGACGATGAGGACGCTATCGACTACGGCGACTATGTGGAGAACACCGTTTGGGCCACCACGGTGCGCATCACCTTCGATGGCGAGACGGCAACGGTGACGGGTAACCCCAGTTCAGTCATAGTGGGCATCAACGGCGCTCATGTGACCATCACTAGTGCAGCCAAGCGCGTGCGCTACATCGTGACGGGCACGACGCCCAACGGGTCGCTCAAGTTCTACGGAGAAAGGAAATTCCAGCTCCAGCTCAATGGTACTGACATCACCAACCCCACCGGCGCAGCCATCAACAACCAGTGCGGCAAGTCGCTGTACGTCGTACTCAACCAGGGCACGGTCAACACCCTGCGCGACGGCGAGCAATATGCCATGGTGGAGGATGAGGACCAAAAGGCAGCCCTGTTTAGCGAGGGTCAGATCCTCGTCAGCGGCAAGGGTGAACTCAACGTCTATAGCGTGGGCAAGCACTGCATCGCCAGCGATGACTACATCTTTGTGCGTCCGGGCTGCAAAGTCTACCTGAACAGCACCAGCGGCCACGGCATCAAGGGCAAGGACTATGTCCACATCAAGGGTGGCGTCATCAATATGGAAATGGCCGCCGACGGCTCCAAGGGCATCAACAGCGACAGCCTCGTGTATATCACCGGTGGCCGCACGACGATTATCCACAGCGGCACCTCGCGACCCGAAGTCGATTCGCTGGGCAACGAGACCTCGACGGGTGCGGCAGGTGTGAAAGCCGACTATAACATGACCATGACCGGCGGCACACTCAACATCAAGTGCACCGGCGACGACGCCAAGGGCATCAATGTGGCTCAGCCGCTGCTGTTCTCTGGCGGTGAACTGAACATTGTGATGACTGGCAAGCAGCAGAACGTGGCGCCCAAGGGTGTGAAATGTGACACCGACTGCACCATCCAGGGCGGCTATTTCTACAGCTGCGCCCCCAATGGCCGCGCCATCGACGTGGACGGCACGCTTACCATCGCCGACGGCTACACCACCCTCAACAACGAGGACACCCGCCTGATAGAAGTGAGTTACTGATGCTCGCTATGCTCGCAGTTTAGAGTTTAGGGTTTAGGGCATTCGCGCGCATTGCTCCACGCAAAGGCGCTAAGACGCTAAGGTCTTTATTTGGCATCCGCATGCATGGTTTTGAAGACAAGAAGGACAAAAAGGACAAATTAGGTTTTAGGTGTTAGGCTTTAGGCATTAGGGGCATCCGCATTCAAGTGATTTCTAACGTATAATTACCGTAAATTGATCATTAATTCATGGATTATTCACGATAATTATATGTGAAAAACTGGATGCGGATGCCAAGTATAAACCTTTTCGTGAGGAAAGCGGCCACGCCAAGGCGAGGCCCAACGGCCTGGTGGTTAAAAAACCTTCGCGGCTTTGCGCCTTGGACGTGGGACCAAGTTCGGAATAATCAGAGATGTCAGTTGTTCAGGATGTAGTTGATCAGGTCGATGGCGTCGGTGATGTTGACCTCGCCGTCATTGTTCATGTCGGCAGCGTCGAGGCTGATGTCGCCCTCGTCGTTGAGCAGGTAATTGATCAAATCGATGGCATCGGTAATGTTAACCTCGCCGTCGCAGTTCACGTCGCCCGGGGCGCTGTCAACGACCACAGTGACGGTCCTGCTAAACGGAACGTGTCTGCCTGGGGAATTGATGGTGCCCCCACGTGTGTCGAAGTCTGCTGTCAGACTACCGCTAAGGGTAGCGGTGCCACCCTTGAAACTGTTGTCTATGGCCAAGGTCAGGCGCACCATGTCGGCATAATCGCCCGATTCCCATTTCAAGGTGCCGTAGGGTTCCAGCACATTGTCAAAATTGTAGTCCCAGTATCCGGTAGCATCAATGAATGTGGAGACGCCGTAGCCGCCTTCCACATCACTATATAACAGCCGCGCACTATAGGTTGAGAGGTTACCGCCTCTATCGACATAACTGACAGTCATGTCGGCCCCCTCCTCGAAGGCCATGACAGTGATGCCTTCAGGAAGGTACAGATTGAGGAACCAGATGTTCAGACGGCCCTCAAAATGAGCGCGTGCCGATGTGTAACAATTGCCTCCGAGGTTGTCACGGCTGATGCGCAGCGTGTCGTTGACACCCAGGGTGAAGTAGTTGTCAGCCTGAGAGGCGGTCACTGCGAGCAGGGCGGTCAACAGCACCGCCATGCGGATGATGTTATGCTTCATGATCTTTGTCGTTTTGTCGTTGTCTTTCATTTGTCAAGGTTCATTCCTCTACGGGCAGGACCAGACGCAGTCCGGCGTACTGCTTATGTTGGAAGGGTATGTCGTCCGAGGCATCCACTGTCTTGTGGCTGTGGGGCCTGCATAGATCCGCAGTACTGCCCATGTTGCCTCCGTATAGGCATACTGAGGTGCTTGAACCGGGCTCCCAACAAAACTCAGAAACGTTGCCACTCATGTCGTACAGCCCCAGCTCGTTAGGGGCCTTGGTAGCCACCCGGATATCCAATAGACCGAAGGAATTCAGGTTCTCGCGATAGTTCTCCTTGTACCACGCCACCTCGTTGATGTCGTTGCTGCCGCTGTAGTCATAGCCTCGAGACAGCCTGCCGCCCGTGGCGGCGAACATCCATTCGGTAACAGTCGGGGCGCGGAAGTTCATACCGGTCATCCTGTTGAGAGAGTCGATGAACACCTGGCACTGGTTCCAGCCCAGGCCTTGAACGGCATGGTTGCGGTAGATCTCATTCGTCGGCACTTCCTCACGGCCCATCACGGTCCACCACAGGCCGTAGGTCACCTCGGTCTGCCCGATCCAGAAGTCCCGCTCCACGGTCCGCACGTCACCGTAGCGTATTGTATAGGTGCCCGCTTTGACGCGCACCATCACCACGGGGACGCCGTTAAGCATGAGCGTGTCGCGGTCGTCAGGGGTCAGTTCACCGGGGCTGTCGTTCAGCAGGCAGTTGGCCATCGAAATCGCGTCGCTGATGTTCACCTCGCCGTCCATGTTGAAGTCGCCGCGCAGCGTCTGCGACGATACACTCAGGGGAAACAGGGCGGCACAGGCGAGAAAGGCCATCACCGCCGTCTTCATATAATTGATACTGTTTTTCATATCCATGTTATAATCGTTAAGTTTCTGTCAGTAGTTGTCGATTGGTTCTTCTTGAATTCGAATCCGTCAGTTGTTCAGGATGTAATTAATCAGCATAGAGGCGTCAGTGCTGTTCACGTATCCATCACCGTTCATGTCGGCGGCCTCGAACTGGTAGCTGTCAAGCTCAACGTCATTGAGGATGCAGTTGATCAGCAGGTTCGCGTCCGACGTGTTCACCTCCTCGTCGCCGTTCACGTCGCCGCGCTTATAGCCCACGGTGACCTGTACGCTTTTATAGAACGTGACATGACCCACACCGCCCCCACGGGCATCGTCTCCTGACTCGATATTGCCGAACAGGACCAGGGTGCCGCCGGTAAACTGCGGGGAGACTTCAAACTGGACACGGAACATGTCTTCATGGTTGCCGGCCTCCCATTTGACGATGCCGTACGGCGCGTAGTTACCGCTGTTGTTATAGTCCCAATACCCAATCTCGGTGATTTCGGACTGTACCTGCGAAATACTGTCTGTTAAAAAGTTCACGTTAAAAGATGCTTGGCAGGTAGTGGATGTTCCGTTGCTGTCTAGATAGGGAACTATCAGCCCTGGTCCTCCAACGAAGGCTTTGGTTTTGAGGAGTCCCGGACTTAACACGTTGACGCACCAATAATTAACGCGGCCATCAAAATGGGCAGTAGCGGCAGCCGTGAAATTAGCACCCAGATAGCCGGGATTGATCCTGAGCGTGTCGTTGACACCCATGGTGAAATAGTTGCTGGACAGGGCAGTGAGGGCAGTCAGCAGCATAAAGACCATAGCGGGAATCCGTTTAACGGTACCTGCAATACTTAGATATATTGATGATGTTTCCATATTCTTTTATCTTGATGTGTTTTAGTGGATAAATTTTTCTGTCACATGGCAAGGCGAAAACCGCTGTAGGTGGGTCCGAGATGGCGGTAATAGTGGTCCCGCTCCGACGGCGTGTTTGCCGCCGGCAGGCTGTTCCCCTTGCCGCCGCAGTACCACTTCTGCTCGCTGCCCGAGCTGGTCGGATACGTGTCCTGGCTCCATTCCCAGACGTTACCGCTCATGTCATACAGGCCCAACTCGTTGCACTTGAGCAGGCCGACCTCCCTGATTTCGTTCGCATTGTCGCAGTACCAGCCCACCACGTCCAGGTCGTTGCCGCCACAGTAGGTGTAGCCGCGGCTGCGGTTGCCCCCCCGAGCGGCGAACTCCCATTCGGCGCATCTGGGCAGGCGGAAGGTGCGTCCCGTCAGCGCGTTCAGCGAATCGATAAACGCCTGGCAGTCGTTCCATGACTTTTCTGACGCGGGCAACCGGCTGTTGTCGGAGCCGCCCATCACCGCCGACCACAGCTCGCGCGTCACCTCGGTCTCGCCCATCCAGTAGTCATTGAGCACGTACATGGCGCCGTCCTCATGGGTTAGCGTGCCGCCCTCGACGTGCACCATCACGAACGGCACGCCGTTGACCGTGACCGTTTCGCGCTCCACGTCCTGCGGGATGTCGTTCCACTCGTCGTTCAGCAGGCGGTTGATCAGCAGCGTCAGGTCGCTGATGTCGAAGTCGCCGTCGTAGTCGAAGTCGCCGCGAACCGTCTGCGCCGACGCGCCCAGCGGTAGCAGCCACAGCAGCGCTGCCAGCGCTACCAATGCAGTTTTGCGTGTAATTATCTGATTCATCATCTTAATGATTTAAGTTATTTGGTTAATATGGTTTATTGTTGAAAAAGTTACTTCTCATGAATTTAGGTTCAGGATATAACTGGTCAACAGAAGCGCGTCGGTGATGTTCACCTCGCCGTCGCCGTTCCAGTCGGCAGCGGCAAGCTGATATGCGTCCAGAGCCTCGTCGTTGATCAGGTAATTGGTCAACGCATTTACGTCCGAGATGTTGATCAGATCGTCCCCGTTCACGTCGCCGCGCTTGTAGCCTACATAGACGGTGACGGTCTTGGTGAACGGAACTGGCGTATTGGGTGAATTGATGGTGCCGCCGCGGGTGTCATTGGTAGAGGTCAGGCTACCGCTGACAGTGGCAGTTCCTCCGGTAAATGTCGAACTCACATTCAGCGACAGGCGCACCATGTCGGGGTAATCTCCTGGTTCCCATTTCACATAGCCGTAGGGTTCCAGCATATGGTCAAAATTGTAGTCCCAGTATCCTGTCGCATTAATGTAGGTGGACAGACCATAGCCGCCTTCCACATATCCTAAGAAAAGATTGGCGTCATAGGTAGCGAGCAGGCTGTCGCTGTTGATATAGCTGACTGTCATATCATCGCCCTCATCAAAATCCTGCGCGGTCAATCCCGAGGGCAGGTACAGGTTCAGGAACCAGATGTCGAGACGACCCTCGAAGTGGGCACGCAGCGATACCGGATAGTTGCTTCCCAAGAAAATAGGATTGATGCGCAGCGTGTCGTTTTCTCCTATCGTGAAGTAGTTGTCGGCAGAAGCAACTCCTGCTGACATTAAAAATAGAAATAAAAAAACCTTTTTCATAATAATAATGCTATGTTGGTAAATAAAAATCTTTCCTTTTAAGATGCCATCACTCTATGGTGAAAAAGCCCTCGAATACATTATTATTTGATGAATGGATGACGATTCGGTAGTCATCGGCAGGCAGTGAGGAGACATCAACGGTGTCGTAGGTGCCGTTGACCACGGCCCAAAGTATAGGTGTTGTCCCCACCATCGTGAAGATGTCCACATTGTAATAACTGGCAAATCCGTCAGCCTCGATGATAATTTCCATCTCATCGGAGTCATAATTCACCTCTGGTGCATCGGCAGGAAGATAGTACTCAGTATGATCTCCAACAGTTCCACCATTGTGAATAACAATGGGCCGTCTATCTGCCATTAATGAATTAAAACAACAGCAGAATATCAAAAAGAAAAGCAATTTTTTTTTCATGATCAAGAGGATTTAAAACAATATTAAAGAGCTTTACAATCTGAACAATCTGACGCAAAATTACAATGAAACAATGTTTCATGCCAAATTTATTTGTTATACAAATCGATTTTACTTGACTGATAATCAATCTGTTATAAAAAACCTTTTATACAGTTGTTTTGAGTGTGTTTGTTTGGACGGTATTTGGACGTTTTTTACTGATTGTATTGTGACCGTCTGTTACTGACAGAATCTATCAATATAGTCTCGTAGGTTGCCCTCTATTTCCATTTTTCTTGCCAGTCTCTGTTTGATAACACCTATGCTTGATGGATTTGCATAACCCATTATCATGGCGATTTGAATGCATGAGAAGTCCAAAATTGACAATGCGAGCAATAATAAATCCTTGTCGTTAAGTTGTGGATAATTCCTTCTGGTTTCCTCCATGATATTATTGTATCTCAAGTCAATATAACCATGAAGTTTATTCCACAGATCCTTGTTTTGATCGTTAAACTCTATGATTTGATTAATCTTCTTGACTAGTTTTTGGTTGGGGGTGTGGTAGCATTCTTCCATGATTTCGCGCACAAGCCAAAGCTGAGAATCGAAATAGTTTTTCAGCTGAAAATCTCTGATATCAAGCTTCTTCAGTTTATTCTTATGTTCTTCTAGCTCATTGATGTAAGAGTCTGATTCCGCTCTCAAATCTTCTATCAGTCTGTCATATTTGTGTACTCGATAATAGTACCTATAGCATAAAAAGAAAAAAGCCAGCAAAAATATAACACTGATGCACAAAAGCCATCCTTTGGTTTTCTGATAGCGCCACGCTCCTTGTTCTTGAGCTTGTTTGTTTTGCAAGGTCTCAGCTTGAATGATTTTTATCGAGGATTCAAACTTATACACGGAGTCCTCTTTTTGCTTACTCTCATTGTCCTTTGATAGATATGTAGTTGTATCTCCTCTAGCAAGAGCGATTTCTCCTATACATTCAAGATACATGATTTCATGTATCACATTCGTTGAATCATACTCTTGCGATATGTTTAATAGATATTCGGCAGAATCGGGTTTTCCAAGTTTTGCATAAACATCAGCCGCATTGGCGTAAAATTCAAAACCATTATCCGTTAATCTAAGATTTAGTATCTCTTTTACAAGCAAATATGCCTTGTCATATTCTTTTTGAGAATAATATGTCATGGCAAGCCCATGTAAGCTATTCCTGTAATTAATTGTATCCTTTAATTGGAGCGCCAGGTTTTTTGCTTCCATTAAACGTGATATGGAACGATCAGGAAGTTTTAAACGATACAGTGCTCCCAAGTTGATAGCACAACGAAGCTGATAATAGTTATCACCTATAATTCTGAAGAATTTCAAAGCTTCTTCGTATTTTTCAATGTCTTTACCATCAATAGCAAAATTATCACGATAAAGTGCCCCCATTCTCATGTTAGCATAGCCCAGGTTGAAGTAGTCGTCGGGGGCGGCGGTGGCTTCGGCGTGCTTGTAGTAGAGCATGGCGCTGTCGGGGTGGCCGAGCTCCTCCATGACAGCACCCTTGTAAAGGTAGGCGCGGGTGAGTTTCTCGCGCTCGCCACCGTGGGCACGGTAATAGGCCAGGGCGCGGTTGATGGTGCTGTCGCTGGTGGCGGTGACATAGCAGCGGTAACGGGCCTGGGTGAGCAACAGGTCGCGGTAGGCGCTGTCGCCTGCCGTGGCGAGGGCGCCGGCAGGCAGGGCCTCAAGCAGGGCCAGGGCGCTGTCGGGGTTGGGGCGCATCAGGCTGTCCGCCGCCGTGAGCCGTCCGTCATAACGGGGTGTGCCGCCGCAGCCCGTGACCACCGCCACGAGCACCGCAATGACCATCACTATGACAAACGGTAGCCGTTTCATGCCTGCGAAGGTATAACAAAACCATGAATTACGCAAATCGGCACTCGTTCATCAAACAACTTAATATATTTGGCATCCGCACACGTTTTATCAGACAACTGAAACAACTATTAGACAACTGGAAACAACATTCTTTTTTGGCATCCGCTTTCTTTTTTCAAACTACGAATTACGCGAATTTTACAAAGGTAGACGCAAGATTTTGCGTCTCTACTGGGTCGTGACTTACTTCTAATTTCTGAGGGGTGGATTCAGATGATTCACATCACAAAAAACAGGAGCCAACAGCTCCTGTTTTTGTTGATGAAATACGTTGTGTGGCAAGGGGTTATTCCTCGTCGCCGCCCTCGGCCATGGTGGTGAAGACGTTCTGCACGTCGTCGTCCTCCTCCAGGACTTCGATGAGGGCCTCGACCTCGGCACGCTCGGCCTCGTTCAGGTCCTTGTAGTCGGCAGGCTCGTAAACGAACTCGCTGCTCTTGATTTCAAAGCCGTTGTCCTCGAGGTATTTCATGATGTCGCCATTGGAGGCGAAGTCGCCTGAAACGAGCATCTCTTCCTCGTCGATGGCAAACTCCTCGGCGCCGCAGTCGATGAGCTCCAGCTCGAGTTCATCGGGATCCACGCCATCCTTGGGAGCCACGTGGAAGTAGCACTTGTGGCTGAACATAAAGGCCACGCTGCCCGAGTTGCCCAGGGAGCCGCCCTTCTTGTTGAAGTAGTTGCGCAGGTTGGCGACGGTGCGGGTGGTGTTGTCGGTAGCGGTCTCTACCAGCACGGCGATGCCGTGGGGGCCGAATCCCTCATAGATGACCTCCTTGTAGTCGCCGGCATCCTTCTCGCTGGCACGCTTGATGGCGCGCTCGATGTTCTCCTTGGGCATGTTGGCCGTCTTGGCGTTGGCGATCAAGGCGCGCAGGCGTGAGTTACCTTCGGGGTCGGGACCACCTGCCTTGACGGCGATGGTGATTTCCTTGCCGATGCGTGTAAACGTGCGGGACATGCTGCCCCAGCGTTTCATCTTTCTTGCTTTGCGGTATTCAAAAGCTCTTCCCATTGTAATTTATGTAGTTTAAAGATTAATATTTTCAGTTCGTAGAGACGCAAAACTTGAGCATCAATTACCTCAACTTGGCGCCCAGTTGGGTCTCCAGGTTCTTGATAATCTTGTTCATGATGGCATCGATCTGCTTGTCGTTGAGCGTCTTCTCGTTGTCCTGCAGAATCATGCTGATGGCATAGGATTTCTTGCCGGCCTCCAGCTTGTTGCTCTCATAGACGTCGAACAGGGTCATCGACTTGAGCAGCTTCTTCTCACTGGCCTCCACCACGCGGCGGATGTCATCGTAGGTCACGGTGCGGTCCACCAGCAGCGCCAGGTCGCGGCGCAGGGGCAGCGTCTTGGGCAGGTCGGTGTACTTGATGTCCTTCTTCATCGCCATCTTGCAGGCAAGGTTCCAGTTGACCTGTGCGTAGTAGACGGGCTGGTTGACGTCAAACTTCTTGGCCAAGGCCTCGTCAACGACACCCATCACGGCGATGGTCTTGCCGCCATGGTTGCTGTAGCGCAGGGCAGGATTGAGAATCTCATCCTCGTGCTGCTCGATGACCAGGTCACGCAGGTTCACGCCCATGTTGGTGAGGACGTTCTCGAGGTCGGCCTTCAGGTCATAGACGTTCAGCGGCCTTACCTTGTCGGCCCACGACTCGTCGTGGTTGTTGCCGCTGAGCCACATGCCCATCTGGGTGCTCTCGCTGTAGGGAGCGAGGGCCTTGTCCTCCTGGCTGATGCTGCCGTCATGGCTATAGATGTTGCCGAACTCGTAGAGGCGCAAATTGGCGTTCTTGTGGTTGATATTGCGGGCGATGCTCTCCAAACCGCCGAACAGCAAGGTCTGGCGCATGACGTTCAGGTCGCTGCTCAGGGGGTTCATGATGCGCACGCACAATTCAGCGGGATAGGTTGTCAAGCCCTCATAGTAGGCACCCACGGTCAACGAGTTGTTCATCATCTCGTGGTAGCCCACGCTGGTGAGCTGGTTGCTCACGATCTCCTGCATGTCGTCGCGGAAGTCGACGTCGGTCTTGTTCGACAGGCTGCTGTGAACATCGTCGGTGAATTCGACGTTGTTGTAACCATAGACGCGCAGGATGTCCTCCACCACGTCACAGGGGCGACGCACGTCCACGCGATAGGTGGGCACAACGAGATTGATTTTCTCGTCATCCTCGGCAGTGATTTCCATCTCGAGGCTCTCCACGATGTCACGAATCACGTCGTGAGGAATGTCCTTACCGATGAGGCGCTTCACGTAGTCGTAGTGCAGCTCCACGGGGAAGCCGGGGAAGTCGTGCGCCTTCACGTCAACGATGTCACCGCAGATTTCACCACCTGCCAGTTCCTTAACAAGCATGGCGCAGAGTTTCAGGTTATAGATGACCTCGTTGGGGTCGATGCCGCGCTCAAAGCGGAACGAGGCGTCGGTGTTCAGGGCGAAGCGGCGCGCCGTCTTGCGGATCCACGTGGGATGGAAGTAGGCCGACTCCAGGAACACGTCGGTCGTCGTCTCGGTAACGCCCGAGTCCAGACCGCCAAACACACCACCGATGCACATCGGCTCCTCGGCGTTGCAGATCATCAGGTCGCGCTCGGTGAGCGTGCGCTCCACGCCGTCGAGGGTGACAAACTTGGTGCCCGCGGGTGCTGTCCTGACCACGATGCGGTCTCCCTTGACCTTGCTCAGGTCAAAGCAGTGCATGGGTTGTCCGGTGCCCAGCAGGATGTAGTTGGTGATGTCCACAATATTGTTGATGGGACGCTGGCCCACGGCGAGCAGCAGGTCCTTGAGCCACTTGGGGCTCTCCTGAACCTTCACGCCGCGTACGGTCAAACCGGCATAGCGAGGGCAGGCCTCGGTATTCTCGACGGTGACAGGGATGCCACCATCATTACGATCGCTGGCAAACTCCTCGACACTGGGACGATGCAGGTTCACTGCCATGCCATGACGCTTCATCCATGCCGCCAGGTCACGTGCCACGCCGTAGTGCGAGCCGCCATCAATGCGGTTAGGCGTCAGGTCCACCTCAATGAGGTAGTCGTCCTCAATGCCATAGTAGTCGGCAGCGGGTGTACCCACCACGGCGTCTTCAGGAAGAACTATGATGCCGTCGTGGCTCACACCAACACCTATCTCGTCCTCGGCGCAAATCATGCCCAGCGACTCCTCGCCACGCATCTTGCTGCGCTTGATGGTGAACTCCTGGTCGCCGTCATAGAGCTTGGTGCCCAGAGTGGCGACAATCACCTTTTGACCGGCGGCCACGTTAGGCGCACCGCACACGATCTGAACGGGGTCATTACCGTCGCCCAGGTCCACGGTGGTGATGTGAAGGTGGTCGCTGTTAGGATGGTCGATACAGGTCATCACCTGTCCCACAACCAGTCCGCGCAGTCCGCCCTTGATGGTTTCCACTTGTTCCACTGCTCCCACTTCCAGACCCAGCGAGGTTAGTGCCTCGGCCACCTTCTCAGGCGTCAGGTCGGTGTCAATATAGCGTTTGAGCCATTTATAGGAAATATTCATATGTCTTGAAAGAAATTTATAATCGCTTAAAAACGTGCAAAGTTACATCTTTTTTTCCTAACCACCAACCTCATGGTGATAATTTGACACGGGGCCAAGCGGTCACACTTCTCTTGATGCACTTGTAATGGCCCGTTTTCACATCACCTGACATGTCATTTCATGTCTATCGCAACAATATGTAGGCAATCCTTCGACGTTGCAGGCCATAGGCCTGCACAAGGCCAGTAGGCCTTGACTTGTATTAACCCCAGGGCGCACAGGCCGAAGGTCTGTGTGGCCTGGGGAAAGGAGGTAACGATCAAGCGGGCCCCGAAGGGGGCCAATCACGTCAGACGATAATCATTCCATTCTATTCCGGCATTCTGCAGGTGTTTTCGGTACTCGTCTTCAAAGGTCTCCCGCTGATGGTGTGTGCGTTGATTTTGGATGTAATTGGCTACCATTTCCTTGTCGCGCAGTGCGTAGGTGAAGGCTCCATACTCCTTTCCCCAACCTGCAAATTGCGGGAATGAGTCAGGATTCTGTTTAATCCATTGACTTGTTGATAATTTAATGTCGCGCACAAGGTCAGATAAACGCACTGATGGATGGAGGTTAATCAACAGATGGATGTGATTCTCAATGCCATTGATGGCAAAAATTGTCGATTGTGAATTTTGCACAACGCGTGAAATATAGCGGTATAACTGGTCGCACGAAGTGAGGGGCAAGGTCATCTCACGCCTGTATGTATTAATGACAATATGGTAGATAGCTGTGACTGCACTCATGGTTCATCGGTTTTGTGATGACAAAGATACTATAAAAACGTGGAAGAGCCAAGTGGTATATTGGCCGATGGGAGTGGCCCCCTTCGGGGCCCGTTTCGCTGTGCGACTGTGTCCCCAGGCCACACGAGGCCTTCGGCCTGTGCGCCCTGGGGTTGCATCAAGTCAAGGCCTGCTGGCCTTGTGCAGGTCTTCGACCTGCTCCCTTTCGACCTACTCCCTTTGACCTATCCTTTCTAATCTGCTCCTTTCAACCTGTCCCTCTCGACCTGCCTCCTTTCAACCTGCCCCCGTAGGCCTGCTTACTTTATTTGACTTTGTGAGCGGCCATAGCTATGATGTCAATAAAAAGGGTGACTGTAACGCATCACGCGTAGGTCACCCGAAAAGCTATGAGAAAAATACTATTATTACTTAGTCAAAATCTTCTTGTTGAGGTAGTTGTTGAAAGCCTCCTTGTAGTTATCGCCGACGGGCATGGAGACATCTCCATCCAGCACGACGTGGTTTTTCTTGACCTCGACAATCTTGTCCAGGTTGATAATGAACGAACGGTGGATGCGCATGAACTTATTGGAAGGCAGATGCTCCTCGATTTTCTTCATGCTCAGCAGCACGACAACAGGGCTTGTGCGACCCTCGCAGGAAATCCTCAAGTACTCGCTCATGGCCTCGATGTAGATAATCTGAGCAATATCGATGCGCACAATCTTGTAATCGCTCTTGACATAGATGATGCCGTCGTCATCGACTTGGGCGGTGACCTCACTGGCTGCCTGCTGACGGATTTCGCAGATGTCCTTCACCTTCTGGGCCGCAGCCTCAAACTCCTCAAAGCTATAGGGCTTGAGCAAGTAGCCCACCGCATTGGCCTTGTAGCCCTCGATGGCATACTCACTGTAGGCCGTGGTAAAGACCATCACCGGCCCTTTGCTATGATCCTGATTCATTGATTTTGCAAAATCAATACCGTTCAAGTCGGGCATGTGGATGTCGAGAAACATGGCATCGACCGGTTGTTGTTCCACAACCTGCTGAGCCTCGACAGCACTGTGACACTCGGCGACAAGTTCGAGATAAGGGACCTTCTTGATATAGGCCACCAACTTCTTGAGTGCCAAGGGTTCATCGTCAATGGCAATACATTTAATCATAGCGTTTCTTCTTTATTGCTTGGTGTTATTTTGACTGAAATCCTCAGGTTTCCGTGGGGGCAGATTGAGCAACACGTCATAGGTATCCTCGCCGTCGATGATATCGAGTGAGTAGTCGGAACCGTAGATGAGTTCCAAGCGCTTCGTCACATTGTTGAGGCCCACGCCGCCGTACTCGTGCTTGACATTGTTCTTGGTATTGCGGCAATGAAACAGCAGACGATTGCCTTTCTCCTCGATGTCGATATCGATGGTTGACGGCTTATCATAGGCCACGCCATGCTTGAAGGCGTTCTCCACAAACGGAATAAACACCAACGGAGCAATCACAATGGCCTCGGGACAAGCCTCGGGCACGTCAAGGTTGACTGTTACCTGGTCGGTATATCGCAACTTCATCAGGTTCAGGTACTTCTTCAGAAATTCAATGGCCGTATTCAGGGGCACATAGTGTTTGTCGCTCTCATAGAGCAGGTAGCGCATCATCCTCGAAATGTCAACAATGCTGTCCTTGGCTTGGTCGGGGTCAATGTCCACCAGCGCATGGATGTTGTTGAGCGTGTTCATGATGAAATGAGGATTAATCTGGTAGCGCAGGTAGTCCAATTCCTGCTTGAGGCTTTGCTCCTTGAGCTTTGCAAGGTATTTCTTCTCTTCCTCGCATTGGAAATAATACTTTACGCCCAAATTGGCACCCAGCATCATGATGACAAGAATGAACATGGTGATGTCGTGTCTGTCGATGGGAGGCCGGCCCTCAGGAGGAGGCGGCTCCATCTCAACGGCACTCACTGAATGAGGACCTTGTGGACCGTGATGAGGCTTATGCACACATTGAGCTGTCTGGAACAGCGCAATAACAAGAATGCAACAAACAAAGTACCTGGTCACCTTCTTCTGTGTCAGTAGGATGGGAGCCAAGAAGTGGTTGTGGATAATGAAAACAATAAAGAAAAACAGCAGGTGGGCCCATGTGTCCAGCAACCCGTTTTTAATCCAAATCGGGTGCTTGGGGTCATAATTAACGAGAAATTCAGCAAGTGGAGCCAAGAAGATGAGAATCCACACGATAGTGTAGATGATTGTCTCTTGTTTGGTCTGCTTGAAGTAATTGCTCATGGGCGTAATACTTTTAGTTATTGCCAAGCAAAGATAATCATACAGGATTGTACCACAAAATAATTTCAGCCATCTATTGGAATGTATCAATGAACCGCCCCTATAGCAGTAGCAATAGGGACGGCTCATGATGTGAGTGGCACACTTTAATGCCAGATGTAGGTGACGGTGCCGATGCCCTCGGTCATCGTGTTCTTGGGAACCGAGAAACGGGACTGCAAGGCCGCCTGCTCACAGGCGCGGCGCACCTCGGGATGTGATGCGAGGTCACCCGTCGCACTCACGGCAGTCGCCTTGGTGACCTGGCCGCGAGGATTGACAGTGACACGCACCACGACGCGTCCTGACCACTTACTGTTGGGGTTAGGTTTGGCCCAGTAGTCGAGGGTGTAACCCACCAGTCCGCTGATGCCGGGTTTGCCGGCCAGCACGCCCTGGCTGGAGTTGCCTGTTGAGCCCTGCTGTCCCCCACCCTTGCCGTTGCCTTTCCCGAAGGCGTTCTTCACCTTGTTGTCGGTGGCACTGCTCGTCGAGGGCTTCTGCTCGTTAGTGTTTTTGGACTTGGTCTCTTGGGCCTCAGCCTTCTTGTCCTTGGCCTTAGGCTTTTCAACCTGCTTGTCATTCACCTTGGTCGGGCCTGACTTCTTGGGTTGCGTCTCCTTGGGCTGCTCTTTCACTTTGTGGGGCGATTCAGCCTTCTGGGTTACCAGTGGCGGAGTCTTCTGGTTAGCTTCTCCTGCATCTTCCATGTCATCGGCATCGATATCAGGATCATCACCCTCTTCGGGTGAAGCGCTGGGATCGGAGGATTCCTGGTCCATCAGGTCGTTCTGGACGTCCTCAATGGTATTTCCCAACATCACGTAATCACCGCCAAACAAGATGGAGTCTTGGGTCAGATGCGTGAAGTCGGGCGGATAGGACTGCTCGTAGCGCAGCGAGAAGCTCAGCAGCAACGCCATCGTGCCCACCGTGATAAGCAGGGTGAGCAACAGCGCCCAAAGGCTATTTTTGCGGCGATCTTCTTCCATCGTGATGATGCATTACGGGTTGACGGGGACAGGCTCGTCGACACTGGTTTGGGCCTCGTCAACGGGCTCATCGGCATTATTGGGGCCAAACGAGGCCTCGGTGGGCTTGGTGGCAAGGACGATTTTCACGCCCTGCTTCGAGCCCTTGTCAAGAATCTCGACAATCTTGCCGTAGTTCACTTCCTCATCGGCATAGACAGCGACAAACTCGTTAGGATTACCCATCTTGAGGGCCTGCATGAAACCCTCGAGCTGCTCGGGAGCTATGGGCAGAAGGTCGCTCTCGCCAGCATCGGACGTCTGAGTGGCATACATGTTGAGGTCCTTGTCAACATAGATGCGCGTCGAGGGCTTGATGGCTGTCTGCTCGCTGCTCTGCGGCAAGTTCACCTCAAGCGCCGACGGAAAGACAAACGTCGATGTGACCATAAAGAAGATGAGCAGCAGGAAGATGATGTCTGTCATCGATGCCATGCTGAACATCGACAAGGTGTTATGTTGTCTCTTGAGTGCCATAATCTATTCTAGTTTTAAGTTGTAAGTCTTAGTATTAACGTCGTCAAACTAACGCCTAAAGCCTAATACCTAAAACCTAAATAATTACTTGGCCGGCTCGTTGAGCAGGTCCATAAATTCCATTGTCTTGCCCTCCAGCTTGTTCATCACCTTGTTAACACGCGAGGTGAGGTAGTTGTAGGCAAACAGGGCAACAATACCCACAATCAGACCGGCAACGGTGGTTACCAGAGCCTGATAGATACCGCCGGCGATGATGCTCACGCTGCTGTTATTGCCAGCGCTGGCAATCTGGAAGAAGGCCTTTACCATACCAAGCACCGTTCCCAAGAAACCGATCATGGGAGCACCTGCAGCGGTGGTTGCCAGCCAGTTGAAGCCCTTCTCAAGCTTGGCAATCTCCATGTTGCCCACGTTCTCGATGGAAACGAGCACGTCGTTCATGGGTCGACCGATGCGGGACACGCCCTTTTCAATCATGCGAGAATAGGGGGTATTGGTATCCTCGCAGAGCTTTTGAGCCTGATCCACTTCACCGCGGTGGATAAGGTCCTTGATGCGGTCCATGAAGGTGCGGTCCTGACGGTTGGCACGGTTGATGGCGAAAAGTCGCTCAAAGAAGATGTAGATGCTCACGATGGCCAGCACAGCCAGCACAATCATGAGTGGGCCACCAGCCTTGGTGAGATCCCATACCGACAATTCCCTGACAACAGGCTCGGTCTGTGCAGCAGCCGGTGCAGCAGCAGCGGCTACGGCAGCGGCGGTATCTGTAAGTACCTGAGCAACAGTATCAATAGAGTCTTGTACGTTGTTTATCGTCTGCTGCATCGAATCGGCAGGCAGTAATGCAAGAATCATGTTGAGGGTTGGCATAATTGATGAATCTATTCGTTATTTTTTTGGTTATTGCTATTATTTCTCTAACGTGAAAAGACTGTTTTTATTTTAGGCAGTCCTTATAAGCCTTGATGGTGGCCTCAAGTCCCAGATAAAGGGCGTCACTGATGAGGGCATGTCCGATGGACACTTCCATCAGGTAAGGCACGTGCTGCTGGAAGAACTCAAGGTTGTGCAGGCTCAAGTCATGGCCAGCATTGAGTCCCAATCCCACACTGTGGGCGGCAGCAGCTGCAGCGGCAAAAGGAGCCACAGCACGTTCAGGGTCAGCGTCAAACTCCTCGGCAAAAGGACCCGTGTACAGTTCCACACGGTCGGCGCCAGTGCGTGCCGCTGCACGGATATTATCCACGTCGGTGCCCACAAAGAGGCTAGTGCGTATGCCTGCTTCCTTCATCCTGTCGACGACACCGGTGAGGAACTCCATGTTTGGCTCAATCTCCAATCCCGCCGAAGAAGTGAGGGCATCGGGGGCGTCAGGAACGAGGGTTACCTGTGTAGGACGCACTGCCAGCACCAGATCCAGGAACTGCTCGCTGGGATATCCTTCAATGTTAAACTCGGTGCGCACCAGCGGGCGCAATGCAAAGACGTCGCTGCGGCGAATGTGCCGCTCGTCGGGACGAGGGTGAACGGTGATGCCGTTGGCACCAAATCGTTCACAATCCATTGCCACGCGCAACACGTCTGGAACATTTCCGCCCCTGGCGTTGCGCAGTGTTGCTATCTTGTTGACGTTTACACTCAGGTTAATCATCTGCTATCGATTTGTGTTTGTCTAGTGGTTGTCAGCATGGGCTGACGCTATGCCGCATTACAACTTGCAAAAGTAACCATTATTTTTCATATAGGTGTGATAACGAATGTGAATTTTGGCAAAAAAGCAATAACTAGTGAGGGCAACAGAAATGCCATAAAAAACAACCGCCCGCCAAAATCACGGCGGGCAGCAGTTTGGATGATGTGTGTTTCTCTCAATTTAAGGAATACCTAATTATTTAAAATCTAAACATTTCTCTTATCTCCTTTGTAATCTATCGTGATCAATACTGTCAAAAACTGACGTATCGAATAATCCTGTCTTGGAACTGATCGACGAGTTGGTCCAGCTGGAGCTTTTCACAAACTCGGTCGAATAGTTTAATCCGTCAGAACCTAAAAAGTCAATCTGATAGGTTCCATTGTTCGTCAGGAAGGATACGTTGATCGTTGCCGATGTTCCGTTATACACTTCCTGTAGTTCGATTTCCTGGGTTGACACTGATGTGATGGTCAACTCAAAGTAACTTACATTATCCCTTGTAACGGTCAGCAATTGGGTATTCTCGTCATAAGAGATAATTGGTGCATTCATAATCACAATGCCACCACGATCACGGCCGGTATTTTGGTGAGCCATATCCGGCCTGTTTTGAGCCATCGCGGTCATGCCACAGATGACTGTCAGTATAGTGATAATACAAATACGTTTCATAATCCTGAATGTTTAGATTTTTACAAAAGAATGTTTAGATTCACGTTGCAAAGTTATAACCAATTATTGAAATGGCCAAATTTTTTCGTAATACAAGGTGATTATAATAAATTGTAAACCAATATATTAGATATTTTTTTTTAATACACTGAATTTGGTGTCGGTTTTAGTGTCAAAAACGGCGTTTTTCACGCCGCACACTCTATAATTTCACATTTGAATTCTGTTCGATGTACTCGTTGAGTGTACAGTCAAGCCCCATCTTCTTGGCCAAACGCTGCTTGATGACACTGACGCTGGTCGCATTGGAGTAGCCCATGATGATGGCGGTCTGGATATAGGAATAGCCCATGCAGGTGAGTGCCAGCAACAGCAGATCCTTGTCATTGAGCTGCGGAAACTGCTCACGCGTACGCGTCATGATATTATTGTGCTCCATGTCGATGTAGTCATACAGCTTCACCCAGTTGTCACGATTGCTGTCCTGAAACTTGACAATGCGCTTCATGTTCTCGGCAATGCGGTTGTTAGGCTCATGATAGCAAGCATCAATCATTTCACGCATCATGTTGATGTGAGAAGAGATAAAGCTCTTGAGGCGTTCATCGTTGATTTTCAACTCGCTGACGTTCTGCTGCATGCCAGTCAAGTCATCCAACTGGGAGCGGGACTGGTCCTTAAGCTCCAGAACCAGTTTATCGTAGCGGTGTGCCCTGCGGTAAAACAGCAGAGCCAACAGCGACAATATCAGCATGACACCAGCCATGATATAGTACCTGATGCGACGGGCATTGTCCTGCTCTTCCTTATACTTTTGGTCACAGTCTATCTCAGAAAACATGATATTGACAATATCAGGATTCCTGATTGCTGAAAAAGATATGCTGTCACATTCATGACTCAATCTGTAATAGTCCAGCTCCTTACCGCTAGCTCTGGCTATCAGACTCATCGGTTCCAGGTAATTGTTGGAGTGAAAATAGGTTGAATCATTCTTTTTCTGCTCAATGGCTAAGTTCAGAAACAAAGATGCCGAATCCACTTGACCTATATTGGCATACACACATGCGAACGTTGTATATACCCTATAATCAAGTCCATACATGTTAAAGGACTTGATGCGTTGCAATTGCTGGTAGGCCTTGGCGTTGTCACCTTGCATAAAATACAGGTAGGCCAAATTATTCAGACAACTGATGAGATTGGATGTCTTGTTTTCTTTTTCGGCGAGGGTGATAGCTTCTTTCAGCTTTTCCTCTGCCTTATCAGCATTCCTGTAGCGATATTGCGTTCCTAAAATTTTGAGACTGATAATCAGGTAGAGATTGTTACCGGCTTTTCTGAAATTATCTACTGCCTGCTCAAGTTTTTCAATTTCCCTACCATCATAAGCCTGGTGATCGGAGTAGAGTTTTCCCATGCTGAATTGAGCATAGCCGATGTTAAAATAGTCATCCTTATCGGCATACAGCTCTGCCCACTTGTAATAGGTCATGGCAGAATCAGGAATATTAAGTTCCTCCAGTACAGCACCTTTATATATATAGGAACGTGTCAGTTTATCCTTGTCACTATTGTGTTCCCTAAAGTAGTTCAGCGCTTGGGTGATGATGCTATCATTCTCATTGTTTATCTCATCATAGTTGATGTAACTGGCCTGAGTAAACAACAGGTTATAATAGGCTACATTAGCTTCATTAAGATCTTTCTGGTTGATTTTCAACAAACACGCTTTGGCCGAATCGGGATGATCATATATGATTTTATCGGCCTGAACCAGACGCTTGTCATAGTCAGGCACACGATTACAGCTGGCAAAAATCATTACCAAAGTACTGATAATAAACCATATATAAACCTGAGTCTTTATCATCCAACGGCAAAGATACAAATTTTTTCCTTTTGCAAATGTTTTTTCAAAAAAACAATGCAAAAGAAGATATTACAGTCAATCCAACAACTATTTTGGGCAAAGCCCAATACTGTCAATCGCGGTTGGCGAGGAAATCGACAAGACGTGCTACGGCGCGTCCGCGGTGACTGATACGGTTTTTGTCTTCGGGCGACATCTGGGCAAAGGTGCTCCCGTCACCCTCCAGAGGTTGGAAAATACTGTCGTAACCGAAACCGCCTGTACCATGACGCTCAGTGAGGATGACACCCTCGACCTGGCCCTCGAACATGTGCAGCTCATCGCCCTGTAACAGAGCAATAGCCGTGCGGAACCGTGCACTGCGCTCGGTAACACCTTGCATCTTGGTCAACACCTTATCTATATTAGCCTCGCTGTCATGTCCCGGGCCGGCATAACGCGCTGAGTGCACGCCTGGTTCACCGTTCAAGGCATCAATTTCCAAACCCGTGTCATCGCTGAAACAGTCAAATCCATAATGATCCTTGACATAACGCGCCTTCATCAGCGCATTGTCCTCGATAACATCGGCGGTTTCGGGAATATCCTCATGACAGCCAATGTCGGCCAGTCCCAACACCTCGTAGGTGTTGCCTATCATCTGCCTTAATTCCTTCAGTTTGTGAGCATTATTGGTAGCAAAAACAATCTTTTTCATCTTCCTGAAATAAAATGAAAACAATAAATACAACAAATACAAATAATTGTTTTACAGCTAATTAAATGTACCTATTGTATTTATTGTCGTTATTAATCGTTTACACGACGATGTTGACGAGCTTGCCTTTAACAAAGATTATCTTCCTGGGCTCTTTGCCAGCCAGCCAACGTTCGGCACCGGCATCTGTAAGGGCCAGGCGTTTCACCTCTTCCTCGTCGGCATCGGTGGGTACCTCGATGGTATAGCGTGACTTACCATTGAACGACACGCCATACTTCACAGTATCTTCTTTGATATATTCTTCGTTCCACGTGGGCCATTGTGCATCACACACTGAGGTATCGTGACCCAGCACATGCCAGAGTTCTTCGGCGATGTGCGGAGCGAAGGGTGCAAGCATAACCACTATCGGCTCATATACCTCACGGGAACGGCACTTTATACTCATCAACTCTTTGATACAGATCATAAACGCTGCCACAGAAGTATTATAGCTGAAAGTCTCAATATCGCCACTCACCTTCTTAATGAGTTTATGAACCGATTTAAGCGCTTCGGCACTGGGTTGCTCATCGGTGAGCTGCATTTCATCTCCCTTGTAGAAGAGTGACCACAGACGCTTAAGGAAGCGGTTCACACCGTCTATACCATTGGTATCCCAGGGTTTACTGTCCTCAACAGGACCCAGAAACATTTCATACAAACGCAAAGTGTCAGCACCATAGTCTTCCACAATGTCATCGGGATTAACTACGTTGAACATCGACTTGGACATCTTTTCGATGGCCCATCCACAGATGTACTTATTATTCTCGAGAATGAATTCGGCATTCTCAAAGTCAGGACGCCACTCGCGGAATTTCTTGATATCAAGCGCATCTTTTTCCACAATGTTGATATCCACATGAATGGGTGTCACATCATACTGATCCTTAAGGTTGTATGATACGAATTTATTGCTATCCTTGATGCGATAAACGAAGTTGCTTCGTCCCTGAATCATACCCTGGTTGACCAACTTGCGGAACGGCTCAGCCTCGCAAACATAACCGTAGTCATAGAGGAACTTGTTCCAGAAACGACTGTAAATCAAGTGACCAGTAGCATGTTCGGTACCACCCACGTAGAGGTCCACCTGGCGCCAATATTCATTGGCTTCATGCGAGACGAGTTCGTTCTCGTTGTGCGGATCCATATAGCGCAAGTAGTAGGCTGATGAACCTGCAAAACCGGGCATCGTGTTCAGCTCCAACGGATAGCCTTCGGCAGTCACCCAATTCTTGGCGCGGCCCAGGGGTGGCTCACCCGTCTCAGTGGGCAGAAATTTATCCACCTCGGGCAACTGCAGCGGCAACAGGCTCTCGTCAAGAGGTTGAGGCTGATTGTTCTTATCGTAATAGATAGGGAACGGTTCACCCCAGTAGCGCTGGCGGCTGAAGATGGCGTCACGCAGACGGTAATTCACCTTCACGTGTCCGATACCGGACTCCTCAATGTATTGCTTGGTCTTGGCTATAGCTTCCTTGACCTGGAGTCCGTTGAGCTGCAGACGCTCATTGGATGAATTGGTCATGATACCTTCCTTGGCGTCAAAACTCTCTTCGCTGATATCAGCACCCTCAATCAGCGGGATGATGGGCAAATCAAAGTGTTTGGCAAAAGCATAGTCGCGACTGTCGTGAGCAGGCACGGCCATGATGGCACCCGTACCATAACCAGCCAATACATAGTCACTTATATATATAGGTATATTCTTGCCAGTGACGGGATTAATGGCATAGCTACCGGTGAACACACCGCTCACCTTTTTCTCTATCATGCGCTCGCGCTCAGTCTTGTGCTTCACCTCGTCAAGATAGGCATCCACGGCAGCACGCTGATCGGGCGTTACCACCTCATCAACATACATGCTCTCAGGAGCCAATACCATGAAGGTCACACCGAAGATGGTGTCGGCCCTGGTGGTGAAAATCAACAGGCTCTTGTCACTGTCGGCAACAGGGAAAGTCATCTCGGCACCCTCGCTGTAGCCAATCCAGTTGCGCTGTGTCTCCTTGATGGACTCGGTCCACTCGACATTCTCCAGGTCACGCAAGAGTCGTCCCGCATAGGCCGACACACGCAAGCACCACTGGCGCATCATCTTCTGCTCAACAGGAAAACCGCCGCGCACCGACACACCCTCGCTCACCTCGTCGTTGGCCAGCACTGTACCCAACTTAGGACACCAGTTCACCATCGTGTTGCCAAGATAGGCAATGCGGTAGTTCATCAACACGTCGTTGCGCTGCACTTGAGTCATGTTGTTCCATTCCTCGGCAGTAAACTCATCACTACTACTCGTGTGGGCATTGCAATCCTTGGTGCCATGCTTCTCAAAATGAGCAATAAGTTCGTCAATGGGACGAGCCTTGTCAAGCTCAGTATTGTAATAGCTCTTGAACATCTGCAGGAAGGCCCACTGTGTCCACTTGTAATAAATGGGGTCACAAGTGCGCACCTCACGGTCCCAATCGTAGCAGAAGCCTATCTTGTCCAGCTGCTCACGATATCGCGCAATGTTCTCATTGGTGGTGATTTCGGGATGCTGACCCGTCTGAATGGCATACTGTTCAGCAGGCAGACCATAGGCATCATAACCCATGGGATGCAGCACATTGAAACCTTTCAAGCGCTTGTAACGCGCATAGATGTCGCTGGCTATATAGCCGAGGGGATGTCCCACGTGCAAACCTGCTCCCGAAGGATAGGGAAACATGTCAAGCACATAAAATTTGGGTCTATTGTTATCAATTTCACATTTATAGGTGTGGTTATCACGCCAATACTGTTGCCACTTTTTCTCTATCTCTTTAAAGTTATAGTCCATTTTCAGTTTTTAATCCCTTTATATTATAATGTAAGATTCTAAGATAACTCTTATTTGATGATTCCCAATTCTCGCGAGATGTCCAGCATGCGCTGGATGGGTCGAACGGCGCGCTCGGCAATTTCAGGTTCCACCTCAATCTCAGGCGCCATAAACTTGAGCGAGTTATATAATTTCTCCAGAGTGATGAGTTTCATATACTCACACTCGTTGCAGGCACAGGTGCCGTCCTCGGGAGGAGCGGGAATGAACGTCTTGTCGGGGCAACGGCGCTGCATCTCGATTAGAATGCCGCTCTCGGTGCACACAATGAATTCCTTGCTATCACTGTCGACAGCATAGTTGAGCAGTGCCTGGGTCGAACCCACCTTGTCGGCCATGATGCGCACGGGCTTGGGGCACTCGGGATGAACCAGCACCTTGGCATCAGGATACTCACGCTTGAGATCGGCAATCGCAGCGACACTGAATTTCTCATGCACATGGCAGGCGCCGTCCCACAGCAGCATCTCGCGGCCCGTGATGCTGTTGATGTAGTTACCCAGGTTGCGATCGGGGCCGAAAATGATTTTCTCATCCTGAGGCAGGCTGCCGACGATTTCCTTGGCATTACCCGAAGTCACCACCACATCGGTCACTGCCTTGACGGCAGCGCTTGTGTTGACATAGCTGATGACCGTATGATCGGGGTGTTCCTTGACAAATTCCTCAAATTTATCGGCAGGGCAACTGTCGGCCAGCGAACATCCGGCACTCAGGTCGGGCACGATGACCGTCTTGTCAGGGCACAGGATCTTGGCCGTCTCACCCATGAAATGCACACCACACAGCACGATTACCGGCGCATCGGTCTTTGCGGCCAGTTGAGCCAGAGCCAAGCTGTCGCCGATATAATCGGCGAGCTGCTGAATCTCTTCACGCTGGTAATAATGGGCCATAATGACAGCGTTGCGCTCCTTCTTCAAGCGCAAGATTTCTTCTCTCAGGTCAATGCCATCCTCGATGGGCTCATCGACGTACCCTTTTTCAACATTCATATTATATATTATTTAGTTTTTTATTTTTTCAAAAATATAAATTTAACTACAACTATTATGCCTGTTAATTGTGTTGAAAACTATTTGCGCATTTTATTCATCATTTGAATTATCAACACTTTCGTTAGTTTATTGATAGTTTATTGACAAGCCTAAATGCTGAGCATTAGCGGTTTTGCCACTTTATTAACAGGGTGTAAACAACCTGCAAAGTTAATAAATTCCTGAATACTTTTCTAACAAAACTGATGAAAAGCGTGTTTAAAGACCAATAAAATATTTGTGGTAACTTTTTTGGTTGAATAAAAAATAATGGTAAGCCACATTGATTTGAATTTGTCAAGAGTTTTTTATTGATTTTTTTCAATGAGTTTTCAACAGTTGTTAACAGGCTTTTCAACATAGATATTTTACAGGAAATATTAGGTGAATGAAAACCGTGTGAAATCTTGAGAAAAAGTTACATTATTTGCTACAAAGTAGCAAAGTGTAACAAGTAAAAGTGAGAGACATGTGAGAATTATTTTGTACTTTTGTGGAAACTATCAAATGGACTGAGAGCTATGTCAAAAAAGAAATCAATGGTAGAACTGCATCGTGTGGATGTGGACGAATATAGGCATACGGCCAAATTACCTGTCACACTGGTATTGGACAACGTGCGCAGCGAGATGAATGTAGGTTCAGTGTTCCGTACTGCCGACGCCTTCCTGATTGAGCGCATCTGCTTGTGTGGCATCACTCCCCAACCTCCAAAACCTGAGATTCATAAGACAGCTCTGGGGGCCGAAGATGCTGTCATGTGGGAGTATTACCCCACCACAATTGCCGCCATTGAGCAACTCAAGGCTTCAGGTTATGTGATCTGCAGCATCGAGCAGGTTCATGACAGCATCAGTCTGGAGCAATTTGTCATTAACAATGATCAGAAAATCGCCATTGTATTAGGTAATGAGGTGAAAGGTGTGTCTCAGGAAGTGGTTGACATCAGTGACATGTGCGTGGAAATTCCCCAGGAAGGCACAAAACATTCCTTGAATATTTCCTGTTGTGCGGCCATTGTCATGTGGCATGTTTTTCAATTTTTAAAGTTAAAGCCATAGAACGATAAAAGTCATTAATAGGGACTGATTTGTCATTTTATGTCAAATTAAGCAACGGAAAACAGCTATTTTCACTATTAAATTTAGTTAAAATAAGAATGTTAAAAGGTGTTGATTTTAACATTCTGACGAATGAAGTCTTTTTTTTGTTCATTTTTACTTTAAAATATTAATATTCAATAATTTAGAGTAGATTATATGCCATAGAATCATTTTTTCTGCAAATTGATTCCTTTTTTGTAAAAAGATAGAAAGGAAGGGTATTTAGTTAAATGATTCCATTTATTTTGCCTAATTCACATTTTTTAGATATCTTTGCGTACTTGTAATTATCGATAGCATATACTAAAAAGTCCCTTCGATACCTTACAAAAACAGTTGATTAAAAACACATTTTTAAATAATTATTAATTAATAAACATCACTATTTATGAAGAAGCTATTTCTTTTATTGTTTGCGATGTGCTTTATGGCACTGTCGGCCTATGCCGACCGCACAATCAGCGGACAAGTATTGGATGCAGCCAGTGGTGAGCCCCTCATCGGTGCAACTGTGCAAGGTGAGGGAGTGAATCGTGGCACTGCAACTGATTTGGATGGTCATTTCACGTTGGTAGTACCTGATCACGTGAAGTTTGTCAATGTTTCATACGTTGGCTACGCTACCCGTCAGGTAGAAATATCTAACAACATGGTCATCAAATTGTCTGACTCTGGTCAGAACCTCGATGAGGTTGTGGTTGTTGCTTACGGTAGCGCTAAGCGTCAGTCAATTACCGGTTCTATCTCGGTCGTTGACGAGAAGAAAATCAAGGACCGCATCGGTTCGTCGGTAACCGCAGCCCTCGAGGGTAGCACCCCCGGTATCCAGGTGAACAACACCTATGGTGAGCCTGGTGCAGCCCCCAGCATCCGCATCCGTGGTATCGGTAGTATCACCGGCTCCAGCACACCTCTGTATGTTGTTGATGGTGTGGCATTTGACGGTAACATCGCCGAGATCAACCCTGTGGATATCGAGAGCATGAGTGTCTTGAAGGATGCTGCCTCGGCTGCCCTGTATGGTAACCGTGCAGCTAATGGTGTTGTGCTGATTACTACCAAGAAAGGTAATTATGCCAACAAGCCCGTTGTTACTCTGCGCATCAACCAGGGTATGTATAAGCGTGGTATCGCCGAGTATGACCGCATGAATGCCGACCAGTGGATGGAGGCTTCATGGACCGCCATGAAGAACTTCGCCATGAACGGTAGCATGGGTCTTGATGCAACGGCTGCTGCACAGTATGCCACCGAGCATCTGATTACCGACTATGCTCAGCGCAACATCTATGACCGCGAGTACAACCAGCTGTTTGACGCCAACGGTAAGCTCATTGCTCAGGTTCTCCCCGGTTACACCGACCTGGATTGGGAAAAGGACATTGAGCGCACCGGTTATCGTCAGGACTACAGCCTCTCGGGCACCGCAGGTAGTGAGAAGTATAACATGTATGCTTCGGCTGGTTACACCAACGAGCAGGGTTATGTATACGCTAGCGCCTACGAGCGTTTCACTGGCCGTATCAACACCAACTTCACTCCCAGTGACTGGTTCAAGGCTGGTATCAACCTGAGTGGTACCTATGCTACCCGCAACTTCAACGACAATGCTACTGGTAGCTACTATGCCAACCCCTTCTATACCGCCCGTTACATGGCTCCCGTTTATCCCCTGTTCCTGCACAACCCCGATGGCAGCTTCCTGCTTGACGAGAATGGTGAGAAGCAGTATGATACCGAGTCCTCTTATTTGGACAACCGCAACATTGCCTATGAGCTGCGCAATGACTTCGACCGTCGTCGCCGTGCTGTAGTCGAGGGTATGGCCTATGGTACCTTTACCCTGCCTGCTGGCTTCTCGCTGACCTTGAAGGCCGACTTCATGCACTCAAACACCAATCGCCGTCATTACAACAACCCGCTGATTGGTGACGGTGCTACCAACGGTGGCCGTCTGAGCAGCTACGCTTACGAGTACAACACCCGCACTGCTCAGGAAATCCTGAACTGGAACCGCGACTTTGATCGTCACCATGTTGACATCATGCTCGCCCACGAGAACTACGATTACAACAGCCGCAGCGCTTACGGCATGAACACTGGTTCGGCTGCCGATGGTATCTACACCCCCGGTAACTTCCAGACCAACTCTTACTTCCTGGGTTCGGATGACGAGGACAAGACCGAGTCCTACCTGGGTCGTGCTCGCTACAACTACAATGAGAAGTACTTCGTTGACTTCTCGTTCCGTCGTGACGGTTCTTCACGCTTCTCCAAGGACAACCGCTGGGGTAACTTCTTCTCCTTCGGTGTGAACTGGAACATCAAGAAGGAGAACTTCCTTCAGGATGTGAACTGGCTCGACCAGCTGCGCGTGCGTGCTTCTTATGGTGAGACCGGTAACAACATGGGCGTTAGCCTCTATGCTTACCAGGCACTGTACTACATCGAGAAGAACGCCGGTAGCGCTGCCTTCATGAAGCAGAGCCTCGCTGCCAACGACATCAAGTGGGAGACCTGCCAGAATATCGACTTCGGTATCGAGGGTCGCGTATTTGACCGCTTGAACTTCAACTTCGTTCTGTTTGACAAGCGCAACAAGGACCTGTTGTTCGCTGTTCCTCTGCCTCTGTCGGCAGGTTCGTTCGTTTGGGGCGATGACTACAACATGAGCATCTACAAGAACATCGGTACCATCTCCAACCGCGGTATCGAGATTTCGTTGAGCTATGACGTGTTCCGCAACAGGGACCTCAACTGGACCTTGAGCACCGAGGGCACCTTCATGAAGAGCAAAATCAAGAAGCTGCCTAACGGCAAGGACATTATCCATGGCCAGCAGAACTACTCCGAGGGTCATGACCCCTACGAGTTCTACACTTGGCACTTTGTGGGCGTTGATCAGACGACCGGTCGCTCGCTCTATACCATCGATCCCGATATGAAGGACAAGGCTATCGCCGCTGGTGAGGCTGTAGAAATCAATGGTGAGACCTATACCACCATGCCTGGCTCCTATGGTAAGCGTGACTGGGCTGGTTCTGCTCATCCCTGGTTCTATGGTTCGTTCAACTCAGTACTGCAATACAAGGGCTTCGCGCTCAACGCTCTGTTCACCTACAGCCTGGGTGGCAAGATCTACGACAGCGCATACCAGAGCCTGATGTCCACCAATACCGCTTCTTCGGCAAGTGCCAACCACGTTGACCTGATGAACTCGTGGAACGGTGTTCCCGCCGGCATGACCGAGGATTCGCCCAACCGCATCGATCCCAAGGGTCTGCCTCAGCTCGACTTTGAGTACAGTTCTTACAACAACGCTACCAGTGACCGTTGGTTGACCAGCGCTTCCTACTTCGTTGTGAAGAACATCACCTTGAGCTACAGCCTGCCCAAGACCGTGATGAACAAGCTTGGCATGCAGGGCCTCACCCTCACCGCAGGTGCTGAGAACCTGGCTACCTTCACTTCCCGCAAGGGTCTGAACCCCCAGTACAACTTCAGCGGTGGCTCTGACAACACCTATGTTACCGCACGTGTATTCAACTTCGGTGTTCAGCTCCAGTTCTGATAATCAGTCAATAAACAAAGACGATAACATCTAAGAAAGGAATTTATTATGAAAAAGTATATAAATAGGATTTTATTGAGTGGTCTGCTGGTCGGTGCTGCAATGATGGTGACCTCTTGTGGTGAGGATTATCTTGAGACGAAACCCACCGAGTCGATCAGCGATGCTTCGGCCGTTGCCACCGTCGATAATGCTTACAAGACATTGAACGGTGTGGCCAAGACGATGACCATCCAGCATGGTAACTATCGCCAGGGTTTCTGTGGTGAGAACTGCATCATGCGCCTGTATGAGAACTATCCTGCACAGGACTACTATTACAATCAGTATGCTTCGGGTTGGGCTGATATCCACAACCAGACGATGCACACCGATAAGAGCTCCATCTACAACCACTACGCTTGGTACTACTACTATCAGATCATCACCCAGGCCAACGTGATCATCGGACGTATCGACGCTGCCGAGGGTGCTGAGGCTGACAAGAAGTTCATCAAGGCTTCGGCACTGACCTTCCGTGCTTACAGCTTTGAGAAGCTCATCCACTACTATTGCGTTCGTTGGAAAGACTCCAACAATGGTAGTGCACAGGGTCTGCCCCTGCGTCTCGACGAGTCGACCGGCGACCTGGCTCCCTCGACCATGGCCGAGGTTTACGCTCAGATCTACAAGGACCTGGACGAGGCTGTTGCCCTGTTCAACGAGTGTGGTGTTGACCGCAAGGCCGGTCAGTGCTGGATTGCCAACCTGAACGTGGCTCATGCCGTTTATGCCCGCGCTGCCCTCTACAAGGAGGACTACCAGACCGCCCTCAACCACGCTAAGCTGGCCGAGGATGGTTATCCCCTGATGAGCAATGACGCTTATGCAGCCGGTTTCTGCCGTCCCACCAGCGAGTGGATCTTCGGTAGCTATGGTAGCGCTGACGAGAACAACTGGTACTGGAGCTACGGTACCCAGTACAGCTGCAACGGCTACTATGCATCTGCTTCACAGAATGGTGCCGGTACCATTGGCCGTGAGCTCATCAACCGCATTCCCGATGAGGACTTCCGCAAGTCGCTGTTCCTCACCGAGAGCGGTCTGGGCATCGATGCCGACGACGCCACCCAGGTTGAGCACACCTTTGGTTACATCGGTCTGACCGCTAACCTGCAGTTCTCTGACATGGATGCTTACATGAAGGCTTACAACTATGTTCAAGAGCATGCCGCTCCTGGCCTGGCTGAGCCTTATTCTTCTGGCGTTTATCACCTGGGCGCTCACTTGAAGTTCTACGTGTTCGACACCCCGGGCGTAGGTTATCTGCCCTTCATCCGCACCAGCGAGATGCTGCTCATCGAGGCTGAGTGCTACTACTTCCTCGGCCAGGCCGCCAATGCTCAGGACGCTCTCGTGCGCCTGAACGCTGGCTCGGGTCGCAACCCCGGTTACACCTGCAGCAAGACCGGTCAGGACCTCTTCAACGAGATCGCCGACTACCGTGCTGTTGAGCTCTGGGGCGAAGGCTTCCAGTGGAGTGACCTGAAGCGCTGGAAACTGCCCGTTGTACGTCATGGTTGGGATCAGGGCGGTAACGCTCACCCCGCAGTGGCTGTAACCATCCAGCCCAATGAAGTGAACAACTGGACCTGGGAGGTGCCCTTGAAGGAAACCGACTACAATGATGGCTACAAGAGCATCAACGATCCTACCGCTGAGTAATCTTTGAAATAGATTATAACGCTTTATCCTGCAGGGGATGTGCCAATCGCGGCACATCCCCTGCATTGATTTTACAGTAGTCCTCCCCGTGTCACACCACAGGCCGCTTCCGGTGTGCAGCAAGGTTTCTTCAAGGCAAGGACACTTTAGCCACCATCAATCAGGAATGTTTGAAGGTCGCGAGTTGATAGACTGATACCATTCTTGCTGATGTGATTTGGACGGCATTCAGTAGTTCCTGCTCAAGCCATAAAAGATGTAGAGACGCAAAACATTGCGTCTCTACAAATCCTGTGAGTGATAACTCCCTATTATTTCGTTGAGTTCACGCTATTGTGTGGCGCTCACTTGTAGAAGGTGATCCAGTTGGTGCAGTAGCGCGATTTGTCGGCTGTGGGGTGTATCTCATGGATTTTGCCCTTGATGTCTCGCCACCAGGAATGGTTCCAGCCGTCGCCCATGTCCATATAAAGGGCAAACTGTGGTGCGAACTGTTCCAGCATTTCAACAAACTGTTCGTATTCCACTTTCTTGCGGCTGTCCACAATGCACAGGCGTCCGTCTTTCTCACACAGCGCCCGGTACTGGTTCACGCCGTCGCGCCACAGTGGTCGGATGCTCTGGCCCTCATAGATGATGAGAGCCTGGCCGAATCCCATGCCGCCAGCCTGGGCGACACTGTCGAGCAGTTCACCATACTCACCGTGGACAAATTCCCATGTGGTGTCGCTGAACCATGCGAAGGCTCCGCTGTTGTCATAACACTTGGCTCCGGTAAATCGCTTGCCGCCGCTCACATGGTCGCCATCGATGTTGGCGTGGGAGAAGGTGTCGAGCAACTCGTGGGTGAAGGCAGCTTCGGCACAGAAGATGACATTGGTGTCCTGCTTGGACGGCATCTTCTCGCACACGAGGTCGATGCGGCTGAACTGGGGATAGTACACCCTGAGCCCCTTGACAGAGGTGTCATCGATGCACACGGGTGACCCCAGAGGGGTGGCGTTCTTATTCATTGGATTGGGTGATTTACCAATGCAGCAGCACAAGGTCAGTGCCGCCAGTACAATCAGTAAATAGTGAAGATATTTCATTGAACTGTTATGATTTGGGTAAATTGGTTACTATTATCCTTTGGCTTTCTTTTCATCGGCAAAGCGGTTGGGATATTCCAACGGTACCCGCGGTCTACGCATCGCCCTGACAATGAGCCAGAAGCCCAGCACGATGAAGGGGATGCTCAACAACTGACCCTGGTCCAGGCCGATGCTATTGCGCATCGCGATTTCCCATGGTTCCTGCACGTTCTTGATGAACTCGATGAGAAAGCGCGGCACGAAGATACCCAGCATGAACACACCGAAGATGAGTCCCTCCCTTTCCTGGGCACGATAGCGCCAGTACATCACCATGCAGATGGCAAAGGTCAACAGGTAGAATGCCGCCTCATAGATTTGGGTGGGATGACTCGGTGCCGAGAATACAGGGTCGGCCCCCTGCATCCACTGACCCACGTTGGTCACGAAGCGGAAACCCCAGGGCAGCGAGGTCTCGCTGCCGTAGATTTCGTGGTTCATCAGGTTGCCTATGCGAATGAGCGCTGCTACCAGTCCCACGGGCACCACCAGGCGGTCTAAGGTCCACAACATGGGCTTGTGGGTCACATAGCGGCTGTAGAGCCAGATGGCGAGAATGATGCCCAACGTGCCGCCGTGGCTTGCCAGACCTCCCTCCCAAATCTTTGGGATATCTCCCAGGTGCTGACTGTAATAGCTCCAGTCATAGAAGAAGACGTGTCCCAGTCTCGCTCCCACGATAGTGGCGACCACCACATAGATGAACAGGCTGCCCACCCAACTCTCTTTAGCTCCCTCGTGACGGAAGATACGGTTGACAATCTCGTAGCCCACCAGGAAACCGATGGCAAACATCAAGCCGTACCAGCGCACTGAAATCGCGCCGGCATTGAACAGATTGGGACTCGCAGTCCAAGTGATAGAATCCAGTAGCATATCCTTTGTATTATCATTTGTAGCTGCAAATTTACATAGAATTCCGAGAATTATCTGTAATTTTGCACCAAAATCAATGAGTTATGGCAGAAAGCAATTTTATCGACTATGTGAAGATTCTGTGCCGTAGCGGTAAAGGTGGAGCCGGTTCGGCTCACCTGCACCGGGCCAAGTATGTCCCCAAGGGCGGTCCTGACGGCGGTGACGGCGGCCGCGGCGGACACATTTACCTGAAGGGTAACCGCAACCTGTGGACGCTGATTCACTTGAAATATCAGCGCCACGTGTTCGCTACCGACGGCAAGGCTGGAGGTGAGAACCAGATGACTGGCAAGGACGGCGAGGACCGCACTATCGAGGTGCCCTGCGGCACGGCGGTGTATGATGCCGAGACGGGCCAGTTCCTGTGTGACGTTACCGAGGACGGCCAGATTGTCCGTCTGTTGCGTGGCGGTCGTGGCGGCCAAGGTAATCAGCACTTCAAGACGGCGACACGGCAGACGCCGCGTTTTGCACAGCCAGGCGAGAAAGGCGTTGAAAAGGCTGTCATTCTGGAACTTAAGTTGCTGGCCGACGTGGGTCTTGTAGGCTTCCCTAATGCCGGTAAATCGACCCTGTTGAGTGTAATCAGCGCTGCGAAACCCAAGATTGCCAACTATCCCTTCACTACGCTGGAACCCAACCTGGGCATCGTCTCCTACCGCGGGCAGCAGTCGTTTGTTATGGCCGACATCCCCGGCATCATCGAGGGTGCCAGCGAAGGCCGCGGCCTGGGTCTGCGCTTCCTGCGCCACATCGAGCGCAACGCAGTGCTGCTGTTCATGGTGCCTGCCGACAGCGATGACATCCGCAAGGAATACGGCATCCTGTGCCGTGAATTGGAGACTTTTAACCCCGACCTGGTGGAGAAACCCCGTGTGCTTGCCATCACCAAGTGTGACATGCTGGATGAGGAACTCATCGAACAGATGCGCCCCGAGTTGCCTGATGACGTCCCCAGCGTGTTTATCTCAAGTGTCGCCCAGATGGGCTTGACCGAACTGAAAGACCTGCTGTGGCGCACCATCAACGACGAGCGCAACCGCATCCCCGAGAACTTGACCCATCACGACCTGGATGCCCGTCACCGCGAACAGGCCGAGGACGATTTCATCTTCGGCGCCGATGACCTGGAGGATGAAGCTCCCGATGCCGGAGGCAAGATGGTGGACTCGGGTGCCAAACAGTGGAGTGAGGAATATTGGGAAAGCGACTACGAGGACGAGAACAAAGACTTCCAAGTGGTCAGCGACCCTGATGAGGAATAAAAAAAGCGGCAATTGCCGCTTTTTTCAGTTTATAGTTTTATAGATTTGAGGAGGGCGCTTTACTTGCCCTCGTTGCTGAGTAGGAATCGGCGTTTGGGGGCAATCGCCGCGAAGTCTTCCTGAGTGAGTGGGGCGATGCGGTCTAGGACGGCAGCGAGGCGTTGCGCAATTTGGTATTCGACAGGCTCACTCATGGGCACTTCCTGCAACAGTTGTGACACGCGCGACTTGATAGCCGAGAATTCAAACACCATCGACGTGTTGAACCAGGCGTCGGCATGGCTGGCAAAGGGCAGAATCCACAGATTCTCGCCGCGCAGCACGCCCGGCCACCATTGCAGCGTCTGCAAAGCACTGGCACCACGGCTGTTATAGTCACGGTAGATGCGCCTGAGCAAGCGGTTATCGTGCTCTTCAAGACCGGTTTTTTCACCATAGTAGATGGTGGCCTGTGCCGTGACGAAAAGCCTGAATTTCTTTTCCTCTGTGATATCGGGAATCAGCAGCGGGTTGAGCGCGTGCAATCCCTCGAGAAACAGCAGGCTGTTGCTCTCGAGCTTTAGGGTGTTGCCACGATAGGTGCGCTCACCCTTGATGTAGTCATAGGTGGGCATTGACACCTGGTCGCCAGCCAAGAGGCTTGCCACATCACGTCCCAACTGCTTCACATCCAGTCCGTAGAATGACTCATAGTCGATATCTCCATTGGGGTCAAGTGGACGCTGATCCAGGTTGAGGAAGTAGTTGTCGAGCGAGATGACACAGGGCTGAATGCCATTGTCGCGCAGCATGTGGTTGAGGAAACGTGACGTGGTGGTCTTGCCGGAGCATGACGGTCCGGCGACAAGCACCACGCGCATCTCTTCCTGGCGGAAACGGCGTGTGATTTCGCTGGTGATGCGTTCCAGCCGACGGCTGTGCTGCACCTCGTCCTCGGCGATGAGGTCGGGTGCGAGCCCCTGTGCTATCACTTGGTTAAAAAGTGCTATGCCATCTTGGCCTTGTGACTCCATGCGGCGGATGTCTCCACAGAACTCTTCCAGTGACTGATACTTTTGCTGGTTCTGCTGACGGTCGACGCTTGCTGTTAAGTCCATCATTGATTCAATATGCTTTCGTTATATTAGTTGTTTAAAATCTTGATTATTAAAAATTTGTGGGCTCTATTGCACATCGCAATAAAGCCCACATTTTCCCTTAGTAGTGGAAGGTGCTGCCGCCCAGGAATTCTCGCAGCAAGCTCGTGCTGGGAATATCTTTCTCGTCCAGAGGCTCGAAGTAACTCAAGAACTTTATCAGTCGTGAAGCCTCGGCATACTCCGGCGTGCTGCTGGGCACCTGTTGCAATATCGGTAACGCGTAGTTCTTCATCACTGCCAGTTCAAACAGTAGCGAGGAGTTGAACATGGCGTCGGCATTTTCGTGGAACGGCATGATCCACTTGTTTTCTCCGCGGCGGACACTGGGCCACCGCTTGATGGTGTCGAGGGCGGCACAGCCACGGTACTTGTAGTCGCGGATGATGCGGCGCAGCAAGCGGTTATCGTAGGTGCCTATCCAGTTATGGTCATCAATGTTCAGCGTGGTGAGCGCCGAGACAAAGATGCGGAATTTCTGATTATCGGGAATGAGGCGGGTAAGCTCGGGATTCAAGCCGTGGATACCTTCCAGGAGCAGGATGTCACCCTGTTCCAGCTTGAGGGTGTTGCCCAGGTATTCGCGCTCTCCCTTCACGAAGTTGTAGGTGGGCATGGCCACCTCCTTGCCGGCCAGCAGGTCGGTCACATCTTTGTTAAACTGCTCCAGGTCAAGCGCATAGAGCGACTCGTAGTCATAGTCTCCGTCCTCGTCGCGCGGTGTCTGATCGCGGTTCACAAAGTAGTTGTCCAGCTCAACGACCTTGGGCACAATGCAGTTGGTGAGCAGCTGGATGGCCAGGCGCTTGGACGACGTGGTCTTACCGCTTGATGACGGTCCGGCAATGAGGACCACTCGTGCCCCACCCTCGTTATAGCGGCGGGTGATTTCGTCGGCAATCTGGATGAAGTGCTTGTTGTGAAGCGCCTCGACGACGTTGATGAGCAGGGGAGCGTAACCGGCTTTGATGGCATGGTTGAGTTCGCCCACATCACCCAGGCGGATAATCTTGTTGAAGTCGATGTAGTCGGTAAAAGCTTGGAACAGCTTGGGTTGAGGCTCCCAACGGGTCACCTCGTCGATGTTCTGGCGGTTGGGACCCAACAGCAGCATGCCCTGCTCATAGGGGATGAGGTCAAACACCTTGAGCATGCCGGTTGAAGGAACGAGAGGGCCGTAGAAGCTGTCGATGATATCGTCAAGTTTATAATAGACGGTATAGAGCTGGTTGATGCCTTCCAACAGGCGCACCTTGTCCTTGAGCCCCTGCTTGCGGAACATCTCGATGACGTCGGTCGTCAGGCGCTCGCGTCTCACGAACTTGATATCAGCGTCGATGATTTCTACCATGCGCTGCTTGAGGCTCGCGATAACGTCGGGCGTCAGGAAATGCTCCTCATGCTTGATCTGGCAATAATGACCGTTGCTGATGCTGTGCTGGATGCACAAGCGCTTGCCGGGATACAAGTCGTTGAGGGCCTTGTAAAGCACCATGCACAACGAACGCGTCATCACACGATAGCCGTTGTTGCTGGTAATATCTAGAAATTCAACGTGTTTCGGGGAAAAGACAGGATAGTGGAGATCCTCAACCTTGTTGTTGACCAGCACACACACGGCTTCACCCTTGAGCCCGATACGGCCCTTGATGGTGTCATAGAGGTCGATGAGCGCTTCGCCGCCGTCTATGCTGATATACTCGTTGGTATTCTTGCAGAACACCTTGAGTTCATCGTACTTCTTCATGAGTTACAAGTACTTTTGGGTTTATAAGCCGCAAAATTACAAATAAATCCCGAAAAACAGTCAAATTGGTCCAACAAAAGTGTGAAAAGGCTAACATTTTGGACGATATCGTGGCAAATTTGAACTGAAATGCTTACCTTTGAGCCTCAAGTTCACAATTAATCAACGAGAAAATGAAAATAAAGTTATTTGTTATGGCAATGATGATTGTTGGCGCCATGTGCGGCTGCACGGCGCAGGGAGGAGAAAGCAATGAGCCCCTTGAGAAGGGCTGTGACGTGTTCAAGACCGAGAGCGGCACGACCGTGAAGATGTACTGCATCAAGCATGGCAGCCTCAGGATGCAGGTGGGCGAGAAGTGGATCTATGTGGATCCCGTGACAAAGGCCGTCAAGCCCGAGACCGACTACTCCAGCCTGCCCCAGGCCGATTACATTCTGGTGACTCATGAGCATTTTGACCACTTGGACTCGGTGGCTATCAACCAGTTGACTAAGTCGGGCACTGTGCTCATCACCAATGCCCGCTGCCACGAAATCTTGGGCGGCAAGGGCGATGTGATGGCCAATGGCGACAGCCGTAATCTGGCCGAAGGTTGGACTGTAGATGCCGTTCCCGCCTACAACAATTCGCCTGAAAAGCTGAACTTCCACCCGAAGGGACGCGACAACGGTTTCGTGCTCACTATCGAGGGCATGCGCATCTACGTCGCCGGTGACACCGAGGATATCCCCGAGATGGCCGAGATCAAGGACATCGACGTGGCTTTCCTGCCCTGCAACCTGCCCTACACGATGACGCCCGAGCAGTGCGCCCGTGCTGCCAAGATGATCAAGCCCACCGTGCTGTTCCCCTACCACTACGGCGAGACCGATATCCAGCAGGTGGTGAAGCTCCTCGACGGCAGCGGCATTGACGTCCGCATCCGTGACTACCAGTGATGTAACCAGGATAATAGGTGACCAGTGCTTCGAAGACGAACTTCTGCTATAGCAAAATGGCTGGAAATCATAAAGTTCCTCTTCGAGGCACGTTTCCATCTCGTTCTGTGACCAAGCTGCGAATCTCTTCGAGGTTCTTGCATGGTCTTCACATTGAAATCGGTTCGAAGAACCGCTAACATCTTTGATGTTTTTTACCTGGACACTAATTGTCTATTTTTAGACTTTATCCAGCGGTTGTTCCGCCTGATTCTGATGATTGGCGGGCATAAGTTCCTCATGGTCTTTGATAGTTTTGTTTTTTTAACAACATTCAAAAATTGATAATTCGTTTTGAGGATGCTTAAAAACGGGGCACGTTTTACAAATACAAATGTTAAAAACCATAAAAAACTGTACAAAACATATAAATTTTAAAGAAATCACTACCGATTTCGGTAGTAGAAAAGTAAATTCTTGGCCAATTATTTGGTCATGTTAATTTTTGTTTGCAAATTTGCCTACTTTTATAGGCTTACGGTCTCAGGTTTAGCCCTTGGTTGTAAAGAAATTGTCACCTCCAAGCCTATGAAACAGGATGGTGCTTCGCACGGGAAGTTTTGAGTTTTTCTTTGATTTCTCACCCGAAGTGCAAACGAAATAACCACAAAGAAGACAAGAAATATAGTCATTTAATTTCAAATTTTTTAAATTTAAAAGTAAGTGCGTATGAAAAAACAATTAGCACTGTTGGCCGCCCTGGCAATCGCCTGCGGAGCACCAGCTGGGATGACATCGTTCCCCAGCACGGGTTTCACAGCCGAGGCCCAGGCCAACAAAGTCTCTGGCGTCATACGTGACGCCCAAGGTGAGCCACTCATCGGCGCGACCGTAAAGGTCAAGGGTACCAACCGCGGTACCGCCACCGATGTGGACGGCAAGTATTCAATTAACGCCAACCGAGGTGATGTGCTCATCGTGTCCTACGTGGGCAGCAAACCCATGGAGATTACCGTGGGTAGTGGTGTTCAGGACATCGTGATGCAGGCCAACGACCAAGTCCTCGACGAGGTTGTTGTAACCGCACTCGGTATCCGCAAGGACAAGAAGTCGCTGGGTTATGCAGTGGACGACTTGAAGGCCGAGGAACTGATGCGCAACAAGAGCGCCAACGCCATCAACTCCCTCTCGGGTAAGATTGCTGGTGTAAACATCACCCAGTCATCTGGTGCTGCCGGTTCGGGTGCACACATCGTGCTACGTGGCGGTACTTCGGTCAGCGAGAATTACGACAATCAGCCGCTGTTCGTTGTCGATGGTGTCATCTACGACAACTCGGCAGGTGTTGTAGGTAACTCAGCATTCGATGGTATGATGAACAGTGCCACCACCTCTTCTAACCGTGTGATGGATATCAACCCCGAGGATATCGACAATATGTCGGTACTGAAAGGCCCGGCCGCATCGGCCCTCTATGGCTCGCGTGCTGCCAATGGTGTTGTAATCATTACCACCAAGAAAGGTAAGGAAGGCCACTCTGAGGTGAACTTCTCAGGTAAGATGATCCTTTCGACCGTGGCTAGTCTGCCCAAGTACCAGAATGAGTACGTTCGCGGTTATATGACCGATATGTACGAGAAAGGTGCTGACGGCAAGAGTGTTTGGACTGGTATGGACATCAAGGACGACAGCTACAATTCATGGGGTCCCAAGAATACTTCTGTTCCCTACTATGACAACCTGAAGAACTTCTTTGAGACGGGTATCATCTGGGACACCAACCTGAGCGTTAGCGGTGGTACCAAGAACAACAACTTCTTCCTGAGCGGTTCATTCTACGATCAGGACGGTATCGTTCCCACCACGGGCTACACCAAGACGACCTTCCGCTTCAACGGTGAGCAGAAGGTGGGCAAGTTCACCTTCGGCGCCAACGCTGCCTATAGTGACGCCCGCACCACCAAGACCCTGACTGGTGCCGCTCTGTACGGTTCCAGTGGTACTGGTGCCCTCTACGCAGCCTACAACTGGGCTCCCAGCGATGACATGCGTCACTACCTGAACGAGGACGGAACGCGCTATCGCATGTTCGGTGACCAGTTCCAGCCCTGGGACGAGCGTGACAACCCCTACTGGATTGTCAACAAGAACAAGATGACCGATGACACCGAGCGTTTCACCGGTAACTTCAACGTGAAGTGGGATATCTTCGACTGGTGGTGGCTGAGCTACCGCATGGGTGTCGATAGCTATACGACCCAGAGCCACAATACAATCGCTCCCGGTGGCGCCATCAAGCAGATCTGGCAGAAGGGTATGTTGAGTGACAACATGTACAAGTATCGCTACCTGAGCAACAACCTGATGTCGAACTGGAACAAGCAGTTCGGTGACTTCAACATCAACTTGATGTTGGGTGGTGCTACCGAGTACACCAAGACCCGCCGTGACTATGAGTCGGCTTGGAACTTCGCCGTGCCTGAATTCTATAGCTACAACAATGCCAGCGATGCTGACAAGAAGTTTAGCCACAGTACGAGTCGCAAGCGTCTGGCTTCACTCTTCGGTGAGTTCCGCATCGACTGGCGCAACGCCATCTTCCTGACCGTTACTGGCCGTAACGATTGGGATTCGACCCTTCCCAAGGAGCACTGGAGCTACTTCTATCCCAGTGTGAGTGGCGCTATCGCCTTTACCGAACTCTTCCGTGAGAGCCTGCCCGACTGGTTCTCCTTCGGTAAGATCCGTGCCAGCTGGGCTGAGGTAGGTAAGGGTACCAGTCCCTATGAGACAGGTACAACCTTGTGGCCAGTAAGCACTTTCCTGGATGGTCTGATGGGTCTGGGTAACAGCTGGACCCGCGGTAACCCCTATTTGAAGCCTGAGACCACCCGTTCAACCGAGGTTGGTCTGGAATTGCGCTTTATCCAGAACCGCTTGAAATTTGACATTGCTTACTATACCAACAACTCATACGACCTGATTCTGTCACCGCGTGGCCCGCAGTCAACCGGTTACATCTTTACCTCCTACAATGCAGGTAACGTTTACAACAAGGGTCTTGAGATCAGCCTGAGTGGTACCCCCATCCAGCATGAGAACTTCATCTGGGAAACCGGTATCAACGTCTATGGCAACCGTGGCACAATCGACAATCTGTATGCTGGTATGGACATTATGTACGTGACCGATGTACAGTATGCTGGTGCTAAGGCTGCAACCTTCAACGGTAGCAACTTCATGGGTATCTCTGGCACCAAGTGGAACCGTAATGCCGATGGCAAGTTGATTCTTGACGCTAACGGCTTCCCCACCGAGGATAAGAAGCAAGATGCATTTGAAGTCGGTGACCGTGAGCCCAAGTTCCAGGGTGGTTGGAACAACACCTTCACCTTCTTCAAGAACTGGACCTTCAACATGTTGTGGGAGTTCCGTTATGGCGGTGACGTCTTCAACGGTACCAAGTATGCCATGTCGATGAGCGGTGTAAGCGCACTCTCTGGCGACTGGCGCAACGATCCCCTCACCATCGAGGGTGTATTCCAGACGGGTACAGATGATAATGGCAAGCCCATCTATGAGGCTGTATCCAACACTTGGAAAGCTGATCAGAACTACATCTTTAATGGTGTCGAGACTAGTGGTTCTACCATTATCCAGAACTACTACACTGGTGCTTATAATTATGAGACCCGCAACTGGATCACTAACGTGAAGAGCCTGCGTCTGCGCACCATCTCTTTGACCTATGATGTTCCCCGTAGCTTCCTGGCCCGCACCAAGTACATCAAGCGCGCTTCAATCACCGCATCTGCCAACAACCTGTTGCTGTTCACCAACTATGACGGTGATCCCGAGGTGGCTGCTGCAGGTGCTGGTGTTGGTGGTTCGTCATCGGTAGGCTTCGACTACTGCGGCGTTCCCGCTACCCGCCAGTATTCAGTAGGTATCAACTTGGTATTCGGTACCGACGATGTTGCTCCCGCTCGCGTGAACAACGTTGAGCTCGACCTCCTCAACAATCAGATCAACGACCTGCGCAACCAGTTGGCAAACGCCAACAACGCATCCAATGCCCGCATTGCTCAGCTCGAGAATGATCTCGCTGCAGCCAACAAGGCTCTGGCTAACTGCCGCAAGGATCTGAATGCTGCTCAGAACAACACCACTACCAAGATTGTTGACAACAGCAAGCAGTACATGAACATTCTGGTTCACTTCCCCGTAAACCAGACTGCTGTTGGTAATGACCAGCGTCCCAATGTAGAGCGCATCGCTGCTTACATGAAGAGCCACCCCGAGGCCACCTGCGAAATCAAGGGTTATGCCTCACCCGAGGGTCCCAAGGACGTCAACATCAAGCTCGCTAACGGCCGTGCCGCCAGCGTGAAGGACATGCTCGTCAAGAAGTATGGTATCGCTGCCAACCGCATCAAAGCCGAGGGTCAGGGTATCAGCAACATGTTTGACGAACTGAGCTGGAACCGCGTTTCTATCTGCGAAATCATCGTGAAGTAATAGAAACTAGGGACTAGAAACTAAAACTAGAAACTAATAAAACAGATATAATATGAAATCATTGAAATCAATTATACTGTGCGGTCTGGGAGTGCTGGCGTTATCGCTGACTTCTTGCAACGACTGGTTGGATGTGAACGTGGATCCCAATAACCCCACGGACAAAATCACAAGTTATGACCAGCGTCTGGCGCACATTGAGTTCTATACCAATAGCGGTTTGCAGTTCGGTGCTTGGCGTACCACCATGGCCATGGGTGACTGGACCCGTAACAACAGTGGCGGTAACTACTGGCACGTTTCCTATTGGTATCCCGTTGAGGCACAGGTGACCACCGTTTATCAGTGGTGGTTTGTTGGTGCCTATGCCAACGTGCCTGACATGATTACTAAGGCCGAGGCCGCCGAGAACTGGCAGTTTGCCGGTGCCGGCTACCTGATCAAGGCTTACGGCTTTATGGCCATGACCGACCTCTATGGCGAAATGCCATATGAAGAGGCTGCCGCTGACAGCCCTGCTCCCCACTACAATACGGGTAAGGAAATTTATTTAGGTTGCTTGGAGACCATCGACAAGGCCATCGAGTACCTTGAGAAGGGTCAGAGCCAGGATCCCAGCCTGCCCACGCTGGCAGCTGGCGACTGGTGGAACCACGGTGATCTGAACAAGTGGATCAAGCTCGCCTACATGCTGAAGGCCCGCTGGATCAACAAGTTGAACAAGAAAGGTGCCGGTAGCTACAAGGATGGTAAGTATGACGCCGACGAGATTCTGCGCTGTCTTGACAAGGCCATGCAGAGCAATGCCGACAACACCATCGTGAACCACACCGACGACAACGGCCCCACGCACGACGTGCTGGGTTGGGATGAGCCCGTTGACTACTCGCCTCTGTTCTCGGTAAGCGGTATGAACTCCGGTTACATGGCTACCAAGATGCTCTATAACAACCTGACCAACTTCGCCGGCAAGGGTGTTGAAGACCCCCGTGCCGACCACATCCTGCCTTGGGCTTACAGCCCCAACAAGGAAATGAATGGCATCGATGCTGCCGGCATCAAGTGGAATGGTCACTGGCGCCGTACGCTGGGCGTTGACATGGCCAGCGAAATCAATAGCCAAGGTGGTCCCCTGCGCGCTATGTTCAACACGACGACCAACAGCTGGTACATCAACAGTTCCAACGAGGCCCGCAAGGGTGATACTGTCTATATCGAGGGTACCAGTGACTGCAAGGGTTACTTCGCTAATCCTAGCATCCTGTACTGCCGCGCCGGTAGCGGTCAGTTCCAGTCTGCTGAGTCTGGTACGTTCTACACCCGCGTAAGCTCACCCACCTACATCGGCACCTATGCCGAGTGCTGCTTCATCAAGGCCGAGACCCTCTTCAAGAAGGGTGACAAGGCTGGCGCTTATGATGCCTACAAGAAGGGTGTAAAGGCCAGCTGCGAGCTGATGAATGAGAAGCTGAGGGCATGGATTGCCGAGGATGCAACCCTCGCCGACTGCCCGTCGTTCACCCCGATGACTGATGATGCCATCAACAACTACCTGAACAACGGTATCGGCACCCAGGGTGAGTTGACCCTGGGTCACATCCTCATGCAGAAGCGTATCGCCCTCATGTTCTCCTATGAGATCTGGAACGATATGCGTCGCTATGACTTCGATCCCAACATCTTCTTCGGTTGGTCGATTCCCGCTTACCACTATAAGGTGGTTGCCGCAACCAATGCTATCCCCGAGGGCAAGCAGTATCGCCGCTGGCGCCAGTGCTCACATGAGTACAAGTACAACAGTGTGAACTTGCAGGCCATTGGCGAAAAGGTTCCCGGCGCCCGCATGACTGACAGCGAGGGCAACAAAGTGATTTGGAACACTCAGGATGATGCTTGGACCATCCCCGTATGGTGGGACAGCAACCAAGAGTAATCCCCCACTCCATCTGAAATTAACGTCCGCCGAGGCTCTACGCCCCGGCGGCGTTTTTTTATCAAACAACTCACGTTTTTTATCAAACAACATAAACAACGATAAACAACATAAACAACTTTTTTTGTTGTTTTAGTTGTTCAATGTTGTTCCTGTTGTTTGACATAACCCTTGTTGTTCCTGTTGTTTGATATAACCCCTGTTGTTTGTGGTTTGGCATAACTCACTTTGTTTGGTTGGATGGTGCTTAAGGGACTGTTAATTTTGTGAAAAATTTGAGGTTAATCCATAATGCGATGATGCGAAAAATGGGATTTTGACTTAAAAAATGGTAAAATTTGCGCGAAATCATGCCAAAAACGTCATTTTTTCAGCAAAATGCTTGTATGTGTTAAACTTTTTTTGCACTTTTGCCTTCTGAAAGTCAGTCATTCATTAGTGATAAGATAATATTCCCAAAATGAGTTCAATGGATATTAATCTAAATAGATATTAACCAATTCATTAACTTCAAATCAATTAAAAGCAAAGTGCGTATGAAAAAACAATTAGCACTGCTCTGCGCGCTGGCTATTGCCATAGGAGTTCCCGCTGGACTGGCACCCAACCACTCCAGCACGAGCTTCACGGCTGCGGCCCAGAGCAACCGAATTTCGGGCGTCGTGAAGGACGCCAACGGAGAGCCGATGATTGGCGTTAATGTAAGGGTAAAGGGCACGAATACGGGAACGACCACCGATGTCGATGGTCGTTACTCGATTAAGGCCGACCCCAACCAGACGCTTGTCTTCTCCTATGTGGGCTATGACGCGGTGGAAGTTCCTGCCGGTCAAGCCGCCAACATTCAGTTGACCGAAGGCGCCAACACCCTGCAGGATGTGGTGGTGACGGCAGAGTTCGGTATGAAACGTGTCGCACGCACCGTGGGTTCCTCGGTGCAGAACGTGAAGGCCCAAGACATTATCGAGTCGGGCCGCACCGACTTTATCTCGGCCCTGCAAGGTCGTGTGTCGGGTATGAGCGTTGTTAGTTCGGGTGGTGCTCCCGGTGCTTCGACGACGGTAGTATTGCGCAGTGCCACGTCACTGAGCGGTAACAACCAGCCGTTGTATGTTATCGATGGTATCCCCATGAACAATACCTCGTTCAACCCCACGAGCGGTCTGGCTGTTGAGGACGGTGGTAGTGCCGGCCTGACGCCCCGCTCGACCGACTACTCGTCGCGTGGTAACGACTTCAACCCCGAGGACATCGAGTCGATGACCGTGCTGAAGGGTGCTGCCGCTGCCGCTCTGTACGGTAGTGACGCCTCGAACGGTGCTATCATCATCACCACCAAGAAAGGCCGCTCGGGCCGCGCTCGCGTGACCTACAGCAACCAGTTCACCTGGTCTAAGGCCTATGGTTGGCCCGAGATTCAGAACAAGTACATCAATGGTGCCTATGGTGCTGCCAACTTCTACTACACGAGCCGCTACGGTTCGTTGTATGATGGTTCGCTACCATTCTTTGACAACACGGCTGCCGTGCTGCAGACCGGTTTCATGCACCGTCACAACCTGTCGATGGAGGCCGGTAACGACAAGATGTCGGTTCGCGCCAGTGCATCGTTCTTTGACCAGGATGGTGTCATCAAGACCACAGGCCTGACCCGCACCAACCTGTCGCTGGCCGGACGCGCCGAGTTGACCAAGTGGTTGTCGATGGAAGGCAGCATGCAGTATGTCAATGCCAAGAACGACAAGGCCCTGCGTGGTCTCTACGGTCCCGTGCGCTACAGCTACCGTTGGCCCAGCGTCGATGACATGAGCATCTACCTAGCTGAGGATGGTGCCCACATGAAGTATCCCGCATACTACACCGACACCGACCTGTTGAACCCGCTGTTCGCCCTGAAGAAGAACCTGATGCACGACCAGACCGACCGCATTATCAGTGCCTTCTCGCTGAACTTCACGCCCATTGCCCACACCTACCTGCGCCTGCAGATGGGTTGGGACGTGAGCACCTCGACCTATGAGACGGGTACCCATCCCTACTATACGAGTGCCAACCAGAGTGTCGATGACAGCAACAACAGCGGTACCTATAACATCACCAAGTACAACACCAACGACCCGACGCTCAACGTGCTGGCCGGTTATAACAACAACTGGTTTGACAACAAGTTCTCGCTGGGTATCCAGGCCGGTTACCACCAGTTGGAGAACGGTGTGACGAGCCTGTCGTCCTACGGTACTAACTTCAAGGTGATTGACTTCTACAGCATCAACAACTGTACCGAGAGCACCGTGACCAGCAAGAAGCGCTCCACCAAGCGCCGTGTGCAGGCTATCTCGGGCCAGTTAGAGCTGGGTTTCAATAACATGATCTTCTTGACCGGCCGCTTCCGTAACGACTGGTCTTCGACCCTGCCCAAGGATAACAACAGCTACTTCTATCCCGCCGGCGAGCTTTCAATCGTGCTGAGCGAGATGGGCTTCATGAAGCATGTTGGCTTCATCAACTACCTGAAACTGCGTGGCGCTATCGCCCAGGTCGGTAAGGATGCTCCCGTGCTCTCGATCGATCCCGAGCTCGAGCCCACAGGCCTGACAGGTGGTGGCTACAAGTATGGCTACACTGGTCCCAACCGCAGCCTCAAGCCCGAGATGACGACCTCCTATGAGGCTGGTGTTGAGGCACGCTTCTGGAACGACCGCATCAATGCCGACTTCACCTGGTTCCGCACCCACTGCGCCGACCAGATTGTGACCGGCTTCCGCATGAGTTACGCTACCGGTTTCGTGCTGAACAATATGAACGTGGGTACGTTTAACACGTGGGGCTGGGAAGGCCACGCCGATGTTGACGTCATCCGCACCCCGGATATCCGCTGGAATGTGGGCGTGAATGTATCCCATACCAACAGTAAGGTCGTTTACCTGCCCGAGAACTTGACCGAGTTCTACAATGCTTACACTTGGAACTCAGGTAACATCCGCAACGGTGTGATGAAGGGACATCCCATCAGCACCGTTACCGGTCGCGCCTACGAGCGCAACTCCAAGGGCCAGATCCTGATAGACCCGACCACCGGTCTGCCCCGCACAAGTTCTGAATGGAGCATCCTGGGTAACCGTGAGCCCAAACTGCGCTTCGGTATCACCACCGCCCTGAGCGTGAAGAACTGGCGTCTGAGCGCCATGTTCCAGGGCCGCTACCATGCCGACGTTGTCAACGCTACCATGCGTGACATGTTGGGCACCGGTCTGAACTGGCTGTCGGTTGACATGCGTGAGAAGGGCTTCGTGGTATTCGACGGCGTGCTCTACGACGGCAAGCAGGAGAGTGCCAATCCCACCCCGAACACTATCGCCGTGAACCTGGGCGAGTATGGCTCATACACCTACACCGGTGGTGATGAGGACTGGATCCAGCACAAGATCAACTACATCCGTTGCCAGGAGCTGCGTTTGGCCTACGTCTTCTCACACAACTGGCTGAACCGTGTGACCAAGGGTACCATTCAGAATGCCAGCATCTATGCTTCGGCCAACGACTTGTTCACCATTACCAACTACACGGGTACCGACGTTGCCGGTAACACCCTGTCGGCCGCTGCCGGTGGTACCGGTGGTGAAGGTTACGACTGCTGGTCGTTGCCCACGCCGCGCAGCTACTCTGTCGGTCTGAGTGTGACCTTCGGTTCTAACGATGAGGCTCCCAAGCCCGTTTACCAGAACACCACTGCCCTGAATGAAGAGATCAACACCCTGCGTGCTCAGCTCGCCAATGCCGAGAACAACTACAACAGCCGTCTGGCAAAGTTGCAGGGTGATCTCGACAACGCTCGCCTCGCCCTTAATAAGTGCGAAAATGAAATAAAAGCACTGCATGTTGATCCTCCTAGGGTTGTTGACAACACCAAGCAATTCATGAACATTCTTGTTCACTATCCTGTGAACAAGACCGCCGTGACCGCCGATCAGCGTCCCAACGTTGAGCGTATTGCCGCTTACATGAAGAGCCATCCCCAGTCAACCTGCGTAATCAAGGGTTATGCTTCTCCCGAGGGTCCTCAGGACAACAACATCAAGCTCGCTGAAGGCCGTGCCGCCAGCGTGAAGGATATGCTCGTCAAGAAGTATGGTATCGCTGCCAACCGCATCAAAGCCGAGGGCCAAGGTATCAGCAACATGTTTGACGAATTGAGCTGGAACCGTGTTTCAATCTGCGAAATCATCGTGAAGTAAGTATAAATCAAGTTTAGAGTTTTCTACTGACTGGAACCTGTAAACTAGGGACTAGGGACTAGAAACTAGAAACTATAATAAACAGAATAATATGAAACTTTTCAAATCAATTATACTGTGTGCGCTGGCTTGCATGACGTTGGGGCTGGCATCCTGTGATGATTACCTGGATGTGAACAAGAACACCGACGCCCCCGACTATGTGGAGGGCTACCTCTACCTGGCCGGTATTCAGCAAGCCTACCAGGGTATCTACTGGGATATCCGTGCCATTGGACCGCTCACCCAGATGATGGGTACCTCGAGTTACACCAACTTTGCCAACCACTACTACACCGCGGCCAGCGATGCTGGCGGTGAGGCTTGGCGCATGGTGTACTGGAACCAGGGTATGAACCTGGAGAACATGATCAACCAGAGCGTTGAGGCCGAGAACTGGACATTGGCAGGTATCGGCCTGGCCATGAAGGCTTTCTCTTGGGACCTGCTGACCAAGATCAATGGTGAGGCTCCCATGAAGCAGGCCTATGAGGCAGGTCGTCTCTCGCATGAGTACGACTACCAGTACGACATCTATCCCCAGGTGCGCGAGTGGGCCTATAAGGCTATCGAGTATCTGCAGAAGGAAGACAATTCGGCCTATGGTAACCGTATCAAGAACAACGATTACATCTATGGCGGCGACAAGGACAAGTGGATTAAATTCTGCTATGCTGTAATCGCCCGCAACCTGGCCTCGTTGACCAACAAGCGTGACTTCAGGGAGAAGTACTACGACGAGTTCATGACTGCTGTGAACAAGGCTTTTGCCAGCAACGATGACAACGCTACCTTGAAGATTGCCGGTGGCGGTGCCGATGCTGCCGAGAGTGGCTACAACAACTTCTGGGGCCCCTATCGTGGCAACCTGACCTACAGTTACTTCCAGCACGACTATGCCGTGCAGTTGTTCACGGGTACCATCCGCAAGTATGACGAGCAAGGTAACTATATCCAGACCGAGGATACCCTGCCCCTGAACAAGCAGCACTATCCCTATCAGCTGCTCGACAAGCAGATTACCAGCGACACCCTGCCCGATGCCGGTCACTTCGACCCGCGCCGCCTGGTGAAGCTGGCGACTACCGACAGCACAAACTATGCCACCATCGCCGACCGTGAGGTGCTCCGCAGCCTGTACTATGTGGGCTCGGGCTTTACCGGTGCTGCTGGTCCCATTGGCACTGCTCCCTCGTTCTGGGGCCGCAATGCCGTGTCCAACTCTGTGTATGATGGTTCCGGCCACTGGATCTATCGCGATGACTGCCCCTATATCATGACCACCTATGCCGAGTTGCTGTTCGACCTGGCCGAGGTACAGTACAAGTATGGCAGCAAGAGCGAGGCTTTCGAGACCTGGAAGAAGGCCCTTCAAGCCGATATGGACTTCACCGCCAGCTACATTGTAGCCGGTACGGTTAACGGTAACTACCGTCAGGGCGACCGTGTGACCAAGGCCACCTTCAACACCCTGGCCCAGGAATACCTGAATGGCCCCTACGTGGCTGGCTTGCCCATGAGCGACTTCTCGCTCTCGCACATCATGATGCAGAAGTATCTGGCCCTCTATCCTTGGGGCGCTCCCGAGGCATGGGTTGACCTGCGTAAGTACTTCTATGACATCCAGTACACGGGCGATTATCCCAAGTACCTCAATGGCTGGGACAAGACGACACTTGACCAGAAACGCGATGAGGATCCTACCAAGGTTTACAAGGGATTCTGGCTACAACCCGCTCAGGTACAGGGTCGCAAGAGCGCCTTTAACAAGGACAACAACGGTTCGCCTTGCTTCCGCCTGCGTCCGCGTTACAACTCTGAGTACATGTGGAACAAGACCAACCTGGATGCCCTCTTGCCCATTGGCGGTCAAGAACTGGATTACCAGTGCTCAATCATGTGGTTCTGCTATCCTGGCGATATGCCCACTACAAGATGATGTTTTATTAATTGATTCAAAAATTCAATGACTATGAAATATTTCAAATATATAGCATTATTGCTGCTGGTGGCAGTGACGATGGGCTCCTGTGACAAGAAGGACGTCTCCTATATGGCAGAGCCCGTTGATGAGTCGGCAAAAGCATACATCCAAGTCGGCTATTACGAGCCAGTCACCGCTGGTGCAGCCAATTACATGTACTACATCGACATCAATGGTGTCGAATATGGCAACGACGGAGCCACCTTCCTGGCTACCTTCAATACGGTTCCTTCGGGCGGCACCAACCGCTACTATGCTGTGGATGCCGGTAACGTGAACATCAAGCTGCATCGTCGAGTGAAGGTGGGTGAAACACCCGAGGGAGAACCCATTTATGAGTATCCTGTTGTTTATGACCAGAACGTGAACGTCGAGGCCGGCAAGCGCTATTGCTTGTATGTTCATGACCTGACCAAGGCGCCCATCCCCATCGAGATGACTCCTGCCCCCGAGTTCTCTCCTGCTTTGGATACCGACTCGCTGTGCCGTGTGCAGTTCATCAACGTGCTCTATGAGGCTGATGGCACTCCCTACACCGGCAAGGTGCAGTATGGTGTTCAAAACCTTGACACCAAGGAGTATGAGCCTGTGGGCGAGCCTGTAGCCTTCGGTGAGTGCACCAAGTGGTTCCCTGTAAAGATTCGCAAGACCGTTTACAACAGTAGCGGTTCGCAGCGTCGTGAGGTTTGCCTCTTTGCCGTGGATAACAATGGCAATGTAACTGGCAAACTCCCCTACACCAAGTCTAATGGCACGGTGGGTGACTTCACCGACTACTGGACCTGGTACATCGGCCGTGCTTATCGCCAGATTGCCGCCGGTAACTGCGGCAGCAAGAGCATCCGTTGCACCCTCTACCAGTTTGTGATCGAGTAAACACCGAGTAGGGCACAGTCCCCTACCCTATCCAATAAAACGACCGCCGAGGCTTCACTGCCCCGGCGGTGTTTTTTATCATTTAGGAGTGAAAAGTTAGGAGTGGTATCTGCCGATGCACTTGCTACATCCGTCAATGTGACGACAAAAAAAGAGACGCAAATTTTTGCGTCTCTATATATTCAATTCCATGGGACTTAGAGGTTTCTCATTCTTCGCCTTGTGGCGTGTAGATGTCGACGACGGGAGCGGTCTCCAGCAGACGGCGGTAAAGGTCGGTCATCTTCTTGTAGAAAGCCGGATAGTCTAGTTTCTCCTCAAAGTCTTTCTGCGCCTGGGTGCCCATGCGTGAGCGGCTGGCGGTGTCGTTGAGCAGGAGGTTGATGGCCTGGGTGAGTGCTTGTTCGTCACCTGGTGGCACAAGCAGGCCGTTCACGCCGTCATGCACATACTCGGGCTGGGCGCCGTTGTTGCTGCAGATGTGGGCCTTGCCTGCCATCATATACTCCAAGTTGCTGATTCCCAGCGCTTCTTGCTGTATAGAAGGCAGAATGCCGAAGTCGGCTTGACGCAGGTATTCCAGGATGTTGTCCCTGAAGCCGAGGAGCGTCACGTTATGGAGGAGTCCGTTGGCAACGATAAAACCCTTGATTTTTGCCTTGTATTTGGGCTGTCCGTCGCCGATAATGGCCAGATGGTACTTTGCCTTGTCCACGTGGGTTAACGCGCTCAGAAGGACATCCAGGCCCTTTTCGGCAGTCAGTTTTCCGTGGTACATGATGAGTGCCTGGTGGCTGTCGAGGTTCAGCTCGCGTCTCAGGTCAGGCACTTCGGTGCCGATTTGGCTGTCGCAGACGCTGTCTCGCAGCACGACAGCGCGGTTGGCATAGGTTTTCTTGGCTTTGCCCAAGAAAGCCTCACGGGCCATCTCTGACGAGAATACAAAGCAATCGATGGACTTGTACAGCTTGGTGTACATGTAGTTCTTTTTGGGCTTATAGACGCCGTGCACACTCACCACGACGCGGGTGTCGCGGTTCTCGCTGATGCGTCGTGCCATCACCGCCATGAAGGCATCCTTGAAGCTGTGCACGTGGATGATGTTCTTCCCCTTGCGAAGCAGCCTTGCGAAACGCACGGGTGAGTCGATGTCAGTCACCCCCTTGAGGGGTAGGATGGAGATGGGAATTTCCAAACGGCGGTATTGCTTGAGCACGTTAGGGTGCTTGCGGCAGACGACCTCGGCATAGAAGTCGGGGTCGTTGCGCAGTCGGTCCACCAGGTCATAGGTGTACTGCTCAGCTCCCGTCCAGTGCTTGTTGGAAACGATATGAAAAACGTTAATCATCTGTTAATTAGATTTTTATGGACACAATTCAATAGAAGTCGTTCTAATGTCCTCGCCACAAAGATACAAAATAATTTGCATTTCTCCCCCACCCTGCACGTTTTTCTAAAACTTGTACAAAAAACACCGGAGCAATGTGCCCCGGTGTTTCAGTTGGTTCGGAAAGAGGTCTCTCCCCTACCCGATTAGTCTTTCTTCTCGTCGCTGCCGAAGAGCTCCTTGATGCCGCCGATGGAACCGAGCAGGTTGGTAGCCTCATAAGGCAGGTAAACCGTCTTGGTCTTCTCACCGCCGGCCACGGTGTCAAGCATCTGGATGTACTTCTGGGCCAGCAGGTAGTTGGCGGGATTGGTGCTCTGGCCTACTGCCTGAGTGATCTTGTCGATGGCGATGGCTTCGGCCTCGGCCTTGCGGATGCGGGCTTGGGCCTCACCTTCGGCGCGCAGGATTTCGGTCTGCTTGTCGGCCTCGGCCTGGTTGATGCGGGCGGTCTTCTGACCCTCGGATTGAAGGATGGCGGCCTGTTTTTGACCCTCACTGGTCAAGATGGTGGCACGCTTGTTACGCTCGGCCTGCATCTGTTTCTCCATGGCCTGGAGCACGGTTTGAGGCGGCTGAATGTCCTGTAACTCAACGCGGTTGACCTTGATACCCCACTTGTTGGTGGCATCGTCGAGGACGGTGCGCAGCTTGCTGTTGATGGTGTCGCGAGAGGTCAGCGTCTGGTCCAGCTCCAGCTCACCGATGATGTTACGCAGCGTGGTCTGGGTCAGCTTCTCGATAGCGTTGGGCAGGTTGTTGATTTCATACACTGCCTTGAAGGGGTCCATGATTTGGAAATAGAGCAGTGCATTGATTTGAGTCATAACGTTATCCTTGGTGATCACGTTCTGCTTGTCAAAGTCATACACCTGTTCGCGCAGGTCAATGGAGTTGGTGGTGCGATAGCGGCCATGCTCGTAGGCCACAATGCTCTTGGCGCGGTCGATAAACGGGATAATCACGTTGATACCGGGTTTGAGCGTGGCATAATACTTACCCAGGCGCTCAATAATCTTGGTTTCGCTCTGCGGAATGATGACGAGGCTGTTCTTGACCAGGATCAGAGCCAGCAGGATAATGACGATAAGAAAAATTGTTAGTACGTTCATAATATGAAGATGTTAGTTGATAGATATTTGCTTCCCATAAAGTCAGTCGTCAGTCGATGGGCTCGACTGTGATGATGATGCTGTCCATCTTCACGACGCGCACGCGCACGTCCTTGTCAATGGCACTGCCGTCGGCGCTGATGGCTTTCCAGTCGTCACCGTCGATGGCGACACGACCGTAACCGCCGGCCTCAATGGGCTCGCTCACCCTACCCTGCTGACCAATCATGGCCTCGGCATTGCTCAGGCGCTCGCGGTTAGGTTTATGCAACTTCTTGATAAGTGCCGGGCGAACCAGCAGCAGGCTCAAAGCCGAAACCACGGCAAACGTGATGATTTGCACAGTGAGGTTAGCGCCGCAACCGGCGAGAATGGCACTCACGGCGGCACCGATGGCGAAGCACAGAATAAAGAAGTCACCAGATGATAATTCCAGAATGAGGCATACAATGGAGATGATTACCCAAATGAGCCATAGGTTAGATGTGAAAAACTCGATCATAGCAGTATATCTTTATTATATTGTTAATTCTTCGTTCACTTATTAGACGCATCTTATCATCAAAAAACTACACGCGATGCTACATTTTTTTAAAATCCTGAACCTGCGGTATGAAAAACCGTCAAAAATCATAAAAGCTATGCCTTGGTACGACAATGGTCGATGATGACTCCAAAGGTAGGGTTTTATTTTCTAATCTGCAAATTTTATGCCAAATTTCATCTAAAAATGGTGCATGAGTTATCGGTCGCATTGGAATTTTGAAATCTCAGAGGGTTAAAATGACGTTTTGGGCTGAAATTCAGCATAATTAGCCATTTTTGGGAAAAGTTCAGAAAAATCGGATAGGGGAGACAGCGGCTGCTTTTCCAGTTGATTAGGCCTCTATTGGTCTAATTAATGCCTCTTCCTGTCAATTCTTGCGATTTTATGCTTGTTTCTCAGATTTTTTGGTTATCTTTGTCTCCCGTTTTTCAAGAGAGTGTGAAATGACCGAAATCATCTATATGACCCAAGGTAATGTCGCCCTGCCGAAGCTCAACGAGCCCGCAGTGCAGGAGTGGATTGTTGCAGTGGCTGCCACCTTGAACCAGAAGGTGGGCTGCTTGACCTATGTCTTCTGTGACGATGCATTCATCCTGGAAACCAACCGTCAGTTCCTGGGGCATGACTATTATACCGACATCATCACCTTTGATTACACCAATTCGCGCCACATAGCCGGCGACATGGTCATCTCGCTCGACACCGTGCGTAGTAATGCCGAGGGGCTGGGTGTGGCCTATGAGACGGAACTCATGCGTGTCATCATCCATGGCGTGCTGCACCTGTGCGGCATCAATGACAAGGGACCCGGTGAGCGCGAAATCATGGAAAAGCACGAGAACGCCGCGCTTGCTTTGTTGCCCGAGAACGTGTTCCTGAAAGATTGAATCCCTGCAATTAATGAGAAATGACTATGATGTCATAGTGATTGGTGCCGGCCATGCCGGTTGTGAGGCTGCTTGTGCGGCAGCCCGCCTTGGCGCGTGCACGCTGTTGATTACCATCGACATGAACAAGGTGGCTCAGATGAGCTGTAATCCCGCTGTCGGTGGTATCGCTAAAGGCCAGATTGTGCGTGAAATAGATGCCTTGGGTGGACAGATGGGTATTGTGACCGATCGCAGCAGCATCCAGTTCCGCATGCTCAACCGCAGCAAGGGACCTGCCATGTGGAGCCCGCGCTCGCAGAGCGACCGCCAGCAGTTTATCCTGGAATGGCGCCGGGTGCTTGAGAATATGCCCAACCTGTACATGTGGCAGGATTCGGTCAATGAATTGGTCATTGAGGGTGGGGTAGTCAAGGGTGTCAAGACCGCTTTGGGCCTCACTTTCGGTGCCCGGGCAGTCATTCTCACTGCCGGCACATTCCTCAATGGATTGATGCATGTGGGACGTGTTCAGACTCCTGGAGGGCGTGTTTCGGAGCCTCCTGCACGAGGCATTACCGAGCAATTAGCTGCCCTGGGCTTCACAGTTGGCCGCATGAAAACCGGCACTCCGCCTCGTCTTGACGAGCGCACGATAGACTTCACGCAGTGCATCAAGCAGGACGGAGAACAGGATTTCCATCATTTCTCTTTCTTGCCAGGTGTGGTTTCAAGGTTGCCACAGCGACCCTGCTGGATTATTCACACCAACGAGCAAGTGCATGAGATTTTGCGTCAAGGACTGCCGCAATCACCGCTGTACAATGGTCAGATTACAAGCATCGGTCCACGTTATTGCCCCAGTATCGAGACCAAAATCGTCACCTTTGCCGACAAGACGTCCCACCAGCTGTTCATTGAGCCCGAGGGCGCCTCGACCCATGAGATGTACCTCAACGGGTTCTCCTCGTCGCTGCCCTGGGATGTGCAACTGAATGCCTTGCGCCAGATTCCTGCCTTGAAGGATGTGCATGCCTTCCGTCCCGGCTATGCGATTGAGTATGATTTCTTCGACCCGACCCAGTTGTATCACACGCTGGAGTCCAAAATCGTCGAGAATCTCTTCCTGGCAGGTCAGGTCAATGGCACGACCGGTTATGAAGAGGCAGCAGGGCAGGGCTTGGTAGCAGGTATTAATGCATATCAAAAAATCACAGGAGGCGAGCCGTTCACGCTGGCGCGTAACGAAGCCTATATCGGGGTGCTGATTGATGACCTGGTGACCTGTGGCGTGGATGAGCCTTACCGCATGTTCACCTCCCGTGCCGAGCACCGCATCTTGCTCCGTCAGGACGATGCCGACATGCGATTGACCGAGAAAGGTTACCGTCTGGGTCTTGCCACCCAGGAACGCTATGACCTCATGTGCGCCAAGCGGGTGCAGATTGAAAGACTCACGGCCTTCTGCCGCGACTATACCGTCAAGGCCACTGTCATCAACCCCTTGTTGGAGGAGAAAGGCATGCAACCCTTGACTCAAGGCCAGCGCTTGCATGACCTGCTGCTGCGTCCGCAGTTGAACATGACGATGCTTGCCGAAGCGCTGCCTGATTTGAAAGCGCAAATCGAGGCACTTGAGGAGGCCCGTCGTGAAGAAATTGTCGAGGCTACCGAAATCGCCATCAAGTACCGTGGCTATATCGAGCGCGAGACCTTGATTGCCGACCGCGTCGCTCGACTTGACAATGTGACTCTCAAGGGCAAGTTTGACTACTCGCAGATTCATCAGATTTCAACCGAGGCGCGCCAGAAACTTCAAGCCATTGACCCCGAGACGGTGGGGCAGGCCTCGCGCATCCCTGGCGTGTCGCCGAGTGACATCAATATCTTGTTGGTCCTTTTGGGCCGTTGAATTGTTCCACGTGAAACAAAACAAACATAATATACTGATTTACAAATGGATACGAAAGAATTAGAAAGAGTCAAAAGTGTGGTTCGCAACATACCCGATTTCCCTGTTCCAGGTATTCAGTTCAAGGACCTGACCACCGCGTTTAAGGATCCTGAGGCATTGCAGGTGATGGTAAGAGCCATGGTGGACCTGTATCGTGATGCCGGCGTGACCAAGGTCGTGGGCATTGAGGCTCGCGGTTTCATTGGCGGCGCCATCCTCGCCACCCAGCTCAATGCCGGTTTTGTGCCCCTGCGCAAACCCGGAAAGCTGCCTGCCGAGGTCATCCAGAAGTCCTACACCAAGGAATATGGCACCGATACCATCGAGATCCATAAGGATGCCATCACGCCCGACGACGTCGTGGTCATCCACGATGACCTGCTGGCTACCGGTGGCACGATGCTCGCCGCCTATGAGCTGGTGAAGTCGATGAATCCCAAGAAGGTTTACATCAACTTCATCTGCGACTTGGCCGACCTGCACGGACGTGACGTGTTCCCACCTGAGGTGGAAATCACTTCGTTGTTCACCTTCTGATAGGCAGACGGTTACTTCGATTTGTCAAATTCAGTCTAATTGGTCCGAGAGGGCTAATAGGCTTGCTTTGTAACACAGATGGCCATGACCGACGACTTGAAACTGAAGTTATCGCTGCTTCCCTATGAGCCGGGCGTTTACCGCTACCGCAATCGGGAGGGCACGATTATCTATGTGGGTAAGGCCAAGAACCTCAAGCGTCGGGTCAATTCCTATTTTAACCGTGAGCACACGTCGGCCCGCACAACCTTGCTTGTGCGCAACATCGCCGACCTGGAATATACCGTGGTCAATACTGAGGAGGAGGCGCTCGACCTCGAGAACGCCCTCATCAAGGAATATCAGCCACGCTATAATGTGCTGCTCAAGGACGACAAGAGTTATCCCTGGATCTGTGTGTCGGGTGGCCTGTATCCGCGTGTCTATATCACCCGTGACGCAAGAGCCAAGGGGGATCGTTTCTACGGGCCGTATCCCCGTGCCGAGGTCGCCAAGGTGCTCATCGACACCATCCGCCAGATTTACCCGTTGCGCACCTGCCGCCTGAATGTTTCACGTGAAACAATTGAGGCGGACAAGCACCGCCTGTGCCTGCAGTATCACATCCATCGCTGCGAGGGATGTTGCAAGGGCCTGGTGAGTGCCGAGCGCTATGGTGAATACATCAGCGAGATACGCCAAATCCTGAACGGTGACACCCACCAGTTGATGGATTTGCTCATGCAGCAGATGCAGCAGTTGGCGAGCGAGTTGCGCTTTGAGGAGGCGGAGCTCATCAAGCGGCGTTACAAGCTGCTGGAGCACGTTCGTCGCCGCTCGGTCATCGTCAGCCCGTCAATTCATAATATCGACGTGTTCGGCCTGTTGCGTGACGAGGATGCCGCCTGGGTGAATTACATGCACGTGCGGGGTGGGGCAGTGGTGCAGTCCTATACGCTGGAATACCGCCTCTCGACCCATGACGAGACTGATGCCGAAATCATGTCGATGGCGATTGCCGAGGTGCGCCAGCGCTTCGCCGAGACCTATCGCAAAGACCGCGTGACCGAGGTCACGGTCAACGTTGAGCCCGATGTGGAGTTTGCCGGTCTCTCGTTCTCCATTCCCCAGCGTGGCGACAAGAAGAAACTGCTTGACATCGCCATCAAGAATGCGACACAGAAGCGCACCGACCGCCTGCGCATGATGGAAAAGCTCAATCCCGAACAACGCACCACGCGAACGCTCACCACCATGCAGCGCGACCTGCGTCTGACGGTGTTGCCGCGCCATGTCGAGTGCTTTGACAACAGTAACATCAGCGGGTCCAGCCCTGTGGCATCGTGTGTGGTGTTCCGCAACGCCAAGCCCGCCAAGAAGGAGTATCGCCACTTTAACATCAAGACCGTGGAGGGCGCCGACGATTTCGCCTCGATGCGTGAGGTGGTGCAGCGTCGCTACAGCCGCTTGGTGGAGGAGGGGCAGGAACTGCCGCAGCTGCTCATCGTGGATGGCGGCAAGGGGCAGGTGACATCGGCCATCGAGGCGCTCGACCAGATTGGCCTGCAGGGTCAGATTGCCGTGGTGGGCATTGCCAAGCGCCTGAATGAGGTCTATTTCCCTGGCGACAGCGTGCCGCTGTATATCGACAAGAACAGCGAGACGCTGCACGTCATCCAGCGCCTGCGTGACGAGGCTCACCGCTTTGCCATCACCTTCCACCTCAAGCAGCGCAGCAAGGGACAGGTGCACAGCGCCCTTGACGATGTGCCGGGCATCGGACCCAAAACGCGCACCTTGCTGCTCAAGCGCTTCAAGTCGCTCAAGCGCATCAAGGAGGCCAGCGAGCAGGAACTTGCCGAGGTCATCGGCCCGGCTCGCGCCAGCGCCCTCATCAAGTCGATTCAATCGCCGGACTGAATCCTGTGCTAGAATAAGTTTATGATAAATTAATCAATCGATGAAGCGAGACGTTCAGCTTGACATATATCGGGGACTCACGATGATATACATCCTGTGTGTCGCTCATAACTTATACTGGTTGGGTAACGCCAGTGAGCCGATATTATCGGTCATCCTGTTCGTGATTCCGATTGTTTTCTTTATCGCAGGTGCCGCCAACTCGCTGCGCAAGTCTAAACGAGGTCTGTGGTCAACCGCCCTCAACAGGGTCAACAGGGTTGCGGTACCTTATTACCTCTATGCCATCGTTATGGTAGCCATCGGCCTGCTGGCAACGCTCTTCCTGCGCGGGACCGACTATTTCCGCTTGATGCCATTTGACATTTCGGGTTACGGTTGGCCTGAGGTCAAGGACATCCTTTTGTTCCAGAATATCCCCAACTGTCCTTGCGTTGCCCACATCTGGTTCATCCCGTTGTACTTGATCTTGAGTTGCACGTTCGCCATTCAGGAAAAGCTGATGAAGGTGATTAACAAGCACTTGTATGTCCTGATTTGCCTGTTAGCGTTTTTGGCGGCCCAAGCTTTCACGAGTCTATCATTGCTGCGTGAATTGCTTTGTTACAATGTGTTCATGGTCGCCGGTTTTGTCTATTACAGGAAGATCAAGGCCCGTGCGGTGGCATTGGTGGCCTTGACTGCCGCAGGGGCGTTAGCTGCCTATATGTTTGTCTTTGGCGGCTCGTTATGCCCGATGCAGGGGCATAAGTTTCCTCCCGACTGGATTTATCTAACCTACAGCATAATGATGCTGAGCCTGATATCCTTGATTCTATGGAGGGTCAAGTTGCCTAATAACAGGATTCTCAGGATTTGGAATGAGCGGGGATTCACAATCTATTTGTATCAGACCCTCGTGTTCTGGATTGTGCTACTCCTGCATCAGGAAAGGATCATCAATCTCCCGATTTCTCTTGGTCACACGATTTTGGATGCTCTCATTGTGTTCTTGTTGTCCACAGCGCTGTCTTTCTTGACCTATCCGATGGAGCGATTTGTGCAGAGCAAGCTGAAACCTACCTAAAGAGTTAAAAAAAAGTTATTATTGTATAGTTTGAGCATCTTTAGTTGTTGAGGATGTTCATTTGTTGTATTTTTGTGCTGTATTAACCAAAATTCAAGTTTTTATGAGAAAATTTTTATTGATTTTGTCCATGGCCCTGTGTTGGGCTTTTGTGGCAATGGCTGTGCCGGCCAAACCAGGCTGGCACACAGTGACTCAAAGTGACGGTACCACCTTGAAGGTGCAGGCCGTGGGTAATGCTTTTAATCACGCTCTCCTCACCACCGATGGATTGTCCGTCGCAAAAGACCGTGACGGTGATTTCTATTACGTCTCTGCGCGTTCAGGAATGACTACGGTGCGCGCTCATGATGAAGGACAACGCTCTGCTGCCGAGATGGCTTTTATCAACAGCCAGCGAGATGACTTGAAGATGAAGGTGCGCCAGTATCAGATGCAGGGCAAGAAGGATAAATTCGGTGTTGGCGGCAGCAATGCCGAGTCGGGGGTTCCAGCCCAGGGTTCACGCCGTATTCCCATCATCCTGGTGGAATTTAAGGATAAGAAGTTCAACAACACGCGTGAGGACGTCATTGACGCCATGCTCACGGGCAATGAAAGTGTCGGCCAATACTTCCGTGACCAGTCCAACGGGCTCTATCAGCCCGAATTTGATGTGTACGGCATATATGAACTGTCGCGCAATCGCGAGTACTATGGAGGTCATTCAGGTAGCGACAATGACAAGGGTCTGGGCTGGATGGTGACCGAGGCTTGCCAGTTGGCTGCCGCCGACGGCGTGTCGTTCAAACCATATGATACCAACAGCGACGATTACTGCGATGTGGTCATCGTCATCTATGCCGGCGTGGGAGAGGCACAGGCATCGTGGAACCATCCCGAGGCTGTGTGGCCCTGCAACTGGAACCTTTCTTCGGCAGCCTATTACAACCAGGGCGGCTATGGTGCTTTCCGTCCTAACAATAACGATCCCCTGGTTGATAATTTTGCCGTGTTCAATGAGTTGCACGGCAGTAACGATAATGGCACAGTGGTGGACGGTATCGGCACGTTTGCTCACGAGTTCGGCCACTGCCTGGGACTGCCCGACTTATATGACACGGGTGATGACGATCACTATGGCATGGGCGACTGGGATATCATGTGCATGGGTTGCTATAACAACGATGGTTTCACTCCACCGGGATATTCGGCCTATGAGAAGGTGTTCATGGGATGGATTGAGTATACCATGCCCCAACCGGGTACTTATTACACCCTGCCTGTGTTTAACCAGAAGAATGCCGCGACCGACAAGGCCTTGTGCATCGTCAGCGACATCAATCCTAACGAGTTTTTCGTCGTCGAGAATCGTCGCAGACAGGGTTGGGACCGCTATGCGCCCGGTGATGGCATCATGATTACCCATGTCACTTATTCAGCCGAACGCTGGTGGTACAATAGTGTTAACAACCAGAATATACAGCTGGTGACACTCATGAATGCCGACAACTCATGGAGTTATTATGACGAGGATCATGACCTGTGGCCCTACGGCAATAGGAATGCATTTACCGATAATTCTACACCGGCAGCCAGACTCAACATGGCGGCCAACGGCAACATCACCGGTAATGCCGGCTACTTGGGCAAACCGTTGACCGAAATGGTCATCAATGCCGATGGCACGGCCAGCTTCTGGTATATGAAGGGTGCTGCCACCGGTCCTGTCATCTCGGTGACAAAATCCGAGTTGAACTATGGTGACGTGATGATGAACAACAGCGCTTCCATGACCTTTAAGGTCATTGGCCAGTCCTTGACCGGTGATGTGACCTTGACACTGAATGGCGGTGATGGCGCCTTCACTGTCGATCCCATGGTCATCAGTGCTGCCGATGCCGCCCTCGGAAAATACGTGACAGTGACTTTTGCCCCGGATGAAATCCAGGACTATGACGCTACCGTGACATTGAGCAGCAATGGCGCTGAGGATGTCGTTGTCAACCTTCTGGGCCGTGGCATCATCGAGCATTATGAGCCTGTGATGCAGCCTGCCGACAATGCTTTCATCAACCTGACGAAGTTCCGTGCCGACTGGACCGATATGACTCCCGACGACAATATCGTCAGCTATACCCTGGAGGTGAGCACCAAGCCCACAGTGGAATTACTGGAGACTGCCGACTTCAGCACTTTGCCTGATGTTCTTGACGGCGATTATTTGGCAGATATCTCAAGCGATTATGACCAGTATCTGCCCGAGGGATGGTATGCTACATCCTATTTGGCCTCCTACGGTGGCGCTTTGGTTCTGGCCTACAATGCCATCATCAGGACCCCGACCTATAATTTGGCAGGCTATGACAAGGTGACGGTTGTGGTCAACGCTGCCCCCTACGGCTCTGCCAGTTGCTCGATGCGTGTATATACCAGTAAGGACGAGCAGATCTTGACCTTGGGCGAGGATTTCGCTGATTATGTCATTGTGCTCGATTGTGCAGCTAATGATGCTGTGACGATTGCCGACTTGGCAGACTTTCTGTACTTGAAGCGGGTGCAGGTTTATGCCGGAGACCTGACGACACAAGACATCATAAAGGCTACCGAGAGCGGTGATGAGACCTACCGCCTCATCACCGATATCACCGACAAGTTCTACACGGTGAAGGATCTGACCGCAGGAGGCACCTTTGTTTACAAGGTGAAAACCTTGTATCTTGACGGCACCGAGAGCGGCTGGAGTAACAGGCAAGAGGTGACGCTGTTCGATAACGGTCATGGCTATGAGTTGGGTGACGTGAACCATGATGAGGCTGTCAATATCTCGGATGTCATTGACTTGATTAATGACATCTTGAACGGCACTAGCTATGTATGCCCCGTTTGTGCAGACATAAACGAGGATAGCGAGGTCAACATCAGTGATGCGATTATCTTGATCAGCATGATACTTAATAGTACCAAGTAATCGCTAGCTTGAGAGAATACTGATTAAACAGGATGCGGCAGGGAACGATGAAACCCTGCCGCATCTTTTTTTGGCTTGTGAGGTGTTTCACTCTTGACATGGCTTGTTATGCAAGTTACGGGTCATATTTTTGCTAAATCTGATTTTTATACCTAATTTTGCGACGTTTTTGGATAAGTGCCACTATCCTGATTCGGGATAAGTGGCAAAATCATTTATATGTAAGCATCATTTAATATTAATAAACAGTCTAAACCATTTTTTATCAATGAAGAGAAGATTCACTATCCTGTCTGTATTGTTGTGCTGCTCGATTGCGGCTATCGCTGTTCCCGCAAAGCCAGGCTGGCACACAATCATACAAAGTGACGGAACCACCTTGAAAGTACAGGCTGTGGGAAATGCCTTCAATCATGCCCTCATGACCACCGACGGACTGACGGTGGAACGCGGCATTGACGGTGATTTCTACTACACCTCGTCACTGACAGGACTGACTGCCGTGCGAGCGCACAATGAAGGTCAACGCTCGGCCATCGAGAAAGCATTTGTCCAGGCTCAGCGTGGAGCTTTCACGATGCCGTCCAAGTCCTATAAGCTTCCTGCCCGTCCTGGCCGCTTGAATGCCACTGGCAGCAACGCCACTGCCGATGTGCCAGCCCAGGGAGAACGCCGCATTCCCATCATTCTGGTGGAGTTCCAGGACAAGAAGTTCAATAATACCCGCGAGAAGATAATCAATGCCATGCTGACGGGAGAAGAGAGCGTCGGCAAGTATTTCATGGACCAGTCCAATGGCTTGTATAAGCCCGTGTTTGACGTGTATGGCATTTATTGCCTGTCTGAGAACAGGGAGTATTACGGTGGTCATTCAGGCACCACCAAGGACAAGGGAATCGGCTGGATGGTGACCGAAGCGTGCGAGTTGGCCTCGGCCGATGGAGTGTCATTCGACCCCTATGACACGAATGACGATAGCTATTGCGATGTGGTCATTGTCATCTTTGCCGGAGTGGGAGAGGCTCAGGCCGCCACAAGCCACCCCGAGGCCATTTGGCCCTGCAATTGGACCCTGGATGCCGCAAGGTATTATTCACGCGGCGGTAACGGAGCGTTCGCTCCAGGCGCTGGGGACCCCTATGTCAACCATTTTGCCGTATTTAATGAGTTGTACGGCAGCAATGACAACGGCAAGACCATCGATGGCATCGGCACCTTCTGCCACGAGTTTGGCCATTGCCTGGGCTTGCCCGACCTCTATGACACGGGTAACAACGACAATTACGGCATGGGCAACTGGGATATCATGTGTCTGGGTTGCTATTGCAACGATGGCTACACGCCGGTGGGCTATTCGGCCTATGAGAAGGTTTTCATGGGGTGGGTGGACTACATCACCCCTGAGCCCAACACCCACTACACCTTGCCCGTTTGGAATCAAGGCATCAAGGGCTCTGACGTGGCGGTGCGCATTGTGAGCGATGTGAACAGGAACGAGTATTTTATCCTCGAGAACCGTCAGCGGCAAGGCTGGGACCGTTATCTTCCCGGAACGGGCATCATGGTGACGCATATCACCTACAGCGCCGACCGCTGGACCAATAACAAGCCCAATAACGATAAAATCCAGCTGGTGACCTTGCTGCCTGCCGACAATAAGCTGTCGAAGTATACCGAGAGCGGCGACCTGTGGCCCAATGGCAGCAAAACCGAAGTGAGTGATCAATCAACGCCTGCCACGGTACTCAATATGACCTCTTACGGTGAGATTACCGGCAATGCCGGCTACTTGGGAAAGCCTGTGACCGAGATGGTTATCAATCGTGATAAAACGGCAAGTTTCTGGTATATGAAACAGCTTCACACCATCGGTGACGTCAACCACGATGGTTCTGTCAACATCTCGGACGCGTTGATGATGATAAGCGACGTGTTGAATGATTCTAAAGTCGGCTGCCAGATTTGTAGTGATGTGGATAAGGATGGCACGGTCAGTGTTTCTGATGCCATCGAGCTCATCAGTCAAATACTCTCGACCGTTTAAAGGCCGGCTGCCGGTCAATATGGGATAAAAAATCGGGGATGCGCCACTTGAAGACGTATCCCCGATTGTCTTGTCGTTGTGACAGTCTGGAAACGGGTTATTTCTTGATTTTCATTTTCCAGACACCGTTTTGTTTCACCATCTCCTGGGTGTCTTCTTTTTCGGTGCCGTCACCATAGACGATTTTCATTTTCACATCAGCGGTGTTGCCGTCCTCGGCGATGTTTTCCTCAACGATTTGAATGTCTTTAATACCGCCTTTCTCTTGGATTGTTTTTTCCATTTTTTCCTTGAGTACTCCTTCAAGCAAAGCTGCCGTTTGTTCATTTTCTTCGGCAGTCTTGCCCTCTTCGGTGGCGATACCTTGGACAAATCCCTTGTAGTCACCATTCTTTACCATTTCCATATAGGATTTGCATGCAGCACCCGGTGATGATTTGTCGCATGAGGTAAAGAATAGGGCTACCACAGTGAATAAAAGTAAGAAACTAAGAATCTTTTTCATCATAAAACAGTTTTAAAAATGAATAGTTAAGAGATATCGTTTGCAAAAATAGTGATAACTGCTTATTCACCAAATAAAAAGAGCTTAAAATGTGCTTATCAAGGTCAACAATTCATTACGGGCAATGTCACCCGGAAAGACGTAGTTACCCTTGAAAGGAACTGTGTTGATGCCGGTTCTGCGCTTCTGGGCGAGGTCTATACCGCCGTGCAGATAGGCTTGTTGCACCAGTTCAGTACAATAGAGTTGGGTGGTGTCCTCCCAGTCAAAGGCGTTGTCAAACTCTTTGCGGGCACGCACAGCCCACAAGGCGTAACCGGTGGCAGCGGCAATCGCCGCGCTGTCCTCGGTAACGCGCATGATACACCCAAGCTTGGCACGGTCAGCACCGTAATAGACGCTGATGGAATCTAACTTGAGGTATTCCGGTTCGCCAGGGTCGTTCTCACCAGGCACGGCGTGGGCGACAAACCATTCCCCGTCCATGTTGACCACCAGGCCGATGTGGGAGTAGGGACCGTTTTCGCCATCGACACCTGTTACAAAGTGGCTCTCCAGACTGGTGCCGCAGCGAAAGGCGAGGTCGCCATGGCGCAGCAATTCCACCGGCACATCAAGTTTGGCAACTTGGCTGTCTCCTGAATGACATGCGGCAAGGAGTCCGGCAGCTGCCGTGAGAACGGCGATGATATGGCGACGAGTGCGTTTCATCGAGTAGGGGAGGGGGATTCCAGCACCCCATGGGCGAGGTAGCCACGGTAGAGGATGGTCTGGATGATACCACGCAGGGCAAGGAAACTCAAGTAGGCAATCCACAGGCGGTTGTTACCCCACGATTGGGGCGTGACCCAGTAGATGACAAAGAACAGCGACCAGGCAATGCCGGCGCTGATGAGCATGCCCATCGAGCGCGTCAGGCTGATGAACACCCCATCCCAAACAAAGGCGGCCATGCCTGCTGCCGGTATCAGTGCGCACCACACGCGGTAGTCCATTGCGGCTTCGATGACACTCTGCTGGTCGGTGAGCAGCCAGAAGGCGATGCGCGGGAAGGAATAAATAAGGGTAAAGACGGCGGCAACGGCCAGGCCCCAGCCAAACAGCAAGCGCACGCAGCGCCTCATGCGTGCCATGTCGCCCATGCCATAGTACTTGCCCACAACGGCCTCGCCGGCAAAAGCGATGCCGTCCATGAAGTGGCTGTAAAGGGTGAATAGTTGCAGGATCAGGGCATTGACAGCGAGGATGAGGTCACCGCTGCGGGCTCCGATGGAGACAAACGCCAGGCTCACGGTCATCAGCAGGAAACTGCGCACGAAGATGTCACGGCTCACTTTGAAATAGCGTCCAGCCCCCTTGAAGCGCCACACGCGGCGCCAGTCGAGCAAACCGTTCAGGAGCGGGAATTTGCGTTGCACCGTCAGGGCGGCATAGAGCAATCCCAGCCATTCACCGGCCAGGGTACCTACCGCAATGCCCACAAACCCCATCTTCAACAGATAGACACAGATGAGGCTCGCGCCGATGTTGAAGACGTTGGTCATGATGGAGATCCACATCGCGCTCTGGGAGTCCTGCATACCCAATAGCCAACCCTTGAAGGCCATCATCACCAGCACCGGAGGTACACCCCAGATGCAGATTGTGAAGTAGGTGATGGCCAGCGAGGTGACCTCGGGTGACGGACCGATAATCCACAACAGCAACAGGCGGATGGGCCATTGTAAGAGGATGATGAGGCCTGAGATGACTGCCGCCAGTGCAGTGGACTCGCCCAGCAGCTTGGCGCTCTCCTTGAAGTCGCCACTGCCATAGGTCTGTGCCGTCATGCCTGACGTGCTCATGCGCAGGAATCCGAAGTTCCAGTACACCAGGTTGAACATCATCGCACCCACCGCCACGGCACCGATGAACACCTTGTCACCCAGGTGTCCTGCAATGGCGGTATCCACCAGACCCAGCAGCGGTACAGTGATGTTGGCGACTATCGCCGGCAACGCAATCCTCAATATCTCCCGATTCATGCCTGTATCATAAAGGAAAACAATAAGTACAACAAATACAAATTATTGGTTATCAATAGCTTGTACTTATTGTATTTATTGTTTTCCTAATTTATCTCAGCCGATTTAATTCCCTTGTTTTTAGAAAGGTTTCTGGTCGGTGCCCGTGAAGGACTGGAACAGGGCGTTGGCCAGACTGGAGGCGCCGATGCGGAAGTACTGGTTGTTCAACCACTTCTCGCCCAGGACTTCCTTGACGATGGTATAGTACTTCACGGCGTCCTCGGTGGTACGGATGCCGCCCGATGCCTTGAAGCCCACCATGCGGCCGTGCTGGATGAAGTATTCCTTGATGCACTGGCACATCACGTAGGCAGCCTCGAGTGAAGCGCCGGGATAGATTTTGCCGGTAGAAGTCTTGATGAAGTCACAGCCCGAGTACATCGACAGGATGCTGGCGTTGCGGATGGCCTCGGCTGTCTTCAGATAGCCGCTCTCGAGGATGACCTTCAGGGGACGGTCGCCCACCACCTGCTTGATCTCGGCGATTTCGTCACACAGCTCCTCGTAGGCCTCATCCTTGAAGTAGCCCACGTTCAACACGATGTCCACCTCGTCGGCACCATCGGCAACCGCCAGAGCGGTCTCGGCAATCTTGGTCTCGATGTGGGCCTGGCTGGAGGGGAAGCAGGCGCTGCACACGGCAACGTCAACGCCGCTCACCTCGAGTGTGCCGCGAACCACGGCAGCGAAGTTGCTGTAAACACAGATGGCGGCAACGTTCTTGTACTGGGGATAGTTGTTGTCGAAATCGTTGACTTTCTGTACAAACTTGGCGACGCTGCGCTCACTGTCCTCGGTGGCGAGGGTGGTCAAATCGACGCAGTTGAGCAGGAACTGCTGCACCTCGGGGGTGTTGTTCTCGGCAGCGTGCTTGTCGATGATTTCCTGCACGGCGGCAGTCACGGCAGTATCATCAATGGTGACGCCCGACTGGTTGATGGCGGTCATGTACTTGTCCATGGGCTTGTGGTCATGATCGTGATGCTCACAGCCGCATCCGCAATGTTCGTGTTCGTGGTTACTCATAATCTTAAAGTTGTTATTGGTTAATGTTTTAGCTTTTCGTTTTCCAAGTGTCGGTGGCTGTCGCGATTGGTCTTCTTGGCGAAGTTGCGTTCCAGCGCCTCGTCCAGGTCAATGCCCGTCTGGTTAGCCAGGCACATGACCACCCACAGCACGTCGGCCAACTCGTCGGCGAGGTCCAGGTCGTCGCCCGGTTTGCTCGACTGGTCACCGTAGCGCCGCGCGATGACACGCGCCACCTCGCCCACTTCCTCGGTGAGTACTGCCATATTGGTCAGCTCGCTGAAGTAACGGACGCCATACTGCTGAATCCACGCGTCAACACGCGCTTGAGCCTCTTGTATTGTCATAGTGTCGCAAAATTAATAAAAAGTTTCCAGTTTTGGGTTTCTGCTGCTCAGTTTTTGATGTATGAAATGCAAATCGGATGAAACAAGAGAAAAAGTGATTATTTTTTCATTTTTTAATGATATTTCTTTGCTGTGTCAGAAAATATGCGTATAATTGCTCCCTGAAAATAATCATGATTTAACCTCTCAATACTAGTTTTGACGACGATGGATAAGAAGTACAACCCCCAAGCTATTGCTAAGACAATCGACATCGAGGAACTCTATGACCTCGATGTTACTATAGCGCGTTTCATTTTGCCGCGTCTGATGGTCTTCAAGGAACATTGCGAGCGTACACCGCGATTGAACATGTCACCCGAGGAGTGGGGTAATATTCTGGACAAGATGATTTATGCCTTTGAACGCATAGCCCTGCAGTCCGAGGAGGACACCCCCGAGTACAAGGCCTATATCAAGGCCATCTGGAACAACGAGGAGGATTTGGCCGACCTCAAGCGTGCCGCCAAGGCGTCGCTCAAACCCATCAGCGAGGGTCTCTCACTCTACCACAAGTATTACCGCAGCCTGTGGTGGTAGTCCTATGAATGAGGAATTGGGAATTAGGGTAATCCTGATAACAATTTCGTGGCTTGATGTCCGTTATTATAGTAAACTCATGAGTGAAACAATGAAACGGACCGCTTTAATCATATTGATACTATTATTCATTGCTCCTGCAGCCCTTCGTGCGCAGCAGGAGGAGTCTATCTATCGCCCATTGGGAATTGGTTTCCAGGTGGGTGTGGGCGGCATGCTGCCCACGGGCTCTCTGGCTGATGACTTCAAGGGGTGCGCCCTTTTCACGGGAGGAGTGAATGTTGACTACAACCGCTTGAGGCTCAACATGGACTTCTCCTTCGGCCAGCCCTCGTTCAAGAACGTGAATCCTTATGCCGTCTATGATGACCAGGCACGTAATGTGCAGATGAACGGCACTGCCAGCACGTCGCTGTTGGGCGGCACTTTCCAGCTGGGCTACACCGTATTGCGTTACGGCAGGCTATCCATCACGCCGGCAGTGGGCGTGACCTTCAGCCGCTTGTCGTGGGACATCAACCACATCAAGTACGAGCGTGATGAAGAGGGTGTTGAAAGGCCCATGATTGAAAATGTCACCGATGCCCACGAGAACAACACCGGCTGGACAGCAAGCATTGGTTTTGACATCAAGTTGCACGGTAAGATTGTGGATTTCCCGATGGGTGGCGATGACAGCCAGGGTCACTACACCTCGTCGGTGCGTGTCACGCCCTTTGTCACCAATGCCCGGTTCAATCACTTCTCGCCCTCGGTCAAGGGCTGTTGTGTGGGCGTCACTGTCTCCTATGCCGGCCTGTTCCGCATGCTGCGTTGAACCGGTTTATCAAGAGGCGAACTAATTGATTGGTATACAGTAAGTGCCAGAGGCTGATGTCCCTGGCACTTCTCGTTTGTCGGTTTATCTCATAGGGGAGATGTTGAAGCCGAGGCGCACGCCGTCGTATTGTTTGCTCAGGTCTCCCACGGTCTGGATTGTGCTGTTGCCGCTTAAGGCTGCTGCCGCCTGCAACACTTTCAGCAGGTTCTTGCTCTCGAAGGTGAGGCCCAAACCATTAGACGTGCGGGTGATGTAGGCATTGGTCGAGAAGAGCATCGTCTGCAGTCTGATGGTGCCGGTCGACGGGTCAAAGGTGTAACTGCCGCTCAAGGGGATACCTTTGAGTTTGGCTGCGAACTGATGGTCTTGGGTGAACTGGAACTGTGTGTTTTGGGCGCTGATACCCAGGCTGTTATAGACGGGCAACAGCTTGTCCTTACAGTTCTCGGCTGCCACTGCTCCGCCGGCCTTGGCCAGCAGGTTCTCGCTCGTGAAGGCACAGGCGGGCTCGGTGTAGTACCATGCACCGTAGAGTTCCTGCTCATTCACCTTGACACTGCCGATAACCAGATCCAGCAATCCGTCTATCGTGTTCTGTGAGCCCAACGTGCCCAGTACGCCTCCCAACACGCCGCCCAGGACATCGCCCAGGTTGCCGTTGCCATTCTCGGCTCCGGTGCCTGATCCCATGCCCATGTTGCCCATGTTGTTGAGCATTGTGCAACCACTGCCAAGCAGCAAGGCCGCCGCCACAAGAGTCATGTAAATCTTTTTCATCTTTTTCTCGATATGTTGAGGTTAATAATTGTTCTGATGTCGCCAAAATTATAAAAAAATAAGAAAGACTTAACCAATTTAGGATGATTTTTTTGGCATTCTGATGAAAAAAGGCGTTTTTTTGGACAAGTTTGGTTTTTTTATTACCTTTGCAATGAGCGCTTAACCTTTAAAACTTTGACCAAATTACCACGCTATGATAACGAACTCTGGCTTAAACGAGATGAAAGATGTTATGGCCTACCTTGACAAGGCTCCCTATTGCGTGACGCGCAAATCGCTGTACAACGCTGCCGAACTGTATGAGGGATTCAAGATAGACCAAGAGGAGAGTTATGCCAACTGCTTTGACGGCAAGGTGTATCAATACTACAAGTTCACGGGTCCCCAGAGGGCTAGCGTGGAAGAGTCGTTGGCACGCAGCCTGCATGACCATGGCATTCACATGGCCTTGAGGGAGTTCATGGAGGAGCATGATCCGCACGCCTGTGTGGGAGTCATGGGAGGACATGCCCTGCCGCGGACCGACAAGGTCTTTAGAGATATCGCTTTCCTGAGCAAAAAACTCACCGAGGACGGTTTCATCATGCTCAGTGGCGGCGGCCCCGGCATGATGGAAGCGACTCACCTGGGTGCTTGGATGGCGGGCCGTCAAGCGGCCGATTTGGACGACGCCTTGGCGATGCTCACTCCATCGCCGTCGTTCAGGGACGAGGGCTGGTTGTGTTCGGCTTTCCGTGTCATCAACAAGTATCCTCAAGAGCGCTATGTCAGCCTGGGCATCCCCACATGGCTCTACGGCCACGAGCCGTCAACACCCTTTGCCACCCACATCGCCAAATTCTTCGATAATAGCGTGCGCGAGGACAATATTCTCACCCTAGCCTATGGCGGTCTCATCTACACCCCCGGCAGCGCGGGAACGATGCAGGAAATTTTCCAGGAAGCGGTGCAGAACCACTACCTCTCCTTCGGCTTCGCCAGTCCCATGATTTTCCTGGGGAGGCAGTTTTGGACAAATGAGATGCCTGTATATCCCTTGCTCGAGCGACTCACCCAGTCGGGCAAATACAATAACCTGTTGCTCACCCTTACCGACGATATCGACGAAATCGCCGAGGTTTTGCACAATTTTCAGCATAACTTGGCCGCCTCGGCGCCCCAATCGTCTGACGACCAAAACAGTTTATAGAATTGCCGCGCTTGCTCAAGTGAGGCAGAAAAGGCAGTAATAACGCTAAGAAAATGAAATACTACATTGTTGACGCATTCACCAGTGAGCCTTTCGGAGGTAATCCGGCAGGCATGGTGCTGCTGGGCCAGGACACCCCGTTTCCAGACGAGCGGCTGATGGTGCAGATCGCAGCCGAATTGCGGTACAGCGAGACCGCCTTTGTGCAGCAGAACGGACCCCGGGAGTTCACGGTGCGTTATTTCACGCCATGCAGCGAGGTGGACTTGTGCGGCCATGCCACCATCGCCACCTTTGGGGTGCTCAAGCAGGAGGGAATCCTTGCTGGCGACACCGAGTGCCTGAACCACACACTCGCCGGAGATTTGAAAGTGAAAGTCGCCCGTCAGGTGATGATGCAGATGGCTCCGCCGCGTGTCATGGAGCAGCCCGTGGATGCCAAGCGGCTGTATAGCGTCATGGCGGGTGAGATGGCCTCGTTGCCTGTAGAAATTATTTCCACAGGCTTGCCCGACATCATCATGCCCGTGGACAGCCTGGATCAGTTGGAGGCCTTGAGTCCAGACATGGAGGCTCTTGCGGCCCTGAGCAGTGAACTCGATGTGGTGGGAGTCCACGCCTTTGCGATGAGCGATGACGGTTTCACTGCCCACGTACGCAACTTCGCCCCCCTCTATGGCGTGCCCGAGGAATCGGCGACAGGAACCGCCAACGCGGCCCTGACGCATTACCTGCTGCGGCGAGGCGTCATCCAAGCGGGCGCCGACTGCCGCTTCATGCAAGGCGAAGCGATGGGCCGCCCGTCGGTAGTCGCCACGACAGTAGATGCCAGCGGCGACATCTGGGTAGGAGGACACAGCCGCATCATCGCCCACGGAGAACTACTAGTCTGACTCCTAAAGCCTAATTAGTCTTATTTGTCTTTCTTGTCTTCAAAACCCCGAACGCGGATGCCAATTCGTTAAATTAGCGTAATCCGTGTTTAAAACCATACGCGCGTCAGCCGTCAGATTTTTCAGACCCTTCAGTTGTTGTTTTTAAAGTATGCGGATGCCAAAAAAAGAACCTTCGCGCCTTTGCGCCTTGGCGTGGGGCTAGGAACGCGGATGCCCCCAAAAGAATCTTAGCGCCTTTGCGTCTTCGCATGGGGTTAGTGTGCGGATGCCGGGTTGTGTGATTCGGAAAAATGCACTATTTTTGCAGGCATGAAACGGCTACCGTTTGTCATAGTGATGGTCATTGCGGTGCTCGTGGCGGTGGTCACGGGCTGCGGCGGCACGCCCAGCTATGATGGGCGGCTCACGGCGGCCGACAGCCTGATGCGCACCAACCCCGACAGCGCCCTGGCACTGCTCGAGGCAATTCCCATGGCCGGCCTCGCCACGGCTGGCGACAGCGCCTACCGCGACCTGCTGCTCACCCAGGCCCGTTACCGCTGCTATGTCACCGCCACCAGCGACAGCGCCATCAACCGAGCCCTGGCCTATTACCGCGCCCACGATGACGAGCGCGAGAAACTCACCCGAGCCTACATCTACAAGGGTGCTGTGATGGATGAACTCGGGCACCCCGACAGCGCCATGTTCTACTACAAGCAAGCCGAAGCTACCGCTGCTCCCGACGACTACTTCAACCTTGCACAAATTAATACTAGAATAGCTTCTCTGTACCGGATTTATTACGCGGATTTTCAAACCTGTTTTGAGAAATACAGTATTGCTCTCAAATATTATGAGTTGATTGGAGATAAAAAAATGCAACAACAATCTATATATAATATGGGTGTTTGTGCAGGTATCACACATAATGCAGATGCTGTAGAATTATTGGAAAAATCACTTGGGATTGCAGTAGAGTTGAAAGACAGTTTCAATCAGTATCAATGTAAAGAACTCTTATGCCGTCAACTATCAATTGATACTTCACATTTCAAAGAATCTAAGTTAATTGCTTTAGATTGTCTGATAAACTACAAAAAATACGTTAACGAAGATTTGTTGCTAGATATAGCTCATCTATATGCCATGGAGGATAAAATCGATTCTGCATGGCTTTACATCAAATTGGTGGACAACAGTCTGTGTTCGGACTCAGATCATGTGAGGCAAATTGAATATAGGAAAAATGTTATTATGTCAAATATCGCGGAGAATGTGGGCGATATGTCGTTGTACAAAAACACAGCGGCGTCCGCCGTTCAGGTTTCGGAACAAGTCCATAATGGGAAAACCAAACACATCATCCAATCCATCGAAAACCAACACAAGCAAGATCTCATTCTGAAAAATGAACAGAAAAACCTTTCATTGAAGGTTACGATTTGGCTGTCATTGACAGTTTTTCTATTTGCCTTGGTTTTTCTTATAGGTCATTTCCTGAAGAAACTCAATCGAACTAAAGCGCTCATGAATGAAATCCGTGAAAATGGTGTTAATGCTCATGACGATTTTATAATGCAAATCAGTGGAAAAAATAGTGAAATCAGTCATTTCGTTACATCCATGGTTGAGTTGATACGTACTGCAATGGAAGCAAAAAGCATTCTACAAATGCTTTCATTTGACAATAAGGTAAAGTCACTTGTCTCGCAGACAACTACCGATGATTTTTGGTTAGAATTACTCGATCATCTGGATAAAGCAAATAACGGTTTTATCAGCAGAATCTCGGAGAATCCCCTTATCAAGAAGAAGGATCTAAGATTCATAGGTCTTTTATGTTATGGTTTCACCTATACTGAGATTGCTTTCATTATGGATTATTCACCGAAATACATCAGCAACAAACGTAAAAACATTGCCCGAAAACTCGAGATAGACGTCCCGCTTTTGACTTTTATTGAGCAGGAACTAGCGAAGTGCCAGGATATAAATCACTACCAAAAACAGTAGTTTTATTTACACATTTTTATTTTTATACAAAAAAATAAAGTGTCTAGGATGTAATATGGCTAGACATTTTGAGAATTTTTTTTGTGAAAGGGTATCATAAATACTCAAAACACGCTTAAAGCAATATATTCCAGCTGATTACAAAATGTGTAAACAGGCTTTTTAAAATGCATAACAAAAAACACGATTTAATGGATATTTGTATTTAAATTTGCAAAAACCATAATGTTTAAGTTTACATAAATAGTTTTTTGGAATCATGAAAAGACAAATTATCTTATTTTTTATCTTAATCTGTTCTGGACTGTTCTCGTGGGCAGTAGACGAGGAAATCGTTTTAAATCATGCTGGTCAGCAACACGACCATACCGAGTATTACCCACCAGCCGATATGCCGGAGGTGTACTTGGACTCGGACGAAATGGAGATTCTCATTGAGGCTGACGGTTTCGCCAGTTACTACGATGTTTATATCTCTGCTGTTCCGACCAATACCCTTTTCATCTCGACCCAGATCAGCGGATACGGTGACAGCATCGACATCTCCTCACTGGGACCTTGCTACTACATGATCACCATCATATCAGAGTTCAACAACGTCTATCAAGGCTACTTTACAATCGAGTGACATTTCTGAACAATTATTAACCAACATAACATTATTCATTATGAAAAAGATCTTTTTACTTCTTTTTTTGCTTTCGGCTGGATTCGCTCATGCCGACAATTACTTCACACTGGGTGAAAACGATTACTTCAGAATCAATCCGGCCTATGTTTCGGGTGAGGTTACCGCAATGGTGCGTGCGCACCTTGATGGACGCATCGATTCCTGGTCATTGACGATGACATACCCGAACGATTTATCACCTTACAGGGTCACTGAACAGGAAGACATGACATCCATTCCCTATTTGAACAGTAACGGTACCCCTTGCACCCACTCTGCGACAATCACTACCTCAAACGGTTTCACAGTCTTGTCATCGACGATTACAGAATTCGGGTACTGGGACTTCAATAATGACGGCATCTATGAGCCTTACGGCACTATCAAGTGGGAAGCTGGCGACCATGACAAGATGTTTAAAATCAATTTTGACGTCAACGGCTTATGCGCCGGTGATTCCATCACCATCACTGGAACCCTGTCTTCGACTTATGATTGGAGAGGAGGCACTACTGGGGGTAATTTCTACAAGAGGATATACATACGTTTCGGCTACAAGAAGGGTGACGTCAATGGAGATGAATTTGTCAATATCACGGATGCCACGAATCTGACCAATTATATACTTAATGACGGTGACTACTATGATGAATATCAATTGGATGCCGCCGATGTAAACGGAGACGGGGAAATCAACGTCTCTGACGTTAACTTGCTCATCAATATCATCTACAACACTAACGGTTTTGCGGGGATGGAGAACATAGACGACCCTATAGCCAGCATCCTGGGCAATAGCGGAAGTTTACCTTTTTAGTTCCTGAAAATCAAAGATAGGACATCTTTTTCAAAAAGTAAACAAATATCATTATGAGAGAGGAAAGACCAAAAATGTTAATGTTGCTGGTCGGTGTACTGCTGTGGCTGCTGCCGCTGGGTGCGTCGGCACAGACGGTGCGTGGCGACTATGACTACGACGGCGACTGTGACGTTACCGACGTGATTACACTGATCGGCTACCTGCTGAACGACGAATGGGGTGACATTCCCCAGGACATCGAGCGCGATACGATAACAGTCAAGGGGGTATCCATCGTGATGGTGCACGTCGAGGGCGGCACGCTGGTCCGTGAGGACGGAAGCCGTTATGAGATCGGTGATTTCTGGATCTGCCAGACCGAGGTGACGCGTGAACTGTGGGCGGCGCTGATGGGCGGCAACCCTTCCAACCAACAATATGCGTCGGACGAGCGCTCCTGGAATGATTGCCAGGCCTTCATCAGTGAGCTGAATTCATTGACGGGCCGGAGCTTCCGCCTGCCAACCTCTACCGAATGGGAGTTCGCCGCCCGTGGCGGCAACCGCAGCCGCGGCTACACCTATTGCGGCGGCAATGACCTGGACGTGGTGGGCTGGTACAAGAAAAACGCGGATAAGGTCATGCCTGTCGGCCTGCTCAAGTGCAACGAGCTCGGGCTGTATGACATGAGCGGTAATGTCTGGGAATGGTGCCAGGACGGTTCCCCGGAATCTGAGTCCATGAAGTATAAGTGCGGAGGAGCAAGTTCGGGTACTGCTGAAAGGAACACTCCGTCTGAACGGTCCCTGGCCAATGCCAGTACAACGATTCCCTACAACGGTTTCCGTCTAGCCATGTGACAAGCATCAGCAGCAGAAGAAAAGAATAAACAAAGGTAAATATGTTTATGAAGATTATGAGTAAATACAATCATATCATGACGGCTGTCTTCGCATTGGTCATGGCAGCCATGTGTCCACCGGGAGCGTCTTCCCAGACCCTGCGCGGCGACTTCAACATGGACGGAGACGTCAACATCAGTGACGTGATCCCCCTGATAAATTACATTCTCAACGACAGAATCGGAGAGGTTCCACCCGAGGGGCGTGACACCATAATGGTGAACGACATCCCGGTGGTGATGGTGCGCGTCAAGGCCGGCACCTACACATTGAAGTACGGAGAGGTCACGACCATCGAGTCGGACTTCTGGATCGGGCAGACCGAGGTCACGCGCGAACTGTGGTGGGAAGTCATGGGCGGCAGGCCCACTAACCCGGTGGCAGCCGAGAAACAGCGAAACTATGCCGTGAACAATGTGAGTTGGGACCAGTGTCAGGTCTTCATTGACTCTCTCAACAGGATGACAGGCATGGAATTCCGCCTTCCCTATTCCGAGGAGTGGATTTACGCGGCCACGGGCGGCACATTGACCTGCGGCTATGACTACAGCGGCAGCAACGATATCAACGAGGTGGCATGGTACAACGGCAACTCAGATGAAATCGAAGTCAACGGCAGTCTGGTTTTCAATGTGGCGACCAAGAACCCGAACGAACTGGGGCTATACGACATGAGCGGCAACGTCGCGGAATGGTGTCAGGACTTACGTGAACATACTGATGGGTACAGGACAGCGGCCCTATTTGGAGGCGATGTGGAGAGCTCCGCCGACGAGTGCCGTCCCACAAGCTACGTTTATGCCGATGCCACAAGAAGGTCGGGTTACAGCGGCCTTCGCCTATACTTGCCGGCCACCGAATGACCTGTAGTTTCCTTTAATCAAAAAGCAAGCAAAGAAAACGGAAAACGATATGAGAACCTATATCCTTACAATAGCCGTGCTGGCATCGGCATTCATTGCCGCCAGCGCCGACGGCAACGACTTCAAGAGTTACATCACCCTGGGCTGGAACGACACCGTGACTGTCCCCCGCTCAAAACTGGGCGACAGGATTGACGTCAACATCAGGGCCCGCTTCGACGGCAAGGTAGAGAAATGGACCGCCAACCTGTCCTACCCCGACGGCATTACCCCGCTGTCGGTGGAAGAAGGGCCGGAAGACCTGGATGTCGAGTACATCGACAGCAACGGTGTGTCCGGCATCTGCCGCGCCTATATCGCCTACAATCAGGACCTGACCACCGTCAACGCCGGTACCACGACTCCCACCTACTGCCCCTACGGCGGGGGATACTACCCTAACGGGATGGCCAAATGGCCTGCAGGAGACTATGGCCGGATGGCCACTTTGACCCTTTTCATCAGCAGTGACTTCGGGTCTGCTCAGATTGCCGTCAGCGGAGTACTGACCGGCAACGACCTCACCGGAGGCGCCGTCGGCAGCGCCATGTACAGCAAGACCGTCACCATCGTCGTTGAAAGTGCCCCAGGCGACGTGAACTGCGACGGCGAGGTGAACATCACTGACGCCATCGACTTGATTAATTATCTGCTCAATGACGAGGGCGACATCAGCCTCGACGCAGCCGACATGAACAATGACGGCGAGGTCAACATCAGTGACGCCATCGACCTGATCAACTACATCCTGAACAACTGAAAGATAAACTCTTAGCTGATATGATCATGAAAAGAAAAACAAAGCTCAGTCTCATGATGTGCATAGCTATGGCTTTATCCATGCTGATGTCCGCTCAGGCCGACAACTACTTCACGATGGGCGAGAATAATATGGTAAGAGTGAGTCCATCCGACGGATTTGCGTTGGTGCCCGTAATCATGCATGCGGATGGGCGCATGAACAATTGGAGAATAAAGTTGACATATCCCGAAGGACTGGAACCGATGGACGTTGAACCAGGCACCGACCTGTCAGTGACCTACAGGAACTACTATAATCGCGATACAGTGTACAATGCGACGCTGAATGTCAGTTCGGACTTCAGTACCATTTCGTCATCCATTCCGGTAATCGGTTATGAAGACTACAACAATGACGGCATTATGGATCCCTATGGCACCGTGAAATGGGAAGCAGGCGACTACAATCACATGTTCGTGTTCAGGTTCAATGTGAGCAGCACTTTCAGGAGGGGTAAAGTGCACCTTGACAGCTATTTCTCATCTGACCCCGATCAGCGTCAGGGTGAAATCAGCCCTAATCCTTTCCATTCCTATACTGAGGTCTATTTCTATGTGGATTTTATTCCGGGCGACTCGAACGATGACGGCGAGGTGAACATCTCCGACGTGATATTGCTGATCAACAGTCTGCTCAGCGGTTCGCAATACGACTTGGCCCCCGTTTGTGACATGAACGGTGACGGCAAAATCAACATCACCGACGCCATCGACATGATTAATTATATCCTGAACAACTGACCATTCTGATAACTCTGAAGGCAAAGAAACTACGAATTACACGAACCTTACGTAATTTAAGCATCCGCATCCAATCTGTGTTGGGTGCGGATGCCTAGTAAGAAATGTTGTTTCAGTTGTTCAACGTGGTCTAAGTTGTTTGATATAAGGACGCGTCAGCCAATTCTTTAAATTCGCGTAATTCGTAGTTTTTAAAAAGGAGAGCGTCAGCTTTGACTGCGAGCATTTTGACATTGACCGGAGTTGTCGTGTGTTGTACCTTTGCTCAGAGGATATCGAAAATGCTTTTAAGTTTCATTAACGTTTCCGCCCCTCCCTTTTCGTTCCAACGAAAAAAAAGAAATAGTTACCAGACAGGCTGTTACGAAAAAGGCATTAGTTTTCCCGTTCTGCTTTTTGACAGAAATGGAGCTATAGGTTCGTAGTTTTAAAAAAGAATGCGGATGCCAATAAGAAAGTTGTTTTTAGTTGTTTCTTGGTTGTCATAGTTGTTTGATATAAGGACGCGGATGCCCTTCGTGTAATTAGGTATAATCAAAGAAAGGACGCGTCAGCCAATTCTTTAAATTCGCGTAATTCGTAGTTTTTAAAAAGGAGAGCGTCAGTCGAAACAAGATTCGCGATGAAAAAAATGGCCGCTGGCGGCGATAACCAGAAAACTTTTAGTATCTTTGTAGGTTAAAGCAAAAACCTCTGACGACTATGGCAAAACAAGGACTCGTACAGGAACAAACGCAGACGCAACGTCTGGCGCTGGAACAGCAGCGCCTGCTAGGACTCGTGTTGGAGAAGAATGATGCCGAAATGGCCGAGTATATCGACAACAAGGTGAATGAGAATCAGGCCCTTGAGAAGAAATCCGATGACGATGAATTCGAGGCCGACGGTTCCCAGAAGGGTGACCGTGAGACTGGTGGAGACGGGACGTTGCGCAATGACGATGCCATCTCCGAGAACAGCGGCGACGATGACACGGTGGCGTGGTACCGCTACTTTGCCAACAACCGCAGCCGCGACGATGAGTACTATGCTCCGTCGGCGGTGAGCGAGAAGACGCTGCAGGAGTCCTTGATTGACCAGCTGGGCGAGTTGGAGCTCGACGAGACGCAGCAGATTATAGCCCATGCTATTGTCGGTAACCTCGAGGATAACGGTTACTTGAGCCGCAGTGCGAGCCAGATAGCCGATGACGTGACGTTTAACGATGGATATATAGTGGATGCCAGTCAGGTCGAAGAGATGATTGAGGTGGTCCAGTCGCTGGATCCTCCTGGTATTGCAGCGCGTAGCGTGAAGGAGTGCATCCTGCTCCAACTTCGCCGCAAGCCTCGCAACGAGGATGTGGACCTGGCCATCAAGATTGTGGAAAAGTATTTTGACGACTTCTCGGCCATGCGCTTCGACGTGATTGCCCGCAAGATGGGGATTGACAAGGAACGTCTCGAGGACGTCTTCAAGCGCCACATCAGGCGCGGACTGAGCCCTTACCCCGGCAATGCGTTCAGCTCCCTGGGCGACCGCAGTCAGCAGGTGACCCCCGACTTTGATGTGGAACTTGACGAGGAGACTGACCGTCTCACTGTCACTTTGCGCAACAATATCCCTGCGCTGCAAATCAGCGAGAGCTATGCCTTGATGAATGAGCGCTACAAGAGTGCTGCCGCCCTGAGTGTGACCGAGGCCAAGGAGAAAAAGCTCATTCAGGACGCCTACCAGCGCGCCAGCATGTTTATTGAGGTGCTCAGGCAGCGCCAGGAGACCTTGTTCAACACGATGAGCGCTATCGTCAAGTGCCAGCAGGAATACTTCATGAGTGGCGATGAAAGGACTCTTAAACCCCTTGGGCAGCAGCAGATTGCCGATATCATCGGTAAAGATGTGACGGTGGTCTCCAGGGCTGTGAGCAACAAGTATGTGCAGTTGCCATGGGGCGTGAAGAGCCTGAAATCTTTCTTCAGCGAGGATATCAACGGTGCATCAAGGCATGAGGTGTATGACGAGTTGAAGAAATTGGTCGATGCCGAGGACAAGGCACACCCCTTGAGCGATGACGCCCTGTGCGAACAGCTCAAGAAACTGGGTTACCAGCTGGAGCGCCGCACGGTGGCCAAGTACCGCACCTCGCTCAACATTCCCAGCAGCACCATCCGCCGCAAGATAGCTAAGTAGGCTTAGGCTTTAGGCTTTAGGTAGAGTTAACTGATAGCGAACAATTAGGGAGCAAGATTTTAAATGAACAGATATACAGTCAATAAACTGATTGCAGGACTGGCACATTTCCTGTCCACGGCACTGACCCCATTGCTGATGCCCACCTATGGCATTTTCCTGGTGTTTTGGGTGTCGGTGCTCTGCCTGTTACCTTATGGCACACGTGTCACGGTGCTGCTCATGTGTATGGGTATCACCTGCATCATTCCGCTCATCTTCCTGAGCGTGTTGCGCCATTTCAAGATAGTGAAAAACCTGCATGTCGATGTGCGCGAGCAGCGCTTGATTCCTTATCTGTTCACAACACTGTGCTATGGTGTGGCGGCCTATTACCTCTATTTTCACCATTCGCCGCAATGGCTCGTCATGTTCATGGTGGGGTCGGCCCTCGCCGTGCTGGTGATGGCGCTCATCAACCTCAAGTGGAAAATCAGCGCACACATGGCCGGCATTGGCGGTGTGGCGGGGCTCATCTTCCAGATTCACAGGCAGGGGCTCGGTGCGTTTAACCTCTTGTGGCTCTTGTGTATAGTCATTCTCGTGGCAGGTTTGCTGGGCTCGGCAAGGATGGTGCTCAAGAAGCATGATATCTGGCAGGTTGTAGCGGGTGCCGCCGTGGGTTTCCTGTGTGTGTCATTGACCATGCGTTTCTTGGGATGAGGATAATCACCGATGAACTGACAACTAAAAAAATAGCTATTAGATATGCCATTCAATTATATCAGGAGAAAGACAGTGAGTGTGCCCGTTGGCGGCATCGCCATGGGTAGTGACTTTCCTGTGCGTGTTCAGTCGATGACCAATACGGCCACCGACGACATTGACGCCAGCGCGGCACAGTGTCAGCGCATTGCTTATGCTGGCGCCGATTATGTGCGCCTCACGGCCCAGGGCGTCAAGCAGGCCCAAAGCATCGGTGAGATTGCCCAGGTGCTGCGAGAACAGCATTGCAGCATTCCTCTCATCGCCGATATTCATTTCAACCCACAGGCGGCGCTCGCCGCGGCAGAGGTCTGCGAGGGTGTGCGCATCAATCCTGGTAACTTTGTCGACCCGGCACGCTCCTTCAAGCAACTGGAGTACACCGAGGAGCAGTACCGAGAAGAACTGGGACGCATTCGCGAGGCCTTACTGCCCTTCATTGCCGTCTGCCGCGAGCATGGCACGGCGGTGAGATTGGGCGTGAATCACGGATCGCTCAGCGACCGCATCATGAGCCGCTACGGTAACACGGCGGCTGGCATGGTCGAGAGTGTGATGGAGTTCCTGCGCGTGTTTGTCCAGGAAAAGTTCCTTGATGTGGTCATTTCGATGAAGGCCTCCAATGTCGTGGTCATGGTCGAGGCGGTGAGACGCCTTGTTGATGCCATGGACCGTGAAGACATGCATTTTCCGTTACATCTTGGGGTTACTGAAGCCGGTTTCGGCGAGGATGGCCGTGTGAAGAGCGCGGTAGGTATCGGTGCGCTGATGGCCGAGGGCTTGGGTGATACCATCCGTGTGTCGCTCAGCGAGGAGCCTGAGCTGGAAGTGCCCGTGGCCCGCAAACTGGTGGATTACATCGCTCAGCGACAGGGGCATGACCCGATTGAAGGGGACTATAGCGAGGGCTATGACCCGTTGTGCCCTGAACGTCGCCACACGGTGGTGGTGGATGGGCGCATCGGCGGCAATCTGCCTCCGATGGTAATCGCCAGCTATCGACCTGACCAGTTGGAGGGCGCTGAACTGCAGCCTGATTTGTACTACAGTGCCGATGGACTGATTGACGGCATGCATCGTTTCCTGGTACCGTTTAATTGCTGGAGAGGCGAACGCAACGTCTATCCGTTGCTCACCCTGGGTGAGTGGGAACGTTGTCCTGCGGCTCCCCTGCGATTCTTACAACTGCCGGCTTCCACGCCTGTCAACAGGCTGGAATTCCTGCGTGGACGAACCGACACGGTGCTGGTAATCACTCCCGTGGGGAAAAATATCCCCGGCGAGGAACAGGCGCTGACCCATGCATTGGACCAGGCGGGTATCAACTGCCCGGTAATCATGCGCAACACCTATACCGACAGTTCTAACGAATGGCTGCAGGTCAAGGCTGGAGCCGACCTGGGGGCGGTGATGCTCAATCGTCGGGCCGACGGCATCTGGCTGGAGGATCCTAACTGCTACGATGGTGCCGAAGTGGTGCGCTATGCTTTTGCCATTCTGCAGGCGGCACGCCAGCGCATCAGCAAGACGGAGTTCATCTCGTGTCCGGGTTGCGGCAGGACGATGTTTGACCTGCAAGCGACGGTACAGCGTGTGCAGCGCGCCACGGCCCACCTCACCCACCTCAAGATCGGTGTGATGGGTTGCATCGTCAACGGACCTGGCGAAATGGCCGATGCCGATTATGGCTATGTGGGGGCTGCGGCTGGGCGCATCAGCCTGTACAAGGGCAAGCAGTGCATCGAGATGAACATTCCCGAGGAGGATGCCATCGACCGGCTTGTTGACCTCATCAAGCAACATGGCGACTGGCGCGACCCTTGATTGTCAATGCTTAAAGATTAGAGTTTAGTGTTGTGATGAACAAGATTCATATTTTTGCTTTCCTGATGCTGGTAGCGCTGCTCGCCTCGTGCAGCGGCAACAGTTTCAAGATTGACGGCAATATCATCAATCTTGATGGAGGAGCCGTCAAGATTGTCTTTCAGGGTGATTCGGGCATGGTCGATGAAACGGTAATGCTGGACAAGAAGGGACGTTTCTCTTTCGAGGGCTCTTCGGCAGAACCGGTCATTGTGAACGTCATGAACTTGGCTAACCAGCCTCTGATATCGGTTGTGGCCTGCAATGGCGATCACATCAAGGTAAAGGGCGACAGCAAGGAGCCCACTAACATCAAGGTCAAGGGCAATAAGGTCAACGAGGATTGGCAACTCTTCCGCAAGGAGCACGCCGCATTCTACAGCGACCCCAACCCGAGCAGACTGAATTCTGCCATCGAGAAGTATGTGCGTGAACACAAGACCGACATGCTGTCCACCGTACTGCTCATGGCCGATTATAGTGATTACAGCGACCGTGACAAGGTGGTCAAGATGCTCAAAGACCTGGACCCCAAGGCTCGTCCCGAGTCGTTGACAAAGGTGTTTCCGGGGGAACCCTTGACTTACAGGAAAAACAACATGCCGCGACTGATGAGCCTCACGCTGTGGAAGCATGGTGGCAGTTTTGAGGAAATCAAGCTCACCGACCGTGTGGTCCTTCTCTCCTTATGGGGCACTCCTCAACAGGGCCGCGATGTGGTTACGGCTAAGTTGCGTGACATCCAGGAAGAGCACAAGGGCATCCAAGTCATTGACATCCTGGCCGAGAGCGATACTCTGCAATGGCGCAACAGCATCACCGGTGAAGACTGGCCGCACTATTGGGCACCTGGTGGCCCCATGGAGCAAGGCATTCAATTGTTGGGCGTAACGTCTTTGCCATGGTATGCTGTGACCGACAGCACGGGCTTGGTCGTTTATTCAGGACCCAGCCTGGACGATGCGGTGAAGAAGGCTAAATGATGAATTGAAAATGAAAACTGATGTCTATAGACTGGTCATGACATTAATGTTCATGGCGCTCGTTGTGGCTACAATGGGTGCTGAACAGGTCGGGGCCCGTTATCAGGGAAGTGCTCCCGCTTTGGACGGGAAAATCTATGTGCTCACCTGCTATGTGACCGAGACAAGTTGGACTGATGAGGAAATCGCGTCTTGCAGGGTCATGATACACGAAGCCGAGGATTGGCTGGCCAGTCAGGCCGAGGCCTATGGCAGGGACGTTTCGTTCCAGAATGGCTCGTTCGGTATTGAGACTCCGCTGATTATGAACCAAATCGTCAGCGGCAAAGGGGTGGGGGATGAACCGGTGGACTTGGTGTCCAAGGTGATGAAAAAGATTGGCTATGTCAACGGGCTTGAATTTGTTGATTGGGTCCACAGCAACACCGACTGCACCGGCTGCCTGGTACTGATTGTCGCCAACAAGCCGGGCAGGGGATACTCCATGGCCTATAGAGACGACTATGACAGGAAGAAGTATTTCCTTGAGGGAACGATGCTTTATACCTCTTACGAGGAAGGGGACCCCTATTGTGCGGCAAGCATTGCCCACGAGATGTGCCACCTGTTCGGAGCCGAGGACTTGTATGCCACGTTTGTGCAGACCGAGGAGAACGAAGCGCTTGCCCGTGAATTGTTCCCCGACGATATCATGCTAAAGGTTGCATATGACATCGACACCCTGAAGATAGACAATCTGACCGCTTGGCTGATTGGTCTGACGGATGACATGGAGGACTGGTACATGTCATTCTTATGCGAGTAATTAATTAATCCATTGTAGTTATGTTAGCGAGAACGATTGGAGCAGCAGTGCATGGCATTGACGCCATCAAGGTTGAGATTGAAGTGACGGTCGATTGGGGATCGGGATTCATGGTCATCGGACTGCCCGACACTGCCGTCAAGGAGAGCGCTGAGCGTGTGCGCTGCGCCATGCAGCAGACGGGATTCAATTTCCCGGGAAAGAGGGTCATGATCAACATGTCGCCAGCCGATATCAAAAAGGAGGGTTCGGCCTACGACCTGCCGCTGGCGGTAGGCATCCTTGCTGGAGACGAAAAAATCGACCTCAATTGGTTGGGGCATTATCTGCTCATGGGCGAACTCTCGCTGGACGGCAGTCTGCGGCCCATCAAGGGGGCCTTGCCGATGGCCATCATGGCTCGTGAATTGCATCTCGATGGATTTATCCTGCCGCGGGCCAACGCCATGGAGGCGGCAGTAGTCAATAATCTCAACATCTATGGCGTGGACAACCTGATTGAGGTCGTCCAGTTCCTCAACGGCGAAATCGACCTTGCGAAGACCGAGGTGGATACCCGTGCCGAGTTTGCCAAGGCTCAGGGTGTCTTCCCATACGATTTCGCCGACGTGAAGGGGCAGGAGAACGTCAAGCGCGCTTTTGAAGTCGCCTGCGCCGGTGGACACAATATCCTGCTCGTGGGTAGCCCAGGTTCCGGTAAGTCAATGATGGCCAAACGATTGCCGTCAATCATGCCGCCGCTCACGTTGAGCGAAGCCCTCGAGACTACCAAGATTCACAGTGTGGCCGGCAAACTCCAACAGGGCACCACGCTGATGACCGTGCGCCCCTTCCGCAGTCCTCACCACACCATCTCGCCCGTCGCCCTCGTCGGAGGCGGCAGCTACCCCATGCCCGGCGAGATTTCCCTCGCCCATAATGGTGTGCTCTTTCTTGATGAACTGCCTGAGTTTTCAAGAAATGTGCTGGAGGTGATGCGTCAGCCGCTGGAGGACAGGATAATAAGTATCAGTAGGGCGAAATACTCAACCGAATATCCCGCTTCGTTTATGCTCGTGGCCAGTATGAATCCCTGCCCGTGCGGGTACTACGGACACCCCAAGAAAAAGTGCGTCTGCAACGAGTACCAGCGCACCCATTACATGAGCAAAATTTCTGGCCCGTTGCTCGACCGCATCGACCTGCAAATCGAGGTCCAGCCCGTCGATTTCGACCAGATGTCATCTAAGGCCCCAGGCGAACCCAGTGCCGCCATCCGCCAGCGCGTCATTGCCGCCAGGATGCTCCAGGAGCGCCGCTTCAAGGACGAACCCGGCATCCACTGCAACGCCCAGATGACCCCGTCCCTGCTGCACAAATACGCCGAGCCCAACGCCGCCGGCCTGGAGAAACTTCGCGACGCCATGGAGCGCATGAACATGTCCGCTCGCGCCTACGACCGCATCCTCAAAGTCGCCCGCACCATCGCCGACCTCGAGGCCTGCGCCGACGTCCTCGACCACCACATCATGGAAGCCATCGCCTACCGCAACCTCGACCGCCCCACCTACCTAGGTTCAGGTCTTTAAGTATTCTGTTTTTGTAATTATCCAAAAATGAAATAAAAGAAATAGCATATGAAAAAGTTATTAGTTATTCTATGTGTCATGTACACGGTAATAACCTATGCTCAGTCTATTAGTGTTGATCGAATTGAAACTAATGGTAAGCATCAGATAATGACCAGCACAAAAGATTATAAGATAGGAGGAATTAAATACAGTTTTGGTCTAAAAATTTATGAGGATAGATACGATACAGACTGGTTGCTTTTGGTAAGTTCTTTTAATACGATTCCTGATAACACTATCATTTTAATGAAGTTAAATAACGGTGATATAATTGAGTTGCCTGTTAATAATGTTCACACTGGAGATGTCACATTACCTGGTTATGTTTATAATATCGGAAAAATTGGTTATGTTAGCCCGTCATCATCAGCAACATACTACTCTTCTGTATATGTGATATCACCTGCTGACTTGACTCGAATTGAAACCTATGGAATTGAAAAAATAAGGATTGGCAACAGTATTCAATTTGTTGATAAAAAGTGGTCTAATAATTCACTTGGAAAATATCTCACAAAATGCAGAAAGAAGATTTTGGAAAGATTAGAAAAATCACAGAACAAAAACAAAGAATCTCGTTCTTTCTACGATGATTTTTAATGCTTATTGAGTCGCCAAAGCCATCGCCTACCGCAACCTCGACCGCCCAAGCTACCTAGGAATAAACGATTGATTTCCATAATCTAAAAAGATTGTGTATCTTTGTGGTTGTGAAAGGATTCATGTGGTGGTTCTTCTAGTCTTGTGAGGCAATCTGTTCCGTGAACGTGTAACGGCTATATAAAGAATTTTAAGTTATGGAGATACTTCGTCAATATTATTACCGCCAGGGAATGCGGCTTCAAAGGCGATGATCTACACCATCTTGTCGGTGGTATTGGTCGCCTTCGCTGTGTATGGTGTTATCCATTGGGAACTATCATTTTTGTTTTCTGACTGGCATGGTTACGTGATACTCATTGTCTTTGGCGTGATGACGCTTGCCATGATATTGTCGGCTGTCGAATCGTTCCGGAAAGCCACTAAAGCCCTACGCGGTATACCCGCATTTGCTGTTGGTGCCGACTGCATCATCTTCTACGACAAAGACGGCTTGGCTACAACGATACCCTTTGCTGACTGCGAACAGGTGAGGTTCAAGACAACCTTGCAATTTAGCGTACCCACGCTTAGGCTAATCGTGAAATATCATGAAAGGAAGGACCCTGAGAACACTCTTTGTTTCGAGGTAGGATTTAGCGAACTCGATCGCCCTCCCAAAGAGATTGACAGACAGTTGAAAAACGTGTATCGGAAATACAAGAAAGCGTCTGCCGATCAATAATACCCATTGGACACACCATCTACCACCGACGTCCTCAGCCGCTTGGGCGGGGACGCACATCACCTTACCGCAACCTCGACCGCCCCACCTACCTAGGAATAAACGTTTGATTTCCATAATCTAAAAAGATTGTGTATCTTTGTGGTTGTGAAAGGATTCATGTGATGGTTCTTCTGGTCTTGTGAGGCAATCTGTTCCGTGACCATGTCGCGGCGATATATAAAAAGTTAGAGTTATGGAGATATTACATCAATACTATTACCGAAAGGGGATGTCTGCTATAAAGGTAGTGGGTTATACTATACTGGCAGTGATATTTGTCGTCTTCGGAGTGTACAGCTTCATCCATTGGGAGCTATCATTTTTGTTTTCTGACTGGTATGGTTACGTGGTGCTCATTCTTTACGCCCTGATAACACAAGCCTTGATAATAACGTCTTTCCAATCGTTCAAGCAAGCCACAAAAGCTCGTCACAATATACCAGCATTTGCTGTTGGTGTCGACTTCTTCGTCTTCTATGACAAAAAGGGCTTGGCAACTCAGATACCCTTTGCTGACTGTAAAGAGGTGAAGTTCAAGAGTTCCTGGCAATTTCGTGTACCCATACCTAAACTCGTCATAAAATACCATGAAAAGAAGGACCCTGAGAACACCATTCATTTTGAGTTGGGGTTAAATGAACTCAATCATCCCGTCGATGAGGTTGAAGAACAGGTGAACAAGGTGTATCAGAAATATAAGAACGAACATCCCGACGAAAAATAGCCCTTAACCGCATCACATCGTAAGGGCTATCTCACATAGTCAGGAGGATGGTTATGAGCGTGAAGGCCTTTGACTTCATCCTCTGAGGTCGTCGCCACCGTCGCCGACCTTGAATGGATTTTTAAACAACTGATCAGTCAGAATTCTCCGATGGGCATCCGCGCAAGGACTGTTACGACGTCTTTGACCACCATGGGCGAATCTCAGCCTTTGAGATTTTTGTGACAAGTTGTTGCGGTACAAGTGCTGTTTTCGATAAATACGCTTATTTATTTGTGATAGTATTAAAAATCATTTATCTTTGCGAAAATAAATAGAATACCAGATGAAATTATTAATCTCAAAAACCCATTATCTATGAAAAGAATCCTATCATTCCTGCTGATTGTGCTGATGGCTGTTGGCGTGCAGGCCCAACAGTACTATGGACGTGTGTCGGACAAAGATGGTTATACCAATATCCGCCGAGGCCCTTCGACGAGCTATCCTATTGTAAACCGATATAAATCAGGTGACTATCTGTACTATACCCCTGCCGAAAATGGCTGGTGCAAGGTCTATTCGGGAAAGAACAGCAACACCTTCATGGGCTATATGCACAAGAATCACATTGTGAAAGTTGATCCCACCGGCTCCCAATCGTCATCCAAGGGCACCACTTTCTACTATGGCCGTGTGTCGGACAAAGATGGCTACACCAATATCCGCCGAGGTCCTTCGACGAGTTCTCCCATTGTGGGCCGATATAAGTCAGGCGACTATCTTTACTACATTCCCACCCAGAGTGGCTGGTACAAGGTCTATTCAGCCAATAAATCCAGCAGTTACATGGGCTACATGCACAAGAGTCACATTGTCAGAGTAAATCCTTAAACGGTATTCAAGCGTCTTTAGTTTAGCCACTTCAATTGCATGCTTTAACGATAATCGCGTAAAAATGCCGCGATGGATATTTGCAGATCCGTCGCGGCATTTTGTGTTGTCCAATATCAGCGGAGATTTCAGAAGCGACTGGTGCTTCGGGGCACTTGCTGTGTCAATGATCCGTTACCGGGAAGTCGAAATAGGTTTTAGGATAGGGTTGATTCTTGAGCGTGAAATGCCACCATTCGTTGTCGTAGGGCGAGAACCCATGCTTCTCCATCACGCGGCGCAGCAACAGCCGGTTTTTCTGGTGTTCCTTGGTTACCACGCCACCACTGTATTTCCCGAGGAACATCGTGTGGGATGCCTGCCCGAAATAGTCAAAATGGCTGCCCATATCGACCTCGATACCAGTGTCCTTGTAGCAGATGGTCATGTCGAAGGTGCTGCCCTTGCTATGGCCCGATTTCCTGGCAATATAGGTGGGGAAAAGTGAGGATTTGGCCAAGTTGGGATAGTAATCGGCTTTGTTGCGCTGGTCACTGGTCTTGGACCATCTCACGAAATGGTCTACAGCGCTTTGAGGACGGTAAGCGTCAAAAATCTTGATGACATATCCCATAGGCCGTAATTCATCGGCCACCTCTTTCAATTGAATCGCCGCCTGCTTGCTGGCAATAGCCACGTTTGCCTGATAGCCATCGGCCTTTTCGCCCATGAAGTTGTTGGTGGTGAAATAGCGGATTTCCTCGATGACATCAGGAACATAGTCACGGATTAACACAAAGCCCGGATAGGGTTCAAACCCAGTTGAGGATTCGATAACACCAATGCTGTCATTCGGTTCTTGTGCGTCTTCTATTGTGAAAACCGAGTCATTGCCCCAATTATCGTCGATGACGATGATTGCTGTATCATGCAAGCAGGGGATATGTGTGATAGAGTCAATGGTTTTAACGTCAGCAGTAGAACCATTACGGTTTGTGCTGACAGATGTGTTTGACACTAATGCCAGGCAACACAAGACTGCCAACTTAAAGATGAGTCTCATATTCTTGATATCCGTTTATTGTTATCGCCCGAATGGCAGCGGAATTCAACTGTACAGGAAGCGCTTGATGGTCCTCTTCGGGGTTTTCTCGAAGGGGGCGTCCATCAATTCCACCTTAGCGATCTTGCTGTAATTGGGCAGAGACTTGTTGGCCTCGGCACGGATCATGTTGGGGATATTGGCCTTGGTCTCCTCGTCCATGTCATCGGGAAACTCGGTATATACCAGTGCTGTGATTTTGCCGTCGCGGTCCACGACAAGGCATTCGTCCACATGCTGGCAGTTGGCCACAACCGCTTCAACCTCTTCGGGGTAAATGTTCTGGCCTGATGAGTTCAGGATCATCGACTTGATGCGTCCGCGGATAAAGATGTTGTTCTTCTCGTCCATCACGCCCAAGTCCCCGGTGCGGAACCATCCGTCCTCGGTGAAGGAGGCTTCGGTGGCCTCAGGATTCTTATAATAGCCGATGGTCAGGTTGGGTCCCTTGGCTTGGATTTCGCCGGGAATATGATGCGGGTCCTCGGAGTCGATGCGGAGTTCATGGACAGGTTTGCCGCACGAGCCGGGCACAAACTTGGTCCACCACTCGTAGCCCAGCAGCGGGCAGGCTTCGGTCATGCCATAGCCCACGGTATAGGGCAAGTGAATCTTCTTGAAGAATTGTTCGGCCTCGGGATTGAGTGCCGCGCCACCCATGATGAAACATTCCACGGCTCCGCCGAAAGCTTCTATCATTTTTTTGCGGGCAGCCCTGTATACCAAAGTCCTCAAGCCGGGGATGGTCAATGCCAGTTTTGCCTTTTCCATCGAGGGCTTGATGGCATTGGCATAGATTTTCTCCATCACCAGTGGCACCGTGACCACCATGTAGGGCTTGATGTCGCGCATGGCCTTGAGCAGTGTGGTGGGCGACGGGGTCTTGCCGAGGAAATAGACGGTGACACCATCGACGTTGGGATGGATGAACTCGATGGCCAGGCCATACATGTGGGCCAGCGGCAGCATCGACACAATGGTTTGGCCGGGAGTGTTCGGGAAATGAGTGTTGGCGAAGTTGTCGGTATCCGAGATGGCATTATAGGTGAGCATCACGCCTTTGGGGTTGCCCGTGGTGCCCGACGTGTAATTGATGATGGCCAGGTCGTCAGCATTGTCATCGGGATAAGACACATGCTCGGGGAACATGCCGTTGGGATACTGTTGATTGAACGTTTTCTTGCGATTCTCCCACGCGTCGGCCAGCGTCTGGTCTTGGTGCCAGAGGATGCTGTAATCCTTGACGTTGACGGCGGCTTTGAGGTTAGGCATCTCATCAGGGTTCATTTTAGCCCAGATGTCATCGTCAACAAAAAGCATGACACTGTCTGAATGGTTAGTCAACGTGGCAACGGTGTTAGGGTGGAAGTCGGCCAACAGTGGCACCGCCACACGGCCATTGACATTGACACCCCAGAAGGTCATCGCCCACCGGGCGCAATTGCGCGCGCACAGAGCGATTTTGTCGCCCGTGTTGATGCCTACAGTGTCAAAAAAGAGACGGAACTGCTCAATATTGATGGCCAGATTAGCATAGGTAAAGCTGTCGCCATTATAGTCACACAGGGCACTTTGTGTCCAGTGATTACGGACGGTGTCCTCCAGATTCTTAAGGTAATGTTTCATAACTCCATGTATTATCAATAGGTGACCGATTCAACGAATTATTGCAAAGGTACAACATATTATTGAATTATTGGCCATTACTGATGAATACTTTGACAGGAGAAATATAGTTTGATGCCCGGATTGCATAACAAGAAGGCTGTCAAGGCCCGGAAAACGGCGACAGCTATCAAGGTTGAATGGGTGTTTTTCTTCAGTCGGTCTCGTTGGTTTGAGTATTCATGAGCAGTTCAGTGACCGAGTCGTCAGCATTTGGATAATCAATAGAAGCGCTATCCACTAATTCTGTCGGATTTGGTTTAGTATCGGCTTGTCCCATGAGAACCACATCGTGACATGAGGTGAGAGATAGAGACGAGAGCCCGATGCCGACAATAGCGGCTGTATTTAACAGACGTCTCCTGGAAATCTCACGCTCCAGATAAAGCACCTCGCTGTAACACGCGGGGCAGGTGCCGGCGCAGTCACCCTCATGGTTGCAGTTCCTGGGTGTGTACTCGATACCATGGGCACGCGCGATGTCAAGCCTGATTTGCTTGAGTGTCTCGCAGATTTGTTTATCTCTTTTCATCGTCAAGATTGTTATATTATTGGTGTCCGCCCAATAGCATTGGCCGAGCGGACACCAATGAGTTGGAAAGAGTTATTCCTTAGACGCTTCGGTGGTCGCGTTGTCTTTCACTTCAGGATTCTCCTGGGTGGCAGCCTCAGGATTCTCCTTGGGAGCTACCTCCTGGACCTGGGGGTCGGCTTCGGTGGTCTCTACCTGATTGGTGTCGCCGTCTTGAGTAGCCACTTGAACGGTGTCGGTCTTGTCACCTTGATCGGTTGCGGGCTTCTGCTCAAAGCAAGAAGTGAGACCCATAACAAACAATGCTGCAAAAACAAAAACTAACTTTTTCATAATTCAATAAAATTTAAATTAATAATAAAACTAACTGTAACAAGTATGTTCTGTCTCTTGATGTCGGTTTGGAGCAAAAGGTAAACGGCAAAAATCACTTTTTTCAAAAAAAAGACAGAAAAAACCTGTAAAGCCGGCGTGTCGCTTGGCTCTACAGGCTTTTCCTGATTTGTCGCGAATCGGTCTTATTGACCGAGACTCTTGAGCAGAGAGGTGGCGCGTTTCACAAGTTCGCTGTTGCTGCCATGCTCTTTCACGTTGTTCAATTCCCTGATGGCGCTCTCCTTATCTCCCTTCTTGAGAAATGCGAGCGCTTTGTACCAATGGGTGCAGTCATTGTGCATCTGCTGCATCTCTTTAATGACTTCGGCGTTCTCGGCACCCATTGCCCCCTCTTTGTAGGTGGGTGCTTCAATTTTGTCGATGTCATAGACCACGGCCATCATGTCCTTGCTGTCTTCGTTTTGAATCTGCTGCCTGATGGCGACAAACTCATCGGGTTCGCCAGCAATGGGCTTGTTATACTCTTTGGCAAGGCTGGCAAGCGTGGGTTTCGCCGGCTTGTGGGGCTTTGTTGGCTTTACTGGTACAGTGTTGACAGTTTCGGCCATTTCTGGTTCTTGCGTTGGGGTTATGGGCCTGAGGTTGTAAATCCCGATGGCCACAATGACGGCGGCCGCGATACCTGATGCCCATTTCAAGTAGGTCCACTTCGGCTTCCTCGGCTTATTGTTTTTTTGTCCTTGAATGGAATCGAGGAACTCCTCACGTGTCATTTGCTTGATGGCATCCAGCTGTGACTGGCCTTCTTGACGCATCCCCTCGTCGGCGATGCCCAAAGCAAACAGGGACGTTGTCACCAGTCGTTCGCGTAACTCTTGGTTATCGCTGATCTCCTGCTCAAAGTCAGCGCACTCGCTGTCGTCCATCTGTTGACGCAGATAGCGGTCGATGCGCTCGTCAAATTGGATATGTCTCTCTTCTCGTTTCATGATCTCAATTGATTATATGCTTCCTGCAATGCGACTCTCACCTTGGTCATGCAATGGCTCTTCTTGGATTTAGCCACGGTATCACTCTTGTAATGCATCACCTGGGCTATCTCTTTCATGTTCATGCCTTGCCAATAATAGGACCACAGGATGGTCTTGCAGGGGTCTTCCATATTGTTGATAACCGTGATTACCGCTCTCTTCATTAATGCTGATTCATCGTTCTCCTCATTCAGCCATTGCTGAATAATGTCCTTAGCCAGTTTTTCATCGATGGGATGAGGTGCGTCATCGTCGTCTCCTGCGGGATTCAAGTCGACCACGGGATCCTTGGGTCGTTTTCTTAAATGAGCCTTAACAAGTATCTCCAGCGTGCCGATGACATAGGTCTTCAGGCTGCTTGTGAGGTGGGTCAGCTTTCCCGTTTGGATTTTCTCAAAGGTCGTCAACAGGGCGTCCTGGGTCAAGTCTTCCAGGTCTTCGTGGGACAATCCTGTAAAACTGAAACGCTTTTGGGCATACAGCAGTACGCCCTTGCGCAGCTCCTCGAGGAAGCGGTTGTCGGTCGATAATGGAATTGTTGCCATCATGATTCTTTTTTAGTCGTTGGCAAATTTACCTCTTTTTTGTGAGTCACGTGCCATCACAATGGGCAATTTTTGGTATTTAGAACCCTAGCAGGTCACGGTCAAAGGGCCCTTCAGGGCAGTCACCGTACATGCCGTCGGTCCAAGCGTCCCAAATGTCCTCGTCAGTAATCCTGTCATCGGGATGCTCTCCATACATTTGCTCTTCAAGATACTCATAGTATCTGTCGCATTTGTCTTTGCACATGTCGCAGTTCCAATTGCACTGTTGTTTATTGTTCTGTCCCATAAATCAAGATTTTAATGTTTAACATTTTTCCTGTCTTCTCATTAATGTCAAAAACGTGCAAAAGGTAAACGCTTCTCAAGAAACGCTTCCAGGTATCTTGTTTTTTGGGCGGTGATTGTGGAATGGCTTTTCAGCCTGATGGCCTATAGTTTTCGGCTGCTCAGTGAACCTTTTCCCGGTTACGGGAGGAGGCGGTTTTCGTTCATGCGTGACATGTATTGCTGGATGATGGCCTTGAGCCGGGTCTCCATGGACTGCTGCTCGGAGAGATGCCCGACAAGGTTTTTGCGCAGCAAGGGGTCGGTCTTGAAACGATAGACGGCGGTTGTCTTCTCGCCGTTGAACTGGAGCATCAGGTCGCCTTGAACTAGCTGGTAGATGCCAGCATTGTAGCTGAAGGCCCACGTCTGCGAGGGGTCAGCCGACAGCAGGTCGTCACCGAAGGCGAGATAGGGCCTGTTGTAGCCCAGCAAGTGCAGCAGGGTAGGGGTGATGTCGGTCTGTTGGGCGATGAGGTCTTCACGCATGTCGGGATGGATGGAACCGTCAGGGGCGTAGAAGATGATGGGTATGCTGTAAAGGCCCAGGTCGGTCTTGTACACATCATGGCTGTTGAGGTTGGTGTGGTCGGCAACGAGCACAAAGATGGTGTTCATGAACCACGGCTGTCGGCTTGCACGCTCGAAGAAGCGTCGCAAGGCCAGGTCGGTGTAGCGCACACACTTGTGAATGGGCTGTCCGCCCTCGTCCTTGAGAGAGTCTTGGTACTGCTTGGGAAGATTGTAGGGGTGGTGTGACGAGGCAGTGAATACCGTAGCCAGGAAGGGCGCCTTCATCTCGTTGATATTGTCGAGCGTGAACTGCAGGAAGGGCTCGTCCCAGATGGCCCACTTGCCGTCAAAGTCATCCATGCCGCCATATTTCCCGGATTGGCAGTATTCATTCAGGCCGACGTAGCGCTGGTATCCGATGCTGTGGGCATAGGCACTGAAGCCCATCGAGATATTGTGAGCACCATGGTAAAACGCACTGCTGTAGCCCTCGCGGCCTAGCATCATGGGCAGTCCTTCCACATCGTTGAGCGAGGCTGGCGTGAGGAAGAAAGGCTCGACCATCATGGGCAGACCCGACAAGATCGAGGGCATGGCATCCATGCTGATGCGTCCGTTGGCGAAGCTGTACCTATAGGTGAGCGACCGTGTCAGCAGGCTGTCGATAAAGGGCATGTAGCCCTTGTAATGGCCATCCTCCAAGCCGGGATTGAACGAGCCGATGTATTCCTTCCCCATGCTCTCGACGATGAGGATGACCACATTCTTGCCCTTGTGGCTCAAGGAGTCGGTCACGGGTGCCTGATGCACCGGGGTGTAAACGGCCTTGAGTTTGTCGGCTGGCAGGTAGTCGGGGGTGACAAAGACCTTCTTGCCGATGCTTCGAATCATCGAGAAAGGCGTGTTCAGCACCACCGACGATTCAACGGGGCGGTTGACAAACTCGTTGGCATTGCTGATTGTGATGGGTCTTGTACCAGCAGTGACGCTGCCGCGGATGCCCACGATGGCCACCGGAATCATCACCACCAAGGCAATCAATTGGGAGATATAGTAATGTGAGCCGAAGCGATAAACCTCAAGTCTCGGCTTGGTATAACAGCGCCACAACAGGAACACGAGAAGGATGAACACGAGCACCAGATACCAGTGGTTGGCAAACTCGGTCAACATGATAGAGGCGATGTTGCCTTCGTTGGCAAACTCGGTGAAAACCGACACTGTCGACCGACGGCCCGTGTATTGGAAATAGACCGAGTCCATCAGGTTCATTGCCACCCCGATGGCATTGGTGACCACAAACAGCCATTTTAAGGCTTTGTGGAAACCTGGCCGCTCCTTGAGGTGCAACGGCAGCAGCATGAGTAAAAGGTAGAGGCTGTTGACATAGAGCAGGGCCGACGTGTCAAATACCAGCGCCCCATGCAGCATGCTCCGGAACAGTGACCATGACATGTAGGGTGCAAAGGTGGACCAGTTCTCGGCAAAGAACGCCACACGCGAGAGCATCCACACAAGATAGGCCAGCGCCATATTGAGTGCCGCTGCTCCTATGTTACTATGGATGAACTTCTTGAACATAACGATGATGTTACTTTCCCTGACTATCTATTATCGCGTTTTTAAAGGAATTGCAGACGCCCTTTTCAATTAGTGGACTCATATATTGTTGTCTAATTGAAGTTTAGCAGCAGCTAATGACTTCTTTATTTGATTTTGCAGCAGCTCCCGTGGAGGTAACTCCGTCATATACTGGGCGACTTTGATTCCGGATTTATCGAGTTGTAGGAGTTCTATTTGTTCTTCTCCGCCTTCAGTACACAGCAGCAGTCCCAACGGTGTCTCTTCTCCAGTTTCCATTTCGTTGGCTTCGAGCCAGCGCAAATACAATTCCATTTGCCCCTTATATTGAGCCCTGAAATGACCTAATTTCAAATCAATAGCAATCAACCGGTGCAATCGACGATGATAGAACAGCAAGTCAAGATAGAAGTCCTCACCATCTATTATCATCCTCTTCTGCCGAGCGACAAAACTAAAGCCACAGCCCAACTCAATAATGAACTGCTCCAGATGAGCAATGAGGGCACTTTCCAGATCCCGCTCACTATAGGCGCCAGTTAATCCAGTGAATTCCAGGAAATAAGGGCTCTTAAAAACCAAGTCAGGAGACATTATGGCATTGTCACGAAGAGATGCCAAATCATGCTTGATTACTACTTCGGGCTTTGAACTGATGGCAGTGCGCTCATATATCATGGCGTCGATTTCTTTTCGAAGCCTGTTACGGCCCCATTTTTCAGCGGCAGCCATCGTAATATAGAATTCCCGCTGCAAGCTGTCTTTCAAGGGTAAGACCTCCAGAAAATGTGACCAAGACAATTGCGTCGCAAGTTGCGACACAATTTTACCGTCAGGAAATAATCCAGCGAATTGTATCATACGCTGAATATTTCGCAAATCAAATCCTTTGGCACCAAATTCCTCCTGTAACCGCTGCGACACAGTCGCAACAATCTGTTTCCCGTACTCAGCACGCTGCATACCAAGCACTTCCCGGTTGATGCGTTGTCCAATATGCCAATACATCATCGTCAGTTCGCTATTGGCGTGTGTAGCGACACGAATTCGGGCCTGCTCAATGATATGCCGCAGGTCTTGCAGCAGTGCTTGAGATGTTACATTCTGTATGCTTTTGTCAGACATATCTTCCATGTTTTTAACTGATATCGTCCTCTTAATGATTCATCAGGGCAAGCATCTGCTCGATGATGTCGCGGTTGTTGTTCAGGCGGGGCACTTTGCGTTGACCTCCGAGTTTGCCGGTGGAAGCCAGCCATCGGTCAAACAAGCCGGCGGGAGCGATAACCAGCGACGGCCCGTCAAGGAAGATGTCGCCCGACCGCTTCGCGTCGTAGTCGCTGTTCACCTCACGCAGGTGCTGGTCAAGTAGCTCCATGAAGCGCTCCTTGTCCTTGGGCTCACGGGCAAACTCAATGAGCCACTGATGACGGCCGCGCTCATTCCCTTGGGAGTAGACTGGAGCGGCGGTATAATTAAGTACCTCGGTGTCAGTCTCTTGCGCTGCCATTGTGATGGCGTGTTCAGCATTGTGAACCATCAGCTCCTCACCGAAGGCGTTGATAAAACTGTGGGTGCGGCCAGCGATGGAGATTTTGACCGGGTTGAGTTGCTCGATGGTCACTGTGTCGCCCAGGCGATAGCGCCACAGGCCGTTGGCTGCGGTAATGATCAGCTCGTAGGTGCGGCCCTGTTCGATTTCCCAGATGGGGTAAACCTCGGGAGTCTCGCTGTCGCTTTCTTCAACAGGCAAAAACTCGTAGAACACGCCCACATCAAGCAGCAACAGCATTGCTGTACTCTCCCAAGCACTCTGCACCGCAAAGAAGCCCTCGCTGGCATTGTAGTTGTTCAGGAAGTGCATCTTGTCCATGTCGCAGATGGCCTCGTACTGCTGCCTGTAGGGTTCAAAGGCGATGCCGCCGTGGAAGAACACCTCCAGATTGGGCCACACCTCATGGATGCACGACTTGCCCGTCTTCTTGAGCACCTCTCGCAGCACGGTGAGGAACCATGAGGGCACACCGCTCAAGTTGGTCACGTTTTGCCCTATTGAGGCATCGACAAGGAGAGGCAGTTTCTCAGTCCAATCTTCCATGAGCGCCACCTTAAGGCTGGGGATACGCGCCAGGTTGGCCAGCGGATTCATGTTCTCGATGAGGTTGGCGCTCAAGTCGCCCACCCTGACGCCTGGTTTGAGTTGCAGGTTATTGGCGAAGCTCCCGCCCAGGATAAAGGCTTTGCCCGAGAAGAGGCGGCTCTCGGGATTCAGGTTCAGATAGTGGGACACCACGTCGCTTGTGCCTTGATAGTGGTTCCACTTGAACGATTCACGCGTGATGGGAATGTACTTGCTGCGGCCACTTGTGCCTGACGACTGTGCGAAGTTCACACAACGGCCCGGCCACAATTCGTCTTTGGTGCCATTGACCATGCGCATGATCTGCGGCTCCAGGTCCTCGTAACTGTACAATGGCAAGGTGGAGGCAAACTGCTGGTAGGTACGTATCGATGAGAAGTCATACTTCCGCCCGATACGTGTGAGCGATGCCTTCTCGATGAGGCGCACCAGTTCGCCCTGCTGGACGGCATCGGCATGGTCGATGTAGCGCGCATGCTCTTTCAAGCGCCCCACAAGATGGTTTCTCAACAATGGCGTGAAATTGATCATATCGGCAAAATTACAAATAAACCCCGAAACACAGGAAACAACCTTTAAAAATAAACAGGAAAAACGAGGCTTTTGTCTATGAAATAAGTCTTATCGACTGCTCGACAGGTATTTATGCCATTTTCTGCCTTCAAGTGGCACAAATTATGCAGATTCACGGGTGATTAGTCTATTATTTATGAATATTTGTCTAAAAAATTTGCAAGTAGTCATTGAGAAGACTAATTTTGAGGCAACAAACAATTAATAACGTCTAAAAACATACGCACTATGAAACGCTTTATCTTAACAATGGTGGCAATGCTGACCCTCGTGTCGGCCGCCAACGCGATGAGTTACAAGTCGGCCCGCGATCAGGCTTTCTTCCTGACCGACAAGATGGCCTACGAGCTGGCACTGAGTGCCGACCAGTATAATGCCGTATTTGAAATCAACATGGACTATATCATGTGCCTTGACGTGTATGATGACATCTTCGGCACTTTCTGGACACGCCGCAACAACGAGCTGCACTATGTGCTCTCGCCCGCACAGTACCAGATGTATTTATCACTTGAATACTTCTATCGCCCCGTTCAGTGGGAGAACAAGAAGTTCGTCTTCACCATCTACAACCGTTATCCCAAGAACCGCTTCTACAATGCAGCTCCTCCCGGATATCAGGTGTACAAGGGTTCTAACCGCTACTTCGACCACAGCGCTTACAACGGACGCACATTTGGTGCTCCCGACAACAGGTCGCAGCCCAAACCCAGCGTGAGCGCTCCCGTTAACAGAAGCCAGCCCGGACGCTCTGGCACGATGATGAACAAGAGCCAGGCCGTTAAGGAAGGCAAGAGGAACATGAACAGGCCCCCGCGCCGATAAATAGAAGCACATGATAAAATCAAGAGAGGATCCCAATGTCGGGGTCCTCTCTTGTATTGTCTGTCACTTTAGGCCTGGTGTCGCTCACTTCTTGAGCTCAAAGCCCACCATCACGTCCTCGTAGTTGTCCAGCAAGGTGGATAGTGCCTTGAGCGCCGAGTTATCGGTAAATCTGCTGAAGAAGGAGAAGAGTTTCAGGAGTTTGTCGGCACCAAAGGTGAGTTGCAGCTTCTTCTTGCCGTCACGTTTCAGACGGGCATTCAAGGGCACGCCATGCCACTTCAGGGTGATGGCGTCACTCGATGGAGAATAGTTGTACGTGCCATTGAGGCTCACTCCAAACAACCTGATGGCGCAGGTGCCGTCCTCATCGAAGACAAATTCGGGGCGTACCTTGTTCAAACCCAATTTCTTGTAGGCGTTTTTGAGTTTACTCTTGAGTTTGCCTTTGGCGATGGGTTTGCCAATGCCTGCCAGAACATTCTTGCCGCTCACGTCTACGCTCGGACCGCTATAGGTCCATTTGCCGCTGATGCTGCGGTTAATCTTCTGTGTCTCCGACGCGATATCTTCTTCGGTAACGGTAAAAACCTCGTCAGGATTCAAATCTGTCTGGTGTGCATGATGCCTGGAAGTCGCACAAGACGACATGAATAGCAGAGCACACAATAAAGTCATTAAATGTCTCATGATTTCATCTTTTGTCGGCAAAGTTAACTCAAATCATCAAAAAACTGGCTCTAATTCAACATAAAATGAAAAAAATATGCTAACTTTGCAGATTGTCGGAATATCGACAAAGTGCTTGTATAAATAGAAATTTTATCTGAAAATAAATAACTAATTTATTAATTATGGTAGTAGGTTACGGCGGCCGTAAGATTATAATGGACAATAATGATACATCCTATTATGGACGCATTCTTGTCAAGGCGTTGGCCACTTATTATCCCGACAATTACTATATCCTCTACTCACCGAAAAATGAGCAGAACAAGCGCCTCACAGCGCTGTTCAATGAGGATAGCGTGCGTGTGAAATTCCCTCGCAATCATATCCATAACAAAAACCGTTGGTACACCGGAACAGGAATCGTACGCTCGGCCAAGGCACATGGCGTCAACACTTTCCATGGCATTGACGATGGACTGGCGTCAGGTTTCAATGGCAGCAGCTTCCCCACGGTGTTCACGATGACCGATCCCTTGTACAAGAGTGCCGGCGGATGGATTCAGCGCATGATGATGCAACGTCGTGCACGCAAGGCCTGCAAGCTCGCCAAGCGTGTGATTGCCCTTAGCGAGGTTGACCGTCAAATCATTATCGACCATTATCACGTGAATCCCGACAATGTGGAGGTGGTTTATCCGTGTTTCTATGATGGTTGTGATGACTCTGTGCCCGAGAACATGTTCGAAATCCTGCGAGAGAAATACCATCTCCCTGAGCGTTTCATCCTCTACAAGGGACGTATGGATGCTGACGACAACCTCAAGGAGGCCATGCAGCTCATCCACGAGTTGCGCAACCGCAAGATCTCGATTGTCATGTTGGGTTACCGTACCAATCACTTTGACCACGTGGTTAAGGAACAGGCTCATGACCTGCACATCTTCCATCGTTTCAAACAGGTGGACAAGGTGCATCACGCCGACCTTACTGCTGTGGCCCGTATGGCTCAAGCGGTTATCATCCCCAATACCGATCGTATGCGTGACCTCTATAAACTCATCAACGCCCAGCGAACGGGTGCCTTGGTCATCTGCAAGGATTCACCCAGGGCCAGGGAGTTTGGCGGCGACGGTGCCATCTACTACAACACCTATCAAGAGGGCGCCGACCTGTTGAGTGATGTCTTGGAGGACGAGAACAAGGTAGCCGAAATCCTGCAAGCGGCACGCGCTAACAGCGAGCGCTTCACGGGCAAGGTTCTCGCCGATCACATGATTCACATCTACCGTTCGGTATTGATGCACCGCAGGTTGTTTAAGGAATAATCCCGAGACCGACACTGCAGTGGATAAAACACACGGCGGCAGGCTTTAGCGTCTGTCGCCGTGTTGTTTTTTATTTCAACTGATTAGGGTTAACGCTGGTCGGTGCCCCACAGCAGTTTCTGGCGCAAAGTGCTGGCAAAATTGTTGCTTTGCTGTTGAACCACGCGTGCGCAGTGTGGGGCGCGGCTGATGGTCAATGTTGAACCCGAGGGGCACAAGGTGACCTCACCGTCGATACTCACCTCATACTGGGACGCACGGGAGCGGGTGCGAACCACAATCTCGCTGTCGTCACGCACCACGAGAGGACGCATCGTCAGCGAGTGGGGTGAAATGGGCGACAGCACCAGGCATGCGGTTGTCGGTTCCAGGATGGGGCCTCCAACACTCATGTTGTAGGCTGTGGACCCTGTCGGAGTGCTGATAATCAGTCCGTCGCCGCGGTAGGTTGTGAGCTCGTGGCTGCGCAGCTTGGTTTCCATATCCAGCATCGACGACGTGTCGTGCCTCAGGATGGCAATCTCGTTCAAGGCCCAGGGATGCTGTATGTCAACCTGGTCACACTGCACTTGCAGCATCGTGCGCTCCTCGATGCGGTAGTTGCCAGCCAGCACATCATCGATCATGTGACTGTCCTTGTCAAGGCGCCCGGTGGTCAGGTAGCCCAAATGCCCCAGGTTGATACCCAGGATTGGCATCCCCTTTCGGGAGACCCACATGGCTGTTGTCAGGAAGGTGCCGTCACCACCCAACGAGAACGCCATGTCGGCATCGGGCACTTGGCTGGCGTCAAAGGCTGGGATATCTGTTTCCTGTTCACCATACAGGTATTGCAGGTATTCGCGTTCGACAGCTACCTGCAGGCCGCTGTCACGCAGGTAATCCAGCAGCGCGAGCACCGTGGTGCTGTCGTCCTGCTGGTAACGGTTACCGAAGATTACTATCTGTTTCACAGAGGCAAAGATAGTTACTTTATTTCATTCTCATGATATCCGAGTCCAGAAAACTGCTCCGCGCTCATTCCTTGAGGCGTGAGTCGATGATGATGGTCACCGGGCCATCGTTGATGAGCGACACCTGCATCTCGGCGCCGAACACGCCGCGTTGCGTGGGTTTGCCCAACAGTTGTGCCAACTCGTCACAATAGGCATCATACAGCGGCACGGCCACGTCATGGCCGGCAGCATGAATATAGGACGGACGATTGCCTTTCTTGGTCGAGGCGTTGAGGGTAAACTGGCTGATGGCCAGTATCTCGCCTCCCGCGTCGATGATGCTGCGGTTCATCACACCCTGCTCGTCGTCAAAGATGCGCAGGTTCACTGTCTTCTGCGCTAGCCAGCGCATGTCGTCGAGGGTGTCACCCTCGCGTACACCCACAAGCACCATCAGCCCGTGGCTGATGGCGCCGTGAATCTTGCCATCGATAGTGACCGAAGCCTCGGTCACACGTTGTATTACGATTCTCATTTGTCTTGTCTTCTTTTCTAGATATTCTGGATGGTTAAGTTCACTTCATCCACTTGAAGAGGTCGCCGAAGCTGGCCTTCTTGCCGTAGTGCAGAATGCCGCGGCGATAGATGCGGGCTGCCAGCCAGGTGATGAACAGCGCGGTGCCAAAGAGCAACGCAAGGCTCAATGCCAATTGCCAGAAGGATACGCCGAAGGGCAACCTGATCATCATCACCACAGGCGAGGTGAACGGGATGATGGAGCACCAAACTGCGGTGGGACCTGAGGGATTCTCCATGCAAGCCATGCCGGCATAGAAGGCGATGAGCATAATCAGGATGACAGGGGTCGTGAACTGTGAGGAATCACTGGCCTGGTCCACTGCTGAACCCAGTCCCGCAAACAGCGCGCTGTAAAGCATGTAACCGCCAATGAAGTAAAGAATGAAGTTCACAATGATGGGGACATAATTGATTGAGAGCGTCTCACGCACAATGCTCTCGATGGCTCCCATATCCTTTGCCGAAGCCAATGCCTCGGGTGACACAGCGTCGGGTGATACATTGCCAATCCCCAATGCACTGCCGGCTACCATGGCAACAACCACGAGAAGCACAATCCAGATAAGCATCTGGGTCAGGCCCACGAGGCCCACACCGATAATTTTGCCCAACATCAACTGGAACGGTCGGCAACTGCTCACAACGACCTCAACGATGCGGTTGGTTTTCTCCTCAATAACGCTGTTCATGATCATTGCGCCATACATGAGCACAAACATATAGGTGAAGATCGAGAGCATCAATCCCAGTCCCATAGCGGCACCAGTCGAGGACTCCTGCTCGCCCTCTTCGCTCCACTTGATCGAGCGCACGTCCACATTGATGTGTGCCTTATTGACCATCTCTTGCAGGTTGGGGATACCCATGTCGGTGAGATGGGCACTCTGGATGGTATCCGAGATGACGCTACGCACGCTGGACACCAGGGCAGGGGTGATAGTTCCCTCGCTGAAGATGTTCACCACTCCTGTGCTGTCCACGTCGCGTGGGATGATGATGATGGCGTCAAGAGAGCCATTGGCCTTTTCATAGAACTCGCGGGCGTTGGTCACGGTGTCACCCTTGATGGCGACAAAGTTGTACATGTCGTCGCTCTTGAGTGCGGCGGCATAGCGGCCCGTCTCGTCGATGACGGCAATCTGTTGGGTGTCACTGCCCTTGTCGTTGAGATAGGCCAACCCGATGGGAACGGCCATGATGAGGATAAACAGCAGGGGCAAGCCCAGGGTCATGAAGATGAATGACTTGCGCCCGACAATCGACATATATTCACGGGCGATGATGAGGCGAAGCTTATTCATTGTTGTTCAGTATTATTGGATTTAACGGTCTCGATAAATATCTCGTTCATGCTGGGCAGCACCTCGGTGAAGCCCGTCAGGCGGTAATGCTCGTTGAGCCAGGAGATGGCATCGCGCACCTGCACACCCTGTGCAAGCTTGATGCGGGTTTCGGCTTTCTTGACAGGATCGGGGGGCAGCAGGGAGAACATCGAGGGGTTGGGTTCGATGGTGTCGGGCGTCTGCACCGCGATGATGTTCTTCTTGTGCTGTTGCTTCACCTCGTCGACGCTGCCGGTGAGCACCACCTGTGCATGGTTGAGCAGGGTAATCTGCTGGCACACCTCCTCGACCGACGCCATGTTGTGGGTCGAGAACAGGATGGTGCTGCCCTGGTCGCGCAAGGCGAGAATCTCAACCTTCAGCTGTTCGGCATTCACGGGGTCGAAGCCCGAGAACGGTTCGTCGAAGATCAACAGCGGCGGGCGGTGGATCACGGTGCCGATGAACTGCACCTTCTGCTGCATACCCTTGGACAGGTTCTCCACCTTCTTGTTTTCCCACTCCTTGAGGTCAAAGCGGTCGAGCCACCAGTGCATCGAGGCCACAGCGTCGGCCTTGGTCATGCCCTTGAGGCGTCCCAGATAGACGATGTGGTCGCCGACCTTCATTTTCTTGTACAGGCCGCGCTCCTCGGGCAGGTAGCCGATGTGGGTGATGTCGTCGTCGGTCATCTGTTTGCCGTTGAGCGTCACAGTGCCCTCGTCGGCAGCAAGGATGCGGTTGATGATGCGGATCAGGGTGCTCTTGCCGGCACCGTTGGGGCCCAACAGACCGTAGATGCAGCCCTGCTCCACCTGCATGGAAACGCCAGCCAGGGCGGTGTGCCCCTCATAACGTTTCACCACGTTGTTAATATCCAGATAAGCCATATTATTGTGCTTTTAAGTGATTGGTTTCGGTGATTATCTGCAAAGATAATTAATTGTTTCTGCTCTTTAGACGAGTTTTGTCACCGCAAAACTACAAAAAAACCTGAAAAAATGCTGTTTTTTCTCTCACCTGAAATATTAGAGGTATCAATAAATCATTAAGGACCAGTAGTATAGCCACTGGTCCTCAAATGAACATATTGATGTCTATTTTATTCCTTCGGTTCCTTGTCTCGGGGCGACACACGCTGCTTAATCTTGTCGATGACGCCGCCGCCGATGGTTGATTCTATTGATTTTGTGCGGTAGAAGGAAAAGTCGGTTTCGCCTTTAATGAGTTCGGCGGTAATCCAAACTTTCCCGTCATCGTAGTCATAATCATAGAAAGTGTAATCGCCACGCACTTGGGAGACTTTCCAATGCGGAGCCTTCTCAAGGGCTTGGTAGAACTCCTCGGATGGGATGGTGTCAAATTCAAAATATATGTTCTCGTCGCTTCGTGACGTTTCGGTCAACGGTGGAAAATCCACGCCCAGCAGTTTGGAGAGTGTGTCACGGTCAACGACAACACTGAAGTCGGCACGATTGTTCCTGAAGACGACCTCAAATCCCTTCCAGGAGTCTTTCTCCCCACATGGCAGTTCAATCTCGACGTGGATATTGTTGCCTAGGAAATCGGGCCTTTTCCGGTCGGCTGTCAATGTGGTGTCAAGGTCAAAGATGAGCTTCATGTCGTTTTCAAACGACTCGAATGTGAACCATCCTCTGTGATAATCACGATCGACCTGATCTGCGATTTTCTGGACATCGGCAGGGGAAACTTCCTTCAGGAACTTGCAGCACACAACGAACTTTTCGTCACCAGTGATGAGGTCGTTCTTGGTATAATATTCCTCGATGGTGTACTCGGGCAGGATGGAAAGATCAAGTAACTTGTCAAGCTCGGCCTTGTCCTTGAAGGGCAGCACCGTGCTGTCATCGATTTTGTGCTTTTCCGGACCGCAAGAGGTGGTGAAAACCAATGCGCCAACCATGACCAAAAGGCCAAGGGTCATCAGGATTCTTTTGGGTATAGGTTTCATAACGATAGGTTTTTTAAAAAGTTGTTGATGTGGGTTAAATGCGGTACCCCCTGTTTTGGCAATAATGAGCCAGGATTCTCGTCGAGAGTTCCCAGCTCATTATTGTCATAAACATTTGGGTTTAATGCTTACTTATCGGGAGCCTTCTCGGGCGCCATCACAAGTTCAATCCTGTTACCGGAGCTCAAGAGTTGGCGGGCAAACTCGGCGATGGTAGCGGGAGTCTGAGCCTTAACGATCTGCTCATAGCCAGTTACGCCGTCATAGCCGTGGGTCAGGTATTCCTGGATGGCGCTCATCCAGAACCAGTTCTCCTTGGCGTTGGTAGCGTAGTCCTTGAGCAGCTGCTCGGCAGCCTCGGTCAGTGCGGTTGCATCGATGGTGGTGCATGCGGTCTTCATCTCCTCGTTCATGATATTCAAGGCCATCTCCTCAAACTTGGGATTGACGGGGCATACGGCAATAACCGCCGTCTGGGGCTTGTCGCCAGCCATGCCGGTCTGGCCAATAGCGTCGGTCGAGTAGGCAGCACCGGCATCCTCACGAATCTTCTGCAGATAGATGCGTCCCAGGCACTGGCCCAGCATGTCGGCCTTCACCTCATTCTCCAGGGTGTGGGGCAGTTCATTGTTGTGCCAGATGATAATTTCATACTCCTTGGGCGACTCCATCTTGCGGGTGAAGTGGTTGATGACCTCTCCCTTGGGCATATCCATGTTGTTAACCCAGTTGCTCTTCACACCCTTCTTGGCGGGCAGACTGGCGATGTACTGCTCGATGAGCGGGCGGATGGTAGCCTCGTCAAAGTTACCCACGAAGGTGAAGGTGTAGTTAGCGGCATTGGCCGTACGCTCCTTGGCAATCTCAACGATGCGGTCCAGGTTCACCTGCTGCAAGTCCTCGACATTGAAGGGCTTGTTGCGCCAGTTGTGGTTGCTGATGATGTACTGCAGCGAGTCGCTCAAGGCAGCCTCGGGCATGAGGCCCTTGTTCTTGAGCTGGGTTTCCATCAAGCTCATCGTTTGGTTGAACTTCTTCTCGTCAGGGTTCAGAGCAGTGAAGTTCAGATAGATGAGCTGGAACATGGTCTCCAGATCCTTGACGGTGCTGTTACCGCTCAACTCGTCAGTATAGTCGGCGATATTCAGATAGACGCTTGTCTGCTTGCCGGCAAGGGCTTTCTGGAGCTCGGAGTTGGAGAAGTTGCCCACACCGGTGATGGAACTCAGTGCGCTCAGCATCTTCAGGTTAGCCCAGTCTTTTTCACCGTAGAGTGACTGACCGCCACGCTGGAAGGCACTCATCCTGATCTCGTCCTGCTTGAAGTCGGTCTTCTTGAGGATGACGCGGGCACCGTTGCTCAGCTCAAGCTCTTTGTAGTCAAGCTGGCTGTTGTAGCTCTCCTTGACGATTTCGCCCTTCTTGGGCATCTCGGTCATCAGGGGCTCGTTCTTCACGTTGTCCACATAGGCTTCGATGTTGGCGCTGGAGGCAGCGTCATATGCGGCTTGGAGACCTTCAACGGTGGGATAAACGGCACCGTCCTTCTCCTGGTTGAAGTTGGCGATGACAAGGTTTTTGCCGTCGGTGCTGATGAATTCGGGGAGAGACTCGTTAATGGCTTCGACGGGAATCATGGGAGCGAATTGACCCATGAGTTGGTAGAGCACATCAATCGAGGGGATGGGCTCGCCGTCCAGGAAGTTGCTGCAGTATTGGCGGCCATAGTTCTCGTTAGACACTTTGTCGCGCTCGTTGTAGCGGCGTTCCAGGCGACTGATGTACTCGTCGCGGGCGCGGTCATACTCACTGGCGGTAAAGCCGTATTTGGCGGCGCGCATGGCCTCGATAATTGCGGCCTGGGTGGCAGCTTCGGCCTTGCCCTCCTTGGGCGTGATGTCGATTGTGAAGGCATCCATCGTGTTGGCCAGGATGTATTCACCATCATAGCAGTAAGCGGCAATAAAGGGGCAATCGGGCTCTTGGGCTTGGTCCCTGAGTCGGGTGTTGAGCATGCTGGTGACCATGTCTTTGATATAGTCAACAAAGAGGTAGTCCATATTCGCTTTCTCCTCGGGAGTCTCGGTCTCGTGCTTGAACATCACGCTCACCTCGCTGTACTGCTGCTCCTTGTCCTTGTCTACAACGATAATGGGCTGCTCGTTGTCGGGCACCGGTTCGCGAACCACCTGGGCGGCATTGGGGTCAAGGGTATAGCCCTTGTACATCTCCTTGATCTGGGCTTCGATGTGGTCAACATCCACGTCACCCACGATGACCAGAGCCTGGTTGTCGGGACGATACCACTTGTGGTAGTAGTCGCGCAGCTCTTTGTACTCAAAGTTGTCCACCACGCTCATCAGACCGATGGGCAGGCGCTTGCCGAACTTGGAGTTGGGGAACAGGGTCTCCAACTGGCGCTCGAGCATGCGCATCTGTGCGCTTTGGCCCAGACGCCACTCCTCGTGGATCACACCGCGCTCCTTGTCGATCTCCTCGTCGGTGAGCAACAGACCGGTGCTCCAGTCCTTGAGGATGAGCAGACACGAGTCGATGGCGCTCTGGCGGGTGCTGGGAACGTCGTTGATGTTATAGACGGTCTCGGCGATACTGGTGTAGGCGTTCAGGTCACCACCGAAGTTCACACCCAGCGAACGGGTGTAGTCGATAATGCCCTTGCCCTCGCCGTTGAAGTGCTCACTGCCGTTGAAGGCCATGTGCTCCAGGAAGTGGGCGAGACCACGCTGGCTCTCTTCCTCCTGGATAGAACCCACACGCTGAGCGATGTAGAAGTTCACGCGGTTCTCGGGATAATTGTTGTGGCGGATGTAGTAGGTGAGTCCGCAATCCAGTTTACCGATGCGCACCTGGTCATCCACAGGGATGGGAGGCAGTTCCTGTGCCATCATCATGTTGGCGCTGAATGTCATCAGCAGCAACATCAATACAGCCAATAATTTCTTTGCGTTCATAAGTGGTTATTGTTTTAATGAATATGAATATGTTTTTTAATCTTGTTTTGCCCCTTTGACGCAGTTACCAGCAAAATAACTACACAAAAGTTCCTTTTTTTTTGACCATCGACTGAAATGAGATAAGAATGATGCCCATATTATCCCTTTTCAACGTGGCTCATGCTAGAATTTGGCTGCTTGTTTTCTTAATCCTTCCAGTTGGTTCCCGTTACTGTCAGAATCTCGCTATGGGGATATGGTTTGACGATAAAGCAGGAATTGGTGGTGCCGGCTTCACGTTTGTCGGCCTGACTGCTGTTATTTTTGTTGATAATGTCGGTCAGTTTTTGTCTGGAGTTGGGAACTGTTTCTCTGATCATATCTTGAACCACAAAGAAACTATGCTTTTTGTTGATGATTTTTTGACTCGTTGAGCGGTTTCTATTCACGATGCCTATCTTATCAACGATGACTGTACACCAGGCATCGAGCTGAGCAGTTGGCTGGTCGGTGATCAGCGTGTCGGTTTTCTGCACAAGGGTGTAATCCAGGCCGATTTTTACAGGGACCTTGTGGGTCTGGATTGTCTTGGTCCACGACTGCATCGTTGTTGTATCATCGATGACAGTAATCGTATCAACGACGTCAACCCCGTCATTACCTTTATAGGTGACAACCAAGTCGCACAAGTTCAACAAGTCCTTTGAACAGTCAATTGAGTAGGTGACCATCAGTGGCACCTCTTTCTCGTTTTGCTGCTCGTTGCAGGAGGTCAATGCTGCAGTAGCAACAAGCATTATGATTGCGAAGTAGGATAAAAGCTTTTTCATTGTTCTGTTTTTTGAGGGTTGATAATAGCTAATAGTTAATTGATTATTTACCTGAACGGTCATTTTCAATGAGTTCCTGGAGGCGTTCAATCTCTTGATCGACGGGTGACTTCTTAAGTTTTAATAACCTCCTTAAGATAAGGCAGAATGCAACTGCCCAAATCACGCCCAGCAACGCTAATGAGAACTCTGGGCTGGTAGTCCCAAGACAATCTTTATAAAGAGGATATGCAATCAGTACCAAAAACACGAGAGCAGCGATATGATCAATCTTGTGATAGATGATGTACCTCTTATGAATACTCTCCAATTCCTTGGCGTCGTTACACTTAATCATCCTTTTCTTCCACCACGATTCAGCGATACTGAATATAACGATGAAGGCAGGAGCACCATAATATGTCCAATTCTTACCAAGACTGCCTGCATAATAGAACAAATTCATAATCAGGATGGCCAGAAACATGGTTCCAACGATTCTATGGCTATTTACCTCTTCGGCAAGCCGGGCTCTGATGCTTTCCATCAGCCCATTCTTGCTGGCGTTATCCAATTCGTTACTTTCCATGATCCTCATAATTTGCAGGTTATAAATCTTGATAGTTTCTACTCTGTATCTCAGGCCCTTGGATTCCGGGAATCGTTACTCATTTAATGTGAGATGATGATGCCTGTGATTAACGTGACGATGGCGATGACCGCCGCTGCAGCTGTTGCTACAAAATTTTGCTGTTTCATAATCGTCTGGTTTTAAAACCACGAATTACGCTAATGTCTCTAACGTCGCTTTGTGTTGTTGGGTGATTAGTTCGATTGGCGTAATTCGTAGTTGGTTGTTGTTTACTTGTTGAGATACTCCTGATAGAGTCCCTGAAGCTCGGCGGGGGTGATGCCCACAGCCTTGAGCTGCCCCAGGAAGTAGTCCATTTCGCCCTGCATGAGCAGGTCACGGCGCGAGGCGATGATTTTGTCTTTGGCCTCGGGGCTAACGAAGTAGCCCAGACCTCGCTTGGTGTAGATGACGCCGTTCTGCTGCAGGTGGTCGTAGGTGCGGGCCACGGTATTGGCGTTGACCTCGATCTCGGCAGCGAGCTCGCGTACGCTCGGTACCTTGCCGTCGGGAGTCAAGACTCCAGAGAGAATCTGGTCCCCGATGCGGTCTGCAATCTGCAGATAAATCGCTTTATTATCCTTGAAGTTCATAGTCATCTTTTCAATTGATGGTGGTCATTAATCTTTAATTCTCAAGTTCGTGAAAAGAATGCAAAATCCGTAAATCACTTCCACCACTTGAGGGAAATCACATCTTTGCGCTGGAACAGGTACCATGCAAGACCCCAGTAGAGAATCAACTGGGCAAGCACCAGTCCAGCCATCCAATAAATGAAAGTGCCTTTCTCAATAGCATCCCCAATCCAACTCAGAAGGGCGAACGTGTTCTCCTTACCGACGATGCTAGTGCCAATGATGAACAGAATGGTGAGAACGATTTCGACAGCATACATGGCGGCAAACGTCTTGAGGAATGACAGACGGGGCCACACCACGCTGCCCAGCAGGAACAGACCGGCATTAGCAAGGAGCCCGAAAGCGAAGATTTGTGAAATTCCTGACATGTTACTCAAGGGGGTCAGCTCGTAGGCATGGCTGATCGTCGGCAGGAAATTAATTGGGCCGGGAACTATGATATCGTTGCGGAAGGCCCACAGCACGGCGACACGGGTGAGGTCGGCAAGTTGTGCACAGATAAAGAAGACAACAAAGAAGCCGAGCACATAGATTGTGACGTTGACAAGGAATTTCTCCAGTGTCGATGTCGGTGAGGTGAACATATCAATGCGGCCTGTCTTTCTCGTCAGTTTCTTGAATGAGAATGAAGCCACAACACAAATGGCAAACATCAAAATGAAGCCGACGACCGTGTAGTGGGGTGTTGAGCCGTCTGACATACTCCGTACGTCTTCCTCCATGCCGATGACGAGATTGCCAAGAATCATGAAAATCGAGAGCAGGGCATAGACACCCAAGACCGTGAACATGAGGGTGCGGTTGTTCTCTACTGCTTCCTTGCGCAGGGCGGATGTGAAACGGCCCCAATTGAAAACTTGATTGACGGTATTCATAGTGGTGATTATTTTTGAGTGGTGAATAATTGATTAATGGCAGCGGGATTCTGGAGTGTGGCATTGAACAGCATCTCCAGGTCGACTGCAGTTTCCTCGCCTGCGTCAGCAGGAACAGCGGCCAATGGGCCGAAGGGGCTTTGGAGCACGAAAATGGGCTGATCGCCATCGCGCAGGGGGCGGAAGGCCACCTTGCTCATCACTTCGGCAAAACCTGCGTTGAGGAGCACCTTGCTCTGGTCGATGATGACCACGTGATCCAGGATGTCGCTGATGTCACGCACCTGGTGGGTAGAGATGAGCATCATCTTCTCATCGGTCATGCCCGTGCTGACGAGTTTGCGGAACTGGCTCTTGCTGGGGATATCCAGGCCGTTGGTCGGCTCATCCATGATCAGGGCGCGGGTGTTGGTGGCAAAGGCAAAGGCCATGAACACTTTCTTCTTCTGTCCCATCGACAGCGAGTGGAGCTTCACTTTCATGTCACCACCCATCTCAAAGATGTCGAGATAGCGCTGCATGTCCTCCATGCTGAAGTGGGGATAGAACGGAGCGTTGATGCTCACATACTGCTTGAGGGTCAAGCGAGGCAGGTCAAACTCCTCGGGCACCAGGAAGATATCGCTCATGGTCTTGGGGAGGCGATGGCGAACGTTCTCGCCATCCATAGTCACTGTGCCGGCTTGAGGGGTCAACAGGCCCGTCATCAGGTAGATGAGCGTGGACTTGCCTGCACCGTTCTTGCCGAGCAGGCCGTAGACGTTGCCGGCCTGTAAATCCATCGAGAAGTCGTTGAACAATTCAACGCCCTTCTTACTGTAGCGAAAGCTAATGTCATTGAAGTTAAACATAATAGATAGATATTTTAGTGGTTAATAATTTACTTTTCTAGTGTACTACTTAACTAGTACACTGCAAAGGTATAACAATAGTTTTGAATCCACCAAATATTTTAACATCTTTTAAGAATTTTATTTTGATGGAGGCTTTGTTTTGCTGTTTTAGGCATCGTTGGTTTAAGCTGTGATTTTGTGCTAAGGATAGGCAGGCGGCACGGTTTTTGCAGTCATGTTTTATATATTAATGTGTTTTTAGTATTTTTGCAGCAATATAGCAATCTGTCGTCAATATGATTTATACCTGTCCCAAATGCGGCAAGAAGATGGACCTGAGCACCGAGGTGCTCATCAACAGTGAATACAAGGTCATCTGTCCACAATGCCTGTGCGAGTTGCAAATCGTGGGGGATTATGCCTATATCCCTAACGACAGCCTTGATCTTGATACCTCTGTTGAGCCGTCACGCGTCATCAATTGCCCCAGCTGCGGCCATGAGGCTAACAGTAATGCGCACTTCTGCCCCAACTGCGGCGCAAGTTTTGACGAGTCGGGTGCCGACGTTCCGCAGCCGGCCGATGTCATCGAAGAGGTCGAGGGTATGCCCCCGCTGCCACCGCCCTTGCCCAATGCCGACCCTCTCTTCCAGGCCGCCCTGCAATTCCTGACACAATGCACGGCCATCACGCCGATGATGCTGCGCGACCATTTCCACATCAGCGACGAGCGTGCTGCCGAACTCATCCGCCAGCTCGAGGCTGCCGGCGCCATCGGCCCATACAACAACGGAGGTCCGCGCCAGATTCTCATCCCTCACCGGGAAATGTATAGCTACTCCGTCCCGCCGAGCGCGCTTCCCCAAGGTGGACAGGGAAGCCCAGGGCAGCAGCAACAGCCGCGTTCTCGCTACGGTTGTTTCACGTGGGTCCTGATTTTCCTCTTTATGGTATGCCTGATGAAAGCCTGCGGTGTCTGATAGTTTGCAGTCAAGCATAGGTTTCACTAAATAACAATCACGGGTCTGAACTGTAATTCAGGCCCGTGATATGTTGATAGGGTGGGGACTCGGTTAGAGTTCGTCGATTTGTCGCTTGGCCCATTCTTTGGCCTGGCGCACGCCCTCGTTGACCATGTTGTTCACCAAGGTGTCAAGTTCTCTTGGGACCTCAACACCCATGATGCTGTCGGGCATGATGGAGGAGTTGTTCGGTGTTGCCTCCTCATCAGGAACGGCTTCCTCGTCGTTCTGGGGGGTGGGCGTCGGCGGAACGATTGCCCTGTTGTTGGATTCATGGGAATCCAATGCTTTGGCCCACAGTTCCTCCAGGTCGTTCTTGTCAAAGGTGAACACGTGGCCAAAAATGCCAAACGAGACCGTCTTATCCTCGTCGCCTATCTTGATGTGACCCACCGAGCAGACGATATAGTTATCCACTTCAAGGAAGTTAGTGAGGGCAAATTCGGTGCCCGAATCAGTCCATTCACGCACTATCTTGCTGACGATATCGTTCACGATGCTGCCAAAGCCGCTATTGCCGGTGAAAGCGCCGAGGTTTTCCTGCACCTTGTCGCCCAGCCATTCCTTGGTGACTTCCTGAATCGCCTCTTCATGGGCATGGCGGTCGGGACACGTGAACACCATCGTGGCGAACAGAATGGCCAGAATCATGCCAGCGATGAGCCAGGGCATGCAGCCGCGTTTCTTGGGCTGTTCTTGCTCTTGAACGGCGCCATACCGGGGCACTTGAGGCGGCGGCACTTGGGTCGGTGGAATGGGCGGGTCAAATGGTTGTCCCATCGTCGCTCGGTTCTCGGCAGCGATACGAGCCTGCTGTGCGGCCTCGAACTCTGCCCGTTGAAGCACCGCTGTCAGTTCCGCCACGTCGCCGGCCTGCTGCCAGTCGTCCATGCCTGGAGCCCACACTTCGCTCTCGGGAGTCAAACCCTGCTGTTCCAACTCCTCGATGGAAAACGGACCTTCCTGCTTTCCATTAACAATCAGATGAAATTCCATGTTCAGTCGTCGTTAATTGGTTATGATATAGATGTATAATTCAATTGATATAAGCTCTCTCCATAAATACAAAAACCGTGCCAATGGGCTGCTGTAAAGCGGTGACGAGAGGCTTTAGCCAAACGTGCGCTTGAGCCAGATGCTCATGAACCGGTCATAGATCATGTAGCCGCGTTTGGTGCGGTAGATGATTTCCTTCTCCACCAGGCTCTTGAGTGCCGCTTGGACAGCGCTGGCACTCACCATGTTGTGCTGGCGGATGAACTTTGCGCCCGTCGGCTCGGCGGCGATGCCGTCGCTGGCAATGGCCTTGAGCAGATTGAACTGGTTGGAAGACAGGAATTGCGCCAGGCTCTCATATTGCGCCGATTTGGAGTCCACCAGCTGCACGATGGCGCGGTTCACGTCGTCCATGTTTTTCACGTGCCGACGGGTCTCATAGAGGCGGTTCAGCACGTTCTGGATATACCAGGTGTGGCCCTCAAAGCTGTCGTAGAGCTGCATGAAGGTGTCCTTATCGAGGCTGCCGCGGTTCTTCTCAAAGAATTGATGGGCGAACTCGTAGTACACCTCCTTGTCCAGGGGATTGAGGTCCATCATCTCGGTGCTCTGGAAGAATGGGCGCTGGGGAGAACCGAACATCTCGGCCATCAAGTGATGCTTGCTGCCGGCAAAGATGAAGTGCACCCCGGTGGCAAACTGGATGTGGGAACGCAGCAGGGCTTCGGTACCGGCCTCGGGGTAATTGGCGATCTGCTGGAACTCGTCGATGGCGATGTAGATGTGATGCTTGCTGGTGGCCAGCAGGTCAAAAATCTGCTGTATCGTCAGCTGGGAGCGGGACGGGTCAACGGTGATCGACATCTTGGGCATGCCGGTATAGGGGTCGTTGCTGAACACGGGGCGCAGGCTCCCCAACAACGACGCGGTCTTCTGCAAGAATGACTTTTCCTTGCGCGCAAAACCGTTAAAGACCACCGAACCGAACATTTCGGTGAAATCCTGGAGGTTCTTGGTGGCGAAAATGTCAAGATAAAGGCAGATGGCATGCTTATCTTGACGCTCAATATGGTAGAATGCGTTTTTTATCAGCCCTGTTTTGCCGATTCTGCGAGGCGCAACAAGGGTGATATTGCGACCATTCTTGAAATGGTTGCATATCATTTCGGTCTCTTCCTTGCGGTCGCAGAAGTATTCAGGACTTACATATCCCTGAATAACAAACGGATTCGCAAGTTTTATTGCCTTCTTCTTAGCCATAGATGTTTATCAAAATCGCATTATATTTTTTTTATAATGCAAATTACGTAATAATTTTTGGACTACACAAATTTTTTAGCCAAAAACTGCTGAATCTTGATGGGAAACATGCCGGTTGTGATTGAAAACCGCATCCTCCTGAGAAGAATCATATTGCTTAGTTGCTGGTCAATAAGACCATGCGAATGCTTTTCAGAATGAATCAGTTGGTAATAAATGAGCAAAAAATTGAATGTTCCACGAGTTATTGACAATTTAGGTTAGTTTTGAACAATTCACCGATTTTAACGGACTTTTTGACCTTTTTTTGAGGAAATAATTGTTTCTTTGCATCCGTGAAACATTGGCGGCCCTGCAACATCCAGACAGACAAGGCAGCCACTTTGCCATGGGGAATTGTTTTTCATGGCATTTGGTATCATCATGTCTTGTGAGTTGCTGTCATGGAGCATGGCCAGGATATTTTTTCAAGAATACTACCTCATGGGGAAGATTATAGCAATAGCAAATCAAAAAGGTGGAGTGGGCAAGACCACTACCGCCATCAACCTGTCGGCAGCACTGGCAAGCCTCGGTAAGCGGGTGCTGCTCATCGATGCCGACCCGCAGGCCAACGCCACGTCGGGCCTGGGTATCGAGCCCAAGGACATGTCGTCGACCATCTATGAATGCCTGGTGGACGATTATCCCATGCGCAGCGCCACCGTGGAGACCTGCGTCGGGGGATTGAAGCTGTTGGGGTCGCGCATCGACCTCGTCGGCGCTGAGTTGGAACTTGTGGAGAAAAAAGGGCGCGAACGCGTGCTGAGTAACGCCATCAAGGAGATTAAGGACGATTATGATTTTGTCATCATCGACTGCAGCCCGTCGCTGGGATTGATCACCGTCAACGCGCTCACCGCGGCCGACAGCGTCATCATTCCGGTTCAGGCCGAGTATTTCGCGCTCGAGGGCATCAGCAAGCTGCTCAACACCATCCGCATCATCAAGGGCAAGCTCAATGCCGGCCTGCGCATCGAGGGTTTCCTGCTCACGATGTATGACGCCCGCTTGCGCCTGGCCAACGAAATCTTTGAGGAGTTGAAGGGCCACTTCGGTGACATGGTGTTCAACACGGTGATTCCGCGCAACATCCGCATCAGCGAAGCCCCCAGTCACGGCCTGTCGGTCATCCAGTATGACCCCGCGTGCCGCGGTGCCACGAGCCACATCCAGTTGGCCCGCGAAATCATTGACCGTGGGAAAGGCAAGTGACTTGTTGTTAACGCCAGAACAGAAAACGACTAAAACGCAATAGAACCAAACATCGCATTATGAAACGAAGTGCTTTAGGCAAAGGCTTGGACTCTCTCATCTCGATGGATGACATCCAAACGGGAGGCTCCTCGGCCATCAACGAAATACCTGTTGCCCAGATAACACCCAATCCCGACCAGCCCCGTCAGGTGTTTGACGAGGAGGCCCTCGCCGAGTTGGCCACCAGCATCAGGGAGCTGGGCATCATCCAACCGCTCACCCTGCGCAGCATGGGCGACAATTCTTATCAGATCATTTCGGGTGAACGGCGTTATCGCGCCGCGCAACTGGCTGGTCTGGAAACCGTCCCGGCCTACATCCGCACTGCCAACGACAGTGAGGTGACCGAGATGGCCCTCATCGAGAACATTCAGCGCGAGGACCTGAATGCCATCGAGATTGCCCTTACCTTCAGGAAACTCATCGACCAGTACCACCTCACTCAGGAGCGCCTGAGTGAGCGCATCGGCAAGAAACGCGCCACTATCGCCAATTTCCTGCGCCTGCTCAAGCTGCCCGCCGAGGTGCAGCTGGGCCTGCACGACCACACGTTGGACATGGGCCATGCCCGTGCCCTGCTCTCGCTCGATGACCCCAAACTGCAGTTAAAGCTGTACAACGAGACCGTCAAGAGGGGGCTGTCGGTGCGACAGGTGGAACAACGCGCCAAGCAGATGCAGGAGGCCGCCGACAATGAACGTGCCGTCCAGGGGGGTGAGCGCAAGCCGATGCGTGCCAAGGACTACGAGATACTGCAGCGCCACTTGGCATCCACGTTTGGGGTGCCGGTGAAGTTCACCTGCGACCGCTCGGGTAAGGGAAAAATCACTTTCCCGTTTACCAACGAGGAGGAATTGGAGAAAATCATCAGTATCTTTGATCACTTGAAAGACGCTTGACCCATCAGTGAAGCTGTTCGCTACATATCGCAAGCCATGGGTGCTGCACCTCGCCGTGCTGCTGTTCCTGTTCTGGTTCAGTGGGCAGGCTGTGGCGCAGGAGGCCGTGACCATCGTCCACGCTGATAGTGTGGAACAGACAGTGCGCAAGCCGAAGGTAATTACCCGACATGACCGCAAACCCGTCACTATCACTGACTCGGCTGAGCTCAAGAGGAGTAACCCGGTGCGTGTGGTCAATGCCGCCGGCGACACCGTCCTGTTCGCCTCGATAGACTCTGTCAGGGGCCTTGATGATGTGGAAATCCTCATGGACACCACAGCGTCGCCCACGCTGGGCAAGGTCAGGGTGTTCAATCCCGATCCGCAGCGGGCGCTCTGGTTGTCGGCGCTGTGTCCCGGCTTGGGACAGATTTATAACCGGCGATACTGGAAACTGCCCATCGTCGTCGGCTCCTTTGTCGGACTCAGTTACGGCGCCTCATGGAACAACCGCATGTACAAGGACTATTCCAAGGGCTACCGGGATGTGATGGACGACGACCCCGACACGCGCAGCTACATGGATTTCTTCCCGCCCACTGTCAAGGAGAGCGATCTGGATCAAGCCTGGCTGCAGAAGGTCCTCAAGAACAAGCGTGACTACTACCGCCGCTATCGCGAGATTTGTGTCATCGCCATGGTGGGCGTGTATCTCCTTAACATCGTGGACGCCTATGTCGATGCTTCGCTGGCCCACTTCGACATCTCGCCCGACCTGACGCTGGATGTGTCGCCGACAGCTATCGACAACAACGTCAAGGGCGTCATGGGGGTCACCGGTGGGCGACTGCCCTCGTTGGGCTTGCAGTGTGCATTCAGCTTTTAACCGCGTAACTAAATATATGACAATATGATAAGAAAAAGACTCTTCACAGTATTATTCGCGGCGGCGTTGGCGGCTTTGACGCTGACGGCTGGACCGCGTGAGAAAAACAACATCCTGTCGTTAAAGAACTCCATCACCGATGACGATATCGTCTTCCCCGAGAGTTTTGACACCGATGTGCACAAGATGATGACGAACTGGTACCTGCAGAACTATGCGGTGCTTGATGCCGATGTAGAGAACAAGTCCCCCGGCGAGGTGGGCGAGGAGACCTACATCAGGCGCTTGGCGGCGATACCTTCTGAGATCGAGATGCCTTACAATCAGATTGTTCGTCAGCACATCGAGCGATATGTCTATCGCAGTCGAACCCTCGTCGAGCAGATGCTGGGCATGAGCCTGTACTATATGCCCATCTTTGAGCAGGCGCTCGAGAAGGAAGGACTGCCGCTTGAACTCAAGTACCTGCCCATCGTCGAGAGCGCGCTTGACCCCAACGCGACGTCACGCGTGGGCGCCGCCGGACTGTGGCAGTTCATGATTGGCACGGGCAAGGGCTTGGGACTGGAGGTGAACTCGCTCGTCGATGAGCGCCGCGACCCTTATCGTTCCAGCGCCATGGCGGCCAAGTATCTGAAGAACCTGTACCAGATCTATAACGACTGGTCGTTGGCCATCGCCGCCTATAACTGCGGCCCGGGCAATGTCAACAAGGCCCTGCACAGCAACGGTGGCACCGGTGACTTCTGGGACATTTATCAGTATCTCCCCCGTGAGACTCGTGGCTATGTGCCCGCTTTCATCGCCGCCAACTATGCGATGACCTACTACAAGCAACACAACATCAGCCCCTCGCTGGCCCGTAAGCCGCTCATTACCGACACCGTCACAGTCAATCGCCGCATCCACTTCGGCCAGATTGCCCAGGTGCTCAACATCCCCATCGAGGAGATCCGCACCCTCAACCCGCAGTTCCGCAAGGATGTCATTCCTGGCGACAGCCACCCCTATGTGCTGGTACTGCCCTCGCAGCAGATCTACAGCTTCATTATGAGCGAGGACACTATCGACAACTACCGTGCTGACGTCTATGAGCATCGACCTATCGTCGAGCCTGGTGGTGACGCTCCCACCCCTGAGGAATACCTCAGCGGCCGTACTTCAACAGGCGATATGCGCACTACAACTCACAAGGTAGGGCGCAACGAGACGGCAGCAAGCATCGCGGCCAAGTATAACATGACCACGTCTGAACTGATGGCGCTTAACGGAAAGAAAAACGAGCGCGTACGCCGTGGTGAGACCCTTAAGGTTAAGGCTCCCGGCCCCAGCATCGCCAGTGCCGACAATGATGAAATGCTCGCCCTCAACAGCAGCGACAGCGATCAGTCGACTGACGTAAGCCAGGAGACTAACGAGCAGGAACAGTTTGATGAGGTGAAGAAAATCGAAGAAGAGGCCGCAACCAAGGCGCCCTATCAGGGCTCCTACACTGTCAACCTTGACGAGGAAGTGAAGACCACCAAAACCAGTAAGACATCTTCTTACAGGACGGACGAACAGACCGCAAGACAGCAACACGCCTCAAGGAGTAACTCACGTGACTGGCGTGACCGCAACAAGAAGTACAGCAACACCGAGAGCCACAAGAGCGGTAAAAACAGCAGGAAGAGCACTGCCGAGTACAGTTCCAAGAGCTCCAAGAGCCACAAGAGCGGCAAGGACAGCAAGCACCATCAGCAAGCCAAGCAGCAGAAACCCAGCGAGGTGACCGTGAAGAAGGGTGAGTCCCTCACCCAGATTGCCGAGAAGAACGGCGTGTCGGTCAAGGACCTCGAGCGTGCTAATGGCATCCAGAACGGCAACAAGATTAAGGCCGGTGACAAAATCAAGATTCCCACCAAGGCCGAGGCGCGTCAAGCTGCTGCTGCCGAAAAGAGCAAGTCTAAAGGCAAGTCAGGCAAGGCCGACAAGGGTAGCTCGACCAGCAAGTCAGGCAAGTCCAGTAAGGCCGACAAGGGCAGCTCCACCAGTAAGTCAGGCAAAGCCGACAAGGGCGGTAAGTCAGGCAAGGCCGACAAGGGCAGCTCGACGAGCAAGTCTGGCAAGTCCAGTAAGGCCGACAAGAGCGGCTCTTCCAGCAAGAGCTCTTCAGGGAAATCGTCAAGCAACAGTTCCTCGGGCAAGAGCTCCAAGAAATCTAAAAAGAAATAAGGAAGAGACAGCTTTTCAGAGTCTTATACTTTCATCCCAATGAGGTCGACAATCACCTCACGGGCAATCAACAGACCAGCCGTGGCAGGAACGAATGCGTTACTGCCCGGCTGTTTTTTTCCGTCAACATAGACGGGCACGTCGGGATTCCAGCGAGGCTCCTCCTCACTATAGACACACTTGAAGTGGTGGATACCCTCACGGTGCAACAGCTTGCGCAGCATGCGTGCCAGCGGATCGATGCGCGTCGCGTCAAAGTCAGCCACGCGAAAGGCCATCGGGTCCATCTTGTAGGCCGCGCCCATCGAGCAGATGTGCGTCACACCCAGGCGCAGACAACGACGGGCGATCTCCATTTTGGCCGTGATAGTGTCCAGACTGTCAACCACATAGTCAAAGCAGGACAGGTCAATCGCGTCGGCATTCTCGGGCAGGTAGAACATCTTGTGGGTCGTCACCTGGCAGTTGGGGTTGATGTCGCGGACACGTTCAGCGGCCACGTCAACCTTTGCACGGCCAATCGTGCTGTGCAAGGCAAAAATCTGTCGGTTGATGTTCGACACGCTGACAGTGTCGTCATCAATCAGGTCCAGAGCGCCCACACCGCTGCGTGCCAGCGCCTCCACCACATAGCCGCCCACGCCGCCAATGCCGAACACCGCCACCCGGCTCCGCGCCAACTTCGCCATTGCCTCGGCGCCCAGCATCAGCTCGGTCCGGGCAAACGGATTCTCTGCTACTCTATTCTGGTCGTTTTCCATATCTGAACATCTCTTTTGGTCGCAAATTTACTATAACCACGCACTTCAACAGCCTTCATCGTGTCAAAAAATCACATTTTGACAAAAAATGTCCGATTTTTTGCCGCCGATTCAAAAATTTGACTTACCTTTGCACCCGCTTCTACGCCCAGATGGCGGAATCGGTAGACGCGTTGGTCTCAAACACCAATGGGGTAACACCCGTGCCGGTTCGACCCCGGCTCTGGGTACGAGTTTGACTCGAAAATAATCGCTAAAGCCTTGAAATTAAAGACTTTAGCGATTTTCTATT
>JAFYYI010000049.1 GCA_017557665.1 Muribaculaceae bacterium | reverse complement strand
TGGCCAAGGTTTACTGGATGAAGGCTGGTATCAGCGGCACCATCAATGGTGACGACATGGCCATGGCTGCCCAGTATGCCAAGGAAGTGATTGACAACAGCGGCCGCACGCTCATGGAGAACTATGAGGACATCTTCCGCGGTCACAACAACAACTGCGCTGAGAGCCTTATCGCTTGGCGTTGGACTGCCGACGGCAACGTTTGGACCGCTCAGAACTCGCTCGAGAGTGACCTGGGTTTGACTGGCTTCGAGGGCTACAGTGCCACTTGGGGCGACTGGACCGCTCCTTCGGTTGACCTGCAGGAAGCCTTTGGCATCAAGTTGCTGGAGAACAATCCTGACATGTGGCTCAACAACGTTGACACCCGCCTGAAGGCTACCATGATGCTGCCCGGTTACACCTATTCCTACTTCTGGCGTGATCATGAGATCAACAGCACTACCCATGAGATGGGCTTCGATTATTTGAAGTTTATGTTCGACACCGAATACAACAAGTCGGCTGGTGGCCAGCTTAACTCGCCTACCGGTTCCAACTGTGTGAAGCACTTGTACGGCAACACTACCGACCATGTTGCTGAGTTCGGACATTCTGATGGCCGCATGGCCAGCTCGCTGTCGACCCACCTGCTGCGTCTTGCCGACATTTATCTGATTTATGCCGAGGCCAAGATGGGTACTGCCAAGTCGACCACCGACGGTAGCGCCATCGACGCATTCTATGCAGTGCGCCATCGCGCAATCAGGAACGCTCAGCGTCCCAGTGTCATCACCTTTGAAGACATTTGGAAAGAGCGTCGCCTGGAGCTCGCCTTCGAGGGTGACCGCTGGTTTGACTACGTGCGCGTATCTTACTTTGATCCTGACTTCTGCGTTGCCGAACTCAGGACTCAAAAGCGCAGCACGTTCTATGGCCTGAGCGACATTTACAAGACTTATGCCGAGACCGGTATCTGGTCGATTACCGGATCGGTTGGCTATGACGAGGCGCAGTCTGCTCCCAATCCCGAGGCTATGATGAAGACCAGCCCCGACGGCAGCAAGCGTTACTTCTTCATGCCCTTCCCGCAGGAAGACGTAGTGTTCAATCCCAACTTGGGCAGCAATGTTGACGGTGTCCATGTTGACGTGAGGGCAACCTATAGCTATTGATACTTTAGTTTGACACCTATTCAATTAAAGATTAAAGAAAATGAAAAATTTCAAATATAATATCATCGTCATGGCACTTGCCGTTTTGGCATTGGGTTTGTTCTCATGTGCCGACGAGCCTGACAAGTATAAGGTGGCAAGCGGATTGCCTTCGGTAAGCTATGTGCGCTGTCTGAGCACCGAGATTCAAGGCTCTAACGACGAACCCGACATGCACTACACCAATGGTGAGTTGGTGACCCAGGCCTCTCCTCAAAGCATCATTTGCCTTGTGGGTCAGAACCTGCGTAGTGTCTATGAGATTTACTTTAACGACAAGAAGGGTATTCTCAACTCGAGCTACATCACCGATAACACCCTCATCGTGCAAATC
>JAFYYI010000048.1 GCA_017557665.1 Muribaculaceae bacterium | reverse complement strand
GCCGCCGTGTCACCCATCATTTTGCCGATTTCAGCAAAATGTTCTTCGGGGACAAACAGCTCGAAGCTGTCGATGTCGAGCGATAGTTGGCTCAGCCACTGCACCCGCGCAGCGGTTGCGGTGGAAGCAGAGCCACTCGTCTCGATGTCGTAATTCTCCTTCGTGACTGCCGTGGCCTCCTTCTTTGACCGGCATCCCACGAGCAGCACCATCGCTAAGATGGTTGCGGTGAGTGCTGTTTTTTTCATACACCGCAGTATTCTCTGATGCACTGATAGTGCAGTTCCACAATCTTCGCCTTGCCTTCTGCCGACATCAGGAACTCCACATCCTCGTGATTGTCCTGGAATAGGTTCTCCGTGAGAACCGCAGGACAATTCGTGTTCTTGATGACGTAGAAATTAGCCTGCCAGTAATGCTCCTTCGGAATGGAGCGATTGCCTTTCAGACCCATCGCAATCGCTGTCTCGCAGAATGACTTGGCGAGCCGTCTGCTTGCCTCAGAGCATTGGCGTGCCACATACACGGCGAAGCCACGTGCGGTGCGCCACATACCACCCGAACCAGCGGCGTTCACGTGGATGCTGACATACACGCAGTTCTTCACTCCGTACTTGGCGCAGATGCCGTTGACGATACGGCAGCGGTGCGACAGCTCAGCCACAGGCGGACGCGGCACGCTGTCCTGCGTGATGTCCACATACACCGTCAAACCAAGCGCCTCAAGCTTGGGTTTGAGGTCTGCGATAACCTCCCGGCTGAACTTATACTCTCTGAACTTGTGGTCGGGTGAACACTTGCCAGGTGTGTTCACTCCATGGGCGGTGCCCAGGATCACTACTTTCTTGCTGTCCATAGTCTTCACTTCTTTGAGGTTTTCTTCTTCGATTTGGGCTTTGCTTCCTTAGCCTTCTTCTCGTACATCGCCTTTGTGTCTTTATCGACATAGCTCCATTTCCTCGCGTCAGCGGGATTGGAGATGAAGACAGTCTTTCTGAACTGCATCTTTGCAGGCTCCAGCGAGAGATCCACGTACCAGTGGTTCTCGTCCGCTGTCATGCGCTTCATGTTGATTACGTTACTCATATTATTCGTGATTTAAGAGTTTAACATTACATGCCTCCATGGGCATAGTTGTTATACAACTGGGTCAAGTGGTGCGGTTTGCCGTCAACGAGCACCAGACACTGTTTTCCTGAGAATCCATCTTGCACTGTATTCACATAGTCTGTCAGAATAAGGTACTCCAGCATGTGGTACGAGGAGTTGTCGAAGTCGATAGACTCGCTTATGTACCAGTTGTCATTGATGGTTACATCAATATTGACCCTGCTGATGTTGTATGTCATGATTTTGTCACCGTTTTTCGGTTTCCATGACTCACTATTGTCGGTAAACATCTCGGCATGAGTCTCGTCGCTATACTCTACCATAGTACCTAGTACTCCCGAAAGTTTGAACACGCTCATTCCCCAGATGATGTCGCCTGTGCGGTTTCTCATCATCAGCTTGCCGTTCGACTCGAAGAAGTCGAAACTGCCGACTGTCGCTGTGTAGTTTCTGAGTCTGAAAGTCTTGTAGAATTTTCTTTCTGCTGCTCCCATTCCAAGATAGATGGCGAGCGTCAGCGTGCCGTTGCGTCCTGCCACGTCCTTGTCACAGATTATCAGTCCGTCCTCCGTCGCAGTGATTGATCCGAAGAAACCTCCATGGTTGTCATAGGTCTGTGAACCCAGCAGTGTGTAGTTGAGGAATTCCTCAAACAGACTCTGATGGTTCAGTGCAAGTTCGGTGATGGTGTCATGCTCGTTGAGCAATGTCATCACAGGATTGGCTGCCCATCCCGAGAGGGTGAGTATCCAGCGGTCTTGCTCGTCAAGGGCGATGGTCTCTACTATCTCGCTGTCGATGCCCTGTCGGCTGTTGCCGATTACACGCAAGTTCAACTCGCCATCCACCATCGAGGTGGCGATAAGGCACATGCCGTTTGTGGAGTCAATGCGGTAGAAGCGGTCAGGCAATAGTTCATCAAGTGTGATTGTGGGCTTGTAGTCCACAACTGTGACGGTGCCTACCACTACGCTCGGCTCTGCCGAACCGCTGCCAGGCGAAGCCTGTTGCTCGGTCTGCTGCGGTGTGGGCGCGATGTCATGCATCTTGCCGTCACGACCTTTGTACTGGACGGAGCGGTTGCCGTCCTCCACGACCTCTAGAGGTCTGATGTTTGTCACTTTCTTCATTTTCTGTAAGTGTTTTTTGGTTAGTATTCAGGATGAAGTATTCCGTAGTCATTCCTTGTGCCGTCCTTTGTGGTGCCGACAAGGTGCTTTTCTGTGAATGTCACATTGCTCTGTCCGACAATGAAGTTCGATTTC
>JAFYYI010000047.1 GCA_017557665.1 Muribaculaceae bacterium | reverse complement strand
GAACCAGCTCAAGTATTAATTGAAAAGACTCTTAGAAAAAACGGTATAGACTTTGGCAAATTGGAAGGTTTTAATACCCTGCCTGGAAACATTGCCACGTCAGTTTATCCTAATTATGGAAAATTGAACGGGGCCATTATCATAACAACAGAGAATAGTAAATTAAAAAAGAAGAAAGAAGAATAATCTGATGAAGGCATAACAAACGATTATGGTAAAATTCATAGGCTCACCGATGACCTCGGTGGGCTATTTTTTTGCTCATGCCCAAGTTAATCTATTACTTGAAATGACAATAAAAAGTCATCGACTTGGATTGTGTGAGGTTCAATCAGTCCAGTCGACATATTAGTGTAAGGATCATAAACTGTAACCCGATCCTTGTCATTCACTGTGTATTGGTAAAGATTCCCAACTATGAATGCTTTATCAATCCGCTCATTATTGATACACCTGCAGTACATCGTAATTATCTCCCTGCTTTATAGGCTACAAATATAGTACCAAAGTGTGTTATGACCACACCAAATACAGGAAAAAGCTTGTCTTTTAGTAAACGGGGTCTTCATTCTACTTTTGCTGAAAACTGAAATCAGCAAAAGATTATGATTGACATCCAACAACTGACCTCGTTGATCTCCGCATTCCGCGTCGAGACCGAGAAAGAAAGCATCTCGCCCGAGACCGTCGGCTCCATCCTCCAGGCCATCGCTGACCTGCTGGCCACCGCCACCAGCGAGACCGAGTACAACATCATCCGATTCTGGAAGGAAACGCTCCAGCAGTACCGTTTCCTCTATGACATCCAGCAGCGCAATGTCGATGACCACAGCAACGTCATCCTGCAGCTCATGGCACGCAGCATGGTCGATGGGGCGACCTCGTCGCTCACGCTCGCCATAGGCCCGGCCACACGCACCCGTGCCGGCGTGCTCACCGCCGAGGACTACATCCGCATCCAGGGCATCGGCGAGACGAACGACGCCGTAAAAACGGTTGTCAAAAATGACAACCGAGATTGACACCTAGTAACACACGTTGACATTGTTCCAGCATTAGAAATTCGTGGGGAATCTGGCGGTTATAGTATCAACGACTGTCATGATATGTTATGAATCATAATCCACCGGGGTCACCTTGAGCGTCACCTGCTTTTTAATAAGAATAGAGGTAAAGCATTAAGGAGAATATAGCTGAATGAAGTTTTTTATTTTCAAATGGTTGAAATGCAGTGGTTTGCAAAAAGCGAAATGAACTCCAATTATTTGCTGGTTTCGGTAATTGTCAGTAACTTTGCAAACGTAGTATATCCGCATTGTTGAACGATTTAACTGGATAACGATATGAAACAGCATCTTTTATTTGCAACCCTTCTCATTGCTTCGCTTTCGGTTCAGGCGCAATCGATTGAGGCCTTGCGTGACTCCATGGCGGCCGGCAACCTCAATTGCCAGGTTGATCTGGCGATACGTTATCTCTTCGGTGATGGTGTTGAACTGGACGCCGAGAAGAGTGTATCGCTCATCCGTGATGCCGCCGACAAGGGCAACCGCTATGGTGAGTTGTGGATGGGGATGTGCTATAAATATGCCTATGGGGTTGAGACTGACTATGATGAAGCCTTCCGTTGGTTTATGAGTTCAGCCCAGAAAGGCAATGTGAGTGCCATGGGCATGTTGGGAGAAGCCTACAAATACGGGCTAGGAACCGAAGAGGATTTGGCCAAGGCTATCGATTACTACGAGCAGGGCGCTGCCGGCGGGGACCCTCTGTCTCTATATGCATTGAGCCAGCAATACCTGGTTGGAGATGGCGTTCAACGGAATTGGGAAAAGTGTTTTGACCTGCTTAAGCAGTCGGCTGATCAGAGTTATCCTGATGCATTTGAATTGCTGTCTTTGTGCTACCTCAACGGCTGGGGCACACCTAAAAGCCGGGATAAAGCCATCCAGTGTCTGGAGGAACTGAAGCAAGGGCAAGAAGAAAGTACCATCCAGGATATTGATGAAGTCATAGCCAACATCAATAAGGGAGATACGCTGAGCGCCTATGAGCTTCAATTCAGGATCTTGCCTCTACGGCTGGCAGGGTATGCTAACGGCACAATCGACGAGCAAGAGTTGATTGACTTGGAACTGCTTAACCTGCAGTTGGGTTTTTCGCTTTTTATCACCTACTACGAGTGCGACCTGGACTCACTATCCATCAGCACGCATCAAGTTGACGATTCGATCACGGTTCATGTCATCCACATGCCAGAGCCAAGTCGCTCACCGTTATGCAAGTATGCCGCATACGTTTTAGACAAGAAGAACGGCCTAAGCCGTTACTACACCCTGGAAAAGACCTATGATCTCTTTGGCGAATCTGACGTTGCCGACCCTTATGTCGTGGGTGGTATCACAATGAATGATGATAACAGTAAGGCATCGTCGAGCAGTAATTATCCTGATGGCTTCACCCACCTCAATTTCGGGTGGATTGAGGGAGAACCCACTGAGGAGAACTTTGTAAGGACCATCCTTCGTCTGTTCAAAGACAAGTGACGAAAACTGAATCACGATAAACCCCTCCCGAGGCCTCACGGCATGTAGAGACGCAAAATCTTGCGTCTCGCTATAGACGTATAGACGACAAATAGCCCATAGGAAAATAGGGACGGTTCTTTTGATGTATTGATAACGATTAAGTAATGATGGAAAAGAACGAAATAATCATACGTTGCATTGGGACATATTTTCTGGTATTAGGATTCATTTGTTCCTTTTTGGTTCAGAAAAATTTTTCACCATTATATGGTAATATAGTGTGCTCAATTTGCGTCGTTCTGATGTGCTCACCGCGATTGATTTACCAAAACAAGAAGTGGGCGAGTGTGCTGCTCATGATTAGTGCCATCCTGACGACATTGGCACTGCTGTGTTTTTACGCAATATCATTCATCATCTCCGTTGCGTTCGGTCTGGATGTTTCAGGCGCCATCATCTTTGGCGTTATCACAGTCATAGCGCACTTGAATTGTTACTTGTGCTACCGCCTCTTCAAGTTACTTTTCAAGACAAAAGAAGCGGCATAAAGCCATATCCAAGATTAAAGGGCGGTGTGTCATAATTCAACTGCTAGAATTATAACCGCTCTACGGCGGGAAATTAAACAAATTAAATTAAAAATTTGATTGATTTCCCGTGCGATAGCACGGTCATATTACTTGGTCGTAATTATGATACACCGCCTGTTTTTTGCCAAAAAAACCACGCTTTTTTTTGCTGGGTGGATGGGTCATTCTTCTTCTTTTGGCTCCAGCTTATTCAGCGAAATATGAAGATTGATTGCGGCACATGAAAGTGCGGTCAAAGCGAGCCATAGAACGAACAGGTCTACAATAACACCTTTATTCTTTATGCGTGGTTGCACTTGTTTGTCTTATTTTTTACTGGTCATAGTTACTATTCAAAATGGTTATGTGATTAATACTTGACGCAAAAGTAAACTTTTTCTCCGAAAAAACAAGTTTTTTAATGACAGAATGTGTCAGGAAAAAAGGTATGGTTCTTTTGACGGCACCCGTTCTTCCGTTTGTACGTTCATTTGCTTATTCTTGGGCTGAATGCTTGCGTGCTCCAAGGATTTTTACGAAATTTGCCTACGTGTTGTGCATTGGGTTATCGGAGTTCAATGTTCTTGTGTTTGCAAATTACTGGCAATCAGCAATATGCACATCTTTTGATTAACTTTTTAATTTCACTAACAGATTCCACTACTCTTAAAAATAACCAATTATGAAGTATTTCCTTATTTTCATGCTGGCAGCAGTTGCCCTCCTGACGGCTTGCACCTCTGCCGAACAGAAAAACGTCATCAATCAAGATGAAGTAATCGCCCGTCTCTCGCTCGAAGACAAAGCCCACTTTGTCATCGGAACCGGAATGGCCGGTTTCGACGGTGAAGATGCCGTCATCGGCGCCACTCGTTCACTCGTGCCTGGCGCTGCCGGAACGACCTATCCGCTCGATTCGTTGGGCATCCCTGCCATCGTGCTGGCTGACGGCCCCGCCGGACTGCGCATCAATGCCACCCGCGAAGGCGACAGTGCGACTTATTACTGCACCCATTTCCCCATCGGCACGCTGCTTGCCTCGACGTGGAATACCGACCTCGTTGAGGAGGTGGGCGCCGCCATTGGCAACGAGGTAAAGGAGTATGGCGCCGACGTGTTGTTGGCACCTGCCGTGAACATCATGCGCAACCCGTTGTGTGGCCGCAACTTCGAGTACTACAGCGAGGATCCAGTGGTAACCGGTAAGACCGCTGCCGCCTATATCAAAGGCGTTCAGAGCAACGGCGTGGGCACGAGCATCAAGCACTTTGCGGCCAATAACCAGGAGACCAACCGCATGAACAACGATGCGCACATCTCCCAACGCGCCCTGCGTGAAATCTACCTGAAGGGTTTCGAAATTGCCATCAAGGAGAGCCAACCCTGGACGGTGATGACCTCTTATAATTACATCAACGGGACCTATACCTCGGAGAGCAGAGACCTTGTGGAAACCATCCTGCGCAATGAATGGGGCTTCGAGGGTACGGTCATGACCGACTGGTTCGGCGGTAAGGACGGAGCCGCACAGATGTGGGCCGGTAACGACATGCTGCAACCGGGCAAGAAGGAGCAGTTCGACTCTATCGTCGCTGGCGTGAAGAGCGGCAAACTTGCCGAGGCTGACCTCGATCGCAGCGTGCGCCGCACACTCAACCTCGTGGAGAAAAGTCCGCGATACCAGGGCTATAAGTTCTCCAACAAGCCCGACCTGAAGGCTCATGCCGAGGTGACCCGCCAATCGGCAGCCGAGGGCATGGTGCTGATGAAAAACGAGAAGGCGTTGCCGTTCGCCAAGACCATCAAGAATGTTGCCCTGTATGGCAACACCTCCTATGACTTCATCGCTGGCGGCACTGGTTCGGGTAACGTGAACCACGCCTATGTAGTCTCTCTGTTGGAAGGCATGAAGAATGGTGGCTATACCGTTTCGGACGACCTGAAAACGGCCTACGAGACCTATCTTGACGACTGCAAGAAGAAGGTAGAGGCCGAAATCGAGGCTGCTGCCAAGAAGGATCCCCAAAAGGCTGGTATGCTACGTTTCATGCCGAAGCCGCTGCCCGCCGAGAAAAGTTTTACCGACGGTGAGGTGATGGCTCAGGCCGCTAATGCCGACATCGCCGTCATCACCCTCGGGCGCCTCTCGGGAGAATTCTTGGACCGCAAAGTGGCCGACTTCAACCTCAGCGACTCGGAGCGCAGGCTTATCGAGCAGGTTTGTGACGTGTATCACAAAGCCGGCAAGCAGGTCGTTGTGCTGCTGAATATCGGCGGTGTCATCGAGACTGCATCCTGGAAAGACCTGCCCGATGCTATCCTCTGCGCATGGCAGCCCGGACAGGAAGGCGGCAACAGCGTGGTTGATGTGCTCAGCGGCAAGCAGTCGCCGTCAGGCAAGTTCACGATGACGTGGCCCGTCCTGTTTACCGATGCCTACTCGGCTCGCAACTTCCCCATTGACCAGGACCCCCGCATCGACATGTTGAACCAGGGTCAAAAAGGCCTTTTAAGGAATGTGGACTTCACGGATTACGAGGAAGACATTTACGTTGGATACCGCTATTTCGATTCCTTCGGCATTCTTGTGTCCTACCCGTTCGGCTTCGGCTTGAGCTACACAACGTTTGACTACAGTGATGCCAAAGTCGACAAGAAGGGCGACGGCTATGAGGTCAGCGTCACTGTCAAGAACAACGGGGAGTATGAGGGCAAGGAAGTCGTGGAACTTTACGTTTCAGCCCCCGATAACAAGGCGGCCAACAAGCCCGCCAAGGAGTTGAAGGCCTTCGCCAAGACCCGCAACCTGAAACCCGGTGAAAAGGAGACGGTAAAGCTATTTGTGAAGACCGCCGATTTGGCCTCGTTTGACGAGGCTGCCTCGGCTTGGGTGGTCAGTGGCGGTGAATATCAGTTCCTGGTCGGCGCTTCCTCCCAAGACATCAAGGCAACCCTCAAGGCCGATGTCAAAGGTCAGGAAACCAAGGTCCACAATGTGCTGAAACCTCAGGTACAGTTGAACCTGTTGAAGAGATAACAATACAACCAAATGTAGTGATATAGCAGTTGGCTATCGGTTTTATTAACCGCCCTTTAGGCGGGAAATTGAACAAATTATATTTTTAAAATTTATTTTCTTTTCATTTCCCGTGCGAAGTACGGTTATAGTTGCGACGTTCAGTCACAGGGCCAACTTCTATATCATTGCCAAAACTAATTCAATTAGCAAACGGATTTTAAATAACAATAATTGCATGAAGAGAATAATCATGATGATGGCCCTTGCGGCAATGTGCTGCATCAGTGCCACGGCACAGGAGAAACTCTATAACAGTGCCAACGTTCAATCTCCCGTCGTCAACCCCGACGGAACAGTCACTTTCAACCTTTTTGCCCCCAAGGCCGTCAAGGTGGAGGTGACCGGTGACTTCCTGCCCACACAACCTGTCGAGATACCTGGTCGCGGCACGTATGATGCCCCCGGTGTGGCCGCTTTGACCGAGGGGCCTGGAGGCGTATGGACTTACACCACTGGCAAACTGGCTCCTGAGTTGTACAGTTACACGTTCAATATCGATGGTATGACGGGAGTGAAAGACCCGGCCAACATCTATGTGAACCGCGATATCGTATCGTTCACCAACATTTTCATTGTCAGCGAGCAAAAGGGTGACAAGGGTGACCTCTACCGCGTGAACGAGGTGCCCCACGGCAATCTTTCCAAAGTGTGGTACAACAGCCCGACGCTCAAGATGCAGCGCCGCATGACCATCTATACCCCGCCAGGCTATGACAAGGGCGGCAAGTATCCTGTGCTGTATCTGTTACACGGGGCCGGTGGTGACGAGAACGCCTGGAGCGAACTCGGTCGCGCCGCACAGATTCTTGACAACCTCATTGCCACGGGCAAGGCAAAACCGATGATTGTCGTCATGCCCAACGGCAACCCCAACTGCCAGGCAGCACCGGGCGAGTGGTCTTTTGGCATGTACACTCCTGGCTTCGGGAACAGCGGCACAGGCCCCACGGCACCTGCCGTTGCTACCATCCCTGCCAGTTTCATGGATATCGTGAACTACGTCGATGCCAATTACCGCACCATCAAGAAACGTGAGGGTCGTGCTGTCTGCGGCCTGTCGATGGGTGGAGGACACACCTTTGCCATCAGCCTCGCCTACCCGACAACGTTTGACTACTATGGCCTGTTCTCGGCCGGACTACACCTGGGCAGCGGCTTCAGGAACCAGCCCTTTGCCGAGCAGATCAAGAATGACCCCGACTTCGCTCAGCAATCGGCACGGCTGTTCGGCAGTAAGCCCAAACTTTACTGGATGGGCATGGGCAAGACCGACTTCCTGTATCAGAGCACCGTCGACCTGCGCAACTACTGGGACTCCAAGGGCTACAAATATGAGTATGTGGAAACCGACGGAGGCCACATCTGGCGCAACTGGCGCATTTACTTGACCATGTTTGCCCAAAAGATTTTCAAGTAAGCCACATTTAGAATTCTCATATTCATTACTAACAATTGGGTGCGACACTTTGTTGTGACGCACCCAATATTCTTTATCAGGGCATGTTTTAATTGCCCTCCCGCAGGGTCGGCGTGTTGCTCTACATGGCCCAAATCAACAGGCCTGCGGTGATAATGACACCTGTAATCAGCAGGTCGATGAGGCAGTAGCCCATGATATCCTTCGCGTCAAGGCGAGCGATAGCCAGGGCAGGGAGCGCCCAGAAGGGTTGTATGAGATTGGTCCACGCGTCGCCCCACGAAATGGCCATACCCGTCAACCCCGGGTCCACACCCAGGTTGGCTCCGGCGGTGAACATGATCGGTGCCTGCACAGCCCAATGACCGCCGCCGCTGGGCACAAACATATTGAGCACCGCGGCACAAAGGAAGGTGAGCAAGGGATAGGTGACGGGGGTGCTGATCTGGATGCAAGCCTCGGCCATGACGCCACCAAGGCTGATGCCGCTGACGCCGATGCCTGTAATGATACCCATGATGCCGGCATAAAAGGGGAACTGCAAGATGATGCCGGCGGCACCGGTGGTCGCTTTTCCGAAGGCACGCACATAGTCGATTGGTTTGGAATGCAACACGAGTCCCAGCGCGAGGAATATCATGATGACCCCGCCAAGGTCCAAGCCGGCACCGTGCACGAAGAGATGAACCACGAGAAAGGCCGCAAACATCAGCGCCACGAGCCACGAGAGCAGTTTGCTTTGCTCGAGCCGCTGTGCCGGTGTCGTGGTCGACGAGGAAATGACGTTCGTGACAGTCTCATCCTCCTTCAAGAGCGCGGGGTCGATGGTGAGGATGCCTTTCTTGGGGTGCATCAAGGTGTTAGCGACGGTGATGCCGATGATAACAAACAGCACAGTCACCAGATTGTGCCAGTCGAAGACCGTTTGCGCCAAAGGCACAGGGTCGGTCAGCGCTCCATTGGTAGCCATTGCGAGTGACTCGCCGGGAGTGGCCATCGTGAGGGGGATGGAGCCGGAGATGCCGGCATGCCATACGACGAAGCCACTGTAAGCCGATGCGATGAGAAGCCTGTAGTCAACGTCCGAGCGCTGACGTGCTATCGCCTTAGCGAACACGACGCCCACAATCAGACCAAAGCCCCAGTTGAGCCAGCAGCACAATGCCGACACGACAGTCACAAGCGCTATTGCAGCGGGGGCACTTTGGGGCACGCGGGCCATTGCAGAGATGGCTCGTTTGACAACCGGCGCGGCAGCCAGGGTCGACCCACACACAAGAACCAGTGCCATCTGCATGGCAAACGCCAACAAGTTCCATACGCCACCGCCCCAGTGCTCAACCACCTCAAGAGGGGTCTGGTGGCACAATGGCATCGCCACCAACGCTGCCACGAAGGTGAGCAGTATAGCGAATATAAACGGTTCCGGCAACCAACGTTGCACTAATCGCACACAAAATTTAATCATTTGAAGTCATTTTTGTTTGATGCCGCAAAAGTAACACTTATTTCCCAAACCTGCGACTAAATGAGTGCAATATCAAACTTGTTTGAATATTGCCGAATGGGAGCAGGTTATCCAAACCTGCGACTAAATAAGTGCAATATCAAACTTGTTTGAATATTGCCGAATGAGAGCAGGTTATCCAAACCTGCGACTAAATAAGCGCAATATCCAACAACTGATCTTGGCGCTCCGCGACAAGACCGAGCACAAAAACCAGCCGAAACAATTTTTCAAATAAAGGAAGGGCAGCGCCGCCACTCAGAGCCCACTTTGGTCAATGTCTGCTGCGCTTGTACAGGGCATAGCCTCCACCGCCAAGAACGATGCCACCTAACACTGACAAGATGAGGGCCCAATTAGGGTTTTTGTTCTCGACGGGATCAGGTTCAGGTTCAAGTTCTTTCACTTCTTGTGTCGCAAGTTTGTATACCTCGTTGATTCCTGCCCATGCTCCGCCAACGTAGTCGTTCTCCTTGAAACGAGGTATCATGTAATCATTGGCAATGTTTGTACACATCTCATCGCTAATCGTTTTCTCCAGACCCGTGCCCAGGGCAATGAAAACTTGACCCTTACTGTCTGGGGTCTTGGGCTTGATAAGGATGACAACGCCATTGTTCTTTTCGGCTGTGCCCACTCCCCATTCCTTGCCGATGGCATACGCCATCATATCTGGAGACATGTCCCCCAAGTCGGTCATTGTCACAACGCATATCTGGTTGCTCGTATGCATGGCTATCCTCTCGAGAGAGTCCTCCATTGCTTGTGTGTCTCCCAGGATTCCCGCAAAGTCATTCACAAATTTAGGAGGCTCAGGTTTGGCGGGAACCTGAGACTGAACCGACAATGTGACAAAACACAGTAAAAAAACAGTTGTAATTATTTTGATAGATCTGCACATAATTGAAGGGCGATTTTCCAGTAGCAAAAATACTACTATATTCTAAATCCAGCAAGAATGAAAGAAAACTTTTAATTTAGTCGGGCGGCAGTTCTGTGGCATTATGAGTGACCTCGCACGGCGTTCCAACCGTCACTTGTCCAACAGTTGACGGTGAGTTTTGGTGTTTGCGACATAAGTATCAAAATACCATTCCTTAAAACTTTGAGCATACGCCTCTTTAGAACCGCCCATATAACCGTTCCAATAGTCATAGCGGTTGAATAGCAGGGCTTTTAATCCCAGCGGCGTGCCGTCACCTTCGGGAAGGAGGTTTGGCAAATCATACTCTTCGGTGAAATAATCGATCTTCGTTTGAAGATTGTCAGACCCTTCAAGCATCCAACTCACCCACACCCGTTCATAGTCCCAAAAGATCTCGTCTCCTTTGGGCAACGATTCGGGCACTTCGTCTTCGCCATTGTAATAACGGCAATCCAATATCAATTCTTCTTTTGTCATAACAGGTGCAAATATAATGCTTTTTCTCGAGAAATCACATCGTTCACCACACAGCCCCAATAAAAATGGCTTTGCGAAGTAACTCAGACCCGGGCAGGAGAGCGTCACAAACCTCATGTCTGTTGTCTATGATCGCACTACGCGCGAGAACCTTTAGCTCGGCGAAGCCAAATCAAACATAATATTATTAAAATAGATGATTGAAATACATTTTTTAGATTTCTCGGCCGTTAGCCCGATTAAAACTGACTCAAGCAGAGCCCTGCAACCCCCTCCTACTCTTTCCAGATTCGTAATATAGGGAGCCCCTGCAAACGTTTCATCAAGGGGAACGTTTGCAGGGGCAGATTGTCAGTCGCCGCAGTAGGTGCCCATGAAGAAGATGGTGCCTGTGGTGCGCTCAACGATGTAATAGACAAAGGGACGCGTGGCGTGGAACTCCACGTAATCGGGTTTCGGCATTGCAGATCGGCTGCTCATCTCGGCTACGGTGACGGCAGCGGCCTTGGTGCCCTTCTCGTTGACCTCGATTTTGGCCTTCTGCTTCATCATCGACACAAAGAGCGAGTCGCCCTGAATCATGTTGGGGAAGTCGGCCTTGTTCTTATCGAATGCCCGCGGCATGCCCATCGCGGTGAGCACATCGACGAGTTGGGTCTCGCTCTGGGTGGTGAAACGAGGCATCAGGATATCGACCGTTTGATGAGTCATGCGGGCTTGCTGCGACTTCAGCCGCCCTGCCGTGAGGCTCTGGATGACATCGTCCACAGTCTTTCCCTGCTCGGGAAGCAGCACATACATGCTGTAACTCTCGTTGCCGTAGGGCAGACATAGCATCTTGTAGGGACCAGTGTGGATGTAGGCGGCCTTGGTCTTGAGGTGCATCATCGGGAGTTTGACGATAGAGCCGTTCTGCTTCGTGAAGTCCTTGTCAAGGGTTTCCTTTGGGTTGAATTCCTTGGTCCAGGGGGCCTTGAAATAGACGGCATTCAGCAGATACATTACGCGGTTGGCGTTGAGTTCTTCCTTTTTCAGGATTTCAGGTATCATGCCGTGGGTGTGCTCCTTGCACCACTTGTTGATTGTAGCCGCGATGATGTCTGCATCATAGTCAACCGCCTCGGCCAGGGCACCGTAGTAGCGCCGCATATCGGTCTTGTACTGCGAGATGAGTCTCTTCCCCGTGATGACGTTGATGCAGTTGGCGATTTCTACCGTCACCGCTGGGTCGGCCTGTGATACCACATCGGTCACCTGCTTGAAGTACTCGTTGATTTCCTGCACCGAGCCGTTTATTCCAAGCACTTCGGTAATCTGCCGCCGCGTCTCTCCTTCGGCGCCCTCGTTGAGCATGCCCAACAGGTAACTCACGCTGACGGGCGACACGATGGTGCTGACATCGCCTTGTTGCTGCCCGTTGATGGTGCGGAACAGGTTAAAGGCGAAATCATAGTTGTTATCACACGTCTTGCCTTGGGTTTCGGTCGACTTGACGCCCTCGTTCACGGGCGACGCTCCGTCACTGGGGCGGTTGTCACCGCTGGCCGAGGTCAAGAGGCCGGTCATCATTACCACGACACCCAAGATGCCATATATCCAGTTTCGTTTCATATCAGTCAAGTTTTTCAGGTTGATACAAAAGGGGATTAATCTCTCGGTTGCAAAGTTACAACTAATCATTTGAATTAACCAAAAAAATCGCCAACATTCGCAGGTCATTTCATGAGAATAAACAGGCTGATTAACAAGTGCTTAACAAACAAAAAGGTCATTTGGCGCTCATTGCCTGAATCAGCATGGAAAAATGACGGATTTTGGTTAAATAAAGGGAACGATATAGGAGTTGACCCTGAAAGTTTTTTTAATGCGAACCTTTGGTTTGCGCGAAGCCAATTTCACGAAGATAATTTAAAAATTCGCATTAAATTGGTCGAATTAGTGTAATTAGCATTAGCCCCGCAGTGTTTTAGTAGGGCAACTATATCATTGGCTAAATAAATTCCTGCTTGCAGCGAGTTTCAATGCCGGTCATCCCATGGTCGACCTGGTCGCGCTTGCCCAATGAATGCACAGGGCTTGGCGATTAATTCATTGAAAAGTTTGTTTACTTTCATTATAATACCTAATTTTGCGACAGCAATTAACATCACTCAATACTAACCTAAAACAACGATGAGAAGCCTGATCACATCCGCCCTGTTGCTGTTGGCCCTGCTGTTGCCGGCCACTGCTACCGCCCACGACTTTGAGGTGGGCGGCATCTACTACAACATCAACGGCAACGAAGCCACTGTCACTTTCAGGGGAACGTATACCCACTCCTATTCCGATGAATACACGGGCGACGTGACCATCCCCAGTGCAGTCACCTATGGCGGCACCACTTACGCTGTCACCGCCATCGGAGAGAGCGCCTTCTTGTTCTGTGACGAAGTGACTAGCGTGACCATCCCCAACTCCATCACCTCCATCGGCAAGGACGCGTTCTATGCATGCGCTGGCCTGACGGAACTCACCATCCCGAAATCCGTCACCTCCATCGGCGATGGGGTGTGCGTTTCATGTGTCAATTTGACAAGCCTCACCGTGGCGAGCGGCAACTCTCATTACGATTCCCGCAACAACTGCAATGCCATTATCGAAACGGCAAGCAATACATTGATAGCAGGTTGTCAGAAGACCGTCATTCCCAGCACCGTGACTGCTATCGGTGACAATGCGTTCAATAGATGCACCGGCTTGACGAGCATTGCCATCCCCAGTTCTGTCACTTCTATCGGTGCGTATGCGTTCGAGGACTGCGACGGCCTGACAAACATGACCATCCCCAACTCGGTCACAGAAATCGGAATCATGGCGTTCTATAACTGCATTGGCTTGACAAGTCTGACCATCTCCAATGCGGTTACTCATCTCGCCGACAATGTGTTCAGTAACTGCAGCGGCCTGACGGACATCACTATCCCCAATTCGGTCATCACCATCGGCAAAGAGGCGTTCGGCGGCTGCGATGGCTTGACGAGTGTGACTATTCCCAATTCGGTTACCACCATCGGTAAGAGAGCGTTTTGGAGTTGTGAGAACCTGGCCAGCGTGAACTTCGGCAATTCGGTCACCACTATCGACGAGGAAGCCTTCAGAGGTTGCGTCGCTCTGACGAGCATGACCATTCCTGCAACAGTCACGGCCATCAGCGAGCGACTGTTCGAGAACTGCAGCAACCTGGTGAGCGTGACTATCCCCAATACGGTCACCTCCATCGGGGCATTTGCATTCATGGACTGCATCAGCCTGACGGATGTGACGATTCCCAACTCGGTGCAGACCATCGGGATCCGTGCGTTCTCGGGTTGCCAGAACCTGACGGACATCACTATCCCCAACTCGGTCACTTCCTTCGGCGAAGCGGTGTTCAGGTTCTGTATCAACCTGGAGGGCATCACCGTGGAAAGCGGCAACACGGTATACGATTCCCGAGGCAACTGCAATGCCATTATCGAGACGGCAAGTAATACATTGATAGCGGGTTGCCAGAACACCGTCATTCCAAATTCCGTAAAAGCCATCGGTGATGAAGCGTTCTTGAATATCAGCAGCCTGAGGGGCATCACCATCCCCAACTCGGTCATCTCCATCGGCACGTATGCCTTCGCTGGGTGCAGCGGCTTGGAGGAGGTAACCATGGGCAAACGTGTCATCACTATCGATGGACATGCGTTCCGCGACTGCTACAGCCTGAAGAGCATCACCCTCCCCGCCACGGTCACCACCATCGGCGAGTGGGCGTTCGATGGGTGCCGCAGCCTCACCGATGTGTACAGTCACATTACCGACCTCTCGACAGTTTCCTATGGGACTTATCCTTTTTATCTGCATGGTGGCAACTATTCTGGCCGCACGCTGCATGTGCCGCAGGGGACGGCTGGGGGCTACCAGGCCGACGGGAATTGGCGCCCCTACTTCGGGCAGATTGTGGACGACCTGATGCCGGAAGATGACCTGCAGGGCGACGTGAACCATGACGATGAGGTGAATATCGCCGACGTGAATGTCCTCATCGACATCATCCTCAGTGGCGGGGGTGATACTTCCACTGCCGATGTGAATGGCGATCGCGAGATTAACATCGCCGACGTCAATGCACTCATCGACATCATCCTTGGCGGCATTCCCTCACAGGATGGCCACGGCTATGTCGACCTGGGCCTGCCCAGCGGCACGCTGTGGGCAACGTGTAACGTCGGCGCCAGCAAGCCTGAGGACTACGGCCACTACTTCGCCTGGGGCGAGACCGAACTCAAGGGGGACTTCACTTGGGAAACCTACAAGTGGTGCAACGGCTCTTCCCAGACATTGACGAAGTACTGCACCAAAAACAGTTACGGCTCGATTGACGGCAAGACGGAACTGGAGCCCGAGGACGATGCTGCCCAGGTGAATTGGGGACCGTCGTGGCGCATGCCGACTGAAGAACAAATCAATGAGTTGATGACTAACTGCAGCCATGAGTTGGCGACGGTGAACGGCGTGAACGGCATGCTGGTCACCGGTCCTAACGGGAACTCCATTTTCCTGCCCGCCGCTGGTTGCATCGAGGGCAACACGCGTCAGGAAGCAGGTTTGTATGGCCACTATTGGTCACGCACGCTTGACACTGACTCTAACCACTTCGCCTACACCCTGTTCACTCTTACAGATGTCCCGGGCGTGTACTGCGGCATGCGCAACTACGGTTTCTGCGTGCGCCCGGTGCGTGTCTCCCGCAATTAGCACCCTCAAGCCGCACGCCGAAGCACAAGATGTTTCTTTCATGACTTTCCCTGATTTTAACAATACTAAATAACGAAGACAACGATGAGAAAACTAATCAGAACAACACTCCTGCTGCTGGCCCTGCTGCTGCCGGCAAGCGCCGCTGCCTTCGACTTCGCGGTCGACGGCATCTACTACAACCACTGCAGCAAGCCGGGTACTGTCGAGATCGCACCTCCACCCTCTTCAAACAAATATGCTGGCGACATGGACATTCCCGCCACTGTCACATACAACGGCACCACCTACACCGTCACGGCCATCAGCAAGGAGGCATTCTACCTCTGCTTTGGGCTGACGAGCGTCAACCTGCCCAACACCATCACCGCTATCGGTGACAAGGCGTTCAAGAGCTGTAGCAAGCTGACCAGTGTGACAATTCCTAACTCCGTCACCTCTATCGGAGAAAGTGCCTTCTACGACTGCAGCGCGCTGACGAGCATTGACATCCCCAATTCAGTCACTGCCATCCGCAGCCACACCTTTGTGTTCTGCAGCAGCTTGGCCAGCGTGACCATCGGCAACTCCGTCACCTCTATCGGCGGCCAAGCCTTCGCTTTCTGCTACGAACTGAGAAGCGTGAACATTCCCAATTCGGTGACCTTCATCGGCCACCACGCCTTTGAGGACTGCACCGAGTTGACAAGCCTGACCATCCCCGGCTCCGTCACCTCTATCGACGAGGGAGCCTTCAGGGGTTGCAAGAAACTGACGACCATGACCATACCCCGTTCAGTCACCTTTATCAGCGTGGGCGTGTTCAGTTACTGCAGCGGCTTGACAAGCCTCACCGTGGAAAACGGCAACCCGAGATACGACTCCCGTGGCAATTGCAATGCCATCTTTGAGACGAGCAGCAATACTTTGATTGCAGGTTGTCAAACCACGGTCTTCCCCGGCTCTGTGAGCGCCATCGGCACGTATGCCTTCGCTGGGTGCACCGGGCTGACCAGCGTGACCATCCCGGGCACTGTAGCGGTCATCGGCAAGGGGGCATATATGAGCTGCAGCCGTCTGCAGGGCGTGACCATCCCCAGCTCTGTCGCCAACATCGGCCCATTGGCGTTCGCCTACTGCGACAGCCTGTCCAACATCGTTGTTGAAAGCGGCAACCCCACCTACGATTCCCGCAACAACTGCAATGCCATCATCGAGACGGCAAGCAACATATTGATCGAGGGCAGTCAAAACACGGTCATTCCGAATTCCGTAAAAGCCATCGGCGATTATGCCTTCTCCAGCCGCAAGGGGCTGAACAGCTTGACTATCCCCGGCTCCGTCACTTCTATTGGCCAAAACGCGTTCTATGAATGCTCCGGGTTGACCAGCATCAACATCCCGGAATCGGTCACTTCAATCGGTAGCCAGGCGTTCTTTAACTGCAACAGCTTGGCGAGTGTGACCATCCCGGGCTCGGTGACGGCCATCGGCGAGAGCGCGTTCGTCAACTGTGACTTGAGCGACGTGTACAGTTACATTACCGACGTCACAAGCGTGCCCATCCAGTATGTCTTTTTAAGATCGGATGCCACGTATTCAGGCCGCACGCTGCATGTGCTACAGGGAACGGCCGAGGCCTACCAGGCCAACAAGAATTGGGGTCCTTACTTCGATCAGATTGTGGACGACTTGATGCTGGAGGACTATCCGCAGGGCGACGTCAACCATGACAACGAGGTGAATATCGCCGACGTGAATGCCCTCATCGACATCATCCTCAGTGGCGGTGGTGATACTTCCAATGCCGATGTGAATGGCGACAGCGAGATTAACATCGCCGACGTCAATGCCCTCATCGACATCATCCTTGGCGGCGGCTCTTCCTCACAGGATGACCACGACTATGTTGACCTGGGACTGCCCAGCGGCACGCTGTGGGCAACCATGAACGTCGGTGCCAGCAGCCCCGAAGACTACGGCGACTACTTCGCATGGGGCGAGACTGCGGTCAAGGAGGACTATCAGTGGAGCACCTACAAATGGTATGATTTTGATGAATTTGAATTGACGAAATACTGCTATGAAGATGGCCTGAAGGAATTGGTGCCGGAGGACGATGCCGCCTACACCAACTGGGGCCCGTCGTGGCGCATGCCGTCGCTGGAGCAAATCAATGAACTATCCGATTACTGCACATGGCAGCAGACCACGATGAACGGCGTGGTCGGTATGTTGGGCACTGGTCCCAACGGGAACACCTTGTTCTTGCCTGCCACAGGCTATCACTACTACACTGTAGTCGAGCAGACAGGAGTGCTCGGCCTCTTTTGGACACGCACCCTTTTCTCAGGCAACTCAAATGTCGCTTGTTCACTGGATCTCTTCTCGGGGAATATTGACTGGGGCAACTCCGACCGCTGCAGCGGCGTCACCGTGCGCCCCGTGCGCGTGTCGCCATAACCGGCACACACACTACACGACGTCACATGCGACCGACGTCACACCGCACCCGTGAAATGAAAAAAGACGGCTTGAATGCCGTCTTTTTTCATAAATGTCACTGCTCAACCAGCTCTGTGGGTGGCGTCGTCTCGCCGTCGGGTCGGGGGTGCTTGCGTGCGAGGTGCTTCTGGTAGCTGTAGACCACGCAAGCGAGTCCCAGGTAGGCGGCCGCCTGAATCCAGAGGATGCGGATTTCGGGCAATATCTGACCGAAGGAGGCCCCCATGGAGTTGACCTTGATGAAGGCGCGCACGCCAAAGGTGCTGGGGAAGAGCCACGACACGCCCTGCCAAGCGCCGGGAATGCTCGTCTGCGGCCACGACACGCCGGTGAGGAAAAGCAGTGGTACCGAAACAAAGACCATCAGCAACATCACGTTCTCGCGGTAGCGCACCAGGCACGACACCGTCATGCCGAAGAAGATGCTGGCCAGCGTGTAGGGCAGCAACATCAGCAGCAGCGTCCGGCCGTCGGCCAGCTGGGGGAACGAGAACATTCGGGGCACTGCCATCGAGAGGTAAGCGGCAGCCACAGCCCCTATCATACCATAGCAAAGGGCCTTGCCCCAGACGACGCGGTAGGCGCCCTTGTAGTGGGGGTCATCGTCGGGGATGAGTTGGCCGTTGCGATGCCGCTCACGGGCGGTGCCGGCCGACATGCCGATGCCCAGGGCGAGGGCCTGCTGCAACAGAATCATGAGCACCGCGGGCAAGACACAGGAGCCGTAGCCGCCCGAAGGATTGAACATCGCCACGTCGTGGGCGACAAGGGGCTGTGCCGTGATGGCGTCCTCGTGGGCGGTGAAGTTGCCGGCCTTCTTGATTTTCAAGCCGGCGCCCAGTCGCGCTGCCTCGACCATGGCCGTCTGATAAACGGCCTTGTAGGCGAGCATGAGCGACATGTCGCAATAGACGCTGACGGTAGCCTGCTCACCGCGGTTGATGCGCGAGGCGAAGTCCGAGGGGATGAAATAGATGCCCTTGACAATCTGACGGCTGACGAGGGCACGCGCCTCGTCGAGGTCGGCGGCATAGTATTTCACATCGACGTCGGGCGTGGCGTCACAATCGTTGATGAACTGGCGAGAGAGAGCCGAGTGGGAGTGGTCAACGACCACCACGGGAGTCTCGCGCAGCGTCTCGTTGTTGTAGATCCAGGAGTAGAGCAAGGGGTAGCCCAAGGGCACAACGACGAGGAACATGAGCACGCCCTCGTCCCTGATCACCTGTTTCATCTCCTGCCGCCAAACGTAGAGCACATCGATGAGGTGTTCCTTGAGTTTACGGAATATAGACATAGTTGAGCATTGCGTTTTTGACTTTACGGAGCACGAACCACGGCAACAGTGTGAAGGCCACGAGCGCCACGAGATGATACCACACGTCGATGACGGGGAAACCGTTGAGCACGGTCGCCTGATAGAGCATCCAGTAATGACGCATGGGGAAGAGCCACGACATGGCCTGTAACGGGGGATCCATGCCAGCGACAGGGAAGGCCGAGCCGCACATGGACAGGCCGAGGACCATCCACAGCGAGCTGATGCTCATCGACATGCGCAGAGAGGGCATCAGGCCAAAAGCGAAGATGCCGAAGCCGATTGAAGCGGCCACCTGCAAAAGGGTCAGCCTGACGATGCTCCACACTCCGCCCAGTCGCGGGAAGTGCAGCACGTTGAAGATATAGTAGTGGTAGCAGAATATCACCAGCAGAAAGACCAGCGCATGGACGACATACTTGCCGAGGATGGCCACAAGGATGTTGCCGTCGGCGCGTGCGAGCCACTCCTTGCCCGTGTCGAACTTCATCTCCATGCCGAGCGCGTAGGCCGACAGCAGCGCCATGAAGAGCATCAGGATGCCGGGCACGAAGACCGTGGTCAGGCTGTAGTTGTAACTGCTTTGGGGATTGGCAATCATGTGGGCGTCGATCGTCACGGGCTGCAATGCCGCACGGATCTGCTCGGGGGAGGCACCCTTGGCGCTCAACATCGCCTGGCCCACGGCAGCAGAGCCCAGCATGCCAATGGTTTTCAAATCCTTGGACGCCATCGAGCCAGCCGTCATACACGTCATGGTGTAGTAATATGAAATATCGGGCTGCCGGCCCGACAGCAGGCTCGACGCCGTTCCCGCAGGGATATAGAGATAGGCGAAGACCTTGCCCTCCTGCATGGCGCTACGGGCCTCGGTGACAGACGCAAAGCGGTATTTCACGCGCGAGTTCTGCATGGCATCGAGGTTGCGAATCAGTCCGCGAGACATGGCGCTGTTGTCCTGGTCCACGACACCGATGGGCAGATCCTGGGGCAGTCCTTCATCGAGCATCGTGGTGAAGAATGTCACCAGCAGCACGGGGAACACCACCATGCAGAACCCATAGATGCGGTTCTTGCGCACGATGATGTTGAGCTCGCGCAGCGCGATGTCGAAGATTCGGGAAATATATTTCATAATCCTGTTTTAGGTTTTAGACCTTAGACGTTAGACTTTAGACATCAGACGTTAGACTTTAGACATCAGACGTTAGACGTTAGGTGGATGCTCCTCATTCCTAACTCCTAACTCCTAACTCCTAATTCCTAATTTCTAATTCCTCATTCCTAATTTCCTAATTATTTCTTAAGAATAACCGACATGCCCGGGCGGATGCCATCAATCGGTGAAGACGGACGAGCCTTCACCTCAAAGGTCTTTTGGTCATACTGGCCGCTGGACTTGGTGGACTTCCACACGGCAAACGAGCCTTTGTCCTTCATCGACGTGACTTTCATCTTGGCCTCAATGTCGAGCGCGGGCACACTGACCGTGATTTCCTGACCCACCTTGATACCCTTCAACTGGTCCTCGCGGATGTTGAAGGTGGCCCACTGGTCTTCCATCATGGCGATGTTCATGATGGGCGTGCCGGTGCCGACGAGTTCGCCAATCTTGGGATAGACGTCAGTGACCTCGCCTGCTCTTTGGGCCGTCTGAACGGTCTCGCGTATATAACCCTTTACCTCCTGCACCGCACCACGGGCTTGTCCGGCAGCGGCCGATGCCGCGCGGCGTTCCTCCTGACGGGCGCCATTCACGGCCATCTCATAGTTGCTCTGGGCGGTCTTGACCTGGGCCTGGGCAGACTTGTACACGGCCTCGGCCTCGTCAAACTTCTGGGCGCTGATGACCTCCTCGTCGTAGAGTTTCTTCATGCGTTTGTAGGACTTCTCGGCAATTTCCAGCCCGGCCTTGGCCTGCTCAAGGAGCTGTGCGGCGGCCTGAATCTGCTCCTTGCGCGCGCCATTCTGTGTCATCTGGGCGATGGCCTGGGCAGCGTCGGCGGCACTCTGGGCTTGAACCATCTTGGCCTCCACCTCAGGGGCCTCGATGATGGCCAGTGTGTCGCCCGCGTGGACGAAGTCGCCTTCCTTGACCAGGAGTGCGAGGATGCGCCCCGGCACCTTGCCCGAGACACGGTATTCCTCAACCTCCATCTCTCCCTGAATCTCGTCGGGCTCGCGCTGCAGGGTCAAGTGACCGATGAGAGCGACAATGAGGACCACGGCGGCAAATCCGGCGATAGCTAACAAGATATTGGTATGTTGACTTTTAGCTGACATAATAAATATAATGATTTGATTGTTTTTTAAGTTCTCGTGACGGGTTATTGCAGCATGCCCAGCGACTTGAGCAGGTCGGTGTGGCTGAGTTGCAGTTCAATCTCGGCATCAATTTTCTGGGTCTGTGCCTGGAGCCATGCGCTCTGGGCTTCCATCACGGTGGTGGGTGTGATCACGCCCTCCTCAAAGCCCCGTTTAGCCATCCTCAGGTTTTCCTCGGCATTAGCGATGTTCGATTTGGCCAGCGCCAGGTTCTTGTTGGCCTCGCTGACGCGGAAACGGTTCTGGTTCACCTGCAATTCAATCTTCTCCCGGGCATCCTGGAGTTCGAGGTTGGCGACAGTCGCCGCCTCGTTGGCCGTTTGAACCTTATATTTCACATCTCCCCAGTTCCACAAGGGAATGCGCACTTGCAGCCCCACGTGCCAGAAGCCACCGAAGCGACGATGGAAGCCGTTGAAGGCGTTGGGGTTGGTCACGGCGTAGCCGCCCATGAGTGACACCTGCGGACGGTTTTCAGCCTTGAGCAGGTTAGCCTCTTCAAGACTCAGGCGGGCAGTGTTCTCCAGCAAGCGTAGTTCGGGACGGTTGTCGATGAACTGGGCGGTCCCTGCTGTGGGCAGGGCGGCTGGCGCTGCAATCTCGTCGGCCGTCTCGTCGGCCAACTCGATGGGCTCGTCCAACGGCAGGCCGCAAAGCTGGCACAGGAGCATCCTGGTCAACGACAGGGCGTCCATCACCTTGGCGAGGGCCATCTCGGCCTCGTTGACGCGCACTTGCACACTCAACCTGTCGCTGCGTGTTGTCAGGCCGGCTTCGGTCATCTTCTCGACATCGTGGTCAAGCTTCTTGACCAGGTTCAGGTAGGACTCGGCCAGCGTCTGCTTGTGCCGCAGCGACACCACCTGCCAGTACACGTTGTCGATATCGTAGAGCGTGGCCTGCCGGCGCGCCTCAAGGGTGTTGGAGGCCATCTCCTCCTGGATGTCGGCCATGCGGTTCATCGTCTTGATGGCACCACCCATGTAGAGGGGTTGCGTCAACAGGATGGAACCGGCCATGGCGTTGCGTGTGTCGGTGCGAAACGCCTCGGTCACCGACTGACCCAGTTGATTGATAGTACCCTCGGCAGCGCTCACGTAGGGAGCTGCCATCTCAGACAATTCCTGGGCTCTTGTCGGATCCAGGGGCAACTTGCTCATCTCATTATCTATGGCCGACGTGAATACGTCGCCCAGGTTATTGAGCAGGTCCTTCTGGTCCTTGTTGAGGATAGAAATCTCGCGACTCGTGAATTCATAAGCCCCAATGGCGCTCACCCGCGGCAGGTACTTCGTCCTTGCCGACTTGCGCATGTTCTCGGCAATGTTCTGTTTCACGCGCGACACCTGCATCTGCTTGTTGTTCTCCAGCGCCATGGCGCGGCACTCGTTTAGGGTCAACACCCGTTGGGCGCTCGCGTCCACCGATAGTGATATCAGCAACAACATCAACAGGCATTTTATAACCACCGTCTTGAATTCCGTTATGACCGTCATGAAAGTTTCGATTTTTTTACTTGAACTTGGTAGTAACTCCTGTGGCCGTCTTGCCATTGCCAAATCAGCTGCTGCCACGACAGGCCACGTCCAAAAACGTCAGCAAATGTAGTCACTATTTTTTTGAAAAACGCTACTTTGGCCCACTTTTATGGAATTACACGCATTTTCCTATTGTCTTTCGTGAGTTTTTCATGGGTCCCACACACCCATCCGGCGGTTCGGCACTTGGGCGTTGATTTGCATCTGTCCAGGCCAGACCTTGGCGCCGAGACGTGAATTGACTGCCGTAAATGGTGGTTGGCGAGGTTCTTTTGACTTCTTTCTGTGAGGGATTGTTTGCATTTTTGTCGCGTTTTTGTATTTTTGCCAATGATTACCCGTTCCTTGCCCACCATCCCATTGTCGGGACCCGGGCAAGCATCCGCTTTGTTATTCACATCATTAACCTTTAAATCCGTTTCAGTTATGAAAAAAATACTATCTCTCCTGTTTGCCGCCGCCTTGGCGATGACGGCCCAGGCACAGTTCCTCGGTTGGCTCGAGGTGGGCGACTATTACAACCCCACCGAGATTTACAACGGCTCCTACTTTGACATGGCGCCGACCAACTTCTATCTGGCTCACACCGGCGTCCAGATGATTTACACGCCCGACCTGATGACCCGCATGGTGGGCAAGGAAGGCGTGCAGATCAAGTACCTCAATTTCAAGTACCACAACGAGACCTTCGAGGAAATCGTCCGCAATGCCAAGGTCTATTTGCAGGAAATTGATGCCACCGAATTCGCTGTCAACGAGAATGGCGTGAAGCAGTTCTTTGACCTGGGCACACTGGTCGCCGAGGGCCGTTACGACATCGACCTGCTTGAAACCTATGGCGAGGATCAGGCCTTGGTGATTGAAGTGGAGGAGCCGTTCGCCTACAGTCCCGAGAAGAGCCTGCTCGTGACCATCGTCATGGATGCCGAGGACGACGACAACTGCACCATGGGCAGTGACTACGCGGCCTTCTACACCTCGGGCATCCGTGGCAAGGCGATGACCTACACCAACAATTGGACCAGCTTCGTTGACTATGCAATGGGTGATGATTTCCCCAATGCCACCGCCATGCTGGGTTGCGGCACCAATGTTGAACTCCCCGTTACCGAAATCGGGTACACTTATGAGCGGTTGTGCGGCGACGTCAACGGCGACGGCGAGGTGAACATCGTCGATGCCATCGACCTGATTAACTACATCCTGGGCAGCGTTCCCACGCCCTTCTACGAAGTGAATGCCAACGTTAACCAGGACAGCGAAGTCACCATCACCGATGCCATCCTGCTCATCAACATCGTGTTGAACGATGTTTGATCATCGCGTTGCTCGACGATTAGAGATTAGAGGAGCCTTTTTGGGGGGTTAACGGGTTCTGCCCCCCACTCCCGGGCTCAGCATAGTTTTTATAGAACCCTGATTACATAACCAAAATGAGACGTTTTTTTACCCTTTTCGCGGCCAGCCTGCTCGCGATGTGCGCACTGGCCCAGACGCAGTTCACGTCAGGAAAATTCAAGTATGAAGTGATCGAAGGCTCCGACAACTGGGTGCAGATCATTCCCAAGAGCAATTCCGAGAGCGGTGCCGGCTACAGCAACCTTGTAACGGCCGATTTCAAGACCTCGGTAACCTACAACGATGTGACCTATACCGTTGTGGGCATCGGCGCCAACGCATTCTACCGGTGCAAACTCAACGACCAGGCCATCCTGCAGTTGCCCGAGGGCTACTTCTTCATTGACGCGGGCGCCTTTTCCTACACCGAGGTAGGCTCCTTGAAACTGCCTGCTACGATGCAGCTGATTCACGAGAGGGCTTTCGACAACAACAAGCTGGCAGGCGTGACCGTGTTGTCGGGCAACCCTTACTTCGCCCACCTGGCTTCGACCCAGGGCAACGTGACCTACACCATGCTCACCAACAAGGAGAAGACCAAGATTATCGCTGCTCCCGGTGCCAAGCCCACCCAGTTCAGCAGTGGCGGCACGACCTACCTGACCTCCATCACCATCCCCGAGCAGATTACCGAGATTGGCGACTATGCCTTCTACGGCAATCCCACGCTCAAGACGGTAAATTTCCATGCCGGCATCACGCGCATCGGCATGGGCGCCTTCTACGAGACACAGCTCACCCGTGTCAACATCCCCAACCCCGACTGCGAGATTGGCAACAGCTGCTTCAGCAACAGCCAGGTGAGCAGTATCACCCTGCCCCAGGGTATGAAAAAGCTGGGCCGCCACGTGTTCTTCTACTGTGTGAATCTCACCAACCTCACCCTGCCCGAGGGCATGGAGGAAATCGGCATGATGTGCTTCAGCAGCTGCAACCTCACCAACGTCAACTTACCCAGCACGATGGTCAAGCTCGACAGCTGCTCGCTGCAGGACAACCCGTTCACCAGCATCGACCTCAAGAATGTCAAGTATGTCGGTCGCCAGGCCTTCAGCCAGTGTCTCAACCTCACCTCGGTCACCAGCAATGGCATGCTCGAGGAAATCGACGGTGCCGCCTTTACCCGCGTGCCCATGACCACGGCCTACCTGCCCGAGGGTCTGCAGACGATCATCATGAATGCCTACTTCCGTTGCACCAACCTGAACTCATTCACCATCCCCACGACAGTAACCACCATCACTGGTAATCCCTGTGTGGGCGCCACCTCGTTACACGCTTTTACCGTGGCCGACGGCAGCCCCTATTTCGCCACCCATGACGGTTGCCTCTATGCCACTGGCGGCGAAACGGTCAAGCCCGATCAGCAGCGTGGCGAGGTCGATGAGCCCGAAGGCCTGACGGCCCTGGTGGGTGTGCCCACTGGATGGCAGCAGAGCCTACTCCATGTGCCTGAGGGCGTGACAGTCATCGCCAACCAAGCCGCCCGTGAAGCTGTTTCCATCACCGAGGTGGAACTGCCCTCGACGCTCGTCGAGGTGCGACCCAGCGCCTTCAGCGGCATCAGCGACATCACACGGGTGACCTGCCTGGCCACCACACCGCCTGAATGCAGCGGCGAGAGTGGCAACTACTTCACCGATGCCGTATTCCAGAACGCCACCCTGCAGGTGCCCATGCGTAGCGTGGAACTCTACCAGAATGCCGCGATATGGAGCAATTTCCAGCACATCGAGGGCATCGACACCGGCGATGATTCTGACTTGTTGGGCGACGTGAACAACGACCACTTGGTTAACATCACCGACGCCATCGAGCTAATCAACTACATCCTCAACGACGCTGGCGACATCAACCTTGAGGCCGCCAACGTCAACGGCGACGACGAGGTCAACATCTCTGATGCCATTGCAATCATCAGCTATGTCTTGAACGACACCTGGTAATCAATTACCAACATCGTCTGAAATTACTTTTTTTCATAATTCTTTACGGCAGTTTCGCCTTTAACTGAATTATTATTTGTTTATGTTTTTATTAATGAGTAATTTTGCGGAGGTTAACTAAACCCAGTAGACCAAAATTCACAAATTGTAACTTGTATATATCAACATATTAACCAGATTCAGTTTTATGAAAAAAATTTTCACTCTTTTCGCACTTTCCCTGCTGACGATGTCGGCATGGGCTGCTAACACCTATGTGAAGGTTTCCAACCTTGACCAGTTGGAAGTTGGACAAAAGTACATCCTCGTCAATGAGGAAGCCAGCGTTGCCTTGGGAGCCATCACCGGCTCCAGCACCAACTACGGTAGCGCTATCGACATCACCATCGCCGACGGTGTTATTGACCTCGATGGCACTGATGCAGTTGAACTGGTCTTGGGCCAAGGCAGTATGGACTCACAAGGTCATCCCACTTGGACCTTTGATCTTGGTGGTGGAAGCCACTATCTCTGCTGGACTTCGGGCAATTCTCTGCAAACAGTCAACAGCGCGGCCCCCAACAATGCAATGTGGATCGCCAATTTAACTGACGACGGTGTCGTATTGACAAACAAGGTCGATAACTCCCGCAAGCTTCAGTACAATGCCGGTGCCCCCCGCTTCGCCTGCTACGCCAGCAGCCAGAAACCCGCTGTTCTCTACGTACAGGGTGAGCCCGAGGACGAAGGCATTGCCAACTTGAACGAAGCCAACGCTTTGGAAGATGACGCCAACTTTAACTTTGCCGGCAACGCCGTTGTTACCGTTTGCAAGAATGGCTACGTGTTCTTGCGTGACGAGAGCGGCTTCAGCATGATTTCTGGTGTTGTAGGAGACACTTTTGAGAATGGTCAAGTGCTGAACCCGGGCTGGAGCGCTGTTAAGACCAGCAACGACGGTTGGGTTTGGTTCACCGATGCTGCTGACCTCAGTGCCAGCGGTGAGACCAATGTTGACCTGGCTGCTGCCATCGTGCCCAACAGTGTTGATGAGAGCTTGCTCAATGCTTTTGTTTGCATCAAGAATCAGACACCCAGTTTCTTCCCTGCTCGCTCTTTCACGCTGCCCGACGGCACTAAGATCCCTAAGACCGAAAGCTTGTGGGCCGGTAATGCAGACGCCACTACCGGCAATTACAATGTCTATGGTGTTATTGTCAAGATCGGCGGCAAGTTGATGTTCAATATCATTGACTACGAGGACTATGTAGAGGAAGTCCTGAAGGGCGACGTGAACAACGACCACATGGTCAACATCACCGACGCCATTGAGCTGATCAGCTACATCCTCAACGACGAAGGCGACATCAACCTTGAGGCCGCCAATGTCAACGGCGATGACGAGGTCAACGTTTCGGATGCGATTGCAATCATCAACTTTGTCTTGAACGACACTTGGTAAACAACCCTCAACAAGGAAAGAAAAATCCCTCATGCCCTTTCGGGTGTGAGGGATTTGCTTCTTTAATTCGAAGCGCTATAATCTTGTTTAATCATCTATTTATGTTTCTATTGAAGCAATTGTATCAACTATTGCTATTATAGTTGCAATCCTTAGTTGATATTCTGATTGGTCCTGCAAGGGTGTGTCTACTAAAACGGTGTGCTGACGATGAACAGACAATCACATGCTGCGAATGAGACTCAGGTCATCGAAACTTACCTCATACACGCCTATTTCTTTAGGTTCGGGATAGTCGTCATCGGTCTCCTTGAGCTCACCGCTGCCCATGCGCTTTTTCATCAGTTTCCCGTTTTTCAAGTAATACTTGTAGATACACCAGCTGCCCATATGGCCACTCATGAGGACAAAGTAGCCGTTACCCTGATAAAAAGAGGAATGACTGGCACCAATTGATGCCACTCGCTTGAGGCTGGTGGTGTAGGTGTAAATATGAAGCTGGGCATCAGCCTCACAGGTGCCGGTCCTGACAAACAGCTCGGGAATGCCGTCGCCCGTGAGATCCAGCAAGAAGTAGGTCCTGAAAGTGTTATAGGATTGGCTCATCTTCTTGATTTGAGCGATGTAGGCATTCTTGACTTTTGATTTGGCAGGCCTGGCATTGGCGGCCAAGGGCAAGATGAGGCACAGGAGCAACAGGATGGTCAAAAAGTATGACTTGTTTCGGGAATTGTTCACAACGCTATGCTTTGTTAAAAGTAAGTTATTGATTGTTCATCGCTGCGGACTTGAGAATCTCGGGACGGAACTCAAAGTGCATCGTGTCGTAGTGATACCAACGGCCTCCCCAGATGAAACCGTGACGCTCAAAGATTTCCACCAGCTCGTGAGGGAAACGATTGGCATAGGTGATCTTGTCGGTCTCTTTCTTGCCAGGGTTCTTCCACAGCCAGTAATCGCTGAATTTCACGCCGATGTCGATGGTCATGCCATAGGAGTGGGCACTCTGCCGGTTTGCGCCCCTGACCTTGCGCCAATAGAAGGTGCCTGAAGACTTCAGGTACTTCTTGAGTTCGGGATGCTTGGCAAGCTCGGCTGCCACGGCCCGCAGGCTGTCGTCGGCATGGTTAACCTTGGTGAACTGCACCTTCTCTCCAAACCAGGACACACTGACGAGGTTCTTGCGCACCAACGCCGCCGAAGCGCCGTACATTTTCTTGAACAGGGCCTCGCAACGGCTGCGCCCCGCATCCTGCAGGAAATCCGGTGTCCAGGACTGGCGGTCGTAGGTGAAGGCGAACATGTCCTCGGGGTCGGCATCGTCCAGCTTCTGGATAAAGCTCTTCTCCTTCTTGTCGTCATAGGTGATGGTCGTGCCGTCGGCCATGACGAGGTTTCCGTCCTGGTAGCCCTTGATGCAGTCGGGATAGACGTCCAGCAGAATCTGGGCTCCAGCCGGGATGGCTTGGTCGGTCTTGGGCTGGCTTGCTTTACCCTCTCTGACGGGCTCATTGACGGATTCATTGACGGGCTTATCAACGGTCCCATTGCTCACGCCGACGCTGTCTTTAATGCCATCGGAGCAAGCGGCTCTTGCCGGGCCAAAAGGCCAAAACAAGGCTGCTGCGGCGAGCAAAGCAACGCCACAGATGCCGAAAACGAGTTTCAGACGGCTTTTATTTTTACTCATGTTTCTTCAGGAACTGGATATTCGCTTTTTCATACTTATTGAGCTCGCGTTCAGGAACTTCGTTCCTGTAGGGCTGATACCAGCTGTACTGGAAGAAGAAACGGCTCAAGTCGTTGCTCTTGAAACGGCGGCCATGGCGTGCGTAGATTGAATTCCTGAGAATACGCCTCTCGGCACTGGAGTAATACCGAATATCACTCAAGGTGATATACTGCGTACTCAGCCAGTCAAACTCAGTGCCCCAAACCGCTGGGCGTGATTTGGTCGTCTGGGATTTCTTCTTGCCTGTCTGTGCCTGCATCTGGGGCGCTGTGCCCAAGGTGAAAGTCAAAGCCACTGCGGCTAACAAAATGGTTTTTAAGAATAGTTTCATAAAGTTATACAGTTAGAGGTTAATATTTCCTATCAGATAAAAGGGGAGCCAGGAATGTGCTATGGCCTGAGCCCCCATTCTCGTTCTTTTTTCAACAGGAACTCGATGTTTGCTTTTTCATATTTATTGAGTTCACTGGCCGGGATTTCATCGCGGTAAGGCTGATACCAGCTGAACATGAAGAACAGACGATTCAAGTCATTGCTCTTGAAACGGCGGCCATGGCGAGCGTAAATTGAATTCCTGAAAATTCTGGGACCCCAGTCATTATCGTAGAAGTCATTCTCAGTCATATAGCGCGTGCTGAGAAAATCAAATTCCGTTCCATAGACAACGGGGCGGGTCCGGGCATTTTTTGTTTTTGTGGTTTTCTTCTTGGCCGTCTGCGCCTGCATCTGGGGGGCGGTTCCGAAGGAGAGTGTCATTGCCACTATAGCTAATAAAATGGATTTTAAGAATAGTTTCATAAGCTGAGATTTAGTATTAATAATGTAATAGATTGCCTGCAAATATACAATCTTTTCATTAAATGACAAAAAAAGATGATAATAAATACAATTATAGCCAGTCAAGCGGCAATGGCAATAAAATGTTCACGTCTCATGTGGGATTTCCCGCATTATAATTGGGACTGTCGATGGATTTCACTACCTTTGCCATCATCACAAGATTAAGAATAACGGAATATGGAAAAACTGAACATTGGCCTGACATTCTCGGGAGGCGGATACCGTGCCGCCACTTTTGACTTGGGAACTTTATCCTTCTTGAACGCCATCAACGTGGATGATGAGCACACGTTACTGGATTGTGTCACAGCGCTCACGTCGGTATCGGGCGGCACCATTCCAGCGATGAAATATATGCTCGCACGGGCACAGGGGCAACCTGTCGAAAAGATGGTCGATGAGCTGTTCGGTTTCCTGTGTGAATATGACCTGGTATCAATGGCCCTGCAGCGCATGAGCGACGAGAAGGCCAATCCCAAGGCATCGAGCATCAAGATCATGGCAGGCATCTATGACGAGCACCTGTTCGGCAATGCCGTGATTGGCGACATCATCAACAATTTCGACCGCATTCCCGTCAAGGACTACACGGCGTTGGCCACCGACTTTGACAACTCACTGCCTTTCCGCTTCCGTCTCACCGAGGGCCGCATGACCGACGGCAACAAGATGACCTACGGCGTGTTCGGCAACCAGAAGCACAGCATCGGCCGCAGCGTGGTGCCTCACATCACACCTGGCGAAGCGCTGGCCTGCTCATCTTGCTTTCCCAGTGGTTTTGAGCCGATGATGTATCCCGATGACTTCAAGATGTCACGACGTGATGACGTGGCCAATGACATCAACGCGCGATTCGGCATCATGGACGGTGGTGTTACCGACAATCAGGGTATCGACCCCATCCTGCTCGCCGAGGAAAGAATGAACAAATACCGCGATGACAAGTCACGCGACGACAAAGCGCTCGACCTTGTCATCGTGAGCGACGTGGCCAGCCCCTATACCGACGGTTACACACCCTGTGAGCAAGCCTTGCCCAAGAGCGTCGGCAAACTGACCATCGGGCGGCTGCGCAACTACGGCCTGATAGCCGAAGCCGTCATGATAGCCTTGTTCGTGTTGAGTCTGGCGACAGGCTCCGGCTTCTGGACGGGTGTCACATCGGTCATCCTGGCCATTGTCACGCTGGTCAACCTCATCGGAGCGCTTTTAAAGAACAAGATGTTCAAGGCCATCGGCAAAACCTTTATCGGTGACCGTGCTTCTTTCATCAGCCACCTCAAGTTCGCAACCCTTGAGTCAATGGTCATGAACCGCGCCAAGTCGGTCATCATGATGAGCAGCGAGGTGTTCCTGAAACGGTTACGCCAGGTGAATTACAGTTCGCTCTACAACGACCCGAAGTGGCACAACCGCGTCTTCAGCAACACCATCTATGAATTGCGCCCGGGCGAGAGGTGGCAGGCCATGAGCCGCAACCGCACCATACCCGAACACCTGGCGCCCAGCGAAGCCATGCAGCAGAACAGCGCTCAGGCCGCCAGCATGGGCACCACCCTGTGGTTCACCCCCGAAGAAAAAGCCGCCGGGATGCCTCAAGCCCTGCTCGCCGCCGGTCAATACACCGTCTGCTACAACCTGCTCAAACACATTGAGAAAATCAAGAAGGACACCTCTAACCAGCACCCCGATGCCATCCAAATACTCACTTCACTGGAGCCAAAGCTCCTCGAAGCCTGGAAGAAATTCCAGCACGACCCTCAATGGATGGTCCCCAAAATCTGAATATCACAGCATTCCAGATAACGCCTTTGACTGTGCATAGCCAGTGGTGCACTTACTGTTTTTGATGAATATACTATATTTTGTGGGGGTAAATTGAATTTTCATTGAAAAAAGTCAATAAATATGTTGTAATGTTTTCGAAAAAGTAATTACCTTTGCGACTCAAACCAATTTTTAAGTATATATCAAGTATGGAAACAACGACATTAACAAAAAAACCTAGAAAAAAGAAAGTACTCGTGAAAAGAAAACGTGACCGTTTACAATTGATCACTGACCTGATCAAGACAAACTGCATTGGCAGCCAGAGCGAACTGGCCGACATGTTGCGTGAGCACAACATCAATGTGACTCAGGCCACTTTATCGCGTGACCTGAAGGCGTTGAAGATTTCCAAAGTCGCTACCGACCGCAACACCTACATGTACATCATTCCTGACAGCAACCAGTTGCAAGACAGATTGCTGAGTATGCGTCAGACCGACACCCACGCAGCAAAACAAGTGGGACTGGTGTCGGTGACGTTCTCAGGAAACATTGCAGTCATCAAGACGCGTAATGGTTATGCACCTGGTCTGGCTTATGATATCGACATGAGCAGACCTCCCGAGGTGCTGGGCACCATCGCGGGCGCCGATACAGTCGTGGCCATTCTTGCCGAGGGCGTGACACAAGAGCAAGCCAAGGCCGTGTTCGAGCAGTTCATGCCCAAGAACATGCCTCACGGATTCGGCTCTAATGATTAAGGTCGGGATTACTGGATGTGACAACCTGCGCGCCGCCGAGTTGGTGCGCGTGCTCCTCAACCACCCTGATGTGGAGTTGAGATGGATAACAGGTGCGGCCCCTTCGGGGACGCGCCTTGACCATGTTATCCCCGGCATTGTCGGTGAGTGCGACTTGACGTTGAACCCCAGAGGCGAGCTTGACCAAGTGGATGTCGTGTTCGTCTGCAACAGCCGCCAACAGTTGGGCACCATGCTGAGAACTCTGGCACTGCCCGAAACGACCCACGTCATCGACCTGAGCGGACGCCACAACCTGGAATATGGTCCAGGCACGCCGTGGACCTATGGCTTGAGTGAGATGCATCGTCGCGTGCTCGTGCACGATGCCCACCTGGTGACAATACCCGGCAACGCCGCCATGGCATCACTCATGGCCTTGATGCCGATGGCCCGCAACCTCATGCTCAACAGTTCGGTAACGCTCCATGTGGCAATGGGCAGATTGGCATTCGACGACGAGAACAAGACCGTCGACGGCTATGACATCAGCGGTTGGGCCAACGAGCAACAACGGGAGGTGGCCTATGCCCTGCGTCAATGCCAATCAGACTTCAACCAGCCTGTCTCGTTGACCGTCACACCGCTTGCCGAACGCCGAACGCTTGCCGTCGCAGCGCGCTTCAAGTGCGACAGCGACAGTGAGACAATCAGGCAACTCTACGGCCAGTATTACGATGACCACAACTTTGTGTTCATGGTGAACCGGCCCATCCTCACCGCCGATGTGGAAAATACCAACAAGTGCTTGATTCACATCGACAAGAACGAGCAAAGCGGCGAAGTGACCATACATGCCGTGATGGACCTCCTGCTCAAGGGCAGTGCGGGCAATGCGGTACACTCGATGAACCTGCTCTTCGGTCTTCAGGAACAAGCAGGACTGGCATTGAAGGGCACTGGTTGCTGAAATGATTTGTCTACACATTATTAATTATAACTTAACATATCACCAAAACAAATACCATTAAGTCATGTCAGTTAATAAAGTCATTCTTTTGGGCCGAGTGGGCAAAGACCCAGATGTGCGCTATGTCGCACAAAACCAGCCCGTAGCATCGTTCACGCTTGCCACCACCGACCGCGCCTACACCAATGCCAACGGCGTCCAGGTGCCTGAACGCACCGAGTGGCACAACATCGTGATGTGGGGAAAGAACGCCGAGATTGCCGAGCGCTACATCCGCAAGGGAACCCAGATTTACCTGGAGGGACGCTTGCGCACACGCGCCTGGGAAGACCGCAACCAAGTGAAGCGTTTCACCACCGAAATCTATGTGGACACTTTTGAGCTGCTGGCAAAACCGCGCGAAGCAGCAGCGCCTGCACCACAACAGCCACAATAACCTGACACAAGCGTCGACCTGTCATACCAGGGCTGGTAATCGGTTATCACAAGAAAAACAATGACGGGAATCAGGCCTTAGGCCTGATTCCCGTCATTGTCATTTATCGGGGCAGTTATTCTGCTGCCGATTACAGGTATTTGTCTCCAAACTTGGATTTCACATCGTTGACATACTGCTTGATCTTCTGCTCCTCCTCGAGGGGAACGATGAGCAGCGCATCGTCAACATCGGCCACGATATAACCCTCAAGGCCCGATGCAACCACCAGCTTGTCGCCCTTGACAGCGATGATGTTGTTGTGACTGTTGAACATGAGCGCCTTGCAGTTCTGGGTGACGTTGCCGTCCTTGTTCTTGGGTGAGTGGTCATAGAGCGAGCGCCAAGTGCCCAGGTCATTCCATCCGAAATCGACGGTTTCGACATACACATTCGGGGCCTTCTCCATCACAGCAAAGTCGATGCTGATGCTTGGACATGCCTCAAAATTGGCGTTGATATATTCCCTTTCACGCTCGGTGCCGAAGTAGGATTCACCCTTCTCGAAGACCGCATTGACCTCGGGAGCGCAAGCGTTCAGGGCATTGAGAATGCTGTCGGCACTCCAGAAGAACATACCCGAGTTCCAGAAGAACTCACCCGACTTCAAGAAGACACGGGCGAGGTCCTCGTCGGGCTTCTCGGTGAATGTCTTCACGGCGGCAAAGTCTCCCCCGGCATGCTCTCCCACCTGGATGTAGCCATAGCCGGTCTCTGGGCGGCTGGGCTTGATGCCCATCGTCACCAGTGCTTCTCGTTCATCAATGAATTCAAAGGCATTGACGACGCTCTGACGGAACTTCTCCACATTAATAATAAGGTGGTCACTGGGAGCCACCATCATTTTGGCATCGGGGTTGATGGCCTTGATGTGGTGGGCAGCCCACGCGATACACGGTGCGGTATTGCGGCGAGCTGGCTCCAGCAGAATCTGGTTTTCCTTGATCTCCGGCAGTTGCTCCTTGATGAGCGGCTCGTAAATCTCGTTGGTGATGAGGATGATATTGTCTTGAGGAACAATGCCATCCATGCGGTCAAACGCCATCTGCAGCAGGCTGCGCCCGGTACCAAAGAAGTCAATGAATTGTTTGGGCTTGGCGGCTTTGCTGAAGGGCCAGAACCGGCTGCCCACACCACCGCACATGATGACGCAATATCTGTTATTGTTCATGATGAGTTTTCTGTTGTTTGTTTAGCCGTTTTCCACTATCATCTTATTGTGGAGGCAAAGATACAAATAAAAAACCAATAATGAGGACTATGAAGTCCAAATGCACACAATTTGGCGAATCATGTGCGCAATACTGTAAAATGAAAGTCAATATGAGAAACTGGAGCGAGAGGACACACCATCACTCGTCAAAGTAGATGGGCAAGGTGCGGCTGATACTTTGTTCCAACGAGATGAGCGTCTCGGTGGCAGCAACACCGTCGATGTTCTGGATGTGGTCATTGACCAGCGACATAAGGTGCTCATTGTCACGCGCATAGACCTTGATCATCATCGTGTAATGACCTGTCGTGAAATGGCACTCCACCACTTCCTTGATCTTCAGCAACTCCGGAACCACGGTGCGATACATCGACCCGCGCTCAAGAGTCAGGCCGATAAAGGTGCAGGTCGAATAGCCCAGCATTTTGGGATTCACCTTGTAGCCCGATCCTGTGATGACGCCATCATCGATGAGACGCTGGATGCGCTGATGAACAGCCGCACGTGACACGCCACACACTTGAGCGACATCCTTGCTGGGGATGCGTGCGTTATTCATTATAATCTCGAGAATCTTTTTGTCTAGAGTGTCAATCTTGTCCATAAATCCGCGGTTTTAGAATCTATTGCAAATGTAAGCCTTTTTTTTAATGTTGCTATAGATTTCAGTAAATATTTTTCATTTTTTTTCATCGATTTTACTTAATTCACTATAAATCAAATAACTAATCTACTGATAAATTTAACATCACATGGGAGGTTGAAGTGAAAAACGTACAGATGCAAATTCCCGCGATTACCATTGAATCGGCAGTCGCGGGAATTGATTGTTACTGTATGATAGAGGGTTTAATGTTGCTTGTCGTGGAACACCGAGCGTGGCAGACTGCGCATATTGTACCGCGAAGCCATCGATTCCCCATAGGCTCCCGCCGATCGGATGGCGATGAGATCACCGCGACGGGTGACAGGCAGGAGACAATCGTGGGCGAACACATCACTGGACTCACAGACGGGGCCTACCACGTCATAGGTGCCATTAGCGGTCTCAAAAGATGACAGATTCTGAATCTCATGATGGGCTTCGTAGAGAGCAGGGCGTATCAGGTCGGTCATACCGGCATCAAGGATGACAAACTTCTTGTCGCGGTTCTCCTTGACATACACCACTCGGCTGATGAGTGAACCGCAAGCAGCCACGATAGAACGACCTAACTCAAAGTAAAGCAACTGACCAGGTCTTAGCTGCAGATGCTGCTTGAATGTGTCGAAATAGGCCTGGAAATCAGGCAAGTAATGCTCATCAGGGTGAGCGTAGTCAATGCCCAAGCCACCGCCCACGTTAATCATCTCGAAGGTGATACCGCGCTGCTCATAATGCTCCTGCAGGCCGTTGATGGTATCACACAACATGACATAAGGCTGCATCAACGTGATCTGTGAACCGATGTGGAAATGAAGTCCACACAGGTGAATATAAGGCAATGAGATGGCAAGATCCACCACCTGTTCCAGTACCTCGATATTGATGCCGAACTTGTTGGCGGCGGTGCCGGTGGTGATATACTTGTGGGTGTGGGCATCGATGTCGGGATTGACGCGGATGGCAATCCGAGCGACCGTATCCATCTCGGCTGCCAACTCATTGATGACTATCAATTCCGGAACCGACTCCACATTGAAACAACCGATGCCGTGCTCCAGTCCCAAACGGATTTCCCAGTCGGTTTTTCCCACCCCCGAGAACGTCATCTCACGGGCTTCAAAACCAGCGTCAAGAGCGGCTTGAATCTCACCTCCGCTCACCAGGTCAGAGCCCAGTCCATGACTTGATATCTCTTTGAGAATGTGAGGGTTACCATTTGCTTTCACAGCATAATGGACCTTAAAAGGACAGCCCGAAATCTGACGGTTAATTTCATGCAGCGTCTGGCGCAGCACGTCCATGTCATAATAATAAAACGGCGTATCGTTCTTCCCAACGATATCCATTGCAAAACCGTGACGGTTGAGTCCGTTTTCCATATCAAATAACTTAAAATTTTGGTTCATTTTGAAGATGATGTCACGCCAGTGTCACTTTGTGTCCAACTGTCAATCCAGGGGCAAAATTATTAAAAAAGATATTAAAAAAATCTTTATAAATCATAAAATCTGCAAAAGTTATTGTTTTTGGCATGGAATAAGGCCTTTTCAAGTGCGTTAAAATGGCGTTTTTATCATTTTTTGGGCAATTAAAAGTCTTGATTGTTGCACTTGTAAACTCAAGTCTAATTATCTGTGTAACAGCGCTATTAGAGTTATTAACAGGGGCTGTTAATAAAAAATAACTTTTTAATTGTAAATTCTGTGGTTTGTGATTGCAAATTATCAAAAAATTTGTTGTACTTTTGAAGTCCCTAAAAAATAGGGTGAACAGACACACTCGATAGCAACGGAGATAGCAATGGAACAGACTGTGTATCACATACCTGCGCTGCTCAGGCAGAGCATAGAAGGGCTTGCGGTGAAGCCTAACGGGACTTATGTTGACGTCACCTTTGGTGGCGGCGGCCACAGTCGTGCCATTTTGGAGTGCCTGGGTCCCGATGGACACCTCATAGGTATGGACCAGGATATGGATGCCTGGCAGAACCGTCTGAACGATGACAGGTTTACATTTGCACACGGCAACTTCGCCTATCTGAAAAATTTCCTGCGTTACTACGGTTTCACCGCCATCGACGGCATTCTTGCCGACCTGGGTGTGTCGTTCCACCATTTTGACGACGTTGAGCGAGGTTTCAGTTTTCGTGCCGACGCCCCGCTGGACATGCGCATGAACCGCAACGCCACCTTCACGGCTCGGGACTTGATCAACACCTATAGCGAGGAACGGCTCGCTGACGTGCTCTACCTGTACGGTGAACTGCGCCAATCGCGCCGACTGGCTGCCGCCATCCTCAAAGCCCGTCCCGAAACGACAAGCGAGCTGGTGGACACCGTCAAGCCACTGCTCAAACCTTCACAGGAGAAGAAAGAGCTGTCGATGGTGTTCCAAGCGTTGCGCATCGAGGTAAACGGTGAGTTGGAAGCCCTTCGCAAACTGCTCGCGCAGTCCTTGGAGGTGCTCAACCCCGGCGGCAGGCTGGCCATCATCACCTACCACTCGCTGGAGGACCGCATGGTCAAGAACTTCATGCGCACAGGTAATGTTGAGGGCCGCCAGGAGAAGGACTTCTTCGGACGCGTGAACACACCGTGGCGTGTGACCGGCAAGGTCGTCATGCCCAGCGACGACGAGGTAGCCCGCAACCCACGTTCCCGCAGCGCCAAACTGCGTGTAGCCGAATTCATCGGCAACCCCCAGAAAACAGACAAGAAATAACGACATTAAACCAAAAGCAACAGACATAGCGATGACAGATATAAAAGACAACGCAGCAGCAACCGGCAAGAAGGCTGGTAAGTACCTGTTTCAAGGCCGAATTTTTTCGCTTGATTTCTTCAGGCGTAACTGGGTGTACATCATCTTTGTGGTGGTGATGGCACTGGCTTACATCGGCAATAAATTCTCATGCCAGAGCAGCATCCAGGAATTACTGTCCCTCCAGGACGACCTGTCAAACGCCCAGACCGACCTGGTGAAGGCCAGTGCGGACTATAACTCGATGATACGTGAAAGCGAGATGGTGAAACTCATGAACGCAAAGCAACTCGGCCTGTCTGCGCCCAAAGAGCCCCCCTACCACTTGAACGACAAATGACTTGAAAACCATGATCGATAACTTTAATTGCTCCTAGGACAAATGAAACGAAACAACAAAGGAAGGATTCTGTGGCGATATGCCACAGTGGTGGGAATGATGCTATTGTTCTCAATAGCGATAGTATGGAATATGTTCAAACTCACTGTGGTTCATGCTAATGAATGGAACAAGAAAGCCGAATCGGTGTTGAATGACTCAACTCTGATCGCTCCCGAGCGCGGCAAGCTGCTGGCCGACAACGGAACGGTGCTGGCAGCCAACCTGCAATTCTACATCGCGCGCATCGACTGGTTCAGCCAGGGCATTGTTGATTCTGTGTTGATGAAGGAGATTCGTCCACTGTGCGACAGCCTGGCCCGTTTCGACAACTCGATGACAGCCGAAGAATGGCGCGTGAAACTGTTGAGCGACCGCAAACGCATCCTCGATGCCGCGGAGCCCGACCCCAAAAACAAAGACAAGAAACTGGTCAAGAACCGTGCCTACAGGCTCTTCCCCCAGATGATCACCCACAGGGAGTATGAACGCCTGAAACGTTTCCCCTTCCTGTGCCGTCCCCGGAGGCAGAATGGTTTCTACGTTGAGTCCGAGGTACGCCGCAAGAAACCCTACGGCTCAATGGCCGCACGCAGTATCGGCAGCCTGGACAGCACCAGGCGCCATGGACGATCGGGACTGGAGAGCGCGCTCGACACGCTGCTGTATGGCAAGCCCGGCATCGCCCGCAACATCCAGTTGACTTATGACATCGTCCCGGTCATGAGTGTTCCTGCCGTGAACGGCTATGATGTCACCACGACCATCAATGTGCAACTGCAGGACATCGTCGAGCACGAGTTGAATGCCATGTGTATCGAGTCGGATGCCGAATGGGCAACTTGCGTGCTCATGGAGGTGGCCACCGGCGACATCAAGGCCATCAGCAACCTGGAGCGCAGCAAGGATAATCCCGACGAGTATGTCGAGAACATCAACCATGCGGTACTCGGCTACGAGCCCGGATCAGTGATAAAGACCATCTCGATGATGGTAGCCCTTGAAGACGGCATTGTCAGCGATATCAACGCGCCCATTGCCACGGGTTCGTCATGGACCTATGCTGGCGGCAATCCCATTACCGACCACCCTGGCGGTGCTACCCGCACACCCAGGCAGATCATTGAGATGTCGTCCAACATCGGCATGGCCAAGCTGATTGTCAAGAAATATAACGACAACCCATCCGGTTTCAGGGAGCGCCTCAAGGAGATGGGCTTCTTTGAACCGTTCAACTTGGGTATTGCCGGTGAGACCACACCTTGGTTCCAGGATGCCACGATTGCCTATGGTGGCCGAGTGACATTGTCAAGGCAAGCCTTCGGCTACGCCTCACGCATCCCGCCGTTGTGCACCCTGGCCATGTATAACGCCATCGCCAATGACGGCAAGTATGTGCGTCCCCGCCTGTACACCAAGCTCTCCCGTGAGGGTGAGCCCGACTCCATCATCCCGGTGACCTACATCCGCAAGCAGGTATGCTCCCCGGAGAATGCTGCCAAACTGCGCATCATGCTGCATGACGTGGTGTGGGGCAAATCGGGCACGGCACGCAAGTATGTGCAGGACGACAAGGTGGAGATTGCCGGCAAGACAGGCACCGCCTATGATATCATCAACGGCCATTACGTGGAAAGCGCCAAGCGATTGGCATTCTGCGGTTTCTTCCCCTACGACAAACCTCAGTACTCGTGCATCGTGCTCATGAGAGGCGCCAACCGCGGTGCCGCGGCTTGCAGTGGCGTCGTGCTGAAGAACATCGCACGTAAGATGTATGCCCACGGCTTGTTGAAGGGCATGTCGCCCGACTACGCTGTCGCCGACAAGGATGCCGGCAAGGACTTCAAGCCCTACCCCACCCTCTACGCGTCATTGAGCGACACCAAGAGCAATAACCTGAAGAAAGGTTACGGCGTGAAGTCACCTCACCGCTATGCCCGTCCCGCGAAGGTGGAGTCCGGAGTGCCCAATGTCATCGGCCTCGACATCCGCGAGGCCATCAAGACACTTGAGGATGCAGGGCTCAGCGTGAGCTTCACCGGCACGGGTATGGTTGTGAACCAGAGCCTTGCCGCCGGTTCCAGCTACAGGCGTGGCGAGCGTATTAACTTAAGATTAAAAACCTCCTAAACACAAACCAGATCATGAAAATACTATCACAACTGCTCACTGCCATCCAACCCCTCCAAGTGGTTGGAGCAACCAATGTTGAAATCACCGATGTCATCAACGACTCGCGTCAAGCGAGACAAGGTGTAATGTTTGTCGCCGTGAAGGGCGTTGCCGTCGATTCTCACCGTTTCATCAACGATGTGGTGCAAGCCGGCGCTCACGCCATCGTGTGTGAAGACATGCCCGAGCAACTGAACGACAACGTCACCTATATACAGGTCGAAAACAGCATCATCGCGCTGGCTCGACTCGCCGACGAGTGGTTTGACCACCCGTCAAAAAGATTGCGTCTGGTGGGCGTCACCGGTACCAACGGCAAGACGACTACCGCCACGCTGCTCTATGAGATGTCGCGTCTCTTAGGCCACAAAGCCGGACTGCTGTCCACCGTCGTCAACATCATCGACACCACCGAGGTGCCTGCCGCACAGACCACGCCCGACCACCTGACGCTGAACCGTCTGCTGCACGACATGGTCATGGCGGGCTGTGAATATGCCTTCATGGAGGTGAGCTCACATGCGTGCGTACAACGGCGCATCGAGGGCATCACCTTTGCCGGCGGCATTTTCACCAACCTCACGCGAGACCACATGGACTTCCACAAGACGGTGGACAACTACATCGCCGCCAAGAAGATGTTCTTTGATGCCCTGCCCGAGAAAGCGTTTGCGCTGGTCAATGCCGACGACAAGGTGGGCGACGTGATGCTACAGAACACACGTGCCGCCAAGTACCATTACTCGTTGCGCACCATGGCCGACTACAAGGGACGCATCGTCGAGTCCCGACTCGACGGCACCACGCTGGAGTTGAACGGCAATCAGGTGGAAGTCCTGTTCACCGGACGTTTCAACGCCTACAACCTGCTGTCGGTCTACGGCGCGTCATTGCTACTGGGCTTCGACCCACAGGAGGTGCTCGTCAAAATGAGTCTGCTGGAGCCCGTTGCTGGACGATTCCAGACGCTGCGCTCACCCCGTGGCTATACCGCCATCGTCGATTATGCCCACACTCCCGATGCCCTGGTCAACGTGTTAGACACCATCCGCGAGGTGGTCGGCACCAACGGCCACATCATCACGGTGTGTGGTTGCGGCGGTGACCGCGATGCCGGCAAGCGGCCCATCATGGCTCGTGAAGCCGCCGTGCGCAGTGACCGTGTCGTGCTCACCAGCGACAACCCCCGCACCGAAGATCCTGATGAAATCCTGCGCCAGATGGAGGTCGGCCTGCCCGACGAGGCTCGTCCTTACACCTTGACCATCACCGACCGCCGCCAGGCCATCCGCACGGCTTGCCAGCTTGCTCAGGCCGGAGATGTCGTGCTCATTGCCGGCAAGGGCCATGAGGACTACCAGGAGATCAACCACGTGAAGCATCATTTCGACGACCGCGAGCAAGTGCTGGAAGTATTTGCCGGCGAGAGCAACTGAGATTATTAACCAACACGAGACAAAGATATGTTATATCATCTTTTCCATTACCTGCAACAGTATGACGTGAGTGGAGCGCGTCTGTTCGAGTACATCACCTTCAGATCGGGCTTTGCCTTCATTCTGTCTTTGTTTATCGGCATCGTCATCGGACGTCGCATCATCTTCAAGCTCAAGAACCGCCAGATGTGTGACAAGGAGCGTGAGGAGAAGCTTGGCGGCAATTCCGCCAAGCAGGGTACCCCCACCATGGGTGGTATCATTATCATCATCTCGATTCTGGTGCCTTGCCTGTTGCTGGGAAAACTCAACAACGTCTACATGCTGCTCATGATCGTGTCCACCATCTGGTGCGGCGCGTTGGGTTTTGCCGACGACTACATCAAGGTGTTTCACCACAACAAGGAAGGCCTCAAGGGCAAGTTCAAGATTGTGGGCCAGGTGGGCCTGGGCATCATCGTTGGCTTGACCATGTACCTGAGTCCGGCCATCGTGATGAACGAGAACGTCCATGTCACCAACCGCAACGAGACCCCCGAGCTGGTCGAGATTCACAAGTCACAGGCCGTGAAGGCCACCAAGACGACCCTGCCCTTTGTCAAGAACCACAACTTCGACTATGCCTACTTCACCAAGTGGATGGGCAAGTACAAGCAGGCCGGCGGCTGGATTCTCTTCATCCTGGTGACCATCTTTGTCATCACGGCAGTGAGCAACGGCGCCAACTTGACCGATGGTGTTGACGGACTGGCGACAGGCACCTCGGCTATCATTGGTGTGGCCCTAGCCATCATGTGCTATCTGGGTGGTAACGTCATCTATTCATCCTACCTGAATATCATGTACATCCCTGATAGCAGTGAACTGGTAGTGTATGCCGCGGCATTCATCGGCGCCACGATTGGCTTCCTGTGGTACAACTCCTATCCCGCCCAGGTCTTCATGGGCGATACGGGCAGCCTGTGCCTGGGTGGTATCATCGCCGTGTTTGCCGTGCTCATCCGCAAGGAATGGCTCATCCCCCTGCTGTGCGGTATCTTCCTCATCGAGGAGCTCTCGGTCATCCTGCAGGTATGGTACGTCAAGCGCCATAAGGGCAAAAACATGCGACTGTTCAAGATGACACCGTTGCATCACCATTTCACTGCCGACCCCGCAAAACTCACGTGGGATTACAAGATCAAGACACCTGATCACCGCATCCCCGAGGCCAAAATCGTGATGCGATTCTTCCTGGTGAGCATACTGCTGGCGGCATTGACATTTGTGACACTCAAGATTCGTTAAAACAAGACTAACAGATACAACAAGACAAAATATGGCAAAACGATTAGTTGTTTTGGGCGGTGGAGAGAGCGGCGCGGGAGCGGCGGTGCTCGCTCATGTCAAGGGCATGGACGTGTGGCTGAGCGATGCAGGAAACATCGGTCAGCAGTACAAGGACCTGCTCAACAAGTATGACATCGCCTGGGAGGAGGGAGGACACACCCCCGAGAAAATCCTCAATGCCGACGAGATAGTGAAGAGCCCGGGCATTCCCGACACGGCTCCCATGGTGGCCCAAGCCATCAAGAAGAAGATACCTATCGTGAGTGAGATCGAGTTCGCCGGACGTTACACCGACGCCAAGATGGTCTGCATCACCGGTAGCAACGGCAAGACGACCACGACCAAGCTCACCTACCACATCTTCAAGAAGGCCGGCCTGAACGTGGGACTGGCCGGTAACGTGGGACGCAGCCTGGCATTGCAGGTCGCCACCGAGCACCATGACGTGTACATCATCGAGCTGAGCAGTTTCCAGCTCGACAACATGTACGAGTTCAAGGCCAACGTGGCCGTGCTGCTCAACATCACGCCCGACCATCTGGACCGCTATGACTACAAGATGGAAAACTATGCCGCGGCCAAGTTCCGCATCACCCAGAACCAGACAGGAGACGACTCCTTTATCTTCTGGCAGAACGACCCTGTCATCGCCTCACAGTTGCGACAGCGACACCTCGAGTCTCGATTATTGGCGTTCACTGCCGAGGATGACGACCGCAGGGCGGCCTGGGTGCATGACGGTGTGCTCAACTTCAACGTCGACGGTGACCGCTGGGACATCCCCCGCGACCAGTTGTCGCTGAAGGGGCTCCACAACGTCTACAACACCATGGCGGCAGGTCTGTCGGCTCAGGTGTTCGACATCCGCAAGGACGTCATCCGTGAGGCGCTGGCCGACTTCGAGGCCGTGCCCCATCGCCTGGAATATGTCGACACGGTGGACGGTGTGCGCTACATCAACGACAGTAAGGCGACCAACGTCGATGCCTGCTGGTATGCGCTCGAGAGTGTCAATGAGCCGTGCGTGCTCATCCTGGGCGGCATCGACAAGGGCAACGACTACAGCCAGATTGAGCCACTCGTCAAGGAGAAGGTGAAAGCCATTGTCTGCCTGGGTGTGGACAATGCCAAACTGCACGCCTTCTTTGATGGCAAAGTGCCCGTTGTGACCGACGCTTCCAGCATGGCCGAGTGTATGGAGAAATGCCGTGCGCTTGCCACCGACGGCAACACGGTGCTGCTGTCGCCGTGCTGCGCCAGCTTCGACCTGTTCAACGGAATGGCCGACCGTGGCAACCAGTTCAAAGCGTGTGTCAAGGAGATGAAACACAACTGATTAATTAAGTAATGAATAATTGTTTGATGACTATAAACAACCACCCCCTACAATGCCTGATAATGTAAAAACAAATAAATACGCCGAGATTTCGCAGAAGTACGGTGACCCCTGGATTTGGGGCATCTACCTGATGCTGGTGGTCATCTCCATCGTCGAGAGCTACAGTGCCTCGAGCCGTGAGATTTCCACTAAAGGTCTCTACATGCCCCTGATCATGCAGCTTGTCTATCTGGCAGGCGGCGCGGTGTGCATCTTTGTGCTGATGCGCTCTCGCTACAACAGTCCCTCGTTCCTGTATCTGATGGTGCCGGTATTGGCGCTGTTCACGGTATTCTGCCTGATTTATGTAATGAAATTCGGTACGGTCATCAACGGCGCGCGCCGCGTGATGACCATCATTCCGGGAGTGCTGACCATACAGCCAGCGGAGTTTGCCAAGCTATCGATAGTCACCTTGCTATCCTATATATTCGCCAAGTCGCAGAAAAACCACGACATCAGCAACAAGGGCCTTGTGGCCGCAGCGCTGGTGGTGGCCATCTATGGTGGACTGATGATCCGCAGCGGCTTGACCAACACGCTGCTGTTGATTTCGATTAGCGGTTCGATGCTTCTCATCGGTGGCGCCAGGTTGAAAAAAATCTGCTACATGATTGTCTTCTTTGCCATCATGTTCGGCATCTTCCTGGTCATCAAAAGCATGAATGACAAGAAAGATGAAGTCTTCAGGGACAGCCAGAAGGAGATGGTGGTCAACAAGGCCCCCACCAAAGATTCCCTCGAGATAGTGGCTTCGGGCGACAAGAAGGCAGATCCTGGCAACCGGATGCGCTCGGGAACGTGGAAGAACCGCCTCAAGGAGTGGTGGTACAGCGACTCGCTCGTCTATCGTCCCATCACGACCAAGAACCAGCAGGAGATGTTCTCCCGCATGGCTCAGGCCCACGGCGGCATGCTCGGCAAGGGCATCGGCCAGTCTCGCGAGTGCAGCCGCCTGCCGCTGGCCTTCAGCGACTATATCTTCTCGATCATCGTCGAGGAGACAGGCTTTTTGGGCGGTTTCTTTGTGCTGCTGCTCTACCTGTCGCTATTGGGACGCGCCGCGATGATTGTGCGACGCAGCAAGCGTGTGCTGCCGTCATTGCTGGTCATCGGTATGGCATCCTTCATCACGTTCCAGGCCCTGTTCCACATGGCCATCAATGTGGGCGTGTTCCCCGTGTCAGGACAGCCGTTGCCGCTCGTGTCCAAGGGTGGTACGTCGATTCTCGTGGTCAGCATCGCCATCGGAGTGATGCTGAGCGTGAGCCGCACCATCGCCAATGACGGAAACAAGAATAACAAGGTCAACAAGGACGCCCCCGTTATCGAGGGCCTTGATGCCGAAAACCCAACTGAAATACCTGCAAAAAATGTCTGGAGATAAACAACAACTCAATGTGCTGGTGAGCGGTGGCGGAACCGGAGGCCACATCTTCCCGGCTTTGTCAATCGCCAACGAGGTACGTCGGCGCTACCCTGACGCCAACATCCTGTTTGTCGGCGCCGAGGGCCGTATGGAAATGGAAAAAGTGCCGGCAGCCGGCTATAATATCATCGGATTGCCCGTGAGCGGCTTTGACCGCAAACACTTGTTGCGCAACTTCAAGGTACTGGCCCGCCTGTTCAAGAGCATGGGCTTGGCCAAAAAAATTCTGCGCGATTTCAAGCCCGACATTGCTGTCGGTGTGGGCGGATATGCCAGTGGTCCCATGCTTAAGGCTGCCCAGAAACAGGGCATCCCCACCCTGCTGCAGGAGCAGAATTCCTATGCCGGAGTGACCAACAAGCTGTTGGCCGCCAACGCGCAGTGCATCTGCGTCGCCTATGAGGGCATGGAACGTTTCTTCCCCAAGGAGAAGATTGTGCTCACTGGTAACCCCGTGAGGCGTAACCTGCTGGATTGCGGAGCAACCCAGGAGCAGGCACGTCAAGCGATGGGCATGCAGCCCGACAAGAAGACCATCCTCATCATCGGGGGCAGCCTGGGAGCACGCACCATCAACAATGCCATCATCGACGGCCTGGCCACCATCGGCGCTGCCGATTATGATGTGCAGGTCATCTGGCAGACGGGCAAACTCTATGACCAGCAGTGCCGCGAGGCGCTGGAGGCATCGGGCGTGAAAAATGTCATTCAGATGCCTTTCATCAGCAATATGGACATGGCCTACCGTGCCGCCGACCTGGTGGTTTCGCGTGCCGGAGCCAGCTCGATATCCGAGTTGCAACTGCTGGGCAAGGCCGCTATACTGGTGCCCTCGCCAAATGTAGCCGAAGACCATCAGACCAAGAACGCCCTTGCGCTGTCCACACGTGATGCCGCCATCATGGTGACCGACGCCGATGCCGGCACACAACTCGTCAGCACGATGCTCGCTACCGTGGCCGACGAAGCCAAGACGGCCTCGCTGGGCAAGAATGTCCTGGAGATGGCCCTGCGCGATGCAGCCGAGCACATCGTTGATGAAATTGAGAAAATTATCCAACACAACAAAGCATAACACATCCAATACTAGGAAATGATGAAAGAGTTTGATTCATTGTATTTCGTGGGAGCGGGCGGCATCGGCATGGCTGCCCTCGAGCGCTATTTCCTGGCTCAAGGCAAACGAATCGCTGGATATGACCGCACACCCAGCGAGTTGACACAGGCACTTGAAAACGAAGGGGTGCACATCGACTTTGACGAGGACCCCGCCCTCATTCCCGACTATTGCCGCGACCCGGAACGCACCCTAGTCGTTTATACCCCTGCCGTTCCCGACAGCCATCGAGGACTCACCTACTTTCGTGAGAATGGCTTTGAGGTGATCAAGCGCGCCGCGCTGCTGGGTATTATCACGGCCCAAAGCAAGGGCCTGTGTTTTGCCGGCACTCACGGCAAGACCACGACCTCGAGCATGGCCGCACACATCCTGCACCATTCAGGCATCGGGTGCAACGCGTTCCTCGGTGGCGTGCTGCGCAATTATGACAGCAATTTCCTGCTGTCGGCCACCAGCCCCTATTCGGTCATCGAGGCCGACGAGTTTGACCGCTCGTTCCATCACCTGAGGCCATATATCGCCGTGGTGACTTCTACTGACCCTGACCACTTGGACATCTACGGCACTCCAGAAGCCTATCTGGAGGGGTTCGCTCATTTCACCGAGTTGATCAAGCCCGGTGGAGCGCTCATCATCCACACTGGCCTGGCCCTTCAGCCGCGTGTGGCCGACGATGTCAAGACCTATACCTACAGCCGCGACGAGGGCGACTTCCATGCCGAGGCTATCCGCAAGGGTAACGGCGAAATCACCTTTGACCTGGTGACGCCGTGGGAGACCATCACCGACATCAGCCTCGGTGTTCCCGTGGACATCAACATCGAGAACGCGATTGCCGCCATGGCGGCATGCCGCCTGGCCGAAGTTCCACACGAGGCGATGCGCGAGGCCATCGCATCCTTCATGGGTGCCAAACGCCGCTTTGAGTTCTGGCTCAAAGAACCCGGAGAGCACGGCAAGGTGATGATCGACGATTATGCCCATCACCCCGGAGAGCTGAAGGCGAGCATCTCGTCGGTACGCGACCTTTACAAGGACCGCCGCCTCACCGTGATCTTCCAACCCCACCTGTACACCCGCACACGCGACTTCGCTCCCGAGTTTGCCCAAGCGCTCTCGCTGGCCGACGAAGTCATCCTGCTTCCCATCTATCCCGCCCGCGAGGAACCCATCCCCGGAGTGACGAGTGAAATGATACTAAATCAGGTCACCTGCACAAAAAAATGCATTTACTCTAAAGAAAATTTGATTAAATCAATAGAATTGAGTAATTTTGACGTTTTATTGACAGCGGGTGCCGGTGATATCGCCAATCTGCTGCCACAAATTTGCGTTGAATTTAAGAAGCAAAAACGTTGAAAAGACTGATACAAAACAGCATCCTGGTTGTCCTGGCTGTCGCTCTCACCGCAGGAATTCTGTGGGCCCGCGGCAAGTCGGAAGACGAATTGTGCTCCAAGGTCATTGTTGAAGTCATCAACGCCGACAGCACTTCGTTCGTCACGCCCCAGGGCATCCTCAGTGACCTGCAGAGCAAGGGCATCAAACTCGAGGGCAAGCGTATGGACGACATCGACGCCTCCAAGGTGGAGAAAGCGCTGACCATGTCGCCCTATCTCGAGGATGCCGACATTGTGAAGTGCCAGGATGGGAAACTGCTCATCCGCGTGAGCCAGCTGCTCCCCGTGCTCCGCGTGTTTGACGGCGAGAGTTCCTACTATGTGAACCGTGCCGGCAAGCGCATGGACGCCAACATCTACTACCACAGCGACGTGCCTGTGGTCAGGGGACATTTCACCAAGCAATTTCCGCCCACGCGCCTGTTGCCGCTCATCGACTATGTCGAGAACGACACGCTGCTGCGCTCGCTCGTGACGATGTATTGTTTCAACGACACCAACAACATCATCATCGTGCCCGAATTCAGCGGCCATGTGGTGAACATCGGCAATGCCAGCGGTTTTGAGAACAAGTTTGCCAAGCTCAAGCTTTTCTACCGCGAGGTGCTGCCCAAAAAGGGGTGGAACGCCTACGACACCATCTCGGTGAAGTGGAACCACCAGATTGTGGCGACCCGCCGCGTCAAGGCTGTCGTGCAGACCTTCGAGTACGACCCCGAGGATGACGAGATAGCGCCCGACCTTGAGACTATCAGCACTGAGGCCACCAAGCAAGGTCAGAAGAGCGATGAGAAACCGTCCACGGGAGACGCGTCCAAGAAGGAGGACAGCAAACAGGCCGAGGCCAAGCCGGCTGACGCCAAGAACGCCAAGGGCGGAACTGAGAAGAAAAAGTAATTAACTATCATAAAAAAAACCAAAATAAAAAATATATAGCTATACGTTTTATGGAAAAGAACCAGTATATCGTAGCACTTGAAATCGGAAGCTCCAAAATCGTGGGAGCTATCGCAGAGAAGACTTCGTCAGGATACTTGAGCATCAAGCACCTGCAAGAGGAACGCCACCTCAACAGCGTGCGTTATGGCATTGTACAGAATGTAGAGAACGTCAAGAGTAGCGTCAACCGCATTCTCAGGAACCTCGAAGGCATGATTGACGGACGTGTGACCCAGGTTTACATGGGTGTCAGCGGCCGCTCGTTACACAGCATCCTCAGTGAGGTGAACCGCAGCGTAGGCACCACCGAGGCCATCACCAAGGAACTCATCGACCGCATCATCAAGGATGCCACCAGCACTCCGTTGCGCAACTATGAGACCGTGGATATTGTGCCCCGAGCCTACTATGTCGACAAAGTTGAAACCCCTAACCCCGTAGGACAATTTGGCTCTTCCATAAAAATCAAGGTCAACCTGATTGTGGCAAAGCCCTCGCTGAAACTCAACCTGAACCGCCTGATGACCTTTGGCATTCCTGTGAAGGATTATATCGTTACGCCTCTGGCCGTCGGTGAACAGATATTGAGCGACAATGACCGTCAACTGGGCTGCATGCTCGTTGACATGGGTGCCGAGACCACTACCGTGTCTATCTACAAGAACAAGGCGCTCATCTACCTGAACACGCTGCCCCTGGGTGGCCGTAACCTCACCCGCGACGTGATGAACGGTCTGACCGTGGTCGAGGAGACCGTCGAGAATGTGAAGAAGAACATCAACAATCCTCTTGACCCGAACAACGTGAGCAACGTCATCATCGAGGGTGTCAACGCAGTCGAGGCTGCCAAATATTTCAGCGCTCGCACGGGCGAAATCCTCGCTAACATCAACCAGCAGCTGGCCAATGCCGCTGTATCGCCCGACGAGATCAAGAGCATCGTCCTCATCGGCGGTTGCGCTCATCTGGGCGGCTTGCAGCAGAAACTGGCCGAGACCATCAAGATCAATGTCCGCATGGGCCAGAACCCGCCCACACTCAACATCCTCAACGGCGAGATTAACCGCATGGAGTACATCGAGATGTTCTCGCTGCTCGCTGCTGCTGCCGAGCGCATTGGCGATGGTGAGACCTGCGTCGAACTCAACACCTATGCCGTCGGCCCCATCATCCCCGGCAACTATAACAAACCCGAGCCTGAGGAGGTAGCGGATCCTGGAAACAAGCGCGAATCAGGCAAGAAAAAGAAACCGCGTCGTGCCTCAGGATGGCTTGAGAAACTCAAGGGCCTGATGTCCGAGGATGATGACATGGACGATGAAAGGTAACGCGAGAAGAAGAACCCATTTCACCCTAACAAAAAAATAACAACAACACAATATGGAAGACAAGAACAGAATCAAATTCAATGAATCGGGCAAAGGTTCTCGCGAGCCTAACCAGGATATCATGTCAACACTGGACCAGAATTCCGGTTTCCAGGATAAGGACAATCAGCAAACCATCATCAAGGTGATGGGCGTCGGTGGCGGTGGTAACAACGCCATCAATCACATGTACATGCAGAACATCGAGGGCGTCTCGTTCGTCGTCCTCAACACCGACCGCCAGCAGCTCAACGAGTCGCCGGTGCCCAACCGCGTGCTGCTGGGCCCGAACACGACCCACGGCTTGGGAGCAGGCAATGTGCCTGATGTGGCACGCCGTGCCGCCGAGGAGAGCGAAGCCGAGATTGCCGCCCTGTTCGACGACGACACCAAGATGGTCTTCATCACCGCTGGTATGGGTGGCGGTACCGGTACCGGTGCTGCACCTGTTGTGGCACGCATCGCCCATGAGAAGGGTGTCCTCACCATCGGTATCGTGACCATCCCCTTCCTGTTCGAGGGTCCCAAGAAGATTCTCAAGGCATTGGGTGGCGCCGATGAGATGGGCAAGTATGTTGATGCCCTGCTCATCATCAACAACCAGCGTCTGACCGAGATTTACAAGGATCTCGACTTTACCAACGCCTTCGGCAAGGCCGATGACACACTGACTATCGCTGCACGCAGCATCAGTGACCTGATCACCGTCAAGGGTAAGATCAATCTGGACTTCAATGATGTGAACACCACCCTGCGCAATGGTGGTGCCGCTATCATCAGTTCGGGTTATGGCACGGGCGAGCGCCGTGTGACCAGGGCCATCGAGGACGCTCTGGAATCGCCGCTGCTCAAGAACCGTGACGTTTACGGCTCGCAGAAGATTCTGATGAACTTCTACTATAATCCCAAGAGCGATCATCCCCTGTTGATGGACGAGATGAACGAGATTCAGGAGTTCATGGCCAACTTCGACCAGGAGGTTGACGTTATCTGGGGTATGGCATTTGATAACACGCTTGAGGATCAAATCAAGGTGACTGTGCTGGCTTCGGGCTTCAATGTTTCGTTGGACAAGGAGTCTCCTGTGCCCACCGTGCAGACCACCAGGCACGAACCGGTTCAAGCCGATCAACGCCTCAAGGATGAGTATGGCGACAAGGCTATCACCGACATGACGCTTCGTCAACTCAGCGCGCGCTATCTTGTCCTCACCCCCGAGGAGATGGACGATGACGACGTGATCGACATGATCGAGAAAACGCCGACCTACGGCCGCAAGCCTGACTTCCGTAACCAGCTCAAGGATCGCCAACAGGCAGCCAGCAATGAACGCCCTGTCGAGGTGCCCAAGTCAACGAGGCGTCCCGCTTCTGGCGACTCGCAGACCATCGACTTCGGTGAGGGTTGATCCCTTATAACCACAACACATAAAAATTAAGGACATAGGACTAAAAAGGACTAAAAACTAAGAATGCTGACCTTACAACTCATCAACCAGGACCCCGAGGAGGTGATTCGCCGCCTTGCCGTCAAGCAGTTTGACGGACGTGAGCCCATCACGCGCATCGTGGACCTGGACAAGCAGCGCCGTGCACTGCAGAAACAACGCGACGACAACGCCGCAGTACTCAATAAAATGGCCGCTCAAATCGGTGCCCTCATGAAACAGGGCAACCGTGAAGAAGCCGAGAAGGTGAAAGCCCAAGTGGCTGATCTCAAGACCGCCAACAAGGAGATTGACGACAACTTGACAGCCGCACAGGACGAAATTACCAATATCCTGCTGAGCATCCCCAACGTCCCCTACTGCGGCGTGCCCGAGGGTCGCACCGCCGAGGACAACGTGGTCGAGAAAACGGGCGGCAAGATGCCCGAACTGCCCGAGGGTGCTCTGCCCCATTGGGACTTGGCCAAGAAGTACAACCTCATCGACTTTGACCTGGGCGTGAAAATCACCGGAGCGGGCTTCCCTGTCTATGTGGGCAAGGGTGCACGCTTGCAGCGCGCCTTGATTCAGTTCTTCCTCGACGAGGCCGGCAAGGCGGGCTACCTCGAGATTGAGCCCCCGCTGGTTGTCAACGAGGCATCGGGTCTGGGTACGGGACAATTGCCCGACAAGGAGGGTCAGATGTACCACTGCCAGGTGGACAACTTCTACCTGATTCCCACTGCCGAGGTTCCCGTGACCAACATGTACCGCGACGTCATCATCCCGCAGGAGGAACTGCCCAAGAAGAATTGTGCCTACTCGGCATGCTTCCGCCGCGAGGCCGGTTCCTACGGCAAGGACGTGCGTGGCCTGAACCGCCTGCACCAGTTCGACAAGGTCGAGATCGTGCGCATCGAGAAGCCCGAGGACTCTTATGCCGCCCTCGAGGAGATGAAGGACCACGTGCAGGGCCTGCTCGAGAAACTGGAGTTGCCCTGGCACATCCTGCGCTTGTGTGGTGGTGACATGAGCTTCACCAGCGCCATCACCTTCGACTTCGAGGTGTGGTCGGCAGCCCAGCAGCGCTGGCTTGAGGTGAGCAGTGTATCCAACTTCGAGACCTATCAGGCTAACCGTCTGAAGTGCCGCTACCGTGGCGACGACAAGAAGACTCACCTGTGCCACACCCTCAACGGGTCGGCACTGGCCTTGCCCCGCATCGTGGCAGCCCTGCTCGAGAACAATCAGACGCCTGAGGGCATCCGCATCCCCGCCGCTCTGCAGCGTTACACCGGTTTCGACATCATCGACTGACATTAGATATAGAGAAAACAATAAGCGCAATAACGGCAAACAACCATTGTTTTTATTGTACTTATTGTTTTCCTTTTTTATGTATAGACACGACAGAAGATGAAACGCAAGGCCTGGCTCGATTACATGAAATTTATCGCGATGTTCCTCGTGGTGGTGTATCACACGCCGCCGCGCTATGACAACGCCCACGAGTCGGCCCTGTTCAACGTTGGCACGCCGGTCTTCTTCTTTGCCGCCGGCTATGTCTTCAACATTGCCAAGCAGAAGAATTTCTTCGCCTTTGCGCGCCATCGTGCACGGCAGATTCTCGTGCCTTACACCACCTTCTTCATCATCTTTTACGCCCTGTGGTTACTGGTGGGACGCCGCTTGGCAGGCCCCGAAGAGATGGCCATCGACACGCTCACCCCGCTGTGGCAGTTCGTCACGGGTCGGCCCGAGATAGTTGTGGGACCCTTCTGGTTCCTCGCCTGCCTGCTGGTCATGCAGCTCGTCTACTATCCCATCAAGCGCCTGTTGCCGGGTTACTGGCCGCTTGTCGCGGCCTTCGCCATCAGCCTCATCGGCCTGCTTGACGCCTTCCCCGACATACGTTTTTGGAACATCGGCCGCGCCATGCTCTACCTGCCCGTCTATGCTGTGGGCAACTGTTGCCACAAGCAGATTGAGCGCTTCACCTTTGACACCGCGCCGCGCACGTTCCTGTGGCTGGCACTGGCTGCCATTGCCTTGTGTTTCCTTATCATCGCTCCCTTACACCTCGACAGGGACCTCTCCTACGTCCTCGCCCCCGAGGCCGTCATCATGATGCTGCCCGCCATCACCGCCACGTGCCGCCTGCTAGAGCAGCGTTTCGGCACCAGCCGCGTCGCCCAGAATGTCGCCGTCACCGGCATCACCTACCTTGCCTTGCAGAACTACCTCATCGGCGTCATCAAGATGCTGGTTGCCAAATTCGCCGGGCCCGACATCTTTGATGACAACTTCGTCTTGAAAGTCGTCATCGCGGTCATCGTCATGATTATCCTCTATCCCATCGCCCTGTTCATCGAGCGTTACCTGCCCTTCCTCCTCGGCAAGCCCTACAAGAGGTCAAAGTCTTGAACGAGCGACTGTGCCATTCATCATCTGAAGGCCGGCACACCTTATTCTATTTTTTAGCCTCCATTTCTATCGAAATTTTGGCCTTTTCTGCGCGCGTGCATTTTCATTAAAAAAAACGCGAGGCGCGTGCTGCCTTTGGGATGTGGCAGCCGCACCTCGCGGTGTGATTTCGCGCTACTGTAGCGATTACTGCTGGGGCGTGGCCGCAGCGGCAGCCTCTACCCACTTCTTGACCTCGTCAACGACGGGCACCTTGTAACCCAGCTTGTACTTCTTGTTGATGTCGAGCAGGTCCTGGAAGAGCTTGCCCGGCTTCTCGAGTGCACCAAGAGCGGCCACGGTGAGCAGACCGGCCTTCTGAATGGGAGCGACCCACTCCTCGGGGATGCCCAGGGCGGTAAAGGCCTCGACCTTGTCGCGGGCGGGCACCTTTTCGGGACGCATCTGCGGGAAGAGCAACACGTCCTGGATGTAACTGTTGCCGGTCATGAGCATCACCAGTCGGTCGATGCCGATACCGATACCGCTCGTCGGCGGCATGCCGTACTGCAGGGCACGCAGGAAGTCCTGGTCGATGACCATGGCCTCGTCGTCGCCCTTGTCGGCCAGGCGCATCTGCTCCTTGAAGCGTTCCTCCTGGTCGATGGGGTCGTTGAGCTCGCTGTAGGCGTTGGCCAGCTCCTTGCCGTTGACCATCAGCTCGAAGCGCTCGGTCAGGCCCGGCTTGGTGCGGTGCATCTTGGTCAGCGGCGACATCTCGACGGGATAGTCGATGATGAACGTGGGCTGAATGAACGTGCCCTCGCAGAACTCACCGAAGATCTCGTCAATCAGTTTGCCCTTGCCCATGGTGTCGTCAATCTCGAGGTTCAGCTCCTTGCACACGGCGCGAATCTCGTCCTCGGTCTTGCCTTCCAGGTCATGGCCCGTCTTCTCCTTGATGGCCTCGAGGATGGGCAGGCGGCGATAGGGCGCCTTGAAACTGATGACCTGGCCATCAATCTCGGTCTCGGGCTTGCCGTTAACGGCGATGCAGATGGTTTCCAGCAGCTGCTCGGTAAACGACATCATCCAGTTATAGTCCTTGTACTGGACGTACAGCTCCATGCAGGTGAACTCGGGATTGTGGTTGCGGTCCATACCCTCGTTGCGGAAATTCTTGCCGATTTCATACACGCCCTCAAAGCCGCCCACAATCAGGCGCTTGAGATAAAGCTCGGTGGCGATGCGCATGTACATCGGGATGTTGAGCGCATTGAAGTGGGTGATGAAAGGACGGGCCGTTGCGCCGCCGGCGATAGCCTGAAGCGTCGGGGTCTCACCCTCGGTGTAGCCGGCGCCGTCAAGCACCTGACGCATGGTTTTCACCACCAGGGCACG
>JAFYYI010000046.1 GCA_017557665.1 Muribaculaceae bacterium | reverse complement strand
GTCGGCGATGTTGACCTCGCCGTCACCGTTGACGCCCTTGCTATATTCAAACCAACTGTTACCTGTCATGATGGAATCGTTGTCAGCAGTTTCTTTGTCGTACTCATGTTATACTTCAGGCTAGACGATTTCGATATGATACTTACAACTTGAATGTGATGGGGAGGGTGAACCATACGCTCACGGGCTCACCATTCTGACGAGCTGGGATGAAATCGGGAAGCAACTTGCAGACGCGGATGGCTTCAGTGTCCAAATAAATATCCACCGATTTGGCGACCTTGATTTCAGTCACTTTACCCGTCTTGTCAACGACAAAAGTCATAACGACTCTGCCTTGGGTCTTTCTTTTGGCAGCCATCGGCGGGTATTTGACATTCTCTTTGAGGAACTCCATCAGGGCTCTCTCGCCTCCAGGAAACATCGGCGGCTGAAAATCATCGGGCACATCGGAACCTTCACTCACCGTGAGCGGCTCCATCTCATCGAACAGCTTGAAGGACACTGGTATCGTGTACGGCATGTCGGTGAGTTCACCATCCTGTTTGGCCGGGATGAAGTCGGGCATCATCTTGACAACCCTGACGGCCTCGTCATCCAAGTCCTTGCGCACCGAACGAAGCACTTTGACATTATCAATCTTTCCTGTCTTCTTCACCGTAAACTGCACAACGACTTTTCCTTCAACTTTATCCTGGGCCGCTTGTTGCGGATAAACGATATTTGCATTGAGGAAGTTGATCAACGCAGCATCGCCGCCAGGAAATTGGGGCGGACAGGTTTCGTCAATCACTGTATCTTGAGCACTTACGCACATCCATGCCAGCATCGCCAGCAGCAGTATCATCAGTTTCTTAGTTGTGTTCATCAAATATCTCGTTTCAGTTATTATTCTACGTCAGAATCAACCTTTAGGTCATAAAAGATGTTTTCACCTTTCCAACTGCCGCGACCACCAGGACCACTGACACTGCGATTCCATACGACTTCATTATTCCATTTCTCGGGTTTCAAAGCATTTTCCCCGATCTTGATGGACTGGATAAATTTCCACAGAGGAGTGATCTCATCCATTGGGGCTGCTGTTTTTCCAATACGATTGCCAATCTTAACGGACAGTTTTTGCTTTTTGTGCAAGATTACAGTCAAATCATCTTGCCACTTCTGTTGATCGTGAGAATATATTTTATCACCTCCAAATTTCACACAATCAATGCTTGCTCGATCCAAATGCATGTTGACAGATACCGTATCATTCGTCATGTTTTGGACAGTAAAATAATAAGCTGAGCCAGGGTCGCATGAGCAAAGTAGAGCCAAGCAACACGCCAGCAGCAGGGTCATCAGCTTCTTAGTCATGTTCATATCTAATTCTGGGCTAATATCAGGTCTATAATGACGTTGATGTCGGCGATGTTGACCTCGCCGTCGCCGTTGATGTCACCAAGCAGTGTGCCGTCATTATCGCCGGGAGCATGGCCATGGCCGCCACCACCGCCGTTGATGATGATGTGGATCACGCTGTTGGCGTCGGCGACGGTGACCTCGCCGTCACCGTTCACGTCGCCAAGGATAGTAAAATCAATACCTTCGATCTGATAGAACTTTTGCCATCCTTCATGGCTCTTGTAGGTCTCCAATGATTCCTGTGGCACATACAGGGTCGCTGAAGAATAGGGGAAGGCAGGATCTTGATCGAAATCGGGCGGTGTTGTCGCTTTGCTGACGACACGTGTCATGGCGGCAGTATTCTTGAAGGCTTCATTCTCGATTGTCCTGAGACTCTCGGGGAGGACGATGCTACTCAGTGAGGTGCAGGATTGGAAGGCCTGCTCTCTAATAACGTTTATTGAATCACCCAGGTTAACCGTGGTCAGTGAAGTGCACCAGTTGAAGGCCAACCGAGGCACCTCGGTCACGCCGCTCCTGATGGTCACGGTCGTTAATGCGCTACAGTTGGTGAAGATGCAGTAACCCATGGAAATCGCCGAGCCGCCTTCTATAGTAACATCTTTCAGGCCCGTGCATTTCGCAAAGGCATAGTTGCTGATGGATTGCACCGAGCCAGGAATGGTGAGTGACTGAATGGCCCCGCACTCTTCAAAAGCGCGATAACCGATGTGCTGGAGCCCGTTGCCCAACGAGAGATTCTGCAGGCTGTGGCAATTACGGAATGCGTCCTCGCCGATTCTTGTGGTGGCATCCGGGATGTTGATCGACTCCAGGCTCTGGCAATTGTAGAAGGCTTGGTAATCGATGTTGGTTACCTGAGCAGACAACTCGACATGCTTCAGGCTAGAGCAGCCTGAAAAGGCAAATTGGCCAATGTTGGTGATACTACTTGGCATGACAATGGACTCCAACCGTGAACAATCCATAAAGAAGTAGTATCCAATCGTGGTCATGCCTTCGGGCAGGGTGACGCTCTTCAGGTTGTAGCAGCGGCGGAAAACACTGTAGCCAATGCTCGTGACCGAGTTGGGAATCACCATTTCGGTCATTTTATTACTGCATCCCTCAAAGGCAGAAGTCCCTATGGTCTTCACGCCATCGGGGATAATGAAACTATTCAGATTGGTGCAACCTGCGAAGGCACTCCCTCCGATGCGTTTGATGGTATTAGGCAAGGTCACACTCGACAAGCTGCTACAGTTGGCAAACGCCCCGTTGTCGATGGCTGCGACCTGATAGCTGTGTCCATCGATGGTTACTCTCTCGGGGACCACCACATTGCCGCTATAGGAGCCTGTCCCGTTCGGTCCATGAGTCACCTGCATGGCAGACACGGCATCGAGGCTGGTGGTGTAATAGATGCCGTCGACCTCATAGGTTTCGGCCATTGCACGGACATATGACGCCAGCACAAGCATCGCAACGAAGAGAAGTATCTGTTTCATCGTAACATTGATTTTAGATGGTTTCACAAATGTAGCAAAAATTCTCGATCAGCGTCCCTTTTCATGCACTTTTAGTGATTTATTCACCAGAATTTTGATAGTTGACTTGAATCGTCACAGGGTCATCAATGACTTTGGAAAAACGCCCATCAGGCTGCACTTCATCAAGGCAATCATTACCATCGAGTGACATGGCGCTAATTCCACTATTGTCAGACGGATTTACCTTTAGTATCATTGGCCTGTCACGATGCAGACGCACGCCGATGGTTCCACATTCGCTCTGGCGCAAGGTCAGTTTGGTGAAAGGCTGTTTCTTGAAAGCGACATTCACATCCATCGCCGTTTGCAGATTAGGGATAGAGTACTTGCCTTGCTCAATAACCTCGTCGCTGAAGTCAAGATATTGTGCGTCGTCATAGAGCGTTACTCCACCAGTGATGCGGTTACTCTTATCAATGCCATCCACTGTGAAACCACTGATTAGATGCTTGGCTTGTGGCGTGATGGACAATACCACATTCTTCCCAGCAGGGGCATAGTGAAACACCTCCCATTGCGTCAGATCGTCACTTGTCACCTCGCCGTTGCCATTGATGTTGATATTCACATCGCAATAACTCCCAAGCGACTCGTCTTCCAATACATCTGCATTGCAGAAGTAGTGATAACGATAGTGGGCTTTAGTTCCCTTGGGAATATACTCTTGATGGATAAAATTCCATCCCAGCCAACTATTTGAACCTTGAGGCGGAACAGGCGACTTGAAATAGACGTTATGGCCACTTATCGCTTCTTCACCCAAATAACTTAGTGTCGAGGGCAGATAAATGTCAGCATCCTGGCAGAAGTTGAACACATGGCGACCGATAGATGTCACGCCTTCCTCAACTATGACTAGTTTTAGGCTGTTGCTTTCAATGATTTTGTCATTGCCTAAGACTTTCACACTTCCAGGAATAGTAAGTGACCTGATAGATGTTCCGGTAAAGCAGCTCCCGCCCAGAGATGTAAGCGTTGAAGGCAAGTTGATTTCTTCAATGGATGAGTCATACATGAATGCCATGTCTCCAAGTGTGAGCAAGCCTTCAGGCAAAACAATAGACTTCAAGTTCTTGCATGACGAGAAAGCAAACATTTCAATGTGTTTTAGCGATGATGGTAGATTGATTTCCTCCAGTGTAGAATTGCCAAATGCTGTACTGCCGATATGGTCAATCGTCGGCGGCAACGTCATGGAAGTGATGCCCGAGGAACTGAAACTGAACAAGCCAATACCAGTAACGGTATAAGTTTCTCCATTGTAAACCACTGTTGACGGGATATCGACATGCCCGCTCAGCGATCTCGGCCCACGAGTTTCAACGGTATGTTCACTCTCGCTCAAAACGATGTACTGAATGCCGTTATAGAGAAACTGGTCATAGTCGGCGCCAGCCACTGGCAACGAGAACACGAGCGCCAGCAGTAATGCCATGATTGAATATTGATGATTGTATTTCATAGCCAGGATACGATTTAGATGTGTATTTTTACTGTTAAACCCTCTGTAGTCACTATGTAAATAGCGCTTGGCAATGCTATGGTAATCGTGTGGCCATTACCCACATGGCGGGCGACAACATGCCCAGCAACATCGACCACGGTCAATACCTGATTGGCGAGCAAACCTTCGATTCGCAGTCCTCCAGGCTCACCCAGGACTCGAACATTGCTAGTCTTAACTTCGTCAATGCCAGAATTGTTCACGAACGCCACAAATGCTTTGACACGCTCTGGTTCATTAGGATCCAAGTCAACATAATCATTGCCTCCCACCACGATGACATCATCCACTTTACGGATAGTGAAGTCGCCATATCCGTCAAGTTTCTTGGTGATGTCCTTGCCGTTGAGCGTAACCGAGTGGATTGTCCACGTGGGGTCGGCAGTCACATTAAGACGCAGCGGCTCGTTACATGTGACCCTCAAGGCCACATCCCCAAGGTCGCTCTGCTTAATGACAAGCGTTGTGTAGGAATTCATTGGGACGAAATAGGCATCAATTTGTGTGTCGCCTGCAACATTGTTTAGCGTAAACATGCCCTCGGCATCGATCTGGCTTAAAACATCCGTTCCGTCAACATACAGCGCAGACAGTTCATAACCCTCATAAGGCTGCACCACAAAGTCCACGTCACAGCCCAAGGTTACGCGCCATTGGCCATTAGGCAAGGGATTAAGATGCTGTGCTGTGACACATCCCATAGTGTCCTCATAGGCTGTTACCGTGATGAGACATTCTTTTCCTATTGCGGGAATTGTCAGTTCCAGTTCAGTCGGTTCACTCACGAGCATACCGCTGGCCTCGGCCGTAGCGGTCACTGTGACGGTATAATCATCCTCTGCACGAGGGGCACTGTAAGGATTTGCCACTTCCTCTCCGTCAATGTAGAGTTTGACCATGCCTTCGCCCGTTGCAGTGATGTTAACAGCATCGCTGGTAATCACATAACTAATTTCGGGGCTGGGTGATGGGACTGACGGCGGCAAAGAGGTGTCCAGGAAAATCGTGAATCCGGTCTTCATCGTGTAATATACCGAGTTATTCAATCCACGCCACTGGTAATTGAGTGAGTCACCGTTCTCGTCTGGAGTGCCCCACTTGAGGTAGGCCATTTCTCCAAAGCCCTCATCGCTGTTAACATCCATACTAACAAGTGCTGTAAAATCGGCGAGGCCACTCATTTCAGGTTCATTATAGCCTTCCACAACCACCAGGATAGAACTGTCTATCGTTAGCACAATGGGCTGACCCTGCTGATCAATCAGGTCAAAAAGAATCAGTCCCCTATCGTTAGAACACTCCATGGGCTGCAACTTCGCTATGCCTGATGCCAGCAGTTTGTGCGGTTCTTCGGGCAGGGTGACATAACCACTCTCACTATATTGAGGTATCTCGTCGAGTTGATATACCTTGCAGGTCATGTTTACCGTGTCGGTTACATGTAATTTCATGACTTCCATGGCAATGCCTCGCAGCGGGTAAGGATTCTGTGGTTCCTCAAACGCCTGGGCAATGCCGTCAATTTTAACTCCCGATTCTTTCCCCGCATTTTTTCCAAAGTACCAGCCATATTCATTGTTCCCACTGGGGTTCAAGCCGTAATAAGCAAGCATCTGGCCTGCCTGTGTGTACGCTTCAAGAGTGCCATCCATGCCGCCAAAACAAAAGTTCTTGCTGGACTTCAACAATTCATAGCCAAGTAACATCCCGGGATTGTTGGAGGCAGCAATCAGCGACGGATGTTTCTGACGGGGCCACTCGCCCTCTACCATGCCACCCAAGAAAAAGGTGTCCAAATAATAGCCAAGTTCATCTTCCTCAGCAAGAAAGATGGGAACAGAATCTGTGACACCTTCACTATAGCTGACGGTTACAGAATCCACAAACCTAATAGTACTCCATTGGCCACCCTGTTGAACTTTCCAGCAGGGAAAGACGTACTCGTTGAAACCCTGACATATTCCATGGAAGGTGTATTCCGCTCCTGGCACCATGCATAGATAGGGAACATTCAAGTACTGGTAGTCACCGCTTTTGTCAACTGCTACGGTTCCATAGAATGCACCAGCTGGACGATGATAGGAAACTGTTGGTTTCCTGGAAATCTTGTTGGCAGGCACCATAGCATCTTGCTGATGCGCATTGAGCTCAATAATTTTAGGCTGGCTGGCTCCATGCGCCAACGGTTTCATTGGCACAAAAGATTGAGCCGATGCCATGGTCGTACTCAGTATCACAACAGCCGCGACCCACAGCCAAATAAAAAATACCTTTCTCATTTTATTTCTCTTTTTATTATACATTTTACATTCTCACTCATTGCAAAGATATTGTGCTCATTAACCATCTGCAATACCCATTTGGGTGTTTTTCTTATCGTCTGTATATCAGAATTTAGTCCAGCCACACTTACTGACTGCCCAGAATGTGGTTGATGATGACGTTGATGTCGGCGATGTTGACCTCACTGTCGCCGTTGACATCGCCAATGATGGCCCAGCCATTACCATAGGGGCTGGGCACACGGGAGTGACCGCCACTGCTGCCACCATTGATGATGATGTCAATCACGTTGTTGACGTCGGCTACGTTAATTTCGCTGTCGCCGTTTACGTCTCCAAGGAGATAAAAGATGGCATCTCCATTGATTAATGAGAAGTCTTGCCAATAAGTGGCCGACTGATAGGCTGTTACAGACTCTGACAAGACATGCAGCGTCGCATCGGCATAATAGCCCAGGTCATAGAATAATCCGCTTTCAGTAAAAACAGGAGGCCTGCCAGCAATACAGGTCACATTGTCCAGGTGATCGCAGTAATTAAAGATTTTAGTGCCCATGCTGGTGACGCCATTACCTATTGTGGCTTTGACGAGGCTGGGGCAATCCTCAAAAGCATAGTCACCAATGCTGGTGACCGTGTTAGGAATAGTTACCGTTGTCAGATGGCTGCAACTCAGGAACGCAAAACTGCTGATTGATGTGACAGAACTGGGAATGACAAGGTCTTTGATTTCCTCACCATTCAGGAACAAGCGCCTTGCATAATACAAGGGATTTGAAGTCCAATCATGATAAGATATTGTGCACCATGCCGCTAAATCCTTGATATGCACGCTTGTTAGCCCCAAGCATTCATCAAACGCGGACATGCCGATCGAAGTAACAGACTTTCCTATAGATACGGTTTTTAATGACTCCAGCTCATAAACAAAAAGATCTGGTATCCTCTTGACATTGTCCCCAATGATGATGTTTTCAATGCCAGAATAAACAAACGGAGTTCCTGACCAACCGAAGTCCTCGCAATTGACAGCATTATAGACCAATTCTCTTAATGAGTAACAACAGGCAAATGCATATTCGCCAATGCTGGCAACCGATTCGGGGATGGTAACAGCTACCAGTCCCATACAGTCCCAAAAAGCAGAGTATCCGATTGTTGTGATGCCCTCGGGGATAGTCACATGGATCAGCCCAGTACTGCCCTTGAAGGCATAGTCACCGATGGCAGTGACAGGATAGGTCGTGCCTTCGTGGGTGACGGTTTCTGGTATAACGACATCACCGCTGTAGCAATTGGTCTGTCCGTTATGGGTGACCACGGCATGGCCATCCACCAAGTCATAGTAGATGCCGTCGGCCATGAAGTCGTAGGCCCCAGCCACTGTCGGCAACAGCATCAATATGCAGGCAACCAGCATTCGGTACATCATCGTTCGTCCCATAGCTTTTGCATAGATTAATCGATGGCAAAGTTACTGATAATAATTGTAAAATCAATGAAAGCGGGCTTCATTGTGACTTCATTTTGACAGTCATAAACCATTGATTATCAGATGCACGAAAAATAAAAAGTTCATTTTGGCATAATTCGGCCCGTTGAGGCTGAAATTGTTGCAAAAAAATAAAGTAATTTTGCCATAGAAAATCAATTAATCAAACGATGAAATCACGAAATCTTATTATTCCGTTATTGCTGTTTTGCTTCGCTTTGACCTGCTGCAATGGTGGCAACGACACCGCTACGATGCGTGAATTGGCCAGCATCGACTCAACACTGACCGTCGCACGCCAGTATGCTGTCGCACAGCATCGTTTGGATTCTCTCCATCCGGGCGAGTTCAACCAGGCCGAGCGGGCCTACTATAGCTTACTGCTCACCCAATCACATTACAAGAACTATATCGATGACACGACCGATGACGTGATCAACGAGGCGGTGGACTACTATGAGCACCACGGCGACCGCGAGAAATACACCCGTTCACTGCTCTATCGGGGCTGTGTCTATCAGATGATGGGTGATGCTGAAAAGGCGATAGCGTCCTATAAGGATGCCGAGAACGCGGCCGAAGATGGTGACCTGGAGAACAAAGCCTTCGCCAAGCTACGGTTGGCGACCCTCTATGCCGACAATTCAAACTATGCCGACCTGAAAATCAGGAAATACAAGGAGGCCCTTGACCTGTACAACCAGTTGGGCGACAAACACTACCAGATTGTGTGCTTGACCGACATGGGCGGTTATTACCGCAGTTTGCCCGATAAACGCGACAGCGCACTCCATTACATCAATCAAGCCATCCAGCTGTCTGAGGCCGAGCACGAGAACTGGTTCCTGTTCCAGAACCTGTATCAACGGGCCGAGATGTACTGCTTGATTACCAAAGAATATGACAAGGCACGGGTTGATATCCTGAAAGCGATAGAAGCCGGCAAGGATGAGATTGACCATCCACGCGCACACTATGTCGCTGCCGAGACCTATCTGAACCTGGGGCGGCCCGATTCGGCCCTCTACTATCTGAACCATGTGCCCGCCAGCGGCATGATGAGCAACCACACCAGTGACACGGTCATGTATTGTCGGCTCATGAGTGAAATCGCCAAAGCCAACAAGGACTGGGATCAATACACCACATACTATGAGCGGGCCAACGAGATGGCCGACTCAATACTGGTGGCCAACGTCAACAAGAACTACCTGGCCATCGAGAAGAAATATGACATCCAGCTGGAGGAGCTCAAGAAGGTGAAGAGCGAGTCACGCACGAGGGGTGCCATCCTGCTGGCTGCGTTGCTGGCCCTATTGGCGCTGGGTGTGACCTTCCTGGCATGGCGCTACCGCAGTCGCCTGAAGCAGAAGGAGACCGAGTTTGAATTGCTGCGAACCGACCTCGATGCGTCGCTAGCAAGCCTGGAGCAAATGAGAGCAACCATCAGCACTCGGGAACAGGAATTGAAGGCGGCACAGGACGAGTTGCAAGGTAAAGAGCGCATGGGCGAGGAACTTGCGGCCCTGGAAGCCAAGCAACGCAAGGGTGACGAGATGCGTTCCATCGTCGATAACCAGATACAGGTGATTCGCCAGCTGCTGGAATTGTCCTATCAACCCAACGAGACGAATTTTACCCGCAAGTTCAACGAAGTGATGACACTGCCCGTCGAGGGTGCCATCCCCACCGACTCCTATTGGAACAACCTGCACAGCCTGACCAATGAGCTGCACAGCGGCGTGCTTGATGAGGCACAGCGCATCGCCGGGGGCACGCTCAACGAGAGCGAGATGAACTTCCTGGCCCTGTACTGCTACGGTTTTTCACGCACGGTCATCATGATCTGCATGAAATACAGCAGCCTGGGCACCGTCTCCAACAAGAAAATCCAGATAGCCAAGAAGCTTGGCGTCAACAACCTCGACGACTTCGTCAACAACTACCGCTGAAGCTATTGACGATAAACCGCCAAAGCGCTAGAGAAGTAAGTTTGGCTAGGATTATCCTTCAACGGCAGCAAAAAAAACACAATTGTCGACGGTTCGTCTCATGTTTTTGTGTTACCTTTGCAAAAACAAACATCGATGATATGGGCAAACTTGCTATCATTCTCAGTTTTATCCTCTCCGTTTTCCCTGCTGATGCATCCGAAAACAGGCGTCATATTCATGTCGTGCGCCCGGGGAGTAAACGATCCCACAGAGGCCAGACTGTCGCTAAAATATGGATAGAGGAAAATGGCGAGAAAAAGATTGAAATAGCATGGTCTGAACTCTCCTCCAATGAGGAACGAGCTATCATGCAAGCTATTGACGAGCACTGGGTAGAACTGAACCGCAGCATTGATGACGTGTTTGCTGGTAAGAAAACAACTATTAAAAAATATAAGTAATCAACTATGTGCAAGTACAAGGACACTAATTTAGGTATCAAGAAACTTGATTTCGGCATGAAACGGGGTGCTATGGCCGTTTTTCTGACCGATGGCAGAGTCGTTATAGTCCCTGTATCGATGTTTCCCGACATCAAGCGCCTGTCCCGATCTCAGCGAGAAGACTACATGATTATGGACGACCAGTATTTCTCCTTTGACGCCTTGAGTAAGATCTACTCAGTCAAGGATGTGCTGAAGTATTGAATTCATCATTTCGGAACATGTCATTATCGGGGTTGCCATCAGGCAGTCTCGATAATTTCATTAAAGGATACCCAACACTACGCCATTGTGACATTTGCTAAAAATGCCGTAGATTACACAGGCCATGGATGAAGCGCCGGGGTGCGGCAGCTGGTCATCCATGGCCGTGTGCGTCCAGGGGTTTAAATCCGCTCTGTGGGGTATCAGAAGCGGTAACCCACGCCTACGCAGAAAAGTACCCAGTCGGCATTCTTGAGGTACTCATACTTGATTTCACCGTTGAGCATCAGGTGATCGCCGATAAGGTAGTCGATACCGCCACCCACGTTGAAGCCAATCTTCATTTCGCTGTCACCATCGACCTTGATGTGGACATCACCCACGTTGGCACTGATGTCATCGACTTTCCAGAAAGCGGCACGGATACCGGCGAGAGGATAGAGACGGATCTTGTCGCCCAACTCAAACAGGTAGTGCTGCTCGGCGTTGAGGTCAAAGCAGGACACCCCGTTCTTCTTGAAGTAGTAATTGCCCGAAACGGCCGAGCGCCATGCGTGGGAATAGTTGCTCTGGAACTTCAAACCCACACCAGGCATGCTGCCCTCGGTGCCAAACACAAACTGACCGCCCAGGGACCACTCGCCCACGTCGGCACTTGCCATCATCGAAGTGACGGCCATCAGCATAATCAATAAAACCTTTTTCATTGTAACTGAGTTTTTGAAACTGTTAATAAAATAATTATGGCATAATTCTATATCTTCTAAAGCCGGTAGGAAACACCTATCATGAACATAACCTGACCAACATTTTCACTGAAGAACCGCTGGTACTTTATCTCGCTATTGAGCATCAAGTGGTCACCAATGAGGTAATCGATACCCACACCGCCATTTCCGATAAAATAACCTTCAACATCAGATTCCTTACCAATAAGCGTGTCGTAGTGGCTATGATAGTTACGCATTCCTATTCCCAACAAGGGATAAAGCCTCAGGTTGTCACCAAGGTGAACATGATAGTTCCACTCCAGGGCAAACTCACTTCCCCACACGTCATTCTTCTTGAAATAGTAATCGGCTAATAAGTTGATTCGGGTATGATGGGAAAAATTGTATTTCGCGTTTAAGCCAATTCCCATCACCTTATCACGAGTGCCATAGGCTGTTTGTGCTCCGAATGAAAACTCACCAATGTCAGCCCTTGTTGCCATGCATGTCAACAAGATGAATAATGTAAATACTGTCTTTCTCATGTCTTTATAGATTGTTTTTGATCATTTCTTGAACACGATTTGCATGGTGGTGAACTCGTCGGCGGCATCCAGCATCTGCAGCAGGTCTTGCCACTGCGAGGCGGGATAGTCACCCTTGTCATATCGCTTGCTCACAACGAGCCGCAACTGCCGCCCTTCAACACTGGCAAGGGCAGTAAACTCGCCCGAGCTGTTCTTGACGCTCCGACTCAGTTTGCTTAGACTCTCACTAGAGACCTCATAGCCATCGGGGATGTTGACTCTGATATCCCATCGCAGCAAGCCAGGGCTACTGCGATTCACATCAAACGAGCGGTTGCGGTTCACGCCCTCGACCTTGGCCTGTGAACCGATTAATTTGCCCACGCTCACCACAAGATTGGAGCCAGCTTTCTTAACCCAGCCATCCATCGTGTATTGCGTCTTGTAGGTAAACTCGGGATGTTGAGGGTCGATGCCCGTTGAGTGGATCTCGGTGGAGAGCACTCGGTCGGCAGCCACATCGTGATACATCTCAATCTCAGCCTTGAAGTCATCTTGCTGATCCTCGCTCTGCTTGGAGAACTGCTGCTGTGTGCCCTCACGTAGCCGCTTGTTGACTCCCTTGATATACTCCTTTTTGCGTCCCAGGTACTCGTCATAGGCCTCGTATTCCTGCTCGTCAGTCATGATGGGAGCCGTGCCTTCTTTCATCGTGCCCGTTCGGGACTCGGTACGGTCAATCGTTAGGATTGTGCCATCAATGGTGGCCGTGAGTTGCACATCGTCAAGATTGTCGGCGGCAGTGGACTGAGGCAGCGTGATAAGTTCATATTTCGAGTTATTGTCGGCAAGTTTGGTGATCAGGGCAGCCTTGCGGCCCTGAAGATGTGCAGGCAGCAGTCCCGCTGTCATGCCTTGGTAGGTGGGTGGTGCGAAATAGGTGTTGCCCACCTTGAGGAGCCACAGGACGTTTCCCACATGAATGAGCTTGTCCAGCGGCTCATTCTCGTCATCGGTCGAGATGATAAACTGGTAAGGCACGTTGCAGCGGTCCAGCATCTCGCCCATCATGATGATGAAGTGATAGGGTGTGTAGGCATCATAGTCGTCATGAGCCCTGTAGGAATAGAGCAGACCCGTGTAGATGAGGCGTGCCGCTTCTTCCTTGTCGGCCAATTTCTTGGCTCGCGCGATTTCGTCCTTCATCAGTTTCTTGTTTAGTGGCCAATCATAGTATTCTTTGACTTTCTTTTTATGGGTGTGCAGGAAAGAGAAATCATCGCGCAGGATGAACTCATAGTCGGGGTTGGCCTGCAGGTCGCGGTTTTTGAGACTCTTTATCTTCTTGTCACTCACGCTCTTGTCTTGGACATAAAGCAGAATCAATGGCGACTGCTTGACGGGGTTGTACCACAGGGCGGGTTCCACGTGATCCACGTTTCTGACCTCGGTCTCCAGCACGGTGTTATCGTCGTCATCGGTACTGGCCTTGAATTCGGGCGCACCGTTCAGGCTCCGGTACTGCACGGTGAACTTCTTGTCGATGGTGCAATTCACCTTATAGTGGAGCATGGGGTATGGCGCCATGAACGAGAACGTGAATTCAGGCACATTACGATCCTGGACCATCAATTCCTCATAGGTGAAGACGTCAAGCACATCACCCACTTCAAGTCCAGGAACTGCCAGCTTGTGACTCACGTCACTACCCTTCTTGCCTTCGCGGGTGATGGCATACTCTTTACTGTCCACGTTGACGATTCTGCCATCGGGTTTGATGACTCTCACGCCTAGCACCTGCTGCACTTTCTCCTCTAGTCCCCTGTAGTTGCGCCCTCGCTTGAATGTCGAATAATCAAACTCCGAGTACTTCTTCAGAGCCGCCGCATCATTGAGTTTGATGAGCATGCGGTTGAGTTCGTGGCGCCCGAGCATCTTGGGATTACCAAACATCATCAGTCCCGTCATGCGGATGTAGGACTTGCGGGTGACATCCACGTCGGTGCGTGCGGCAAGGATGACAGCCGAGTACAACTGGCTGTTGTTGTATTTCTCGGGGCACTGGTAGTTGCTGAACATCGGGTCATTGTCGCTCCAAACCTTCTGTCTCAACTCCTCAGCGAAACGGGCGTAATCTTTTTCGTCATTGGCATTGGCTGTCAGGACGGTTAATCCCATCAACAGCATTACCACACATTTAATCGTTGTTTTCATATCTTTTTGATGACTATTGGGTTTCACATTTCATTTCAAGACGACCGCCTCATGGCTGCTTGACTGCCATCTCTTGAGGTTGGCGTTCCAGGTCGTAATGTCCTCACGCTTGATGCGGGTCTGGCGCAAATTCATTACTTTGCGATAAATGATCAAAGACCCTTGGCGTTGCCATGTGCACGACATGTCGGCATACTGGTTACTCTCGTTGTAGTCCTCCGGCAGTTCGTCACACCCGACGCCTTCGGGCAGCTGCAGTATCACTTCTCGCACTTGGCGGCACGGCATCGGCAACGTGTAGTCATTCTCTCGTTTGTTCGTATCAATCGGATTGGTGAACAGCATGTTATCAGGATCAAGTTCTACATACACTTCTCCCTCGATCTGCTGGACTGAATGGTTATCGGTCATCTTACCCGTTAACACCGCACACTCGCTGCGGCAGTCTCTGTCTACCCACGTCGCATCCGAGACCTTGTTGGCATGGTCATCGTCGTTGAGGGCGTTCCGTTCAAACATGAGTCGTTGTTGTGATTCCCGACTGTCGTAGGCACTGAGGAGCATCTCTTTCATGTCGCCCTTGACACAACGGGTGATCGTCCCCGTGAGTTCGCCGGCCTTGCTGAGCGTCAGGTCGATGTGAACGCTGTCGCAGTTGGTACTGGCGGGGAGAACGGGCACGGTGCGCAACGAGGGGGCACCTCCCGGTACCTCGACCATGACTTCCATGCCCTGCACATTGCTGGGAATGTGGCCCAGCGGGATATGGTTGCAGGTGGCGTCCAGGTAATAGGTTTTGCCCTGCCACTCTAGCGTACAGATGGCATGGTTGATAGCAGCGAGGGTGGGAATCTCGCTCATCAGGCACGAGGCCTCACGGGTGCCCACGTCGGTCAGTCGGGCATCAAAGCCTTGGGCCACGAGAAGCGTTTTTAGCAACAATGCCATGCCCTTACAATCGCCGTAACGCTTGCGCACAACCTCGGCAGGCTTGTCTGGCTGATGGCCACTGATGCCTTCCTCAAAGGCAACATATCGAATGTTGTTTTGCACCCAGGCATAAGTATTCTTGATCTTGTCCAGGTCGCTATGGCATTCACGGTTTATGTCAGTCAGGATTTCATTCAATGACGGAATTGTGGTATCCACGTCCGACAGCTGCCGTCCCCAGGCAAACATGTCGGCGGCATCCTTGAACGACCCTACGACGAACACCGTGGGATAGACGCTGGCCACGGTCGGCATGGCTTCTTCCTGCTTGATGGGCGCCATGTCGTTGATTGTGTAGGTCACTACCCTACTTCCGCCCTTGTCTTTGTGCTCGATGGTAACTGCCGGGGACATGTTCTTGTCAACCAGCCGGTAATGCTCAAATCCCTTGGGCAGGATGAAGGTGACTGTCTTTTGTTTGACAAAGTATTGCTCGCCTAGCACAATGCGCGTGAAGTAGTGCAGGTCGGTGAACGTGCGCTCATAGGTCATCCTGCGCTTTCGGCCCCACTTGCCCAGAGTCACATCGAAATAGCACACGCGGGAGTCGTCAAAGAACACGTTCTCAGGCGTCGCCGACCGATAGTTAGCGCTGAAGCCGTCACAACGTGCCTCATCGAGCTTGATGTTGTCCCCATAGAAGGCCGCGGGCTGGATCTTCACGTCATACTGCCGCAAGGACTCATACTCAATAACGGTCTTGTTCTTGACAATAGGCTGGCCGCCTTTCATCTTGAACTCATACACCTCGCTGCATTTGCTCACCATCACCTCGTCGTCCCGCGACTGGCCGGCAACAGGAATGGATGGCAAGACCATGGCACACACCAGCGACACCATGTGCAGGTGCCTGTAAAATGTCTGTATCATTGCTTATATCGTATTGATGATGTTCTCGGGAAGATCTGTCAAGAACTTGACACCGCGAAGTTACTCAAAAACCATCAAACAATCAAAACATCCGACTTCATTTAACAAATCCTAATCCATTGATTTTCAGCACCTATTAAAATAAAAAGTTCATTCTGCATTAATTTAGGTTCATCCCCATACCCTCACCCCCTTAAACGCATGCCATTCTACCACGATTTGCCCGTTTTTCCCCGTCTGAGATATGATGCAACAAAAAAGCCCACCGAGGCAATCGGTGAGCCAACAAGACTGTAATAAACAATTATGGTTTAGAAACGGTAGCCGATAGACAGTTGGGTGCTGGCACTCATGCAAGCAATCATCGCCAACAGCAGAGTCATCAGCTTCTTTGTCCTGTTCATTGTGCCCGTTAGTTATACGATTAAAAAATGGATTTTCATATCAATAATAGATGATGTGGCGGTCGTAGCTGAGTGAGCCAAGTATGCCCCATCCATCCTTGATATTGCTGTAGAGTCCTATCGGTGTCATATAAACATCATTGGTGGAGATGCGGAATACCTGATAGGACTTTAGGAAGTAATATAGGTCTTGGCTGATTGTCTGTAATTCTAAGATTACATGGGGATTATCACCATTGCGTTTGCGGGACTCTACTGTAAAAGTATATTCCTGGCCATCAAAAAGATGGTCATCAAAGACATTGCTGAACCCCGCCTGCCAGTCACCGAATGGTTTGGTGAGCATATTGTCAGAGAAGATAATGTCATCTGATGTGAAAACATCCGACAGGTTATATTGTTTTAATGTGATTGTTCCAACAAGTGCTTGTTCTTTTTCTGCAACACCGCAGACCCTTAATCGGTAGAAATTATGCTCACCAGCAGGGTCGTTGAGCTTCAATGTGATTGTCATTACTGAGTCAACGCCGAAACGGTCAAGCGGATTGCCGACGATGACTGACCCGTCATCCCCATTGTCTTTATAGACAACTTCGGTTTTGGCGATTTGTATCTTTTGAGTCTTCTCAATACGAGTGCTTGCACTGATGTCATGATAACCCGAGGCACTTGCTTTGACAGTGATGTTGTCGCCCTCTCGAGGGACATAATCGCATAGATAAGGGTAGGGACTAACCGGATTATACGTCATTGTGTATTTGTCCGAGCCATTGACCGTTACTTCGACTTGGGCGTTGTCGATGACGATTTCCGTCCTGTAAAGTGTATCCAGTTCACTGTAATAACTACTGTAATGAGAAAACACCACGGTGGGATTGTCGTTGACGGTGAATGACCTTGAAAGTCTTATTGAGAACGGCTCTCCAGGAACGGCTATTGCATAGACAGCAATCCCGTTGTCATATTGTTCACTGAAGTCTATCTCCTTCTCACAACTGGTCAGTATCGCAAGGAGGGAGATGATCAATAGATTGAATCGATTCAGTTTGCTCATGGACTAAAATTTTTGGGTAAGACTGATTGACGGCATGAACGGGAAAGGACAGATGCCCTTAAGAATGGCTTTTTGGTCCTTATAACCGATATACACGTTACTGATGTTGTAATGATTATAGACATTATAGATGCCGAGGCCTATTACGCTCTCGCCAAGGCGGGACTTGATTGACAGGCTGGCATTGATGTCAAGGTGATGGGTGTCAGGGAGCTTAAAGTCATTGATGTTGCGGAACGTGTGGAACGGTTGGGCAACGCCAATAATCCCTTCACTGAAAGCGACTTTATAGATGTCGATACCGAGCGGAGAACTGATGCCTATGAGGTAGAAAAGGATTTCCCCGTAGGCAACAACTGGGATTTGGGCATTATACTCCCTCAGGCTTTGACCGTAGGTAATGGAGTAAGGAACTGTCCCTCTGCGTCCTGACTGGTATGTCCATGACGCGCTCAAATCAAGAGATATCCTCTTGGAAAAAGTGAAATGATGGGACACATTCACTGAAAAATTATGTCTGCGGTCGGTGGAGGCATAGAACTCCTTGCCGCCGTTGATCTCATTGTCTGGCTGGTCAAAGGTGCGTAGTGCCTTTGACCACGTGTAGCTCAGCCAACCCGTGGTGTTGCCGACTTTCCTTTCCACAAGCAGCTCAACACCGTAACTGCGGCCTTTTCCTTGCGCTACAATCTCTTGCCAGTCCTGATTAGCGATAAAATAAGTTGCGCCATTGCGGTACTCCAGCACATTGTCCATTGTCTTGTAGTAGGCCTCAGCAGCAAAATTAAAGCCCTGCCAGTCATAGTTGACCCCCAAGCCATAGAGATCGCTCTTCATCAACGGGATGTCTTTGGTAATCGGCACCCAGATGTCGCTGGGCATGATCAGGCTGTTGGTCACCAGGCGATGGATGCCCTGCGTCATGTGGGAATAGGAGGCTTTAACGGACAGGTTGTCGCCTATCAGATATCGCAACGACAGGCGAGGCTCAAAGGCAAGGTAGGATTTGTCAGTGACAAAATAGGAACTCAGCCTCATGCCGTAGTTGAGTTTCAGGTTACGGAAGACCGTGAAATCATCCTCGGCATACAATGCAAGGTTATTGATGAACATCTCGTCGCCGTTTGTGTAGTCGATGTACTCCTTGTATTCGTCATATTCCGAACCATCTTCGGGGAGATTACCCTTAAAGTTAAGGCCACCTTTAAATCGCTTGATAGTGGCATCCTTAAAGACCTTGGTGCTCGGATCAAGCCATTGCCTTGATAGCTTCAAGCCGTAGCGTAGCCAATGGGCGTAGCCTGCCTTTAACGAAGCGTCAACCGTCAGCGCCAGATCTTTGATGCCCGAATGGGCGGTTATGCTGGCTATTTCGTCATGTGAATAGAACAGACGATAGAGGTCGGTGATTTTGTTGTCAATCGTGGTCTTGACAGCCATGTCATACATGTACTGGCTGTAATTCAGGTTGACATTCAAGCGCTGGTTGGGCGTGATGAAAGACGTGAAGTAGAGGCTTGAGAGCAGATTGTTCCACTGGCTCTCGTTGCTGCTGGCACGGAAATCATCCTCCTTATATTGTTTCTCGGTCAAAATATCGACCCTGCCGATGGTGCTTTCACTGCGACGGCTTTCGGTGGGTGATTCATTGTCGGTGTCTTTGCCGTAATAGAACACCGCTGACAAGCGGTTGCGCTCGTTGAACTTATGCACCAACTTGGCGGTGATGTCGAAGTAGTGCATGTTGCTATAAGGCTGCAATGCCTCTGGCTTGTCATAATAATGCTTGAGCACCGGTTTGGCGATCAAGTCAAAATAGGACATGCGGGCTGCCACATTAAAGGAGGTGTGCCCTTTCCAGATGGGTCCTTCGGCCTGGATGCGCCCAGTTAATGTGCCCAGACTCAACAGGCCGTGGTAACGCTCGTAGTCGCCCTCCTTGATGCCCACATCAATCACACTTGACAGGCGTGAGCCATATCGGGCAGGAAAGGCACCACGATAAAAGTTGATGCTGCTCACCATGTCGGGATTGATGGCGCTGACATACCCCCTAAGATGCTCGGCATTATAAATCGCCGAACCGTCCAGTGTAATGTAGTTCTGGTCATAGTCGCCGCCACGCACAAAAATGCCTGCACTGCCCTCGGTGCCCGACTGGACACCTGGGAGTTTCTGTATGGACTTGAGGACATCCGGCTCGCCCAAGAACACGGGAACAGACAGGATTTGCTCCTTGCTGAGCGTTACGGCGCTCATCTGTGAGGAAGTCACTCCGAAGTTGTTGTGGCTGCCATAGACCACAACATTCTCAAGGTGCACACCACGTGACAAGGCATTGCTGTCATTGAGGACAACTTTAGTCGTATCGACAGGTGTCGCCCCTAATGATAGCGAGCCAGCAGTAATCAGTAGCAGTTGAATCAGAGTTCTTTTCATCACTAATTATTTGATGCTGTTTTCCAAATCAATCTTGCGTAAGATGAATTAGCGTCATAATCATCCATTGGTGCTGCCGATAACTTTCTGTCAAGAATCATCCTGCTGCTCACGTTATCGCTCAGGTCAAGAGCAATAATGACATAATTTTCGACAGGAATAGCAAATCCCGAGTGGATTTCTGTTCGAGGTGTTGAGATCAATTCCTTGCCGTTGATGGAAAAATCCCTAATTTTACCTTCCTGCCTTGGGAATTTACTATATTCTATGGTACCGTCAACATGTATGTTGGTAGGCCAGTATCCGCCAAACTCTTTCTTAGGTGACACATGGGAATTGTCATAGTAGAAACCATAGTCAAGAGTCCATTCATGCTCAGTCAAGGCTTTGTTTAACTCAGCTGAAGTGTAGTCAATATTGGCATCAACCAAAACACCATTTTCCAAGAATACTTTACCATTGCCGTCTTTAACTCTTGTGATTTCATCAGGTTTCACAGGGTCAGGCTCATCGCTGTGGCCGCAGGAAACAGCAATTATTGCCGTGGCAATTACTGTAAATAAGAATATCACCTTTTTCATAATGCTTACATTTTTGCTTTCCAAACCATGCGGACGTTCATGGTATTAGGATCATAGTTTTTATATTCATAGCCTTTTAAGTTTGTATCCATTATCATCCTTCCACCGTTTTCATTGATGTCAAGGGCGACAATCACAAAATCACGAGGCAATTCATAATCACTTGAAAAGACATCCTCTATTAATGACATCGTGAGGATTTTCCCTTTTATGGTATACTCGCGTTGCCTCAAAGGATATTCGTCTGTAATATCAATTGTTCCGTTGGTGTGAATGGTAATAGGCATGTAACGTAATTCAGAAATTCGAGAAGAGACATTGCGGTTGTCATAGAAGAAACAATACTCCCTTTCCCATTCATACTGTTTCAGCGCTTGCTCTAACTCTTCCTGAGAATAATCCAAGTTGGCATCCACCAACGTTCCATTCTCAAGAAACACCTTACCATTGCCATCTTGAACACGGGTGATCTCGTTGGGATCAACTGGCTCATCATGGCCGCAGGAAACAACCATTAATGCGGTAGCAATCACTGTAAATAAGATTATTTTCTTTTTCATGATATTTACATTTTTGCTTTCCAAACCATGCGGACATAGAGTGAAGCCGAGGAGAAACCCTCTAGATCCTCTCTAAAGATTTTACGGTCCATAACAATTCGGCCGGAAGTTTCCGTCATGTCAAGGGAAACGACGGTTAGAACTACATCGGGATACCATGAACTTGACCAAGCGGGTGCTTGGTAAATCGCCGTGATTTGTTTACCCGAAACGGTGTATAATCTCACCCTTGCGTCCTCTATCGGGAAATCAAATTCAATAGTTCCGTCAGGATGGATGATTCGAGGCATGGCATCAATTTCCATCTTTGGGGAAATCTTGCGATTATCATAGTAAAAACTATATTCCCGTTCCCAGTCATACTTGTTCAGTGCGTCAATTAATTCTGCCTGAGTATAATCCAAGTTGGCATCTACCAGCGTTCCATTCTCAAGAAACACCTTGCCGTTTCCGTCTTGAACACGGGTGATCTCGTTGGGATCAACGGGCTCATCGTCATGGCCACAGGAAACAGCCATCAGCCCCACTGCAAGCAGCATAAGTATTAAAGTTAACTTCTTCATAGTAGTGATATAGTTTAGTTATTGTATCCGGCAAAGTTATTATACAAGTTCATCTATGTATTGAGTAATCCTCATAATACAAAAAACTAACAGCTGATTATTTAGCATATATTTTCTGTCCATTCTTGATATAAAAACCATGTGTTGGCTTCGAGTCCAATCTTCTACCTTGCAAGTCATAATAATGGTCTTCGGGCTGTGTGTTTGTGACAATCTCAATGACGCTGCTTGTTGAGTACTCGTTATCACCAATATGGATTGTGTATTGGCCGCTTGCGGGCGTCGGCAATCCCTTGAAGGTGACAACATCTCTTATCAGGGTTAAATCACCATCATCGACATGGGGCTCCAACTCCCAAGCATAAACATGATAGATATCGTCTCCATTCCGATAATACAGGGAATAATCGCGATGCGCCCACCAAAGCTGTACATTTTCAAATACCACATTTCCATCCTCAATGTAACAGTTTGCATAGCCCTGGTCTACAGGAAAATCGTCATACGAACCTTCCAGCCACCCGCTGTCATGGGCATATAACGGGTCTGCATTGATTTCGCGCGCAAGGTACTCCCCATAGCCATATTCCATCCACAATGATTGAGAACAAACGATATTTTCCAAGTCATTCATCATAAAAATATCTGTGAATGACCCGAAATCCTCTAACCACTGGTCTGTCAACAGACCATCTGTTGACTTTACGGTCAGTAGTCTCTTGGGCACAGCCTCGCCATAACAGCAAAACGAAGTATTCACAAGGGTATCCGTAGCTGCTTCAACCGTCCATTCAATTCCATTTAACGTCGTGAAATGATCGCCTGGAGAGAGGCTAAAATCAAATGCAAGAGTCTCTTTTTGCTTCTCAAAATCATAGATATACAATTGTTTATCCGCCCATCTGTAACCATACTGTAGTTTTACAGGATTATATGGCTCACCATAATGGAATATAGAGCTGTCATCAATGATACGATAATATTTAATCCCGTTTTCGGCAGTTTCCACATCACTATGGTATTGCAAAAGGGTCGGTGTTTCACCCTCCCTTTCCAAGACGGCCATGGCCCAACGATGGTAAACCCCAGCATGCAATACTAACGGGTTAATTGACAGTAGTACTGCAAAGAAAATACTTTTCATAGATAATCGTTTCATATTCAGAAATTTATTATAGTTCAACATCAAAAGATAGCAAGAATATTTTACACACTCGAAACTTGCTAGCGTTCCGTCTCATGCAAATACCCCTTCTATATATAGACACACAAATTCTCATTTACTAAACCCAAAAAGTGATTTTTTTGTTTTTCGCGAGAAAGAATCAGAACTTCATGCCGAAGGCCTGCCGGATGTTTCTTTGTCGCGTTCATATTGATCCATTGCTTTGGTTTAGTAATCGTGTTTTTTTTAGACTGCAAATTTAGCAAAGATTATCGTTAAATTGACTAAAAAGTGGACAAATTCAGACTTAATTTTCTGAATTATAAAACACTGAATATCAATCATATAAAAAATAAAATTCTAATTTTGACTTAATTCGCACAAATGATGGGGCTGAAAGTGTTAAATTTGCATGTGGACTTCACCGTTTTCTCGTGAGGATCGGGTGATAATCCAGCCTAAACATATTTGACAAATGATACACTCCAGACACATCATCATCGTACTTTTGGCCGTCTTTGCTCTCATATCAGGCGGCTGCCATCATGACAGCGCCACCATGCAGCAACTGGTAGGAATCGACTCCATGGTCTATCACCAGCAAGAGAGGGAGGCGTTGCCCATACTCCAGAAAATGGATATCAAGGGTTTCAACGACGAGGAAAAGTCCTATTACTCGTTTTTGCTCGCCATGGCACAATATAAATGCTATCAACCATTCACCAGCGATTCGGCCATCAACGAGGCCGTTGAACACTACAGGAAATCGAACGACAAGGTGAAATACCTGAAAGCCCTTGTCGCCCAGGGGTGTGTCAATGAGGACTTGGGGCACCTTGATCTAGCGGTTGAAAGTTACCATCATGCCGAGGAACTGCCGTTAGCCACCGATAGTTCAATGATCGCTTATGCCAAATTGAGAATGGGTGTACTCTATCAAAATCAGATTATTGGCTCCAATACCATTGCGCTGCAGAAGTTGCAAGAAGCACTACCTTTATACAGAAGTCTTGGAGATAAGCACTATGAACTCATTTGCCTTTCAAGTATTGCCGGGATTTATCGAAACATTGAAGAAAAGCACGATTCAGCAGTTTTCTATCTCAATGACGCCATTGATTTAGCAAAATCCTTGAATGAGCAATATGTGGTGTTTGCTAATCTATTCCTTCTTTCAGAGTATTATCTGGTCAGGGAACATGATTATGAAAAGGCGAAGCATTATGCCCTGCAGGCAATATCGACAGATGGAATAACGATAGATCATCCGAGAGCGCATTATCGCCTTGCTTCGTCTTACTTGTTCCTGGGACAACCCGACTCTGCTGTTTATTATCTAAACAAAGCCCCTATTGCCAAGAGTGCGATGGACAGCATTGTTTATTATGAACTCATGTCCGAACTGGAGCACCGTTATTGGAAAAATGAAGGGAAATCCAAAAACTACATCCAACAAGCACATGCCATAGCCGATTCTTTGACCATGAACAGCCTCAATCACCGATTATTGGCTGTGGAGAAGAAATATGATGTGCAGTTGGCGGAGTTGAACAAGATTAAATACCAGTCAAGATTTAGAGGTGCACTGCTGGCATTGGCGGGAGTGATCATCGCTTCGCTGCTACTGTTGTTGGGGCTGATGCGTTACCGCAACCGATTGAAGATGAAGCAGAACGAGGCCGAGATGCTGAAGGCCGACCTTGAGGACTCGTTGACGAATCTGAAAAAGATGCAGCGACTGCTCGGCGACGGTGAGCAGTCCGACGATGGCAAGAACAACCATAGCAACAAGTTGCGTGCCATCGTTAACCAGCAGATTGACGCTGTGCAGCAACTGATGAAATTGTCTTACCAATATCACGGCGAGGATTTTGCCGTCAAGTTTAGGGAAGCCATGACCTTGCCCAAGACGGGCGATGAGAGCAACTATTGGTCCAATCTGCAGACCCTGGCCAACGACCTGCACGACAACATCCTAGTCAAGGCCCAAGAGACCGCTGGCGGTACCCTGAACGACAGCGAACTTAATCTGTTGGCCCTTTATTGCTTCGGTTTTTCCTTCACGACAATTATGGTGACGATGGGTTACAAACATATCGGCACGGTTTATAACAAGAAGAACCAAATCGACAAGAAACTAGGTGTTCCCGACCTCGACGACTTCGTCAACAACTATCGGTGAAGCCCTTTTTATACCACGAATTATCCGTTTTTCCCCATCTGAGATATGTAAAGAAAAAGCCCACCGAGGTCATCGGTGAGCCAACAAGTCTGTAATAAAAATTATGGTTTAGAAACTTGTTCTTTGTGTTTTGTATCACAAGATGCGGCCTGCAAGGCGGATGGTGATGACGGGATAGACCGTGTTGCGACCGAAGGTGCCATGGTTCTTCTCATCTACTTGGGTCAGGCGCTGGCCAGTTATCCCGTTATAGAGCCTGGGTTTGCCCCAAAACTGCACGCCCAGGTCGAGTTGAGCGTTCAGGCGGCGAGCACCGGGCACAGCACGGCCAAAACCGATACCCACATAGGGGCGGAAACGGTTCGTGCGCATGTGGGCATTAAACGAGCCCTCGGCACTGGTGGGAACCTGATAGCCATAATACCCGATTGTGGCGGGGCCCAGCTCGTCAGGAACATCGGCATAGTCGCCGCGACGAGCGTTGAAGTCGGCAATCTTTCTCCAAGCTCCGTAATCGGCATTCTCGAGAGATTCCACTCGCCGATGCCATGCCAGATAAGCACCCACGGTCACATGGAAGCCTGACTTTGATGGGTTGAAAGGGTAATAGTCCAGCAACAGGTGTCCCGATGAATTCGTGAGATGGGTATCGGCCTTTTGTTCGGGCAATGGCTCAAGGTCAGGGTCAAGTAGATAAAGCTTCTTGTTGAGATCCTCATAATCCTTATAACCATGAAGATAAATTCCCAACAGGTCCACACCAGCCCTGAGGCCGAAGTGGTCGGTCATCATCGTGCCCATGTCAATCGTGAGACCAGTAGAGCCAAGGCCTCCCGACAGGCTGAAGTGCTGAAACACATTGCCCTCCTGCCCCAGGCAGGATAGACTGCAGAGCCCTAACACCGCAAGAAATATAGCTTTTTTCTTCATGACTATTGAAGTTATTCGTCAAAATCTTACACCGAAAGCAAGTTGAGCGTTGCCGTTCTTGCGGTAGTTATCTATGACGAATGCAGTAGTATATCTCCTCTTAAATGCATTGGTCAGTCCCATGGTGTAGCGCAACTGAATAAAGACATTCTTATCAAGGTCATAGGTACACCCAAGGCCCAACCCGAAATCAACGGCTTTGGTCTTGTCTTTGTAATTTGTGGCTTCGTGTTTGCCCATCGTGTACTTGCTATACACGTTGAAACCCACTTGCGGGCCGAAGTCGATGCTGAAGTCTTGGGTCGGATAATACTTGAACATCACAGGCACGTTGATGTAGTTGGTGTGATAGTGTTTATCACTCCTGATGAAACCACCCATTTCACTTCCGTCATCGGCCTTTTCCTGTCCGCCCTGAGCCGCAAACACGACTTCAGGACTAATGCCGAAGTGGGGATGGAACTTGTACTCCATCAGCAAGCCAGCCTGATAATTAAGCACAATCTGGTGTCCGCATTCCTTCCCCCAAAAGTTGGTCAGGTCAAGCCCTACCTTGGCACCGAATTTCACTTGCGCGCTGGCACTCATGCATGCCAGCATCGCCAGCAGCAGGGTTATCAGTTTCTTTGTTGCTTTCATCGTGATCATCACATGTGTGGTTAGAATTAATGTAAATGTATTGGCATATACATACTGGCCTCGGCCCATGTCACATCGTCACGCCTGTAGATTTTGTCTGCCAGGTTCATTACCTGTTCCGACGTCTTAAGAGAGCAATCAAACCGATAGAGGTAGTCTCCATTCCAAGTGACATGACCTTGTTCTGAGTTGGTTGATTCAGTTAGTTTCCCACGGTAGGCTTTCAGGATTTTATCTTTGGTCTTGGGGTCTGGAACGCTAACTGTGATTCCAGGGCCTATCATAAGAAATTCTGGCTCGTTTTCATAATAACCTACAAAATAACGGTCACTGACATAGTCATTGTCGGTAATGAGGTCACGGTCGCCAGTAACAAGAAAGTAATACCCGATTTGCTGTATTTGATATCCCTCTTGTTGAGACAGTTGTGCCAATTGCTGGGTTCTTGCCTCGGTTTTGGGGAAGATGCAATACTGCCCCGCTGCACGGTAGGCAAATTCAATACGTGTGAGGTCAACACCTTTATCGCCGTAATAGTAACCGACATTCGTCTCGAGTTTCTCGAGCGCGGGATCGTTATCAGGTGGTGTGTGGACTATGGTTTCTTCCGGCTCGTCAAAAAACGTGTCATGCCCACATCCGGCAAGTGCCAGAGCACACACTACCATTCCAAATAAAATCTTTTTCATACTCACTGTTGTTATGGATCTGTTGATGGTTTAGCGGACCACAATTTTGTTGCCGTGGTGGATGTAGATGCCGGGGGCGGTGGGAACGTCCTTGCCCACGGGTCGGCCCATCAGGTTGTAGTAATTGTCGTCCATCGGGCGATGCGCCTTGTCGGCCACCACCTCATCGATGCCGTCAAATGCGCCTTCACGATAGCGCATTCCTTTGTAGATGATCTGGCCGTCTTTCACCACGTGACTCAACCCGCACCACTCTTGATGGTCCGCATTGGGGTCCGGCTTGCGGGTAAACGGAGTGAGCAGGTCACCCATATCATAGCTGTCAAAGCCGATGCCTTGAACTACATAGGCCAACGTATCACCTTGCTCTCCTATATAGGCAAAACGGTGACATTTAATCCCCTCGATAATTAATGGATCTACCTCAATAAGATTCTCTCGGTTCAGGAAGTCTTCCTTTTGACGATAGATATACCAGTTAGGAGTATAGCAGGATTCAATGTCGGTGACATAATTGTGGAAATGATACATTTCCAGAAATCCAAAGCCCATAGAACTGCCAAAGTACATCATGTCTCTACCTTCACCTTTCACCTTATTAAACGGAATATTATCCTTAATCATACCATTGCTCGTATCTAGGCCATACTCCCAGCTTTGATATTTCGCCCAAACACTTTTGTCTGGAGAACTGTTCAGTGTCTCGCCAGTATAATGATAGCATAAGGCGAAACCTTGCGAATCGTAGCCACGAAATTCGTATTTGTAGTAATAGCTAGTAGTGTCGCCATTGTCAACGGAAACACGTTCATTCACCCATTGAACCCCTTGGCGTGGAATCGGCAATTCTCTGTTATAGTCTTCGTCATCGATTCCAGTATCCCAAGGTATTTATAAACTCTTGGAAGTATATATGGTATCACCTTTCTCTATGACATAACAAAGCATTTGACTCAAGGCAGAAAGAGGATAGCCATGGTTTACGCCATCGCAACCGATGCCTTCGATAATACACGAAGCATCATACATATAGCGATTCACTTTCTTTCCGGCTACCACTATCTGGTCAGGAATAACGTCATATACATAGTATCCATTAGGACTACCTTGAATCGGATATTTAATGTTGTCTTTGATGAAATTAATCGGATCATTGAAATCATACAGGATAAATTCCTGACCACTTTGTACGACTTCACGAGCTTCGGGCCACCAGTTCATACCCACAGGGCATTCATCATAGGTTTTTCCATCAGGAACGATACCATACACCACCTTATCTTCTTCTCTCAGATAAACAGGAATTGTATCATTCATTTCATTGATGGCATCACCGCTATACTTATGCATCGCTTTATAGGTCTTTCCGTCAATGACGGTATCTCCAGCGAGTTCCAGAGTATAATAGTTGTGCCACATTTGCATCCACTCCAGATAAGGTGCGTCACACACCCACTTAACGCCCTCGCGCACGAAGGGGACGTACTCGTACTCTTGTGCCACTGCCTGGGTCATGCCCAGCAGGGCCAAAATCGAAATAAGTAATGTCTTTTTCATATCTGTAATTGATTAATCGGTTTTAGTAATATTCTGGTTTGCAAAGATACATAATATTTTCGGAAAACTTTTACCCCCCCCATTTTAACATTTCGTTAACACTTCTTGGGCTAGTATCACAAGATGCGGCCTGCAAGGCGGATGGTGATGACGGGATAGACCGTGTTGCGGCCGAAAGACGCTTGGCTCTTATACGCTACTTGGGTAAGGCGTTTGCCGGTTATTCCGTCATAGAGCCTGGGCCTGCCCCTATAATCGCCAGCCGAAACTGATGTAGGAGACCGAAAGGGTGCGTTGCAGGCAGTGCTTGTCATTAAAATTGATGGACGGTGCCCAACCCACCCTGAACATGAAGCCGCGCTTGGTCTGCAGGCGGTAACCAATGTTCCCGAAAGTAAAGTACCCGAACTGTTTCACCACTTCGCGCAGGTGAGTGGTGCCACTTGAGCCATCAGGATAGGCCACGTCAACCTGTTCGCGATAGTAACCCAAGCTGATACCGACGCCCAATTCAAGTTTGCTGTTGTGTTTGCCCAGCAAATAGTTGATTTCCAGTGGCACGGCTACACCATGAATCCGGTCTTTCATATCCACAAAGAATGAAAAGTCGTTGCGCCCATAACCGTAGCCGATACCCACGCGGTAGCCCAAGCCGTGATTACCCTTGAAACGGCTGTCAAAGTTGACACCCACAAGATTGTGGGCACCACCCAACTCAAGTGACAACGTGTGTTCGGCAGGTATCGTGGCAATCGTGTCTTGAGCGGTTGCGCCCATGCTTGTCAGCATTACCAAGAAAAATAGCAAGAGAAAACTTTTACTCTTCATAATGATATCGTTAATTGAACCTTCACCTTTGATCACTTATGTATGACAAAGCCATAATAGTATTGACGATCGGGTGAGAATGCGAAGGGATACTCGTTCTTGTCCTGCAGGATGAGCGCCAAGCAATAGATGCGGAATTTCACGGTCATGCCGGGTTTAAGAACCTGCCCAGGGAAGTCGTTGCGTTGAAAGTATAGATAATTCCCGCTGAGGGGCGCCCCTTTGGCCTTGGCATCCTCAGGGGCTTTGGTGATTTCACACCAAACCCACATATCAGGGTCATACCATTCCACGACCGCATCGGTCTTTAGAGGCAACTCGACGATTGTTGCCTCGTAAATGCCCTTGGTGCGACACTCTTGCAGGGACTCGGGACCGGTTGTCACCTCTTCCTTGCAACCAGTGAACAAGCTAGCAACAAATAGCATCATCAAATAAAATGATATCTTCTTCATGATTGTTCTCCTTTCTTTTTCTTATCTGTCACTGCATGACTGCTCGCCAAACCATTCGGATATAGGTCGTTTTAGAATAGTCGCTTTTACCATATCCTTTAGGAGCGATGCGGTCAATGATCATTCTGCCAGCGCCTTCATTCAAATCAAGCGATACGACTTTCATAGCATCTATTGAGTAGTAGGTGTCAGACCAGGCTTCAGGCTCGCTAGTAACATAGATGTGTTTATCCCTAACAACGTAATGGCTTGTGCTTGCTTCGCCTGAAAGGGATTCCAATTCAATGGTTCCATCAGGATGCATGACAGAGGGCAAACCTTTGACTTCATACCTGTTTGATATTGTTTGATTGTCATAGTAGAAACTGTATTCCCGTTCCCACTTGTAAGTACTCAGAGCTTGCTCTAATTCAGCCTCAGAGAAACTGAGGTTGGCATCCACGAGTGTTCCTGTCTCGAGAAACACCTTGCCATTGCCGTCTTGAACACGCGTGATTTCAGGTTCATCATCGCCACACGAGGTAAACATACCGGCAGCGAGGATCATCAATAAATACAATGATATCTTCTTCATGATGTTATAAAATGATTAGGTTAGTCTATATTTATTATTTGTTATTCTTTACCACAGCGATGGCGGTGATGCCCAGATTGTCTAATGAAATGGTCTTGCCATCGTAAAAGAGCATTTCATAGTATTCTCTAATATCCTCGGGAATGGTTATATTCTCGGGCAGTATCATGCGCTGTAAATTCTTGTAGATCCTGGACCGCCTGAAGTTTCCGCCCACATCATTTACCAGAATATATGTGTCCATTCCGTCGCCTACAACTTGTGTCGCCTTAAAATCGTACTCATCATTCAAGACGGTTTTCATCCCATCGATAAACACTGCAGGGACATAATGAGCGCCACCAGGACTCAACGTAGTCCTTTCAGCTCCCAGGATGAAGGCGTGTCCATTAATCAGGCGTGATGCCGACGGAATAAATGTCTGGGGCAAATCGTAATTCTTGCCGTTCCACCAGTACATGTATTTCCCACCCACTTGATAGCTCTCATAGGTAATCAAGACATCATAACCGCTGCGGTCACAGCCAAAGGTGTGTCCGAATCCCTCCTCTGGGGCGGAGTTCAGTCCTCCAAACTCGACTGTCCTTCCGTTGATCCAGGTATAAGGCTTGCTGGCAGAGACTGTGAAAGAGACAATGCCATTGCTGACACAGATTGTGTTGAAATTCACGTTCCTGTCTAATTCATATAGCCGCTCGAAATCCTTATGGACCCACACGGTATTGTCGGCAGTGTTTTCCTGGACAGTATAAACGATACCGTTTTCAACGGCCATGCACCAGATGGTCTCCTGGGTCGTGCACACTGTCGTGCCATCCTTGACCACACTATAGGTGCCATCTTGATTGGCAATTGAAGCATACCAGTCGCTGCCTTCGCTCAGCAGCTCAAGGATGTGGCCATCTTCGGCGCATTGATAAATCGTCTCGCCATCCAGGTTATAGATCATTTCAGGATGACCCATAAACCCATGTGTGGCCAAATAGAGGTCCTCGCCCCCGGTGGGATTGGGCCTGGGTTCGTCACTTTCGTTGGTGCAAGACACCAGTGCCAGCATTCCGATAAGGAAAAATAAATAATTCTTCATGATAGTCGTGTTATTGATTGTGTTGATTAATTGTCTTGGGTACGGCGCAAGGGTGCGTCGTTGCCGCTGCGCTTCTTGAACGGGTTACTGATGGAGTTGAAGGTCCAACGCACCATCAGCGAGATGCCCCGTGTGTAGTTATAACTATAGGTCTCATTATGCGCGTTCATGTAGCGTGTTTCACTCCAGGACGGCGTGCTGCGGCGGAAGATGTCATTGGCGGTTACTCCCAGCAGCAGGCGGTTTTTGAACAAAGAAGCCATGGCACTCAAGTTCACCCCAAGGATTGAGCTGTTTCTTGTGAATCCGCTGGTCCATGGTGTGCTGTAGAGCGCATTGCATCCTAGCAGGAACTTACGCGCTACGGTGAACTGGGCATTGAGCGAGAGAACGGCATAGGGCCTGTCCTCAATCCTCGTTCCATCCAGATAAGGATAGGTGATGTGGGGCAATGTCATACTCGACTGCACGCCCAGGTTTACCCATGAATTGCTGTAGTTGTAGCCCAAGTCCAGCGACCAGGCATCTGAGTGCTTGATGTTGATGGGATGCTCACTGATGATGCCCGATGGCATATACTCCACAATGCGCTGGATGGCATTGTCCATGAGCCGATAGCTCAGCGAGGATGTGAAGCCCTTGTAGTTGGCATTCAGGGCCAACCGATGGGTCACCGACGGCTGCAACAAAGGGTTGCCTGTCGTTTCCTGATAGGTGTTGATGTAATAGGACGTGGGGCGCAGTTCGTTGTAGGTGGGTCGCCTCAATATGCGACCGTAGTACAGCACCAAGTCAACATCATGTGACGGCTTGAATCCCACGCTCGCATTGGGCAGCACGTTGTGATAAGTCTTGTTGAGGACAAAGCCCTTGCTGTCGGTGCGGGTGTGGTCATACTCATAGCGCAGTCCCGCATTCAGGCGCCACTTGCCCCATGTTTTCGCCAGGGTGTAATAGACGCCCAGCCAGTCATTGTCACGTTTGCTGGTCTGCGTGAGGTCGTTCTGGTGAATTACCGCATTGCTCGCAGTATAACCCCATTCAAGGCCCGTGTGGTTTTTCCACCCGTCGGAAACAAAGTCATATTTGGCCGAAGCCGTCACGATATTATAATCATTGGTATCGACGATAAAATATTGTTTAATGATTGTAGAGGACTCGCCGCTGGGATTAAGAGTAGGCTTAATATACTCGTAGAGATTCTGGTCGTCTCGCTGTCGTGATGTCGCATAGTCGGCTATCAGCAGCAGTTGTGAGTGGTCATTGCGTTGCCACAGGTAACTTGCCGATGTGCTATTGCGCTTGATGATGTCTTCAGTAACTGCGAATCCGTGAAGGTATTGGGCGGTCTTCAGCCTTGAGAATTGGTCGAGATTCAATTTGCGGTAATTGCCATTGAACTGCAAGCCGAAGACGCTCTTGGATGTGAAGGCATAATTCAAACCAGCAAAAAACTGGAAATCATCCCCGCTGCTTTGGTAGGATGTCGAGTCGGTTTTTGTATAACTCCACGTTTCCGCACCATTTCCTGCGATTTCGGTCAACCCCTGAGTAAAAGCGACCGTGTTTAAATGACCATAAGATAATGAGGCGTTGCCCGACAACTTATCGCGCTTGCCGTCGATGGTGACGGTAGTGGTGTTGGATTTGGTGTGTTTGATGTCGAGCACATTCATCAGGCTGGCGCCCAAATTGTCTTTGTAAGGGCTGTGGGTGTACAGTTTGACGACGGCGGCCACATTGGAGGCATATTGCGCATCAGGCTCGCGGATGATCTCCACGCGCTTGATATTTTGCGAGGTGACGGCTTTCAGCTCTGCGTTGTTGGTGATGCGGCGATCATTGAGATAGACCTCGGTCTTGCCGTCGCGGCCGATGAGGGAGATGTCCTCGTCCATGCCCACGATAACACCGGGCGTCCAGCGCAGCAGATCGAGTGCGTTGCCGGCGTTGCCCATGATGGTGCCGCCCAAGTTGCGCAGGGTGTAATTGGCGCCGTCGCGCTCAATCTGCATCTTGGCGGCGGTCACCACGGTTTCCTTTAGGGCAAATTTGTCGGGTTGCATCTTGATGGTGCCCACGTTGTCGCGGTTGCACAGGCGATAGGCGGGTTTGTAGCCCACGTAGGAGACACGGGCGATGACCTTGCCGTGCTCGATGGGAATGACGAAGCGGCCGCTCTCGTTGGTCACGCCGCCTCCCACCATCGTCGAGTCGGCAGGGTTGAGCAGGGTGACGTTGGCATAGGGCATCGGCAAGTTGTGCTCATCGACCACTACGCCCTTGAGGCGGCGCTCGGTCTTGAGGATGGCTTCGACGTAGATTTCGCGGTTTTCCTTCCTGGTCATCTTGATGGGATAGAAACCGATCATCTGGCGGATGGCGTCGGGCACGGACTTGTTCTTGACCGTGGTCGTCACCTTGTAGTCCTCCAGGTCGTCATAGATGAAGACGATCTTGTAGCGGCTGGTGTGTTGTTGCAGGTACTTGAGGGCATCGCTCATCGACACGTCACTGAAGGTGTGCGTGATACTTTGTGCAGCGGCCGTGAGCAGCAGGGCAAACGCCATGCACATGAGCAATGTGATGGTTCGCTTCATGGGCAGGATTACTTCAGGTCTGTCGATTCCACAATCAGCTGGTTACCCTCGTGCCGGATGGAGATGGCATCGAAGCTGTTGAGCATCTCGACCACCTTGTCCAGTGAGTATTCCGGTTCCCATTGATAGAACAGGCGCAGTGAGCGCACATCGTCCGAGTGATATTCCACCTCCACGCCATAGTGGGCAGCGAGTTCGGCAAGCACATGCTCCAGCGGCACTTCCTCAAACAGGCGGGGTCCGGCAGCCATCGACAAGGTGTCGGGCGTGGGTGCCAGCGCTTCATCGGTGGCGGTATTCTCTGGGTCATTGCCTTGATGGACGACCTTCTCGGGGTGGTTTTCGTTTTGCCTGAGGCCGAAAAAGCCGGTATGCACCGCTGCAATGGCGATGCCCACACAAGCGATTACCACAACGGCTGCGGCGGCGATCTTGCGCCACAGGGGCACGATGACGGCCCGCTCATGCTGCTCCCCGGCCAAGCGTTGCCACTGCGCGTCAATCATCTCGTCGCTCAGCCGCTCGTCGGCCTGCTCGCTGGCAAGGGCGCTGCGGGTCTTGGCCATCAACGAGTAGAGTTCGCGGCACTCATCATCGGCAAGGATGTCCTGCCACTGCCGCTCGGTGTATTGCTCGGGATGCTCAAGCATCTTCAACAGTTGTTCGGTCTTGTTCATCGCTCTGGTGGTGTTAATGTTAAACGAAGTTGGTCGAGTGCGCTGCGCAGATGCTTGTAAACGGTGGTCTCGCTCACGCTCAACCGTTCGGCAATCTCGCGGAAGGTGAGCCCGTAACGATAATGCAGCACGATGACCTCGCGACACACAGGCGGCTCCAGGTCGGCGACACCTTGATGCAGCGCGCTGATCTCGGCCTCGATGTCCTCGGCTTCACGGTTGGAAACCTCACTCTCCAGCATCAGGAGTTGTCGAGCCCGTTCATCGATCTTGCGGTCACGCATCACGTTCAAGCACAGGTTGCGCACGCATGACAGCAGGAATGCCTCGGCGGTCGCCTCCTGCAGCGGACGGCGGTCGGCAAGCAGCCTGGCAAAGACATCATGCACGATGTCCATGCTCTCCTCATCGTCATGCAAGAGGATGCTGGCCAGCCTGTACATGGCCCGGTAATGCTGCTTGAACAGCCGTTCGATTTGTCGTTTCCTGTCTGTCATACACTCTATATACACACTCAGGTCGATTTACTAAACCCTTTTCCGCAACTTTTTTTAATCACGCGACAAAATTACCCATCAATCCCCACACCCACAACCCCCAAATGGGTGCTTTTGGCTTTATTTAGGATGCCGTCCATCCTTGCCTGGGAGCAGCAGTGTCTAATTAGCAACTCAATACCACCAGAACCAACCGAACCGAAAAAAAGTCGAGACCGGCACCTCTTCGGTGTCAGCCTCGTTACTTCTTTTCCAGACTCGCTGTCGGTTTGATTATGCCGTCTTGAAGGCATCTTTCATCACTTCCTCCACCCCTGCGCTCAGTGCTCTGATGGCCGAAGGTAAATGGATATTATCATTACCGTCCTTTTTCGATGAAGCAAGCACATCCCCTTGCCCATTTTCGGAGAAATGCTCATACTCCCTAAGTCACACGTCCATCAGCCACTTCCACACTGGAACCACGGGAATTCCTTCTTCCGTGCTCTCCTCATCGTAAGTAATGAGCATACACTTCCAATCTTGATGTCCTTTTGCATATTTCACCAGCGGTGGCACTTCTCTCTCCCAGGTCATCTGATCTTTTATGCTGTACGACACTTGGATGGCCAGTTTCTCTTCGGGTATGATAAAGTCAATTTCCTTATCTGCATTCATATAATAAACATTCTCTTTACCATACAGTCTACAGAGTTCCACTGCTACCATATTCTCCAGCAGCGATGATTCGGAATTCATCAGGAAGAGGTTAAGTAAGCCGTTGTCTATAAAGTAATATTTTTTCTGTGATTCCTTCTCTGTCAGTTTGCCCACCTCATTTTGCATGGGTAATATCAGCCAACTGTCAGCAGCATATCCAGCATAATCTATCGTCGTTGGCACACTGATAGGAGCCCCCGTTGCCACAATCACGTTCTTCAGTCTGTTAAACGACAGCGGCTGCTTCACG
>JAFYYI010000045.1 GCA_017557665.1 Muribaculaceae bacterium | reverse complement strand
TGAACTGCACCCCAAAAGTTAGACAAAAAACTTTTGGGGTGCATTATGTATCGAAAACATTCATTTGAAGAGAAACTTAATCTCGTTAACCAAGTATTATCTGGTACGTCATTGAAGGGCCTATGCAGAGGTTATGGCATAGACAAAGAATTAGTCAAGCAATGGGTGCTTAGGTATAAGAGGTATGGAGAGGTGGGGTTGCGGACAAAAACCGCAGGTTATGGGATGACCCCCGCAGAAAAAGAGCAAATAGTGCGCGAATATCTTGAAATTGGCGTACCTTTGCATGGGTTGTGCCTAAAATATGACGTAAACCGGTCATCAATAAAGAGATGGGTTAGAGATGTCAGGGAACATGGCTATGCATCTTTAGGTATCGCCAGGCAACGAGGCAGACCTTCAAATGGCATGGGAAGACCGAAGAAGAAAGAACCTCAGACAGAACTTGAGAGGCTTCAGGCGGAGAATCTCCGCTTGAGGGCGGAAAACGCGTTGCTAAAAAAAGTGAAGGCCTTAGTCGAGGAAGAACAGAAAGCCCGAGCACGTCTCAATGGGCAAAAGCCATCGATGAACTAAGGCCGGAATATCCGCTTGACTTATTGTTGCAGTTGAGGAAGATGGCTCGTTCCGTATTCTATTATCACCTGAAGCGGCTAAGGAACGGCGACAAATATGCTCAGGAAAAAGAGAGTATAAGACTGATCTTTCATGAGCATAAAGGCCGTTATGGCTATCGCCGCGTCACTGCTGAAATGCGGAATCGGGGGTTCGTTATAAACCACAAAACAGTGCAGCGCTTAATGGGTGGAATGGGTCTTAAGAGCAGGATCCGTCAAGTCCGTTACCGCTCGTACAAAGGTGATGTCGGCGTGACTGCTCCCAATATAATCGACAGAGACTTCTCGGCCGATGCACCCAATCGCAAATGGGCGACGGATGTGACACAGATAAATATCGGCGCCGTCAAACTGTATCTGTCCCCGATATTGGATATGTTCAACGGAGAGATCATCTCTTACAACATCTCCAGAAGCCCAAATCTGGAACAGGTATATGATATGCTGGACAAGGCATTTGCCAGGTTCGACAATCTTGACGGCCTCATCCTGCACTCGGATCAAGGCTGGCAATACCAGCACTTTGGCTATCGACAGCGGCTGGCGAAACATCATATTACGCAAAGCATGTCCCGCAAAGGGAATTGCCTCGATAACGCCATGGCCGAGAACTTTTTCGGAATCATGAAATCCGAACTCCTGTATGCCGAGACTTTTGAATCGGCCGAAGCCTTCATGAAGGCTTTAGATGAATATATAGACTACTATAACAATAAAAGAATTAAATCCAGGTTAAAAGGAAAGAGCCCGGTGCAATACCGAACTCTTTCTCTTAGACAATAATATTTAACCCGTCCAACTTTTTGGGGTCACTTCACCGAGGGGTCGACTTTTTGTTTGCGTGAAGCGGATAAGATTACTCTTTACCCTTCTCCATCTGCTCCTTCAGGGCAGCCAATGCGCTGATGTCACCCAGAGTGGTCTTCTCGACGGTGGCAGCAGGAGCGGCCTCCTCAGCGGCGGGCTTGCTGCCCTGCTGAGCCTTGCGGGCCTTGCGGGCCTCGGCCTTCTGCTCATCTTCGAAGATGCGGCTGTGCGACAGGATGATGCGCTTAGCGTCCTTGTTGAACTCGATGACCTTGAACTGGAGCTTCTCGTCCTTCTGAGCTTGCGAGCCATCTTCCTTCACCAGGTGCTTGGGGGTAGCAAAGCCCTCAACACCGTAAGGCTGCAGGTTGATCACGGCGCCCTTGTCGAGCATCTCGGTGATCACACCCTCGTGGATGCTGCCAGTGGTGAACACGGTCTCGAACACATCCCAAGGATTCTGCTCAAGCTGCTTGTGTCCCAGACTCAGGCGGCGGTTCTCCTTGTCGATCTCCAGAACCTTCACGTCGATGGGAGCACCAATCTGCGTGAACTCGCTGGGGTGCTTCACCTTCTTGGTCCACGACAGGTCGCTGATGTGGATCAGGCCGTCAACGCCCTCTTCCAACTCAACAAACACGCCGAAGTTGGTGAAGTTGCGCACCTTGGCGGTGTGCTGCGAGCCAACGGGGTACTTGACCTCGATGTCCTCCCAAGGATCCTTCTTGAGCTGCTTGACACCGAGCGACATCTTGCGCTCCTCGCGATCGAGAGCCAGAATCTGTGCCTCGACGGTGTCGCCAACCTTCATGAAGTCCTGAGCGCTGCGCAGGTGCTGCGACCACGACATCTCGCTGACGTGGATCAGACCCTCGACGCCGGGAGCGACCTCGACGAATGCTCCGTAGTCGTACATAACGACCACGCGGCCCGTCACCTTGTCGCCAACCTTCAGGTCGGGATCGAGCTTGTCCCATGGATGCGGCTGGAGTTGCTTCAGACCCAGAGCGATGCGCTTCTTCTCGTCATCAAAGTCAAGGATGACAACGTTGAGCTTCTGCTCAGGCTCTACGATGTCGGCGGGGTTGCTCACGCGGCCCCACGACAGGTCGGTGATGTGGATGAGTCCGTCCACGCCACCCAGGTCGATGAACACACCATAGCTGGTGATGTTCTTGACGGTGCCCTCGAGCACCTGGCCTTTCTCGAGCTTGGCAATGATTTCCTTCTTCTGCTGCTCGAGCTCAGCCTCGATGAGTGCCTTGTGCGACACGACCACATTGCGGTACTCCTGGTTGATCTTCACAACCTTGAATTCCATGGTCTTGCCGACGAACACGTCATAGTCACGGATGGGCTTCACATCAATCTGGCTGCCGGGGAGGAAGGCCTCGATGCCGAACACGTCGACAATCATGCCACCCTTAGTGCGGCACTTGATGAATCCCTTGATGACCTCGTCTTTTTCAAGCGCTTCGTTAACGCGGTCCCAGCTCTTGGCTGCGCGCGCCTTGCGGTGCGACAGGATGAGTTGACCCTTCTTGTCCTCCTGGTTCTCGACAAACACCTCAACGGTGTCGCCCACCTTCAGGTCAGGGTTGTAACGGAACTCGTTAAACGGAATGATGCCGTCCGACTTAGCAC
>JAFYYI010000044.1 GCA_017557665.1 Muribaculaceae bacterium | reverse complement strand
GTTTATTCCAAGCCAAAACTGAATATCGCTGATTATGAGGTTTGTGCAGATTTGGATAGTACATACAAAAAAGGCAGATTTCTAATTTGTATAACTCTTCAGAATCAAACTGGCAAAGATTTGAAGAAAGAAAAGGTAGAAGTGACAATCAAAGACGGTGAAAACGAGATTCTAAAATTAGAACGAGACTTGGCCGGAATGAATGGATGGTTCTTTATAGATGCTGGTCGTGATTTAGCAGATATCAAGCCGTGGTCGGCAGAACATCCGAATCTATATCGATTGGAGATCAAAGTTTTGGATAAAAAAGGAAAAGAGATTGAGCGACTTGAAAACCATATTGGTTTCCGCACTGTGGAAATCAAGGATGGCAAACTTTTGGTCAATGGGCAGTATGTATTAATAAAAGGTGTGAACCGCCACGAGCATGACTCCTACACGGGCCATGTGATTTCGCGTGAGTCGATGGAACGCGATATCGCATTGATGAAGCAAATGAACATTAACACGGTGCGCACCTGCCATTATCCTGATGACCCGTATTGGTACGAACTATGCGATAAATATGGCCTTTATGTTTGGGATGAGGCCAACTGCGAGTCGCACGCCCAAGGCTATGGTGAAAAGAGCCTCGCCAAAGACCCACAATACGAGAAGATGATTTGGTCGCGCAATCGCGACATGCTTGAACGTGACAGGAACCATCCTTCGGTGATTATGTGGTCGATGGGCAACGAGTGCGGCAACGGTGTGAATTTTGAAAACACATACTATTGGATGAAAAGCAGCGACCCATCGCGCCCTGTAACCTACGAAAGAGCCATTTACGACCGCAATACCGATGTTATTGGCCTGATGTATGCCAGCCCGAAATATCTGCAAAAGTTTGTGGACGAAGGGCTTGATAAGGAAGGCAGACCTTTTATCATGGTGGAATACTGCCACGCGATGGGCAACAGCATGGGCGGCTTGCAAGACTATTGGGACGTGATTGAAGCCAATGAGCAACTGCAAGGCGGCTGCATTTGGGACTGGGTGGACCAGAGCTTCATCGTTCACGACAAGGAAAAGGATGTGGATTGGTTGGCCGTTGGCGGAGATTTTGGTCACGCTTATGGCGTGGGCGATGATGACGCTTTTTGTGCTAATGGTATTGTAAGTTCAGACAGAAGGCTGCATCATCACGCCGCCGAGGTGAAGAAGGTCTATCAGCCTATCAAGTTCACAGCCAAGGACTTGACTTGGGGCAAGTTCGAGGCCAAAAACTGGCTCTCGTTCACCAATGCCTCAACCTTCGATTGCGATTTTGAAATCTTCTCGGCGGAGAAATCCTTGCAAAAGGGCAGAATCGATTTGGATATTAAACCATTTGGAACACAAGAGATTAACATTGAACGCCTGCGCATCTATGGCAATCCTGGTGAGGAGTTTTTCATCCGTTTTTCGGTGAAGACCAAGGAAGACCAGCCCTTTATGCCTGCTGGAACAGAAATCGCCTACGATGAGTTCAAGTTGGATTGGCCTTCGGCACCGTTGGAACCTTTGCCTCAAGCCAAATCATTATCTTATGTGGCTTCTGTTCGAGGCATTAATTGCGGTAATGATGATTTTCAGGTGTCATTTGATATGAACACAGCGGAAATTGTTTCGTATGTGTATAAAGGTCAAAAACTTATTGATGGAAATTTGCGAGATAACTTTTGGCGCGCGCCAACCTTGAATGACGAGGTGGATTCTTGGGCTTTACCGCGCTGGAAAAAATCGGGTTTGCAACACTTGACTGCCAAGACAGGCGGCTTACATATTGAACGGCTTGATAACAACAAAGTTTCGGTTAATGCCACCGTGGAATATTATGACGGCATGGGCCAGTTGCAAATCGTTGTCAACAAGGTGTATCTTATTGACGGCGAGGGTAATATCAGCCTCACCAACCGCGTGGAGCCGATGGAAACGGTGACTTCTTTCCCGAAGATTGGGATGCAGTTCCGTATGCCGTTAGAATATAGGAATTTGACCTATTTCGGCAAAGACACCGAAAACTATCCTGACCGGAATGCCTCTGGGAAAATGGGCCTTTACAAGGTGGATGCATGGGATTTGTTTGAGCATCATGTTGTCCCGCAGGATAATGGAAATCATTCTGATACGCGCTGGTTGGCCTTGACAAACAACAAGAACGATGTCGGGCTGTTCGTGACGATGCAGGAACCCTTCAATTTCAGTTTGTACAACTACACTGACGACAACCTCACCGCTGCCCGACGCATTAATCAACTGGAGCCTCAAGACTTCCTGACTGTGAACATAGACTACAAGCAGGCACCCATCGGAACGGCCACTTGCGGTCCAGGCGTAGATGAGAAATATGTGCTTGGCAATCAGGTGTATGAATACACGGTGTTGCTTCGCGCTTTTGACAAGACGCAAGACCCGATTGAGTTGACCCGTTTCCAAGTGCCGAATGTGGATTCTTTGATGGTGTCGGCACCCGAAATCAAGGCAGCGATGGCAGGGAAGGAGGACTTCCGTATGTTCAACCGTCCGCTGACCATCTCCATGACTTGTGCCGACCCTGATGCAGAAATCCGTTATACTACTGACGGCAGAGAGCCTACGATGAAGTCGCCTGTCTACAGCAAATCGTTCATCATTCTTAAGACGACGACCATCAAGGCGAAAGCCTTTAAGAAAGGCAGCATACCTTCATTTGTCACTTTGCGACAGTTCAACCGCTTGAACATCAAGAGCACGACCTTCGTCAACCCGCCTGCAGAGCGTTATGGCAAGGATGCCGACATTGCTTTGATGGATGGCAAGAAAGGTGCGCCTGGCGATTGGCAAAACGACTGGCTGGGTTTTGAGGGCGTCGACATGGAGGCCACCGTTGAGTTGGCCGTACCGACCAACATCAGCACTGTGAAGGTGGGTCTCTGTCACGAACCCAACGATTGGGTGATGTGGCCCAAGGGCGTCTGGGTGTGTTTTTCGAAAGACGGCACGGAGTTCACCGACTGGCAGATGGCCGAGTTACCCGTCTTCAACGGTCCTGACAAGATGAAGGGCTTCGGTCGTATCGAGGCCCGTGCCCGTGTGAATGAGAAACAGGCCAAGTTTGTCCGCGTGAAGGTGGAGAACTATGGCGTTTTGCCTGAATGGCATCCTTATGCTGGACAGAAGGCCTGGATCATGGTGGATGAGGTGACGATAGAATGAAAGAAGGCGCTCATTTGAGCGCCTTCTTTCATTCCTAATTATTACTCTTACCATTCTACAGGCATACGCTGCACCGGCATCGTCATGCATCGGGCGCCACCGCCGCCACGCGAAAGTTCGTTGCCCTCGAAGGCAACGATGCATTTCCTGACTTTGTTCACATCCACCTTGTTGTTGGCCACATCCGATGCGGTGAGGATGTTGAACCCTGCCTTGTTCAAGGCTTCCAAGGTGTGTTGGTTGCGGCCGTAGCCGATGAATTTGCCAGGCTCGAAGCAGAAGAAGTTGCAGCCGCTGTGCCATTGCTCACGGGCCGCCCAGTCATTGTTTCTATTGCCACAATACACAGGCTCCAAGTCGATGCCGAGCTCTTTCAGTCCGGCCAGCAGGTCAGGCACTTCCTTGCCGACGGCTTTTTGTCCATCGACGGTGATGTGGAAGGTCTTGTAGGCGCTGTTCATGATGACGGGCTCGTAGATCATGCACTTGTCGACATCGAGCATGGTGAACACCATGTCGAGATGGATGAACGACTCGGGTTCCAAGGGCAATTCCTGGAAAATCAAATGTTTTACGCCGGGCTTGGTCTTCAGATGCTCCACCAAAGCTTCCACACCATGCATGTTGGTGCGTGAGCCCAGACCGCAAATCACCACATCGTCGCGGATAATCTGCACATCGCCGCCTTCCACTGTTCCTTCGCCATGGGTGTCATAGTTAAGTGCTGGGTTAATCACCTTGGTATCAAACAAGGGATGCAGGTTGTAGATACTATTGAGGATGATGCACTCGCGTGCACGCACCGTGGTGGCCATATTGCTGATCATGATGTTGTCGAACATCGTGAACGAAGCGTCACGCATGAAGAAGAGGTTGGGAATGGGCAGCAGGGCATACGGGTCTTTGTTGATGAATGTGACATCTTCGAGACGGACACCTTCAATCAACTGACGCGAGAGGTCCTCTGCTGGCAACGCCTTGAGGTAGGCGGCCAAGAAGCCTTTGTCCTCTACCTTGCAGATGCGTTCGACAAGGCTGTTCTTGACATTCTCATCATGCAAGATGTCGGTGAGCAGGTCGGCGACCTCATGCACCTGCGTCACTTTTTGTAATACTCTTTTGAAATATCCGTATTCCTTTTGCGCGACTTGCATATTCAAAATGTCGCTAAAGAGGAAGGTGTGGGCGTTTTCGGGGGTCACTTTTTCCAACTCGGGACCGGGCATGTGAATCAGGACATGCTGGAGTTTTCCGATCTCTGAGTTAACACTGACATTGATTCCTTCTTGTGAATCCATAAAAGGTGATTTGGTGAAACAATAAGAGCATGGTCATGCCGTGCTCCGAATAGGTTGCAAAGATACGAATTTTCTCGTGAATCCAAATGAAAAATGTCGAAAAACGAAAGGGAAGAGGGACGATAACGCTTAAGTCGTTGTCAATCATCTGACAAGGAGACATCCTCGTCCATGTCGTAAGCCCTGAACTGCAGTTTCTCGGGCTGGTGGATGTTGAGGTACAAAGGCTCGATCTTTTCTGTGCCCCAGTTGCCGACTAGGGTGGCTTCGGCAGTAAGAACCTTAAGTTCTTCGAGGAATTCGCTGCGTGGGATGGTGTATGCCCCCAAACTCATCAGGTGGGAGGTCTCTTGCTGGCAGTCGATGAGCTTAAAACCATGCTTCTGCAAGAACTGGTGCAAGTGGTAGAAGGCTACCTTGGAGGCATCGGTGACCGTGTGGAACATCGACTCACCAAAGAAGACCTGCCCGATGGAAACGCCGTACAGGCCACCTACCAACTCGCCATCCAGATAGGTCTCGAAAGAATGGGTGATGCCCAATTCATGCAGCTCACAATAGGCATCCACCATCTCGTCCATGATCCACGTCCCGTATTGGTCCTTACGGGGTGTCTCTGCACAGTGCAGCATCACCTCGCGGAAATTGGTGTCGATTCTCACCTCGAACTTTCCTGATTTCAGTGTGCGCCGTAACGACTTGCTCACGCGCATCTCGCCCGGACGGATGATGAGACGTGGGTCGAGCGACCACCACAACAGTGGCTCATTCTCGCTGTACCATGGGAAGATGCCGTTGGCATAGGCCACGATGAGGCGCTGGGGCGAGAGGTCACCACCAAAGGCCAGCAAGCCCTCTTCGTTGGCACGGTCGGCCGGAGGGAAGAAGCAGTCGTCGTCGTTGAGTTGATATAGAATGTTCATGTCGATGAAACAATGTGCAAAAATAGGAATTTTTTTGAATGCTGAATGTGGAATGCTGAATGCTGAATGCTGAATGAAGGGAAACACATTCCTCATTCAGCATTCATAATTCCGCATTAGTTTTTTCTCTATTTTTGTGCCTTCAAACAGGAGTATATGCCCCGATATTTCATCCATCTAGCCTACAACGGCAGCCGTTACCATGGCTACCAGATCCAACCGCATTCCAACAGTGTGCAGGAGACTGTCGAGCAATGCTTGAGCCTCAAGTTGGGCCAGTCGGTCTCCATCACAGGCTGTGGCCGCACCGACACGGGCGTCCATGCGCGCAACTACTATGCCCATTTCGACATAGAGAGGGAAATTGTGGATACGGTGACGTTGGCCCATCAGATGAATGCCTTCCTTCCCGAAGATATCGTCATCTATAAGATATGGCAAGTCGCTCCAGAGATGCACGCCCGCTTCGATGCTGTCTCGCGAACCTACCATTATTACATCACGCGCACGAAGAATCCCTTCCATGTCAACGATGCCTTTTTCCTATACGGTGATTTGGACATCGACAAGATGCAGCAGGCGGCCGATATGCTTTTTGAATATGAGGACTTCACGAGTTTCTCGAAGGTGCATACCCAGGTGAAGACCAACAACTGCAAGATTATGGAGGCGCGTTGGTTTGAGCAGGATGGGCTGTTGGTGTTTCGCATCAAGGCGGATCGTTTTCTGCGCAACATGGTGCGAGCCATCGTAGGCACTTTGTTGGAGATAGGGAAGGGACGCATGACCCTGGAGGAGTTCCGTGCCGTCATCGAACGCAAGGACCGCTGCGAGGCCGGCACCTCTGTACCTGCGCATGCATTGTTCTTAGAAGAAGTGGAATATGAAAAGGGAGATTCCCTTGCAGGGAATGGAGTGAGATGTGGTGCTTTATGGCGGCGGCAAAAGGACCTAACGAATTGTGAACAGCATGAGGCCGCCGCAAATAAAACGATGGAACAACTTCCATTCCCCGAAGGGGAATCTCATCAATCTTTAAATCCATAATCTTTAAATTTTGAATCTTTAAATCTTAAATCCCAAATGTTCCAAAAACTCATCCGCTTTTGCGTCAAACTCGTCCAAAAATATCTTCCAGAGCCTTTCATCTTTGCCGTAGTATTGACCCTATTGGCCTTCATCATCGCGATGCCCATTTGCAAGCAGACACCCCTTGAGGTGGTCGAGCATTGGGGCAACGGCGTGTGGTCACTGCTGGCCTTCGCCATGCAGATGGCTTTGGTCCTCGTGACGGGATCTGCCTTGGCTGCAGCGCCGTCCATCAAGAAAGGCATAAGCGCTTTGGCAAGTCTGCCCAAGACTCCCGCAGGAGCCATCGCCTTGGTGACCGGTATTTCAGCCTTGGCATGTTGGCTCAACTGGGGCTTTGGCCTCATCGTAGGCGTTATCTTTGCCAAGGAGATCGCCAAGAAACTGCGTGGCGTCGACTATCGTCTGCTCATCGCATCTGCCTACAGCGGCTTCGTGGTGTGGCATGCCGGTCTTTCGGGCTCCATCCCGTTGACGATGGCTACGGCCACCTCCAACCTTGAGAAGGTCACACAAGGCGCGTTGGTCGATCCTGTTCCCATCACCCAGACGGTCTTGGCGCTGCCCAACCTGCTTATGGTGGTGGCTGTCATCGTGGCCATCGTGGTAGTCAACACATTGATGCACCCCAAAGGCGAGCATGTGGTGGCCATTGAGCCCTCATTGCTTTTCGAGGAGGAACCGAAACCTGCTCCGAAGCCTACCACGCCTTCCGAGAAGTTGGAGAACAGCCGTGTGTTGTCATGGATTATCGCTTTGTTGGGCCTTTCTTATCTGGTCATCCACCTTTTCTTCAAAGGTGGCACCTTCGACCTCGGGTCCGTCATCATGTTGTTTTTGTTCTTGGGTGTCATCTTGCACGGCACGCCGCTGGCCTATGTCAGGGCTTTCGGCCAGTCGGTGGGCGGTGCAGCCGGCATTTTGTTGCAGTTCCCCTTTTATGCGGGTATCATGGGCATCATCACGGGCGTGGGAGCCTCGGGTATCTGCTTGGGAGAGGTCATCAGCAATGCTTGTGTCTCTATTTCCACGCCAAAGACCTATCCGTTGTTCACCTTCTTCTGTGCAGCCATCCTCAACATGTTTGTACCGTCGGGTGGCGGTCACTGGGCCATCCAGGCCCCCATCATGTTCACGGCAGGTGCTACCTTGGGCGTGGCTCCGGGCTTGACGGGCATGGCCATCTCATGGGGTGATGCCTGGACCAACCTCATCCAGCCTTTCTGGGCCTTGCCGGCACTGGCCATAGCAAAGCTTAATGCAAAAGACATCATGGGCTTCTGCATCATCGATTTGTTCGTAACGGGATTGATTATCTGCGGTGGCTTGCTGCTGTGGGCTTAGAAGGTGTCCATGCCGTCCCATATCACGAGGTCGTGGCGCACATAGCCGACCTTGTCATTTACCTTGATTTTATACCATTCGTCGGTCTTGCCTAAACAAGGGTATGTCTCAGGGACATAGTTGGGGTCAAAAGAGATTTGGCCTATGACTGTCGATTCCAAGTTGGGTTGCTGCCGTATGTTGACATTTTTGCGTTGCGTGTAGAGGATGCCTTGTCCGTCTTTGGCGCGGAAGGTGACGATTTTGTTGCCAATCTTCGACACTTCTGAGTCATCTTGCACTGAAATGGTATAAGTGTTGGCATTGTTACTTACCAAGCGACCGACGACATTGCCGTGCCTGTCGACCACCATCTCCATCGTGTCCACCGAAGCGGGCTTGATGCCGTGGTAATCGTCGACATGCTTCTTCTGTTTTGGTTCTTGTGGCGTCTCCTCAACAGCGGTGGTGTCGGTCGGTACGATTTCGTTTTCGCTGGTCTTACCATTTCCACAAGCCATCAACAAGGCCATGGACAACACGTAGATGACGGAAAAAGCAAATCTCTTCATAAGGCTTCATTGTTTGAAATGTCACCGCAAAAATAAGGGTTTTCTTGTACAATACGCCTCAAAAGGGCCACTTTTTTTCTAGCGAGGACAAAGAAAAAAGCAAGGCCGTTACCAGTCTTGCTTTAACGTAGCGGGAATGAGAATTGAACTCATGACCTCCGGGTTATGAATCCGACGCTCTAACCTGCTGAGCTATCCCGCCGTCTTTCGGGGTGCAAAAGTAGACATTTTTTCGTTACGGTCAACAAAAATGCGGAAAAAAAGTTTTTCTGCCCTTTTTCGTCATAGCGAGTGGAGCGAAGCAGTCCGGAAATTAAGTTTTCATTTTGGACCGCTTCGTTCCTCGCGGTGACGTTTACCGTTTGTTATTCAGTTAATTCCTTGGCCGCCTGCTCCAGCTTGGCATCAAGCGTCTTGATGGCTGCTTCGAGACCGTTCGAGGCGTCGCCCTTCATGCTGAAGTAGAACTTGATCTTTGGCTCGGTGCCCGAAGGACGGATAGTGATCTTCGAACCGCTCTCGGTGAAGAACTGCAGCACGTCGCTCTTGGGCAAGGTGATGGGCGTGACCTTTCCAGTGGTGAGGTCTTTGGCTTCCTGTAGCTTGTAGTCGCGGGTCTCGATGACCTTCTCGCCAGCGATGATGGTGGGCGGGGTGGTGCGGAACTTGGCCATCAAAGCCTTGATTTCCTCGGTACCGCTGATGCCTTTCTTGGTCAGCGAGACGAGCTTCTCCTTATAGAGACCGAACTCCTTGTATATGTCCATGAGCAGCTGATAGAGTGTCTTACCTTGCTCGGCAGCCCAGGCAGCAGCTTCGGCAATCATGCTGGTAGCGATGACGGCATCCTTGTCGCGGACGAAGTCGCCGGCCAGATAACCGTAGCTCTCTTCGCCGCCGCCGATGAACTGTTTCTTGCCTTCGAGTTCAAGGATCTTGTCGGCGATGTACTTGAAGCCGGTCAGCACATCGTAGCGGTCCACGTTGTATTTCTTCGCCATTTCGAAGATCAGCTCGGTGGTGACAATGGTCTTCACGATGAATTCTTTTCCTGTGAGTTTGCCAAGCTCGTTCCAGCGGGTCAGCAGGTAATAGACGAAGAGGCTACCCGTTTGGTTGCCGTTGAGTAGGATAAACTCGCCCTTGTCGTCCTTTATGGCGATACCCACGCGGTCGGCGTCGGGGTCGGTGGCCATAACGAGGTCGGCGTTCACCTCCTGGGCTTTCTTCACGGCCAAGGCCATGGCGGCAGGCTCCTCGGGGTTGGGTGACTTCACGGTGGGGAAGTTGCCATCGACGACCATCTGCTCCTCAACGCAGTAGACGTGCTCGAAACCTTTGCGTTTCAGGATTTCGGGCACCAAGCGGCGGCCCGTGCCGTGGATGGGCGTGTAGACGATGCGCATGTCCTTGTGCTTCTTGATGAGGTCAAGCGAGAGGGAAAGGCCGTACACCTTATTTAAATAGATGTCGTCGAACTCTTCGCCCAAAACGGTGATGAGGTCAGGGTTACGTTTGAAGTTGACCATCGAGGGATCGGTGATCTTCTCCACCTCAGCGATGACGTTCTTGTCGTGCGGGCTGACCAGCTGGCCGCCGTCGTTCCAGTAGGCCTTGTAGCCATTGTATTCCTTGGGGTTGTGTGAGGCAGTGACCATCACGCCGGCATCGCATTTCATCTCGCGCACGGCGAACGAAAGTTCGGGGGTGGGACGGAGGCAGTCGAAGATGTAGACCTTGATGCCGTTGGCCGACATCACGTCAGCGGTGACGTTGGCGAAGGCGGGGCTGTTGTTGCGGCCGTCGTAGGAGATGGCGACGCTGAGGTCTTTCTTGCCGGGATGCATCATCTTGATGTAGTTGGCGAAGCCTTGGGTGGCCATGGCCACAGTGTAGATGTTCATGCGGTTGGTACCGGCACCCATGATGCCGCGCAGACCGCCAGTGC
>JAFYYI010000043.1 GCA_017557665.1 Muribaculaceae bacterium | reverse complement strand
TGTCTTACCCTGAAAAACGTTGAATCAAAAACAACGTTTAAATGGAGAAAACTGAAGAATTTAACGTGTTAGAGTTACAGGAACTAGTGCTTAAACACAATTGTGGCAAAAAACACACGTCATTAGAGCAAAAGAGCATGATCGTAAAGGCTCATTTGTTAAATCACGTGCCTCTTTATCAATTAAGTCAAGATTTTGGTGTTAGTGTGAGGTCTATTCGAAGATGGATTAGTACCTTTGCAAACGGAAAGGTGCCTCAGAGAAACTCTCCGGGCATTTCCCATGTCAAACCAAATCCGCCTGCTATGCCGAAAAAGAAGCAAAACGTGGAGGAGAGTGCCGCCGAGGAGCTGGCACGCCTCAGAGCCGAGAACAAGCGTCTGTCGGAAGCATTGAAGATGGCCGAGTGGATGAACCACGCCAAGGACGTGATGATCGACGAGGCCGAGAAAGCCTTCAACATCCCGATTAGAAAAAAATCTGGTGCCAAACAGTGAAGACGCTTGCCGCAGAGAAGGTCAAGGGCCAATCCATGGGCCTTCTCTGCCGGCTGTTTGGCAAGAGCTGGCAGGCGTACTACCAGCACAAGGAAACGTTAGGCAAGCAACGGCTTAAGGAAGAAATGGTTGTCCAGTTTGTAAGAGACATACGGCGTTTGGATCCTGGCTTGGGCGGTGAAAAGCTGCACCAAATATACCGTGACCGCTTCGGTGCCGATTACGAGTATATGGTGGGAAGGGACAAGATGGAGGCCATCATAGCCAAGCATCACTTGCACGTGAGGACTCCAAGACGCCGTCCGCGCACAACTGACTCTAGACACGGACTGCCCACTTATCCAGACCTGAGAAAGAACCTCATACCCATACGTAAGAACCAGCTATGGGTCACGGACATCACGTATATACCCATTTGGAACTATGACGGGAGTTACACCTTCTGTTACCTCTCAATGATAACGGACTATTATACAAAGGAAATCATCGCTTGGTACGTAGGTGAGTCGCTAGACGCCTGGTGCAGCGTGGAATGCCTCATGCGGGCCCTTGAGAGGCTTGATACGGAGGAAGTCATTAATCTCATCCATCACTCGGACAGAGGCGTACAATACGTCAGTGCCGCATACACCTCACTGCTTATCGAGGCCGGCATCCAAATCAGCATGACGGAGAGCGGAGACCCCAAGGACAACGCAGTGGCCGAGCGCCAGAACAGCACCATCAAGAACGAGCTGCTCAAGGACATCAAATTCCACTCCATAGGCGAAGTAAGAAGGGCAATGGAAAAGGCAGTGACTTTCTATAACAACGAGCGCCCGCACCTCTCGCTGAACAACATGACGCCACGTCAGGCAGCCTCATGTATGGGTAAAATACAGAAGAAATGGACTAGTTACAGAGAAAAGTACCTCGAAAATTTGGAAATCTGGGAAGGAGCATGTACCTTTGCACCGCAAACCCTGGAAACGATTGAACGGCTTTCCGCGGAGCCTATTCAAGAAAAACAAGGGTTAAGAGAGAATCATTCAACTTCTGTCAGGGTTAGGATTAAGGTATCCTAAAAGGCATTCAACCTATGGCAGGGTTAAAGTAAAAACCATTCAACTTTTTCTAGGGAAGTACATTTTGTGACAATTGTGACAAATGACAATGCATTTTTTTTCTCGCTCCGCAAGTGAATGGATATAAGAATGATGATATATATATAAGTATACATATTATTATATAATTATTTTTATTTCATTATTCCTATTCATCAATTCCCCACCCGAGATAGTGCGAAAAAACACTGTCACAATTGTCACAATTGTCACAGTGTTGATGACGCACAACGGAAAACTTCTTACAATACATTATTACTTCCAACGAGATGCCGCCTCGAGGGTGGTGAAGTGCCGCCTCGAGGGTGGTGAAGTGCCGCCTCGTCGATGATGAGATACCGCCTCACGACCAATGAAGTACCGCCTCGTCGGAAGAAATCTTTACACTCGTCAAGTGCCCTGTTTATCGGCATTTCAGCATGATTTCGTCTGGATTGTGGAGGGTGTGATTTTTCTTTACACTCCCCTACCCTGCAACAAAAGCCCCTCCTGAAAAGGAAGGGCTTTTTGAGGGGGATTGTTGCCTAAACAGGGGCGGGAAACAGCAATCGGCGGTTAGAACGTCAGGGATTTCAGGGTGCGGGAGTCTTTGTTGCCCTTGCCCCAGGTGACGTTGAAGCCGATGTTGAAGCAAACGTTGCTGTCGAGGGGAATCATCGACTTGGCGGTTTTGCCGATCATATAGTCCATGCCGACGAAGAAGTTGAAGCCCTTGGGGTGGACGTTGAGCATCCAACCCATCTCGGTGGAGAAGGATGAGAAGCCGAGGTTCAGGCCTCCGTCGAGCCACTTCAACGGAGCGTAGTTGGCACTGAGGCGACCTTCCGACCAGCCATACTGGTCGTCGTAGCGGTGGGTAAACAGGAATCCGAACTTTAACTTGTCGTAGACGGGCAACGGATATTCTAATCCCATACGGAGTGTTGCTGCCAGACCATGCGTGGCACTGCCACCCTCGCTGACTTTCTGCAGATTGGCAAAGTCTTTCATGCGGTCGCCATAGTCGTCGCTCTGCTGGCTGACGGTCTGGGAGCCTCCTGTGGCGGCAGATTCCTTGACGGCGATATTGTTGAAACCGTCGAAGTAGAAGGGTTGTCCTGACGACTCGGCGACGAGTTTGTTGCTCCAGCTGATGAAGCCGATATCCATGAGTGCGAGGCTGGCCTTGAGGCCGTTGAGCCAGCTGACGGAGCAGTCTTTGAACTCGTAGACGGCACCCAAATCCAAGCCCAGTCCGAAGCCGCTCAGACCGCCGCCATCGGTGTCAATCTTGTCGACGCGGTTGTATTTCTGGGGTGTGACGCCGTCGGCTTCGTAGCGCGACTTATACTCTTCCTGTTTCTCCTTCAGCGTGGCACCCTTGAGGTTCAGTTCGCCATGAGCCTTACCCTCGATGACCCAGCGGTCGCCCTGCAGATTGGCGTGGACGCCATCCATGGTGAAGTCGGCATAGGCTACGCCAAACAGCAGCTTCACCTTGGCTCCTACGCGCAGGTTGTCAAACACGCGGCGCGAGTGGCCGAAGCCCAGTTCCATGTAGCTCCATCCGCGTGCGCCCAGCTCGTCGAAAGAGTAGTCTTGGTTGCGCATATCCTTGGCAAACTCGAAGAACTCGTAGGGCACGGAGGCTCCTACGTGGGTGCGCGAGCGCAGCTCGATGGTGTTGTAGCCGTTGAAGCCCGAGAAGCCGATAGAAAGAATGGGAATGTCGATGTCCGCGAGCAGCGTGTTGGCACCCTTGTTCAGTCCGCTCAGCACCTGGTCGGCCGAGATGCCGGGATGCAGGAAGAGGGCGGTCTTCTTGGCGCCTGCCACCTTGCCGTAGTCGGGGTTCTTGAAGAAGATGTTCTCCATAGACAGCGAGCCGCGGAGGCCCACGTTCAGGTTACCCAGCACGGGTATGGCACAGTAGTTGTACTCGTTGTCGTAGGCGGGATTCATATCGTGGCGATAGGAGAATCCGTCCATGAAGTAGGCGGAGTTCATCTCCTGGGCCATCATGGTGCCTGTGGTTGCCGCCAGCAACGTGGCGAGCATATATCTTTTGAATGATGTCTTCATAATCTTAATGCTTTAATTTCGTTTCTTACCACTTGCTGTCGTTTTTTATTTGCTGTCAAGGTCCAGGGTGATGCGACCGTTCATCTGAATCTTCATGTCGTAGGCCCTGACGGTCTGCGTCTGGCTGTTCAGCGTCACGCCGCCCTGCTCGGTGACGGCTTTCACCTTCAGCAACAGGCCGTCCAACTGCTTGAAGGCGCCTGCCGTCTTGGCCCTCATCACGATGCGGATGGTGCTGGTGGCGCTGGTGCCAAGGTTAGAGGG
>JAFYYI010000003.1 GCA_017557665.1 Muribaculaceae bacterium | reverse complement strand
TCCGCACTCCATCAGATGGAATGCGGATGCAAATTCGTTAAATTCGTGCGAATTCGTGGGCAACCCCAAAGCGGATGCCGCTCTATACTCTAAACTCTAAACTCTAAACTGCGAGCGCAGCGAGCATCACGGCCATGTCTCGTTCAGGACGTAGTTGATGAGCATGATGGCATCGCTGATGTCCACAGTGCCGCTGTAATTCACGTCGGCATTCACCATGTTGACGCCGCTCATGTCGTCGTTCAGGATCGCGTTGATCAGCATGATGGCGTCGCTGATGGTCACCTCATGATCGCCGTTCACGTCGCCACGCAGGCCAGCCGGATTCTCGGTGAAGTAGCCCGGGTTGCTGGGACCGCCGTCGATGTGGGCATAGGTCTTGTCCTGTGGATTGTTGGCATTGTAGGTCGTGCCCTGACCGCCCACCAGGCTCGTGCAACCATTGAACATGTCATCGGAATACATAACTGCTGCAGTGCTCCAACCGTCACCCGCGCAGATGGTCGTCAAGCTGGAGCAAGAATAGAACATTTCAGTCATATATTCCACATTAGACGTATTGAAACTGCTCAGGTCAAGGCAGGTCAACTCATGGCATTCAGCGAACATGGACCACATGTCGGTCACCTTGGACGTGTTGAAGCCATTCAAGTCAAGACCACTCAGACTGCCACATTCCCAGAACATACTTGCCATATTGGTCACCTCGCTGGTGTTCAGGTAATTCAGGCCCGTGATGGTTCCAAGATAATTCATGCGCCAGAACCAGGAGTAGGTGGTCGTCGGGCGCGCATCGGCAAACGACGGGTCAAAGACCACATTGCTCACATATTGTGCGATTCCGACCCAAGCGGGCAAGTTGTATCCCCTGTTCAGATCGTAGGTCGTCCCCGTGCGGGTGCTGCGCTGGTTGTCGTAGTAGAACGACAGCGTCGTGTTCGACGACGTGAAGCAGGCATAGGCCTCTAACTGTGCGGTGAAGTAGCCCGGGTTGCTGGGGCCGCCGTCGATGTGGGCATAGGCCTTATCCGTGTGGTTGGCATCAAAGGTCGTGCCCTGGCCGCCCACCAGGCTGGTGCAGTCACGGAACATATTTTGGGAGTACGTCACTGCCGCTGTGCTCCAATAAGCGCCCACATAGATGGTCCTCAGGTTGCCACATCTACGGAACATGCCAGTCATGTTTGTCACCTTGGACGTGTTGAAGTGGCTCAGATCAAGGCTCCTCAATGCTGCACAATCGCCAAACATCCAATTCATGTTAGTCACCTCACTGGTATTGAGGTATTCCATACCAGTGATGGATGAAAGATGCGCCATGCCATAGAACCAGGAGTAGGTGGTCGTCGGGCGCGCAGCAGCGAACGACGGGTCAAAGACCACCTGGGTCACGTTGGCATTGGTGCCGTCGGTTTCCCAAGCGGTATCGGAGTTGCCCGTGTTCAGGTCATAGGTCGTGCCCGAGCGACCGAGGCGCTGGGTATCGTAGTAGAACGTCAGCGTCGTGTTCTCAGGGGTGTAGCACGTGTAGGCCTCAACGACACTATTGGTGAAATAGCCCGGATTGCTGGGGCCGCCGTCGATGTGGGCATAGGACGCATCCGCATGGTTGGCATCATAGGCCGTGCCCTGGCCACCCACCAGGCTGGTGCAGCCCGTGAACATCTGTGTGGAGTAGGTCACGGCATAAGTGCTCCAATCACGGCCCACATAGATGGTTTCCAGGTTGCTGCAGTTATAGAACATGAAGTACATGTTTGTCACCCGGGACGTGTTCCAGCTGCTCAAGTCAAGGCTCGTCAGGCCAGTGCAGCGACTGAACATGCTACGCATATTTTCTACCTTGGCGGTGTTGAAATGACTCAGGTCAAGGCTCGTCAATTGACTGCAATTCAAGAACATGTAAGCCATGCTGGTCACCTCGCTGGTGTTCAGGTATTCAAGGCCCTCGATGGTCTGAAGGTTTTCCATGCTATAAAACCAATCATAGGTGGTCGTCGGGCGGGCAGCAGCGAACAAGGGGTCAAAGACCACCCGGGTCACATGGGATTTGGTGCCGTCAGTGTCCCAACCGGCATCGGTGTCACCAGTGTTCAGGTCGTAGGTAGTGCCCGGGCGACTGCTGCGCTGATCGTCGTAGTAGAACGTCAGCGTCGTGTTCGACGACGTGTACACCGCATAGGCCTCGGCCGCGTTCTTGTCGGTGAGGTAGCCGGGGTTGCTCGTGCCGCCGTCAATGTGGGCATAAGCCTTGTCCGTCGGGTTAGATGAGTTCCACGCCGTGCCCTTGCCGCCCACCAGGTTGAAGCAGTTATCGAACATAATCGAGGAACTGGTCACGGCAGACGTGCTCCATCCATCGCCCACATAGATGGTCTGCAAATCTGAACAATTAACGAACATGCGACTCATATCGGTCACCTGGGCCGTATTGAAACTGCTCAAATCAAGGTACGTCAAGTCGCACAAAGCGAACATGTTGTGCATATCGGTCACCTGGGCAGTGTTGAAATGGCTCAAGTCAATACTCGTCAGTTTTTTACAGCCAGTGAACATGTAAGCCATATTGGTCACCGCGCTGGTGTTCAGATACTCCATGCCCTCGATGGATTCAAGTTTCTCCATCATGTAAAACCAATCGTAGGTCGTCGTCGGGCGGGCACCAGCGAATGACGGGTCAAAGACCACCTTGGTCACATTGGGATTTAAGCCGTCGAGGTCCCAACGGGTATCGTTTGCGCCCGTGTTCAGGCTGCAGCCCCAGCCCGGGCGATCGAGTTTCTGGGTGTCATAGTAGAACGTCAGCGTCGTGTTCGTCAGCGTGTAGATGGCATAGGCCTCTGTTCCCACTGCTGTCAAGTAACCCGGGTTGCTGGGACCGCCATCGAGGTGGCCATAGGCCACGTCAATGTGGTTGATATCATAGGCAGTGCCCTGGCCGCCCACCAAGTTGAAGCAGTCAGCGAACATTAATTCGGATTTTGTCACCGAAGCCGTGCTCCATTCGTCACCCACATAGATGGTCTGCAATTCCCCACACGAAGCGAACATAAAGCCCATATTGTTCACCTTCGACGTGTTCCACCCGCTCAAGTCAAGGCTTTTCAGAGAACTGCACTCGTCAAACATGCCAAGGGTGGAAACCACCTCAGACGTGTTCCAGCCGCCCAAGTCAAGGCTTGTCAGGCCAGTGCAGCCAGCGAACATTCCGGATAAATTGCGCACCTTGGACGTGTTGAAACTGCTCAGGTTAAGACTCGTGAATTTTATGGTGTTGATAAACATACCATCCATATCAATCACTTCACTGGTGTTCAGGTAATTCAGTCCCGTGATGGTTTCAAGATTTTCCATGCCAGCAAACCAAGAAGAGGTGGATATCGGGCGGGCAGCAGCGAACGAGGAACTGAAGACCACTCTGGTCACATTCTCATAGGTGCCGTCACTGTACCAACCTGGATTGGATGCAATCTGGTTCAGGTCATAGGTCGTGCCCAAGCGGGCAGGGCGCATGTCGTCGTAGCAGAACATCAGCGTCGTGTTATATGACGTGTAGCAGGCATAGGCCTCTTGGGCGCGAGCGCCGAGGCCGCACATCATGGCCGCCATTAGGACGACCAGTCGAATGAGTAATTTTCTCTTTTTCATAGCAATTTCAGTTTAAAGTTAACAATTGCCGCAAATATACTCATTATTCTTGAAAAAAGCAAATAAAAATAGCAGTTTTAGTTAATGCTCGCTTCGCTCGCAGGTTAGAGGTTATGCTCGCGCTGCGAGCAGATTAGTGATTAGTGATTAGAGATTAGTGAAACATCAGCCCCGACGTTGATTTTGTAGAGACGCAAAATTTTGCGTCTCTACATGCCCGCTACAATAGTCCGCGCTGCGAGCGCTGCGAGCATCAAGGCGGATGCCTCACTAAACTCTAAACTCTAAACTCTAAACTTTAAACTGCTCGCGCAGCGAGCATGTTAAAGAAACATCCGCACTCCATCGGCCGGAATGCGGATGCAAATTCGTTAAATTCGTGCAAATTCGTGGACAACCCCAAAGCGGATGCCTCACTAATCACTAATCTCTAATCACTAATCTGCGAGCAACGCGAGCATCAAGGCCAACTCTCGTTCAGGACGTAGTTGATGAGCATGATGACATCGCTGATGTCCACAGTGCCGCTGTAATTCACGTCGGCATTCACCATGTTGACACCGCTAAAGTCGTCATTGACGATCGCGCTAATCAGTGCGATGGCGTCGCTGATGTTCACAATATTGTCACTGTTAACGTCGCCACGCAGGGCTGCGTTCTTATCGGTGAAATAGCCCGGGTTGCTCGGGCCGCCGTCGATATGGGCATACTCCTTGCCGGTGTGGTTGCGGTCATAGGTCGTACCCTGGCCGCCCACCAGACTGGTGCAGTTATAGAAAATCCAGTCATCGTACGTCACTGCCGCCGTGCTCCAGCCATTGCCTACATAGATGGTTCGCAGATCGCCGCATCCACGGAACATTTGTGTCATACCGAACACTTGGGACGTGTTGAAAGTGCTTAAGTCAAGGCTCGTCAAACTAAAGCATCTATAGAACATATGGCCCATAGAGGTCACCTTGGACGTATTGAAGTGGCTTAAATCAATGCTCGTCAATTCTGTGCAGTTACCGAACATCCAACCCATATTGGTGACCTCGCTGGTGTTGAGGTAGCTCATGCCCGTGATAGATTGAAGATTGGTCATGTCAGCGAACCAACATTTGGTGGTCGTCGGGCGGGCATCAGCGAACGAGGGGTCAAACACCACCTTGGTCACGTTGGTATAGGTGTCGTCGAAGTCCCAATCGGGTGAGTAGTCGCCCGTGTTCAGGTCGTAGGTCGTGCCCGTGCGGGAGCTGCGCTGGGTGTCGTAATAGAACGTCAGCGTCGTGTTCGACTCGGTGTAGCAGGCATAGGCCTCAGGGACATTGGCCTCAAGGAGGACATTGTCGATGGCGAAATAGTCGCCCTCGGGATTGATGCTGCCGTCCTTACTGTAGCGCCACTTCAACGTGTGGGTACCTGCAGGGATTTCCACAGTGAAGGTCTCCCAATCGACATTATCATAGGCTCCTAATTTGAGCTTTTCCTCACCATCGACAAAGAAGCTACACGCGTCCCAAGCGTTCGATGTGCCCTCACCCCATGCCTTGTAAAGGAAGGACAGGGTGCCGCCATAGGGCACGGTGACCGTGGCCGTCAACACTGATGTGCTTTCGTGGATGCCAGTGTTGCCCGACTGGGCACAGAAGCGATAACTGTTGGTCTTGACCAGCCAGGGGTAATTGTTGGTCGATAGCGTGGAGAACGTGATATTGCCGCCAGAAGCGTTGATTTCACTGGACAGATACTGGTTGTAAGGCTTTTGCGTGGTGAAGTACTGCCAGTTGCCGTAGGCCGAGGTATAGCCGTTGCTGATGGCATCCTCGGGGATATAGAGTGTAGCGTTGTCATAGACGGTGCTGGGGAAAACATTCTTGTTATACATCCAGGGTGGCGCCTCACTCAGGCTGATAATCTTAGTTATCGCATTACAGTTAGAGAATGCTCCGGCATAGATATCAGTGAGATTTACGGGGAGCCAAACGGTTTCAAGTGCAGAGCAACCAGTACACGTGCTGCCGTTGATTACGGTCATGCCTGCCGGGAACATGAGGGATTTCAATTTGCTGCACCAAGAGAAAGCACCATTGCCGATATAGGTCACACCATTAGGAATGTCAATCTCGGTGAGTTTGGTACAGTAATAAAAGGCATACTTGCCAATAGAATCTATTGTGAGAGGCATTTCCACTTTCGTCAGGTCACCACAACTCCTGAAGGCATAGTCATCAATGCCTTTTACAGTGAGTTGATTGCCGTTGTAAGGCACCTTCTCGGGAATGGTGACCGTGCCGCTGTAGGAGTTATAATCCTCATCCATATAGGTCACCCATGCGGAACCGTTCTTGACCTTATAGAAGACACCTTCATAATAGAAGTCATAGTTGAAGTAGGCGGAGATCTCCTGGTAATTATTGAAGAGCCTCCAACCCTCAGTGGCCCAATAATTGGGGATGGCACCACGGGGCACACGCAAAACAGCATAGTCGAGCACCAATTGGTCAAAATTCAAGTTACCACTCTCAGGCCACTCATCCGGCTGAAACATCCAACAAGTGACGGACAGCAGATTGGGGCAATTCTTGAAGACTTGAGTACTGTAGCTATACTCTTCCGGATTAAAGAAACTGCAATTCTTACCCATCACAACCGATTCCAGTTCTACGCAATTCTCAAAAGCACGAGAGTCTATATAGGTAACCGTGTTTGGGATCGTCACACTGGTCACGCGCGTGCTGTTCATAAATGTAAAATAGCCAACTTGCGTAACGGTATAGTACTTGCTACCGTTGTAAACATGTTCAGGGATGGTCACATTGCCACTGTAACTGTTAAAACTACCATCTCGATAGGTGATTGCGACAGTACTGTCGGTCAAGATTTTGTAGTAATAGCCTCCGTAGGTGAAGTCGTAGGCACTGGCGCCCAGGGCGCACGCGAGAGCCGCCACAAGGGCGAACGCTCTGAATAAAAGTGTTTTCTTTTTCATAATCCTGTATTTTTAGAGGTTAATATTGCTATTTTTCGCAAAAATAATAAAAAAAACAATACTTGGGAACAAAAAATACCAAATAATTGACAACATGAATACATTGAGACCCAAAAGCCGATTTTCAGATTTACTTCATTTGCCCATCTCGACAAAAATGCGTATCTTTGACTTCGTCGAAGATACGCTGCGCCTTAACAATTTGCAAATAATTTGCAATTGCCTTCGGCTTGCACTACCGTTGACTTCGTCGAAGATAGGCTGCGCCTCGGGAATACCCTCATTTTCATTCGGGCATTCTTTTATTTACATCAAGACTCTGGCCATTGAAAGCAAGCTTTCATGGCCGATATCCTGCTGTAAATAAGAAATGCCAAAAAAATTTTGGCATTCCACTCGGCTTGCACTATCTTTGCGGCCCAATTTAACGACATGGCGACATCAGGAGACATCATCATCAAGGGAGCCCGCGTCAACAACCTCAAGAACGTTGACGTGGCGATACCGCGCGGCAAGTTCGTCGTCGTGACGGGGCTGTCGGGCAGCGGCAAGTCGTCGCTGGCGTTCGACACCTTGTACGCCGAGGGGCAGCGCCGCTATGTCGAGAGCCTCTCCTCCTATGCCCGCCAGTTCATGGGCCGCCTGAGCAAACCCGACTGCGACTTCATCCGCGGCCTACCGCCGGCCATCGCCGTCGAGCAGCGCACGGTGACCCGCAACTCACGCAGCACGGTGGGCACGAGCACCGAGATCTACGACTACCTGCGGCTGCTGTTTGCCCGTGTAGGCAAGACCTACTCCCCCATCTCGGGACAGGTCGTCAAGAAGCACACGTCGAACGACGTCATCGAGTGCATCAACACCTACCCCGACGGCACACGCCTGGCCTTGCTCACCGAGATTCATATCCCCGAGGGCCGCGACCTGCGCACCCAGCTCGACATCCTCGCCAAGGGCGGCTATTCCCGCCTGATGACCCGTGATGGCCGATTTGTGGATATTGCTCAAGTCATCGCCAGTGACGGCAACCTGGATGTTGCCGACTACCGCCTGCTCATCGACCGCATCGCCGTGACCCATAACCGTGACGACGAGATGCGCCTGCTCGACTCGCTGCAGACGGCCTTCTACGAGGGCAAGGACGAGTGCATCGTCGTGGTGTGGCAGCAGGACGGCTCGATGGTGGAGCATCGTTTCTCCAAGCGTTTTGAGCTTGACGGAATGACCTTTGAGGAGCCCAGCGACCTGATGTTCAACTTCAACAACCCGTTGGGAGCCTGTCCCACCTGTGAAGGCTTCGGCAGCGTCATCGGCATCGACGAGAGTCTGGTGGTCCCCGACCGGGGGCGCTCCATCTATGACGACGCCGTGATGTGCTGGCGCGGACAGGTGATGAACGAGTGGAAACGCGAGTTCATCCACGTAGCCACGCAGCACGACTTCCCCATCCACAAACCTTACAACGAACTGACGACGGCCCAGCGCGACCTGCTGTGGCACGGCACCGGCGACGGCAGGTGGAAGGGCATCGACGGCTTCTTTGAGTGGGTGAAGAGCAAGTCCTACGCCATCCAGTTCCGCGTCTTGCTGGCGCGCTACCGCGGCAAGACCGTCTGTCCCGACTGCCATGGCACGCGCTTGAAGCCCCAAGCCGGTTATGTCAAGGTGGGCGGCAAGACCATCAGTGACCTGGTGAGCATGCCTGTCAAGGACCTGACTCAGTGGTTCAAGGATTTGCAACTCGACGAGACCGAAGCCACCATCGCCAAGCGCCTGCTCACCGAGATCAACAGCCGCTTGGATTACCTGTGTGACGTGGGCGTAGGCTACCTCACCCTCGACCGCGTGTCGGCGACCCTGTCGGGCGGTGAGAGCCAGCGCATCAACCTGGCGACCGCCTTGGGCAGCTCGCTCGTCGGCTCGGTCTATATCCTCGACGAGCCGTCCATCGGCCTGCATCCGCGCGACACCCACCGGCTCATCCATGTGCTGCGCATGCTGCAACAACTGGGCAACACTGTGGTGGTAGTGGAGCACGACGAGGACATCATCAACAGTGCCGATTACCTCATCGACGTCGGACCCGAGGCAGGACGCAACGGCGGCCAGATCACCTATCAGGGCCCTGTTGACCAACTCGGCTCGGCCACAGGCAGCTATACCGCCAAATACATCACCGGTGAACTTTCCATTCCCGTTCCCAAGTCACGCCGCAAGTGGAGCCAGTACATCGAGGTGAAGGGGGCTACCCACAACAACCTCAAGAACATCAACGTCAAGTTCCCGCTCGGCGTGATGACTGTCGTCACGGGCGTGAGCGGCTCGGGCAAGTCCACCCTGGTGGGTAAAATCCTCTACCCTGCCCTGGCACGCAACTACGACCAGACGGCCGACGCCCCCGGCAGCCACAGCGGCATCGGCGGCGACCTGAGCCGTCTGCAGGCTGTGGAATTCATCGACCAGGGGCCCATCGGCAAGAGCACGCGCAGCAACCCGGCGACCTACCTCAAGGCCTTTGACGAGATACGCCAGTTGTTCGCCCAGCAGCAGCTGTCCAAGCAGATGGGCTACAACGCCGGTTTCTTCTCGTTCAACTCGCCTGGCGGGCGCTGCGAGGAGTGCAAGGGCGAGGGCACCATCACCATCGAGATGCAGTTCATGGCCGACATCACGTTGACCTGCGAGGCTTGTAAGGGCAAGCGCTTCAGCCGCAACGCGCTGGATGTGACCTTCCGCGACCGCACCATCAGCGACGTGCTCGACATGACGGTCAACCAGGCCATCGAGTTCTTTGGCGAGACCAACACCTACAATGAGTATAAAATCGTGCGGCGCCTCAAGCCGTTGCAGGACGTGGGCCTTGGCTACATCAAGCTCGGGCAGTCGTCATCGACCCTGTCGGGCGGTGAGAACCAGCGCGTCAAGCTTGCCTACTACCTGAGCGGCGAACGCCAGGGCAACACCCTGTTCATCTTTGACGAGCCGACGACGGGCTTGCACTTCCACGACATCAACACGTTGATGCGCTCGTTCGACCAGCTCATCGGCAACGGCCACACGGTGGTCATCATCGAGCACAACCTTGACGTCATCAAGTGTGCCGACCACATCATCGACCTCGGTCCCGAGGGCGGCGAGAACGGCGGTAACATCGTGGTCGAGGGTACGCCCGAGCAGGTCGCCCTATGCAAGGAGAGCCACACGGGCCGCTTCCTGGCCGAGAAACTTTCTTAAACTACAAATGACGCGAATTTAACTGATTGGCATCCGCATTCAATTATTACGAATTCACGCTAAGGCGCTACTTTTTTAACGATGGGCACAAATAAAGCACAAGAGGATATCAGAGATATACGGAAAGAGTTTTTCGCTTTTCGTAACGGCATCGTGGCCGACAAGTTGAGGAAAGCCGGTGACCCCCATAGCATGATCATGGGCTGTCTGCTCGTGGATATCGTCAGTATCATGCGGCAAGCCAGTTTGACGATGGGCGATAACATCATCCGTGCCCAGGTCGCACAGGAATTGTGGAACGACTCCAATTCACGGGAGTGCCGCCTAGCCGCCCCCATGCTCTATCCTCCCGAGGAGATGGGGCTGGAGATGGCGTTACAGTGGAGCGAAAGCGTTGAGTCAGTCGAGGTTGCCGACAACTTGTGCCACAAACTGCTGCGTCACATCAACGGCAGCGACACACTCTTTCGTCAACTCATCTCACAAGAAAAACCGCTCGTCAAGTACACTGGCTACCGCCTGCTCCTTAATCTGATGATTACTGGCAAAATGCAATTAAACGACACCCTGCGTGTCATCATCGAGAGCGAGGCCAGTCAAGCCGAACAGCCATTGCTATCGCTGCTAAAAGACATTCTTGAAGAAGAAAACTAATCATCCCACATGAGGTCGCGGATGATGCTGTCGCTCAGCATGATGCCGTCACGGGTGAGCACATAGCGGCTCTCTCCCACCCGCTTGAGATGGCCCGCCGCGATGTGGCGCTGCGCCGCATCGATGAAATGGCGCCAGGCCGCGTCGCCGAAGTCTTGACGCAGCCGCTCGGCATCCACGCCACGTGCCGTCCTCAGTCCCAGCATCACACGCTCGTCATAGCGCTCCCATTGCGTCAATTTTTCCTGAACAAAAGCCATTTTTCCAGCCTGAATACTGCTGATGTATTCGTGCAGGTCGCTTGGGTTATAGCGCCTGATGCAGCCGTCATAACTGTGGGCAGCGGCACCCAGACCCAGGTAGGGCGTATCGTCCCAATAGGATGAATTGTGGCGTGAATGATAACCCGGCAGGGCAAAGTTGGAAATTTCATAGTGCTCATAACCAGCAGCCTGCAGCTCATCAACAAGGGTGCCGTACATCTCCAGGCACTGGTCCTCAGGCACCTCAACGACCTCGCCACGCTGGCGCTGATGCCACAGCCGCGTGCCCTCCTCATAGGTGAGCCCGTAGGCCGAGATGTGCTGGGGACGCAGGGCTATGGCCTGGCGCACCGAATCGGTCCACGACGCGATGGTCTGTCCAGGCAGACCGAAGATGAGGTCGATGCTGATGTTACCGATGCCGGCTTCACGCAACCGGGCTACCGCCTCAACGGCTTGAACTGCAGTGTGGCGACGGCCTATCAGCCGCAGAATCGGGTCCTCGAACGACTGCACACCCATGCTCACGCGGTTCACGCCCAAACGCGTCAGTGCCGCACACCACTCCGGGGTGACATCGTCGGGGTTGACCTCGATGGTGAACTCCTCGAGCTCCGACAAGTCAAAAGTGTCCCTCACGCCCTGTACGAGGCGCTCCAGCAGAGGCCGGGGCAACTGCGACGGAGTACCACCGCCCAGGTAGAGCGTCCTCACCGGCTCGCCACGCAGTTCGCCACATCGCAGCCCTGCCTCGGCGACAACCGCCTCGACATAGTCGGCACCGGCGTCGGCAAGGCGCAACGTCGAGAAAAAGTCGCAGTAAGAACAACGGCTTGCACAGAAGGGGATATGGACATAAATACCGGCCATAAAGAAACGGTCACAAAATTACAAATTTCCATCAACATTCACCCAATAATCAGGCGGCGAAAAGGCTAAAGAAATTTAATTTCTTGCCTTGTCAATAATTTTCTTTTTAATAATGTTGTTATTCACAGCAAAAATGACTAATTTTGCACGCTGATTTAGCGAATAAAAACATCAATTCATTATATAACAACCATTTAACAACAAAATCACTAATGAAGGTTTACAAAACAAACGAGATCAAGAACATCTCTCTCGTCGGTGGCAAGGGCGCTGGCAAGACCACTCTCACCGAGTCTATCCTCCTTGAGGGCGGCGCGATCAGCCGCAGGGGTTCCGTCGACGGCGGTAACACCGTGAGCGACAACACCCCCGTTGAGAAAGAGTACGGCTACTCCGTATCCTCCTGCGTCTTCTTTGCTGAGAAGAACGGCAAGAAACTCAACTTCTTTGACTGCCCGGGCAGTGACGACTTTGTGGGCAACACAGTAACCGCCCTGAACGTGACCGACACCGCCGCGCTGGTGGTTGACGGCCGCAACGGCGTTGAGGTAGGTACCCAGAACAACTTCCGCACTGTGGAGCGCATCGGCAAGCCCTTGATGTTCGTCATCAACCGCCTCGAGGATGAGAAGTGCGACTTCGATAACGTATATAACCAGCTGCGCGAGACCTTCGGCAACAAGGTTGTTGCCCTCCAGTTCCCCGTGAACGCTGGCCCCGGCTTCAACAGCGTAGTGGACGTGCTCGCCATGAAGCAGTACACCTGGCCCAAGGACGGTGGCAAGGCTACCGCCGCTGACATTGACGGCGCACACGCCGACAAGGCCGAGGAATACCGCATGGCCCTGCTCGAGATGGCAGCCGAGAACGACGAGGAGCTCATGATGAAGTTCCTTGACGAGATGACGCTGACCGACGAGGAGACCATCAAGGGTGTCCGCCTGGGTATGGTTGACCGCAGCATCTTCCCCGTGGTTCTGGTAAGCGCCGAGAATAACATCGGCACCGACCGCATGCTCGAGATCATGACCGAGATCGTGCCCGACGTTACCGAGATGCCCGCTCCCAAGAACAACAACGGCGACGAGGTGCCCTACGACGAGAACGGCCCCGTGAGCGTCATGTTCTTCAAGACCTCGGTTGAGTCCCACATCGGTGAGGTTTCCTACTTCAAGGTGATGAGCGGTACCCTCAAGGCTGGTGCCGACCTGACCAACATGAACCGCGGCAGCAAGGAGCGCCTTGCTCAGATCAACGTGGTTTGTGGTCAGAACAAGACCGCTATCGACGAGATCCACGCTGGCGACATCGGCGCTGCCGTGAAGCTGAAAGACGTTCGCTGTGGCAACACCCTCAACGAGAAGGGTTGCGAGCACGTGTTTGACTTCATCGAGTATCCCGCTCCCAAGTTCCAGCGCGCCATCCGCGCCCTCAACGAGAGCGAGACCGAGAAGCTGGGTGCCGTCCTCAACCGCATGCACGAGGAGGATCCCACCCTGTTGATCGAGCAGAGCAAGGAGTTGCGCCAGACCATCGTTTCGGGTCAGGGCGAATTCCACCTGCGCACCCTCAAGTGGAACATCGAGAACAACGACAAGATCCAGATCGAGTATCAGGAGCCCCGCATCCCCTACCGCGAGACCATTACCAAGGCCGCTCGTGCCGACTATCGTCACAAGAAGCAGTCAGGTGGTTCAGGTCAGTTCGGTGAGGTTCACCTGATCGTGGAGCCCTACCGCGAGGGTATGCCCGAACCCGACACTTACAAGTTCGGTAACCAGGAGTACAAGATGAACATCAAGGACAAGCAGGAGATTCCCATGGAATGGGGCGGTATGCTGGTTGTCTATAACTGTATCGTTGGTGGTGCCATCGATGCACGCTTCATCCCCGCCATCGTCAAGGGTATCATGGACCGCATGGAACAGGGCCCGTTGACCGGTAGCTACGCTCGTGACGTGCGCGTCTGCATCTACGATGGTAAGATGCACCCGGTAGACAGTAACGAAATCTCGTTCCGTCTGGCAGCCCGTAACGCCTTCTCCACCGCATTCCGCGATGCTAACCCCAAGGTGCTCGAGCCCGTCTATGACGTTGAGATCCTGTTGCCCGCCGACTGCATGGGTGGTGTACAGAGCGACCTGCAGGGCCGCCGCGGCATCATGATGGATATGTCGAGCGCCAACGGTCTGGAGCGCGTTAAGGCACGCATCCCCTTGAAGGAGATGTCGAGCTACAGCACCTCCCTGAGCTCTATCTCGGGTGGCCGCGCTTCGTTCAGCATGAAGTTCTCGAGCTACGAGCTCGTGCCCGCCGACGTGCAGGCTCAGCTGCTCAAGGAGTACGAGGAGAGCAAGCAGGACGAGGATTAATTCCCCGGTTCTCACATTATATAACAATGGGCGCCCCGCCAATGGGACGCCCATTGTTTTTGTTACCCCTGTCAAGAATTTGCTCGAAAGAGTCCAATAGGTCAAATTAATCCTACACGTCGAATAAGACCAATGAGTCAAATAAGACCAATCAGCCCCTATTGGTCAAATTGGAGCAACAAGTGGTACTTTTAACATTTCACGTTAATTTTTTCAGCAAAAAGTGAAAGAAAATTTTGTTTTTTCACAATAAAGTGTTAATTTTGCCGTTGATTGTTAAAAACAAGACTCAATAATAGACAAAGTAACTCTCATGAAGAGATCAACGATATGGATATTGACGGTTGTGATGGCGATAGCCCTGCTGGGACTGCTCGCCATGCAAATCATGTATCTGGAAAAAATGGTTGCCATGCGCAACAACCAGTTCAGTGAGATTGTGAAGCGCAGCCTCTACAGCGTGTCCACCATGCTGGAGCAGAACGAGACCAAATACTTCCTCGACAAGGACCTTGCCGAGGCCGAACAAGCCTACCCCAGCATCAACCAGAACAACTTCGGCTTCAACGACCGGCGCGAGGCCTCCATCGACACGACCCTCACCGCCGACAAGCCCGCAGCGACCAAGGTGCGGCCCGCCAACCTGCCCACGCTACAAGATCTGAACGACAGTTATCAGCTCAAGCAGGAAACCCTCAAAGAACACTACCTGCACCAGAAGAGTCTGCTCAACGAGGTCATCCTCACCATCTTGAACCACTCCAGTGACCGCCCTATCCAGGAGCGCGCCGACAGTGCCACCGTGGCCAACTATCTGCGGTCCGAGCTGGAGTTCAACGGCTTGACCTTGCCCTTTGAGTTCGCCATCGTGAACCGCACCAGCGGCATGGTCTATAAGACCGAGGGCTACTCCCCCATGTCGCAGCAAGATGTCTACAGCCTGCTGCTGTTCCCCAACGACCCGAAGAACAAACAGAACACCCTGTGCGTCACCTTCCCCAACAAGAGCGACTACATCTTCTCGTCGGTCAAGTTCCTCGTGCCCTCGCTGGCCTTCACGTTCCTGCTGCTCGGCGTGTTCTTGTACACCATCTCGGTGGCCTTCAAGCAGAAGAAGCTGAGCGAGATCAAGAATGACTTCATCAACAACATGACGCACGAGTTCAAGACGCCCATCTCGTCCATCTCGATTGCCGCACAGATGCTTAACGACGACAGTGTGCGCAAGAGCCCCGAGATGCTCAAGCACGTCTCGGGCGTCATCAACGACGAGACCAAGCGCCTGCGCTTCCAGGTGGAGAAGGTGCTGCAACTGTCGCTGTTCGACCGCAAGAACGCCACGATGCGACTTGAGGAAGAGGACGCCAACGCCAGCATCTACAACGTCATCAACACCTTCAAGCTCAAGGTAGAGAAATACGGCGGCCACATCACAGCCAACCTCGACGCCGAGGACCCCATCATCAAAGTGGACCGCATGCACTTCACCAACGTGATTTTCAACCTGCTCGACAATGCAGTCAAATACAGACAAGAGGACGTTCCGCCCGAACTGGTGGTGACCACCGTCAACCCCGACGAGGACCACATCGAAATCACCGTTGCCGACAACGGCATCGGCATGAAACGCGAGGACCTGAAGAAAATCTTCGAGAAGTTCTATCGCGTCTCCACAGGCAACCGCCACGACGTGAAAGGCTTCGGCCTGGGTCTGGCCTATGTGCACAAAATGATTAACCTGTTCGGCGGCAGCATCAGCGCCGAGAGCGAGGTCAACCGAGGATCGAAATTCATTATCACATTACCATTATACAAATAAAGAACGACAATTATGGAAGACAAACTGAGAATTCTGTTATGCGAAGATGACGAGAATCTGGGTACCCTCACCCGTGAGTACCTGGAGGACAAGGGCTACAAAGCCGAACTGTTTGCCGATGGTGAAGCCGGTTACAAGGCTTTCCTCAAGGGCAAGTATGACATCTGCCTGCTCGACGTGATGATGCCCAAGAAGGACGGCTACCAGCTCGCACAGGAAATCCGCGCCGTCAACAGCGACGTGCCCATCATTTTCCTGACCGCCAAAGCGCTCAAGGAGGACATCCTCGAGGGCTTCAAGATCGGTGCCGACGACTACATCACCAAGCCCTTCTCGATGGAGGAGCTCGTGCTGCGCATCGAGGCCATCCTGCGCCGCGTCAAGGGCAAGAAAGGCAAGGAGGTTACCGTTTACAAGATCGGTAAGTTCACCTTCGACACCCAGCGCCAGGTGCTGTTCACCGACGACCGCAGCGACAACCTCACCACCAAGGAGAGCGAGCTGTTGAGCCTGCTGTGTGCCCACATGAACGAGATTCTGGAGCGTAACTTCGCCCTTAAGACCATCTGGATCGACGACAACTACTTCAACGCACGCTCGATGGACGTTTACATCACCAAGCTGCGCAAGAAACTCAAGGACGATCCCACTATCGAGATCATCAACATCCACGGCAAGGGCTACAAGCTCATTTCGCCCGAGGTAGAGAGCGACGACAAGTAATCGTCCACGGCATTACATCTGCCCCAGGATTCACCACCGAAGCTTGGGGCGGATTGTAGTGGCCGTCCCCTTGTCCGGCGTTAAGCCGATTAGTCTAACTTCCAAGGAAAAAAACATCATAATGATTTATTTATACCGCATCTATCAGTGGTGTATTGTTTCACCCATCATGCTGGTTTACAGCATCATCACTGCACTCATCACAATGGTTGGCTGCCTGTTCAACCAGGACTACTGGGGATACTTCCCAGCCAAGTGGTGGGCCAGAGTGTGGTGTTGGCTGCACCTGGTGCGCGTGCGCGTGGTGGGACGCGAACACGTGGACCACGAGACAAGTTATGTGTTTGTAGCCAATCATCAAGGTGCCTATGACATCTTCTCGATCTACGGTTTCCTGGGACACAACTTCAAGTGGATGATGCGCAAGGGCATCACCAACATCCCCATCATCGGCACAGCGTGCCGCATGGCTGGACACATCCTCGTCGACACACACAGCACACAGGGCCTGCGCAACACCATGGCCGCCGCCAAGAAGAAGCTGCACGGCGGCATGTCGATTGTCGTCTTCCCCGAGGGACGACGCACCGACACCGGCAAGATGGGCCCCTTCAAGAACGGAGCCTTCAAGCTGGCGCTGGAATTCGGGCTGCCTGTGGTCCCCATCACCATCGACGGGAGCTACAAGGTGATGCCGCGCAGCACCTTCAACGTGACGCCGGGCACCATCACCCTCACGTTCCACGCCCCCATCCAGCACACGGGTGGTAACGACATCGCCCAGGTGAGTCACCAGTGCCGCGACATTATCCAGCAAGACCTGCCCGAAGACATGCGCGACTGAACCTGGCCGTGACACAAAAAAATGAATCGGAGTTCCCTGTTTGTCTCAGGGAACTCCGATTCATTTATACCTTTACCGTGTGATGCGACCGCCTTAAACGATCTGGTCATTCTTGACAGTCAGCTCCAGCTCCTTGCTCATCTTTTTCCACTCCTTGGAGTTGAGATAATCCATGATGATGTGGGCATGCTTCACGTTGTGCATATCGCTGCCCAGGTAGTCGATCATGCCGTTGCGGGCGAACCACAGGGCACTGTCACGCGCCTCCTCGCCAAAGTAGCCCGTGAACGACAGGATGTTGACCTGGAAACGGGCGCCGGCGTTGTGCAGCTGCTCGTAGCGCTTGCGGCGGCGTGAATAGTAGGAATAGCGTTCGGGATGAGCCAGAATCGTCCTGTAACCCTTGACCTGCAAGTCAAACAGCAGCTCGTCGAGGTTCATCAGCTCCTGCTGGAACGAGTTCTCGAGCAGGATGTGGTTGCCCGGCATGGGCAACAGCTGGTCGGCGGCATATTGCTTGTCAAAGAATTCATCCATGCGATATTCGGCGCTAAGCATCAACTCGATGTCCAGACCCTCATCGTCAACAGCCTCCTTGAACTTCAGGAAGGCATCCATCAGCTTCTCTCGCGTGTTCTCGAAGGTGACTGCCGTCACATGCGAGGTGAGGATGACACGATTGATGCCCATCTCCTGCTCGGCACGCAACATTTCCAGCGACTGCTCGAGGGATTGCGAGCCATGATCCACACCAGGGAGGATATGGCAATGAATATCAGTATTATAGAATAGCTTAACTTGCTCTTTATTGCGCTTGAATAGTTTGCCAAACATATTGTCTTATCCTTATATCAATCATATAAAAAAACAAAATGACCTGCAAAATTACACTTTTTTTATGAAAATAGAAAAAAAGGGGTCTTTTTTTGTTCACAGAATTAAAAAACAAGGAAAAAGTTTTTCCAGTTCAGAAAAACGTTGTACCTTTGCACGCCATTACAAAAAATAGGCGTTTACCACCGCCAAAATATTGTAAGTTTAACATTTAAAGATATATCGAAACAATGAAGAAGGATATCCATCCCAGCAACTATCGCGAGGTTGCTTTCAAGGACATGTCTAACGAGGAGGTCTTCATCACCCGCAGCACGGTGAACACCAAGGAGACCATTGAGATTGACGGCACCACCTATCCCCTGGTAAAGCTCGAGATCACCAACACCTCGCACCCGTTCTTCACCGGTAAGCAGAAACTCGTCGACACCGCAGGTCGCGTGGACAAGTTCATGCAGCGCTACGGCAACCGCAAGAAGAAATAAGACACAGACAACATGGCATTACCGCCGTGAGCGCTCGCGGCAGGTATCAACAAGACACAGCGACGCGCCCTTTCCATCAAGTGTGGAGGGCGCGTCGCTGGTTTATCCTCGCCAGTGAGTGGCAGCGCTACGGCAGGAACATCGTCTGCATTGACTTGATCATGTTGCTCACCGAGTTTTCGATTCCAAACTGGCCACATGCGGCCGTCGTCAACAACAGCGTTGCCACAGCAATCAGCGGGCGCAGCAGTATCCTGGGCCAAGCAATGTTTCCTCGCCAGGGCTTAGCGTTAATCAGCAAGACAACCTCCAGCAACACCCACAACAACGCCGAATGGTCAACAGTCCCCACCAGATAGTTGAACCCCAAGGACCTATCTCCCACAAAAAGACAATAGCACAAACCGCCGACACGAACCAGCACCTTGGTCACAGCTATGGCCAGGAAGACCGAGGCCACGATACGCCACAGCGTCCCCCACCAGCCGTAGCCGAACAGCTGCTTGTAGTCACACCACAGCATGAGCGGCAGCACAAGCATGACCATAAAACCCGCCGCCTCGTCACCACTGCCCGACAACGAGGGTATCAAGTCGAACACCAGTGTCACAATCAACATGTACAGCAGGAACTGCACCCCGACAAACACTTGGATGAAGAACCCTTGCGGCAAGGTGTGGCGAGGCAAACGTGGGGCTGTGCGGAACAGAAACCACACTGGCACGATAAACATCGAGAAACCCGCGAGCACCGCCCACTCGATGTGATTACTCATCCAGTCATAGAAGTCGCCCATCAGGAACCCCTGCACGGCATTATTGCCGCTCTCATTTTCGACTTCAGCCTCAAAACCGATTCCCAGCAATCCATAGACCAGCACCACAAGTACCGCCATGACAACCAGCATCTTGACCGGAGGGAAACTCACCTGACGCTTGCCGCTGATGTAGTCCCTTATCAGGTAACCCGGGCGCCACAGCAGTTGCCACAGCGTGTAAGGCAAAGAGCGGGTGCCCACGCCCCACACGTCCATGATGCCCTGCCACACGCTGTGCCAGGTGATGGGGCCATAAGCGGCCTTCTGCCCGCAGCGGGGGCAGTAATTGTTATCGCTCTCGGCGCCGCAGTTGCAGCATCCGTGATGATCATGACTGTCATGGTACTCAAACGGCTGACGTTGCCACTGGCGGAAACGGCGGTAGTTCTCTTTAATCATCTGAATCTAAATAAACCCAAAAAACAACAGGTCCATGATGGCCGATACCGCTCCCGGCCTGATCAACTCGGCAGCAATCAGCAGGCCCGCCAGCACCCCCAACGTGATGAGCGGATACTTCAGCGCCTTGAGCCAGCCCACGGTGCGCCAAGACTTGCGGTTGATCACGTCGATGACAACAATCACCAGCACGATGACCGCGATGACGCTCAAGATCCTGAGCACAAGCACCGGAATGGAAACGGTTACAGCCTTCGACAAGGCTAACCGGTCACACAGGACCGAGAGGAGAATGATAAAGGCCAGGCAAGTATAAGCGAGCTGAAAGGTCACCAACACACGCCACAACGTGCCCCACCAGCCGTAGCCGAACAACTGCTTGTAGTCGGCAAACACCAGCAACGGCAAGCCCACGGCAAACGAGATGATGAACGCGATTTCCAAGCCCGAACCGCACAGCCTGAAGATAACCGAGATGGCAAACAGCCACAGGTAGAACTGGACACTCATGAACACCTGGATGAAAAAGCCCTGCGGCAGCGTGTGTCGCGTGTTGCGCGGAGCATGGCGGAAAACGAACCACGTGGGAATAATCAACGACGACAGCAGGAACAGCAACGACCACTCGGGGTGCGACATGATCCAAAAGACCGCAGTGTCAATAAAGCCGAGCGCGCCTGCGTCCTCGGGTTTGCTTTCATCAAACAAATCAATCCAGAACTCGGGGTAAATCAACCGTCCGATGAAATAGAGGCTGACCGCCACAATCACCAGCATCTTGACGGGCGGGAAACTCACTTGCCACTTGCCGTTGATGTAGTCGCCAATGAAACGGCCCGGGCGAACAATCAGGTTCCACAAGGACCGGATCAAGGAACGAGACCCCAATCCCCACACGTCCATCACACCGCTGCGCACGGTGTCCCAGGTGATACGTCCCGCGGTGGCCTTCTGGCCGCAAGCGGGGCAGAAGTTGCCTTGATACTCATGCCCGCAATTCACGCAGGCGTGGACGTCGTCTCCGATTTCGGTACTGTTTGCTCTGGGGTGGCTCATGAGCAAAATCAGTTCATTGATTACATTACTCAAGCTCATCGGTGTTGATCGTTGTTTCTACAGTTGAATCATCGGCGACAGGCGCCAATTCGGTGGCAGGTTTTGACAAGGCGCGGCGAAGGCGGCGTTCGGCGAGGTACTCCTGCAGGCTGGTGAAGTTGAACAGCAGCAGGCAGATGCCCGTGATGAGGACAACGAGCGAAACATTGTCGCGCAAGGCGGGCAGCGCGAGTGACAGGATGCCGCACAGCACAACCAATATCGGGCACAAGTGATACCAGCCCTTGATTTTGAGGGTGTCTCTGGACATCAGCAGGTAGATGACGTGGAACAGGCCGAGTACCACCAACAGCATGCCCATGAGCAGCTGCAGGATACCGTCGAACAAATGAGCCTTGATGATCATCACCAAACCGAAGCACAAGCCGCCCACGGCGGGCAGCACGCCCAGGTAGTCGGTACTGGTGCGGGCATCGGCATGGCGCACGGCCACCATAATCAGGTAAATGACTGCGGGCAAGAGGAACATGGCGCCCATGACTCGTGCGCCCCACAACATGATATTGGGCACACCATGAAAGATGATGAGGATAATGCCGGCGAGCAGCAGAATGACATTCATCAAGAGGTTGATACTAACCCTTCTCATTGATTTTTGTAAGGTAAAAAAGATACTTGTTAATAATTTTTTTACAAAAATATGATAAAAACGTCATTCTTCAAAAAATATTCCTCAAAAAGTTGTATCTTTGTGAGTGAAAATGGAAAAACGCAGGCACATACTCGCCATCATCAATCCTGTGTCGGGAACCGGCAACAAGGACAAGATACCACGCACCATCGATAATATGGTGGACCTGGAAAAGAACGACGTGAGTATCATCATGAGCGAGTATGCCGGACACGCACATGAAATCGCTACCCAGGCTGTGAACGACGGCATCGACGTGGTGGTCGCCATCGGCGGCGACGGCACGGTCAACGAGGTGGGTAGCGCCCTGTGCGGCACCGATACCGCCATGGCCATCGTGCCGAGCGGCTCGGGAAACGGCCTGGCACGCCACCTGCGCATCTCCATGAACGCCAGCCGTGCCCTGCAAGTGCTCAACGACGGCGTGGTGGGCAGTTTTGACTACTGCACCGTGAACGGCAGGCCCTTCTTCTGCACCTGCGGCATGGGCTTTGACGCCACCGTGAGCTACAAGTTCTCCAACGAGGGCACGCGCGGCTTTATCACCTACGTCAAGACAGCCCTGAGCGAGTACATCAAGTACAAGCCCCAAGAGTACCTCATCGACATCGATGGCGCCAAGTTGAGGGAGAAGGCCTTTGTCATTGCCTGCTGTAACGCGGCACAATATGGCAACAATGCCTACATCGCCCCTCGCGCCACCATGCAGGACGGCTTGATCGACGTGACGGTGATGCACCCGTTCAGCATCGTCGAGAGTCCCTTGATCGGTGCCCGCCTGTTTCTGCGCCAGCTCAATCACGATAACCACGTGAGCATCTACCGTGGCAAGCGCGTGATCATCGAGCGCCGGCGCAACGACATCATCCACATCGACGGCGACCCTGTCATGATGCCCGCGAGACTGGACTTCAGGAACGTGGCCAACGGCATCAAGATACTCGTACCGCCAGCCTTGCCCAACTACGTGTAACTCCAAAACATAAATCCTGAAAAGAAACATACAACCTATAACCAAAATAAACCTATGAGTTATCTGAAATTTGATAAAAACCTGATGATCAACCTCGAGCAATCGCTGCCCAAGGAGATGTTGAGAACCAACCAGTCCGGTGCCTATCACTGCACCACCATCGTTGGCTGTAACACCCGCAAGCAGCACGGCCTGTTGGTCATCCCGGTGCCTGAGCTCGACGACAACAATCACGTGTTGCTCTCGACGCTCGACGAGACCGTCATCCAGCACGGCGCACCGTTCAACTTGGGTCTGCACCGTTACAAGGGCGACACCTACAGCCCCAACGGTCACAAGTACATCCGTGAGTATGGCTGCGAGCGAGTGCCCACGACGACCTATCGCGTGGGTGGTGTGATTCTCAAGAAGGAGAAAATCTTCATCACTCACGAGAACCGCATCCTCATCCGCTACACCCTGGTGGATGCCCACTCGGCCACAACGCTGCAGTTCAGGCCCTTCCTGGCCTTCCGCAACGCCAATGACCTCTGTGTCGAGAACGCTGTCGCCAGCCGCGACTACCAGGAAGTGTCCAACGGCATCGCCACCTGCATGTATAACGGTTATCCCACTCTGTACATGCAGATGAACCACAAGCCTCGCTTCGTGTTCGATCCTCACTGGTACAAGAACATCGAGTACATCAAGGACCAGGAACGCGGTATCCCCTACAGCGAGGACCTGTATGTGCCCGGCTACTTCGAGGTCGAGATCAAGAAGGGCGAGCCGCTCATTTTCTCGGCAGGCGTCGAGGAGGTCAATACCAGAACGCTGACCAAGATGTATGAAGACGAAATCAAGCCGCGCACACCGCGCACGAGTTTCTATAACTGCATGAAGAACAGCGCCAAGCAGTTCTATATCACCAATGCCGAGGGCCACTACCTGCTGGCTGGCTATCCCTGGTTCAAGATCCGCGCCCGCGACGAGTTCATCGCATTGCCGGGCTGTACCCTGTCGGTTCACCACCGTCAGGACTTCGAGTTGATCATGGATACCGCCATGCGCGCCCTCAACGACTGGATGCGCGACGGCACCCTCGACAAGCACCTCGTCGGCCTTGACCTGCCCGATGTTCCCCTGTGGGCCATCTGGGCTGTCCAGCGCTATGCCCACGACCTGAATGCCGATGCGGCGCGCGAGCGTTACGGCAAGCTGGTCAAGGACCTGATCAACTTCATTGCCGACGGCCGCCATCCCAACCTCAAACTCGACCCCAATGGCCTGATTGCCACCGACGGCACCCAGCGTCCCGTCTCGTGGATGAACAGCACCCACCCCGACGGCACGCCGCTCATTCCGCGCACGGGTTACCTCGTTGAGTTCAACGCCTTGTGGTACAATGCCCTGCGCTTTGCCACCGACGAACTGTTCCCCGGCCGATATGAGGACGAGGAATTTGTAGAGCGCTGCACCCAGATTGCCGAAAAGTGCAAACCCGCCTTTATCGAGACATTCATGACCGACTACGGCTATCTCTATGACTACGTGAACGGCAGTTACACCGACTTGAGCGTGCGCCCCAACATGGTCATCGCCGCCGCAGCCGACTATAGTCCTCTGGACCGCCGCCAGCGCAAGCGCGTGCTGGATATCGCAACCCGCGAGTTGCTCACGCCCAAGGGATTGCGCACACTGAGTCCCAACAGTTACGGCTACATCCCCTGGTATCTTGGCACCCCCGAGGAACGCCAGACCGCCTACTATGCCGGCAGCGCCCGTCCCTGGCTGATGGACTTCTACAGCAAAGCCTACATCCGCGTGTTCGGCTTGAACAGCATTTCGTTCATCGAGCGCATGATGATCGGCTTTGAGGACGAGATGAAGGAAGGCTGCATCGGCTCGTTGAGCGAGCTGTATGACGGCAACCCGCCATTTACCGGCCGTGGCGCCGTGAGCTTCGCCCCCAACGTGGGAGGCATCCTGCGCGTGTTGCGCACCTTCAAGAACCTGCACATCATCGACAAATAAAACAGAGGAGGGACAAGATATGAAAGCATTAATGTTCGGCTGGGAATTTCCTCCCCACATCCTGGGAGGATTGGGAACAGCGAGTTACGGACTCACCAAGGGCATGTGGCAGAACGGTGACATGGACATCACCTTTGTCATCCCCAAGCCCTGGGGTGACGAGCCCAAGGATTTTGCCAACATCATCGGCGCCAACTGCACCCCCGTGGCATGGCGCGACGTGAACATGGAGTATGTGCAGAGCCGCATCGGCAATGTGATGGACCCGCAGTTGTATTTCGACCTGCGCAATCACATCTACAGCGACTTCAACTACATGAGCACCAACGACCTGGGCTGCATCGAGTTCTCGGGCCGATATCCCGAGAACCTGTTGGAAGAGATTAACAACTACAGCATCGTGGCAGGCGTCATCGCACGCACTGTGGACTGTGACGTCATCCACAGCCATGACTGGCTCACCTACCCCGCGGGCATCCACGCCAAGCAGGTGACGGGCAAGCCCCTGGTGATCCATGTGCATGCCACCGACTTTGACCGCTCGCGCGGCAACGTCAATCCCACGGTGTTCAGCATCGAGAAGGACGGCATGAACAACGCCGACCACATCATCACCGTGAGCAACCTCACACGCCGCACCGTCATCGAGAAATACGGCATCAGTCCCGACAAGGTGACCACCGTGCACAACGCCGTGGAGCCCTTGAACGAAGAACTGCTGAAGATGGAGGCGCCTCCCGGCAAGACGAGCAAGGTCATCACCTTCCTTGGCCGCATCACCATGCAGAAGGGTCCCGAGTACTTCGTCGAGGCCGCGGCACAGGTGCTTCACAAGGTCAACGATGCCCAGTTCGTCATGGCCGGCAGCGGTGACATGATGGACAAGATGATACGCCTCGCCGCCAAGCGCGACATTGCCGACCGATTCCACTTCACCGGCTTCCTCAAGGGCAAGCAGGTGTATGAGATGCTAGCTGCCAGCGACGTGTACATCATGCCGTCGGTGAGCGAGCCGTTCGGCATCTCGCCCCTCGAGGCGATGCAGATGGGCGTGCCCTCCATCATCAGCAAGCAGAGTGGCTGTGCCGAGATTCTGGACAACGTCATCAAGATAGACTACTGGGACACCAACGCCATGGCCGACGCCATCTACAGCATCATCAAGTATCCCGCGATGTTCAACGAGTTGCGTGAGCAAGGCCTTGCCGAAGTGAACCAGATCACCTGGGACAAAGCCGGTGCCAAGGTCATCAACATCTACCGAAACCTCATCAACCGCTAGCCGATTCCTAGAACATCTAGAGCATCTAGAATATCTAGAAAATCTAGAACAGAAAATTAATTAAGAAAACAAACAATAAAACGACAATAGAGATATGAAAGCGATTTGTTTTTATTTCCAGATTCATCAGCCGTTCCGCCTGAAACACTACCGTTTCTTTGACATCGGCAACGACCACTACTATTACGATGACTTTGCCAATGATGACATCATCACACGCATCGCGCAGCGGTCCTACATGCCCGCCAACGAGATGTTGCTCGACATGATTCGCGAGCACGGCAAGAAGTTCAAAGTGGCCTTCTCCATCAGTGGCACCGCCCTGGAGCAGCTGGAGCAATATGTGCCCGAGTTCATCGACTCGATGAAGGAACTGGCCGCCACTGGCTGTGTCGAGTTCCTGAGCGAGACCTATGCCCACAGCTTGTCGTCGCTCTATGACCCCGACGAGTTCGTGGCCCAGGTCAAGGCCCACGATGAGAAGATTTTCCAACTTTTCGGCCAGCGTCCCAAGGTGTTCCGCAACACCGAGTTAATCTACGACGATGACATCGCCTCGATGGTCTATGCCATGGGCTTCAAGGCAGCCATCACCGCCGACGCCAAGCACGTCCTGGGCTGGCGGTCGCCCAACTTCCTCTACAGCTCGGCATCGGCTCCCAAACTCAAGCTGATGCTGAAGAACGGCAAGCTCAGCGACGACATCTCGTTCCGCTTCAGCAATCCCGAGTGGGCCTCCTATCCCCTCACGGCCGACAAGTACATCAACTGGATCAACGAACTGCCCCAAGAGGAGCAGCTGGTGAACCTGTTCATGAACTATGACGCCTTCGGTGAGCTGCAACCGCGCGAGAGCGGCATCTTTGAGTTCATCAAAGCATTGCCTCGCTTTGCTGCCGAGCATGACATCCAGTTCTGGACCCCGAGCGAGGTGGTTTCCAAGTTCAAACCCGTGGCCGAGCTCGCAGTGCCCTACCCCATGTCTTGGACCGACGAGGCCCGTGACACCAGCGCTTGGCTGGGCAACACCCTGCAACAGGAGGCCGTCAAGAAGCTGTACTCGATCGGTGAGCGTGTGCGCCTGTGCACCGACCGCCGCATCAAGCTCGACTGGAACTACCTGCAGGCCAGCGACCACTTCTTCTACATGTCGACCAAGCACAACGATGATGGCTCCGTGCACTCGCACTACAGCCCCTATGACTCGCCCTACACCGCGTTCACCAACTACATGAACGTGCTGAGCGACTTCATGACGCGCGTCGAGGAGCAGTACCCGGCCAGCATCGACAACGAGGAGCTGAACTCGCTGCTGTTGACCATCCGCAACCAGGAGCAAGAAATCCAGAAACTGCACCGCGAGGTGGAGATGATGCGCAACAACATCGTCCAGGACACCACCGGCGACTTCCCCATCGACGAGCCCGCTCCCGAGCCCGCACCCGTTGAGGAGGCAAAGCCCGAACCCGAGCCCGAGAAGAAACCGGCTGCCAAGAAAGCTCCTGCCAAGAAGGCTGAACCCAAGAAGCCTGCAGCCAAGAAAGCCGAGCCCAAGAAGCCTGCTGCCAAGAAAGCTGAGCCCAAGAAGGCACCTGCAAAGAAGGCTGAGCCCAAGAAGCCTGCTGCCAAGAAAGCACCGGCAAAAAAGGCTGAACCCAAGAAGGCAGCAGCCAAAAAGGTGCCGGCCAAGAAGGCAGAGTCTAAATAATTAGGTTTTAGGCTTTAGGGATTTAATTGCTTGATATACTGATGCGGGGCGGCCAATGGGGCTGTCCCGCATTGTTTCAATGATGACAGCCAACAAACAGCTGACAATCAGAGCACTTTCAGGTCCCATTTCACACGTTAGAAAGACATGTGTTAAAATCGTGAAAATCGTAGTCCACAAAACCAATATTTATATTATCTTTGTAGGTTGAAAAAAACACTAAATGATGATATGATTATGGCAAAAATTCGCACTTTCCTGTTGATGTGCCTGTGCACAATGATGGTGTTCCCGGCACTGCGTGCTGAGCACCTGTTGATTATCGCTGTTAATGACACACACAGCCAGATCGACCCTGCCAGCGATGGCAAGGGTGGCGTGGCACGGCGTCGCGCCATCTACGACCAGTTGCGCGCCGACAACCCCAACACGGTGCTCATCCATGCCGGCGACGCGGTTCAGGGCACATTGTTCTACTCCCTCTACAGGGGTGATGTGGAATTTGCGCTGATGGACACGTTGGGCTATGACGCGATCATCCTGGGCAATCATGAGTTTGACAACGACATGGAGGAGCTTGCCGAGCATTACCGCAACGTCGATGCAGTGAAAATCAGTACCAACTACGACTTCAGCCAGACGCCGCTCGACGGCCTGTTCCATCCTTACTGGGTCAAGGCGGTGGGCGACAAGCGTGTGGCCTTCTTCGGCATCAATGTCAATCCCGAGGGACTGATTTCGGCTAGCAACTGCGAGGACCTGCGTTACCTCTACGCCCCCGACGTGGCCGACGCGACGGCCAAGTACCTCAAAGAGGTGCAGAAAGTGGATTACGCCATCATGGTGTCACACATCGGCTACAGCAGCTATGAGCCGAGCGAGCCTAACGACTCGCTGATCATCGACCACAGCCACTACATCGACATGGTCATCAGTTCCCACTCCCACACCACCATCAAGCCGGGCAGCGGCATGGACCGTATCGCCAATGCTGACGGCAAGATGATTCCCATCGGCCAGAACGGCAAGAGCGGCAAGGTGGTCGCCACCTATGACCTGGACCTGGAGACGGGCGACGTCGTGTATAACCACATCCCCGTCGATGCCAGCTGGGACGAGGCAGCCAGCCGCTACACCGCCATGGATGCATGGCTCGACAACTACCGCCATGGCGTGGACAGCATCATGAACAATCCCGTGTGCACCAGCGCTCGCTTCATGAAGAATTCGAGCGATGCCGCCCAAAACTGGGTGAGCGACGCGACGATGGATATCATCAAGGAAATCTCCGGCATCAACAACATCGACTGCGCCATCATGAACAAGGGCGGCATCCGCACCGACATGCCCGAAGGCATCGTGACCGAGGGCACCATTGGCTCGATGTTCCCCTTCGAGAACCGCTACGTCGTGTTGGAGATGCCCGGCAACGAATTGTTGGAGAGCATCAAGGTCATGTGCGGCCGCGGCGGTGATGCCGTCAGCAAGGAGCTGAAAGCCACCTACAACAGCAAGGGTGAGGTTGTCAAAGCCACCGTCAAGGGCAAGAAAATCGACCCCAAGAAGACCTACATCGTCGCCACCATCGACTATCTGGCAAACGGAGGCGACTACATGGTCCCCATGACACGTTGCAAGACCCTGTTTGTCGACGACCAGAAGTACGGCAACCACATTCTCGACTACGTCAAGAAACTTGATGCTGCCGGCAAGAAAATCGACGCCAAGGACGAGGTGAGAATCAAGAAGAATTAAGCATCAAGATTCAAGACCTTAAGCACCCTAAAGACCCTAACAACCCAAGTTAAAGAAAAACGAATATGACCAAATTCAAACATATATTATTGTTTGCCGTTGTCATGCTGTTCGCGCTCAATGCCACAGCACGCAACACCGCGGCCAGGACGCCCAATCTGTTCAACGGTGTGGATGAGACCGCGATGAACCACTGGGTGGACAGCGTGTACAACAGCCTGTCGCCCGATGCCCGCATCGGCCAGCTCATCGTCGCCGCCGTATTTCCGACGGACAACGAGGCGACGCGCAACCTGGTGCGCCAGTATGTCACCCAGAACATGGTGGGCGGACTCATCTATGAGAAAAGCACCATTGCCGAGCAGGCCGCAATAACCAACCTGGCCCAATCGCTGACCAATGTCCCGCTGATGATCACCATCGACGGTGAGTGGGGGCTGGGCATGCGCCTGAAGGACGTGCCCAATTTCCAGCGCAACCTCATCTTGGGAGCCATCGACGACGACATGCTGCTCTATGAATTCGGCAGGGAAGTGGCTCGCCAGTGCCGCCGCATGGGCATCCAGGTGAACCTGGCCCCGGTGCTCGACGTGAACGACAACCCGCAGAATCCTGTTATCGGCGACCGCTCCTTCGGCGAGAGTCCCGAGCTGGTGGCTCGCCACGCCATCGCCTTTGCTCGCGGTCTGGAAGATGGCGGTGTGATGGCCGTCGGCAAGCACTTCCCCGGGCACGGCAACTCGAGCGAGGACTCGCACAAGACCTTGCCTGTCATCAAAAAGAAGATGCAGGAGCTCAATACGTGTGAGCTGGTGCCCTTCCGCCGCTTTATCGACGCCGGCTTGAGCGGCATTCTCACCGCCCACCTGCTGGTGCCCGCCATCGATGGCGGCAAGGCTCCCACCAGCCTGTCACCCGACTGCGTGAACAACGTGCTGCGTGAACAGCTCAACTTCGACGGTCTCATCTTCACCGACGGCCTCGGCATGAAAGGCGCTACCCAGATGCTGAAAGGCTCACCCTGTGTCAACGCCCTGCTGGCCGGCAACGACGTGCTGCTCATGCCCGAACATGTGGGCAGCGAGATCACAGCCATCAAAGCCGCTATCGCCAACGGCACCATCAGCCAGAACCTCATCGAGGAACGCTGCAAGAAGATTCTGAGATACAAGTACGCCCTGGGCCTCACCACTCCCCAGCGCGTGAACATGAACAACCTGGCCAGTGAGGTCAACTCCCAGCGCGCCACGGCTCTCAAGCGCCAGCTCACCGCCGGCAGCATCACTGTCATCAAGAATAACGACAACATCCTGCCCATACGCAACCTGCAGAGCCGCCGCATCGCAGTCGCCACCATCGGCAACGAGCAGGGCACGTCATCCCTGTTCACGAGGCGCTGTGCCGACTATGCCGAGGTGACAAAATTTGACTTGAGCAAAGCCGGCTCGGCCAGCGTCCTTGCCGATCAGTTGCACGACGGTCACTTCAACACCATCATCGTGGAGATGGGCAGCGACAACGATGCCAACATCAATGCGCTCAACACCGTAGCCAAGAAATGCAAAAACCTCATCGTGGTGATTACCAGCAAGCCCTATGACATCAAGAAATTTGGCAGCGCTATCACCAACAAGCACGTCAAGGCCGTGGTGCTCACCTATGAGAACTCAGAAGTTGCCGAGGACTATGCCGCACAGACCATCTTCGGTGGCAACGCAGCAGGTGGCAACCTGCCTGTCTCCCTTGCCTTCGACGGCAAGAAGACACGCTTTGACGCCGGGCACGGTATCCACTACCCTGCCACCCGCCTGGGCTACACCATTCCGTCAGAGGTCGGTCTGGACAACCGACTGACGGCCCAAATCGACTCGGTGTGCCGCCTGGGCGTGCAGCAGCACGCTTTCCCCGGCTGCCAGGTGATTGTGGCACGTCACGGCAAGGTGGTCTATAAGGGTGCCTTCGGCGCCATCGACTACGGCAACCCCAACAAGGTGGACGACAACACGCTGTACGGCCTCGCCTCGGTTTCCAAGGCCACCGGCACCATCAGCGCCGTGATGAAAGCCTTTGACGACGGCAAGTTCCGCCTCGACGACAAGGCCAGCCAATACATCCCCGGCCTGCGCGACGGCGACAAGGAAGATATCACCTTCCGCGACCTGCTCTACCACGAGACCGGCATGCCGGCATCACTCAACATGTGGTACCTGATGATGGATCCCAAGACCTACAATGGTGTCCTCATCGCCAACAGCGAGGATGCCAACCACCCCATCAAGATCATGAACGGCGCCTACGGTCACAAGGACGCCAAGCTGCGCACCGACATCCTGTCTCCCGTCAAGACCAACAAGTTCAACATCGCCATTGCCGACGGCATCTGGGGCGGACGCGCGACCTATGACACCATCATGAACCGCATGTACCACGCCAAGCTGGGCAAGAAGAAATACCTGTACAGCTGCTGCAACTTCTCGTTGCTGGCCGACGCCGTGCAGCGCATGACCCACTCGCCGCTCAACTACTATGTGAACAATTACATCTTCGCTCCCTTGGGCGCCTATCACACGATGTACCGGCCGCTGAGCAAGTTCTCGCCTGACGAGATCGCTTACACCGAGGTGGACACCTACCTGCGCCGGCAGCACATCCACGGCTATGTCCACGACGAGCTCGCGGCATTCTCGGGAGGTGTGCAGGGCAATGCGGGACTGTTCAGCAATGCCAACGACCTGGCCAAGCTGTTCCAGATGTGGTTGAACGGAGGCACCTATGGCGGCGTGCGTCTGTTGAAGCCATCGACTGTCGAGACTTTCATGACGCAGAAGAGCCCCAACAGCCATCGCGGCCTGGGCTTTGACAAACCCGTCGTCGGCGACCCCGAGGCCAGCAACACCTGTGCCGAAGCGACGCCCGAGACCATCGGCCACACCGGCTTCACGGGCACCTGCTTCTGGGTGGACCCCAAGAACGACATGTTCTACATCTTCCTGAGCAACCGTGTGACCCCCACGCGCAACAACCCGAACTTCGGCCGCATCAGCGCCCGCAGCCACATCCAGTCGCTCATCTACCGCGCCATCCGCGACTAAACAGCCATCCCTCCAATTATCTATTCCAGGATATCCAGAACTTCCTGATTGCTATTAACAAAAAAATATTACTGAAATGAAAAAAATTGCATTCCTCTTCACTGCTCTCTTGTTGCTCGCTTCGTGCAGCAAGGGCTACAAGGTGACCGTCACCTTCCCCGACGAGAGCGCCAACGGCGAGACCGCCTTCCTGACCAACTATGACACGGGCGACACCCTGATGAGCGCCACCGTCGAGAATAACGCCTGCACCTTCGAGGGCAATACCGACAAGGGCTTCTTTGCTCGCCTGCTCGTGGGCGGCAACCGCTACGGCTTTATCGTGGAACCCGGTGAGGTGAAACTTGACATCGCCGCCGGCAACGCCATCAGTCCGCTCAACGACAAGTTGGCCGCCTGGAACAAGGAGATAGAGGCCATCATCAGCGACACCACCCTCAGCGATGCTGAAGGCGAGGCTCGCTACGCCGAGAACCTGTTGAAGCTGTATCAGGACAACAAGGATAATGCCATCGGTCCCTGGGCCTTCTGCAACTACCTGATGTACGATGACTTTACCGAAGCCCAGATCGACACCTTGCTCAAGGCAGCTCCTGCCGAGTACGCCCAGCTGAAGCGCGTCGAGAAAGCCAAGAACGCCGCTCGCCAACTCGCTGTCACCGCCGAGGGCAAGAAGTTCACCGACTTTGAGGTTCCCGTGGGCGATGGCACCGTGCAGAAGCTGTCAGACTACGTCGGCAAGGGCAAAGTCACCCTCGTGGACTTCTGGGCCAGCTGGTGCGGTCCCTGCCGTGCCGAGATTCCCAAACTGCAGGCACTGAAAGCCAAATACGGCGACAAGTTTGACGTGCTGGGCGTTGCCGTGTGGGACAATCCCGATGACAGCCGCAAGGCCATGGAGCAGATGGAAATCACCTGGCCCGTGATCATCGGCACACAGCAGTTGAACGAGCCCACCGACCTCTACGGCATCAAGGGCACTCCCCACATCATCATCTTCGGCCCCGACGGCACAATCCTGTCCCGTGGCTTGACGGGCGACGACCTAGCCAACAAGCTCGCCGAAGTGCTGAAATAAGAATACACGACCTCTAATATCAAGATAATTTCATGAAAAAACTCTTATCAGTCTTCGCCCTGTTCATTGGTCTCTGCACCATGATGGGGTGCGGCCCCTCTAAGGCCGAAATCGAAGCCCAGCGACGCGCCGACAGCCTGCGCATCGCTGACAGCTTGCGTGTTGTGGACAGCATCCGCGTTGCCGACAGTTTGCGCGTCGCCGACAGCATCCGTGTCGCCGACAGCATTGCAAATGTGAACAAAGTCATCCAGTTCATCACCGACATGTACAATGAATCCATGTATGATGACTACAACTTCCTGCACAAGCATTGCACTGCCAAGATACTCAAATACCTCCGTGATAACTATGAGTATGACTGTGACACCGGCGATTGCCTGGCCGGGTGGATGTTCCGCTCTGATGCCCAGGACGGCAACAGCCAGTATGGTATCATTTCGGTCACGCCCATAGGTGATGATTGGTACCATTACAAATTCAATGACGGTGGCACCAAGGGGGCTCACGACATCAAGGTCATTAACCAGAACGACAAACTGATGATTGATGGCTTGAAGAGGTTTACCAAATAATGACAAACAACACCCTTGACTAACTTGACTTTCAGAATATGAAGCATATTGTTTTTTTCGTTTTGATGATAATGGCTACGGCCAGTTTTGCAAGCAACAGCAACATCTCGAGCAGTGTAGCCCAAGCCTCAACGACAGCCAACACCCAAGCCGATGTCGATGAACTTAAAGATGTTGTCGATGCCGCTAACCTGTTGATTTACTTCAAGGCCTACATGAACAGTTCTGAGGTAATGGAAGATTCAAATTTCGGCAGTTTTCTTACGGATTATGAGGGCCCCAAGGAGTATGCCTTTGAGGAAACAAGGAGTGCCGAAACCGTGTGGTACAAAAACTGTACCTTGAAGAGAAACTCCCCGCTGCCCCAGACCTACGCCAAGGGAACGACCAGCATCGTGTCGCTCGAATCATCGATGGGCGGCTGCATGACCGTGTACCTGAGCGTTTTCAACGAGAAAGCCGCCAATCAGGTCAAGCGACAACTCCAGCGGTTGGATGTCAAGGTCTCGGATAATTTTGATGACCCACAGGCCGATGTCTATTTCGTCTATGACCAATCCTCCAAGCGCTGGGTCATGAGCTGCAACAGTTTCTCGGAATTCATCACGCGTGACGCCGAGAATCCCAAGCCTTACCTGACAGCCAAATTGCTGCCGTCGCTCGTAAATTATGTTTACTGTAAAACACGTGATGTCAACTACTTTGAAGGGCTGGGATTCAAAGTATTGAGAAAAGGGGATTATTACGAATACCTGACGGTTTATGGTCATCACATCAAGTTCAACAAGAATGCCTATGATTATGGAAAAGATTTCGATCAGTGGTTCACACTTGATGATAAATCAGCAATCGGCATCCTCGATTCTCATTACGACGGCTGGTTCGTGGAATTCTTTTTCTACAACAAACAACTGTTCGACGAGATGAAGGCCAAAGTCATCGAGATGGGATTCAAATTGAGCCCGGATTCTGAGCCAAGCAGAGAATCATTTGTAAAAAACAATGATAACATGTTTTTCTCCTTCAGGCAAAAGAACGGATGCTATCAGGTCAGTGTTGGCGTTGATAGCAGTATCGACGAAGAGGAGATGCCATAAGAATCATTCCATTTTTATCTCTATAAAATCATTATGAAAAATCTATTATCTGTAATTACCCTGCTGCTTGGCCTTTGCGCCATGGTAGGGTGCGGCCCTTCCAAAGCCGAGATTGAAGCCCAACGACGCGCCGACAGCGCGCATCGCCGACAGTGTGCGAGCAGTGGAACGCCAGCGCATTGACGACAGCATTTATATTGTGCAACGCAGACAAGCGGCCGAAAGAGCTCGAATAGCCGACAGTATCCGCGAGGCAAACACCATAGTTCTTGAGGGCCTGATGAAGAAGATAGCACAGACCTTCAACAGCAACGGCAGGGGGTGGAAAAAAGGCACTGCTGCCATCATCGCGAAATATGGGTCTTCAAACCTCAAGAGCACATATGCAAAACATGGCCACGATGAACCTGACGGAACGGGCTGCTACCTCCTGTGGGGCGACTATTCCGACGGATACACAACCATCGATTGCAAGTCGGTAACCGATGTCACCGAGAGCTCTTGCAAAATGGTTTTTGGAGTATGCTATAACGGCCCCGATGGAGAATTTGAGGAATTTGAAAAGGCCACGTTTACCCTTGTCCGTGAAGGCGACAGGTGGCTGATTGATGATATCGAGGAAGATAGATTCAACTCATCATTTGTGGAAGATCCCCAAGCTTACAGGCATATGGACGCGTAAAACCGAAGCAACAGATTATTCCACGATAATAAAGCGGTTGGACTCCCGATGGAATCCAACCGCTTTTCTATTGTGGTTATCTTGTTCGTGCTTTACTCGGCCTCAACTGCTGCCTGAGCTGCTGCCAGACGTGCGATGGGCACGCGGTAGGGCGAGCAAGAAACATAGTTCAGATTGAGCTTGTTGCAGAACTTAACGCTCTTGGGCTCACCACCGTGCTCACCGCAGATACCGACGTTCAGGTCGGGGTTAGCGGCGCGGCCCTTGCGGGTAGCCATCTCGACGAGCTGACCGACACCTTCCTGGTCGAGTACCTGGAACGGATCCTCCTTGAGGATGCCCAAGTTCTTGTAGATGGCGAGGAACTTGCCAGCGTCATCACGCGAGTAACCGAAGGTCATCTGGGTCAAGTCGTTGGTACCGAAGGAGAAGAAGTCCACAACCTCGGCAATCTGGTCGGCAACGAGAGCGGCACGCGGAATCTCAATCATGGTACCCACCTTGTAGGCAACGGTCTCGCCACGCTCGGCGAATACCTTCTTGGCGGTATCATTGATGATGTTGGCCTGCATCTGGATCTCGTTCTTAACGCCGATGAGGGGCACCATGATCTTGGGATGCACATCGACGCCCTTAGCCTTGACGTTGAGGGCTGCCTCGATGATGGCGCGAGCCTGCATCTCGGTGATCTCGGGATAGGTGTTGCCCAGACGGCAACCACGGTGACCCAGCATGGGGTTGAACTCCTCAAGACCGTCGCAAATCAGCTTCACCTCCTCGAGGGTGCGGCCAGTCTGCTCGGCGAGCTCACGCATAGTCTCGAGCTGGTGGGGTACGAACTCGTGCAAGGGGGGATCGAGCAGACGGATGGTCACCTCGTAACCGTCCATAGCCTCGAAGATGCCCTCGAAGTCACCACGCTGCAAGGGGAGCAGCTTGGCCAAAGCTACACGGCGCGTAGCCTCGTCGGGAGCAATAATCATCTCGCGCATGGCCTTGATGCGGTCGCCCTCAAAGAACATGTGCTCGGTGCGGCACAGACCGATACCGTGAGCGCCTAGCTCACGAGCCTTCTTGGCGTCGCGGGGCGAATCGGCATTGGTGTAAACGTCCATGGTGCTGTACTTCTCGGCAAGAGCCATAACAGCAGCATAGTCACCACCCAGGTCAGGATCTACAGTTGCAACAGCGCCGTCATAAACCTCGCCGGTGCTACCGTTGATCGAAATCCAATCACCCTCGTTATAGGTCTTGCCACCCATCTCGACGGTGCGAGCCTTATAGTCAACCTTAATCGTACCGGCACCCGAAACGCAGCACTTGCCCATACCACGGGCAACAACGGCAGCGTGTGAGGTCATACCGCCACGAGCGGTGAGGATACCCTGAGCCACGCTCATGCCGCGCAGGTCCTCGGGAGAGGTCTCGATGCGCACCATGATGACTTTCTTCTTGCGAGAAGCCCATTCCTCGGCATCATCGGCAAAGAACACGATTTGACCGGTTGCGGCACCGGGGCTGGCGGGCAGACCCTTGGCCATCACCTTGGCGCTCTTAACGGCAGCCTTGTCAAACACGGGGTGCAACAGCTCATCGAGCTTACCCGGCTCCATGCGCTTGATGACGGTCTTCTCGTCGATAGCGCCCTCACGCAGCAGGTCCATGGCGATCTTCACCATAGCGGCGCCGGTGCGCTTACCGTTGCGGGTCTGGAGCAGCCACAGCTTACCATCCTGGATGGTGAACTCCATATCCTGCATGTCGTGGTAGTGCTCCTCGAGCTTGTGCTGGATGTCAACGAGCTGCTTGGCGCACTCGGGCATCGATTCCTCGAGAGAGGGATACTTGGCGGCACGCTCTTCCTCGCTGATGCCCTGCAGCTTGGCCCAACGGCGGCTGCCCTCGGTCATGATCTGTTGCGGGGTGCGAACACCAGCCACAACGTCCTCGCCCTGAGCATTGATCAGGTACTCACCATTGAACAGGTTCTCACCGGTACCGGCGTCGCGAGAGAAGCAAACGCCCGTGGCACTGTTGTTGCCCATGTTACCATAGACCATGGCCTGCACGTTGACTGCCGTACCATACTCCTCGGGAATCTGGTTCATGCGGCGGTACAGGATGGCGCGCTCGTTGTTCCAGCTGTCAAACACAGCGTAGATGGCGCCCCAGAGCTGGTCGTAAGCATCGGTGGGGAAGTCCTTGCCGGTATTCTCTTTTACAGCGGCCTTGAAGCGAACCACCAGTTCCTTGAGGTCATCGACATCAAGCTCGGTGTCAAACTTCACGCCCTTCTTCTCTTTCACTTCCTCGATAATGGCCTCGAACGGGTCAATGTCGGTCTTGTTGGTGGGTTTCATGCCCAACACAACGTCACCATACATCTGCACGAAGCGACGGTAGCTGTCCCAAGCGAAGCGGGCGTTGCCCGACTTCTTGGCGAGGGTCTCGGCCACCTCGTCGTTGATACCCAGGTTGAGGACGGTGTCCATCATACCCGGCATCGACACGGGAGCACCAGAACGTACAGATACCAGCTGGGGATTGCTGGGATCGTTGAACTTGTTGCCGGTCAATTTCTCGATGTGCTCAACAGACTTCATCACATCGTCCTTGATCAAGGCCACAACAGCTTCGCGTCCTTTCTCGTTGTAAAGAGTACAAACTTCGGTGGTGATAGTGAAACCCGGGGGAACGGGCACGCCAATCAAGTTCATTTCGGCAAGGTTTGCACCTTTGCCACCCAGCAGATCCTTCATGTCGGCACGGCCTTCTGCTTGACCGTTACCAAAAGTGTAAATCGATTTCATTTACTTAACTTTTTCTTGTTGAATATTTAGCTAATATTTATAAATTTCAATATTGCGGTGCAAAGGTAATCATTTTGCGCCAAAAATTCCACAAATAACAGCAAAAAACACATTATTTTATTCTATAAGGTCAAGAACTTGCTTTATTGTTGCATTTTGCAATAAAAAGGCCCCATTTTCATTACAAAAGCAAGCCACAGGACCCCATCGCGGCCACTCCGTTCGGCCACAGCCCCAAGCACAAAGGACACTTTACCCCATTACACATTGTCACACGACACCTGCCGGGAGTGTTTTTTCCCGTCAAATGGACCGAGAAAATAAAAAAAGCATTACCTTTGCCGATTACAAACGAACCACATTTCTATTTAATATGGACAACGCTACTGAAAAAATGCTGGACAACGACACCAACGGGTTGTTGACCTATGAGTATATCGCCAACAACATGGGCGCCATCGACGACGAGCTGCCCAAACTGGTGGATAACATGATCTTGAAGGACCGCACAGGTCAGTTCGTGGTGAGCACAGCACGTTATCTCAACGCCATCGACCGCGAGAAATATGCCTCGAGCATCGACCTGCTGGTCAAGGCCGCCATCGCCAAGGACCGCGACCATGTCTACCTGGCCTACCTCGCCTCGTCGCTGTGGGGCACCGACTACAAGGAGCACGCTGCCGAGTTGAGCGCCAAGGACGACAACTTCCGTCGCATCTTCAAGCGACTGTATCCCGTCGGCATCTAACCATCAACAAGGACTTTAATGACTTTAAGGACCTTAAGGACCTTAATTAAATCAGAATAAAAAGAAAATGAGAATGAACTTTATTGTATCAATCCTGATGGTGGCGTTCACAATGATGTCTTGCTCGGCCAACAATGCCGGCAGTGAGAGTCAAGCCAGCGCAGCCAAAAAAGCCAAGACAGAAGAAATGACAAAAGTTGAACTGGAGACCACCTACGGCAAGATTGTCGTCGTGCTCTACAACGAGACTCCGCAACACCGCGACAACTTCATCAAGCTCGTCGAGAGTGGCTACTATGACGGCGTGCTGTTCCACCGCGTAATCAAGGACTTCATGATCCAGACCGGTGACGGCAACTCCAAGACCGCCGGCCCCGACACCCCGCTGGGAGATGGAGACCCCGGCTACACCATCGAGGCCGAGTTTGTCTATCCCAAGTATTTCCACAAGCGCGGCGCCTTGGCAGCAGCGCGCACGGGTGACCAGTCGAACCCCGAGCGCCGCAGCAGCGGCAGCCAGTTCTACATTGTGACCGGCAAGATTTACAGCAGCGAAGACCTGAACCAGATGTCCAACTACCTGTCCAACGTGTATAAGCAGGACATCTTCCGCCGCCTGTCTCTTGAACACGCCGAAGAGTACACCAGATTAAGAGATAAACATGACGACGAAGGCATGGCACATCTGCGTGAGTCCCTCATCAATCAGACCGAGGCCGAAGCTGCCCAGCATCCGTTCAAGATGACCGATGAGCAAATCGACGCCTACACCAGCATTGGTGGCACCCCCCATCTCGACGGCCAGTACACCGTGTTTGGCGAGGTCATCGAGGGCATGGATGTCGTTGACAAGATCCAGAACACCACGACGGGCCGCATGGACCGTCCCACCGTTGACATCAAGATTGTCAAGGCCAGAATATTGAAATAGCACTTAACCGCAATCAGTGATAGGGCTCGTAAGGCATTTAGGTCTTATGAGCCCCTTTTTTTTGAAAAAACCGGGAAAAATGCAAAAAAAACGGCAAAATGGCTTTGCGATTGCGAAAAAGTGAGTAAATTTGGGGTTTAGAATTTAACAACGGGTGTCACCTGACCCCGAACAAAATTTAAAAATTATGATGGAACCGCGTGAACAGTCCGACTCGATGAACAATCTCGAGAACGACCAGAACTTGAGCACTGAGCCTGTTAACGAGGCTCAGGAAGTTGTGAGTGAAGAAGTTAAAGTTGAGGAACCCGTAACCGAGGACGCAGCACCCGCACCCGCCGAGGAGCCCAAGGCCGAGGAAGCACCCGCCGAGGAGCCTAAGACCGAGGAAGCACCCGCCGAGGAGCCCAAGGCCGAAGATGCACCCGCCGAGGAGCCCAAGGCCGAAGAGGCACCTGCCGAGGAGCCCAAGGCCGAGGAGCCCAAGGCCGAAGAGCCTGCTCCCCAGAAAGAAGAGTCGCGTCTTGACCTCGCCGGCAAGAGCAAGGGCGAACTGGTGGACATGATGCGAGAGATGGCCGCCCGTCCCATCGAGGAGGTGAAAGACGAGGTGCAGGCCATCAAGGCCGCATTCTTTGCCTTGCGCCGCGAGGAGACCGCCAAGGAGAAAGAAGAGTTCCTTGCCAACGGCAACGAGGAGAGTGATTTCACCCCCAAGGAGGATGCCGATGAGAACAACTTGAAAGAACTGCTCAACGTGCTCAAGGAGCGCCGCACCGAGTATAACGCCGCCCAGGAGGCCAACCGCGAAGCCAACCTCGAGAAGAAACGCCAGATCATCGCGCTCATCAACGAGATTGCCAACGACCCCGACAACATCAACCGCCAGTTCAACCGCGTTAGGCAGTTGCAACAGGAGTTCAAGGATGCCGGCGAGGTACCCGCCACTGCCGACACCGAGGTGTGGAAGGAGTTCCAGCGTGCCACCGAGCGCTTCTATGACGTGCTCAAGGTGAACCGCGAGTTGCGCGACTACGACTTCAAGAAGAACCTGGAGTTAAAGCAGCAGTTGTGTGAAGAGGCCGAAGCCCTCGACGAGGAGACTGACATCGTTGCCGCCTTCAGGAAGCTGCAGGAACTGCACAACAACTGGCGCGAGATAGGCCCCGTGGCCAAGGAGTTGCGCGAGGAATTGTGGGCACGCTTCAAAGCCGCCTCCAGCGCCATCAACAAGAAATATCAGGCATTCTTTGAGGACCGCAAGAGCAAGGAGAAAGAGAATGCCGACGCCAAGACCGCCCTGTGTGAGAAGATTGAGGAAATCTCTACCGACGGTCTCAAGACCTACGCCCAGTGGGACGAGGTGACCAAGCAGATCATCGCCCTGCAGGAAGACTGGAAGAAGCTGGGCTACGCCTCCCGCAAGGCCAACGCCACGCTCTTCGCCCGCTTCCGCAAGTCGTGTGACGAGTTCTTCGCCAAGAAGGCCGAATTCTACAAGACGATGAAGGAGGAGCTGAGCTCCAACCTGGCCAAGAAGATTGACCTGTGTGAACGCGCCGAGGCGCTGATGGACTCCACCGAGTGGAAAGAAGCCACCGATAAGTTCGTCGAGATGCAGAAGGAGTGGAAAACCATTGGTCCCGTTGTCAAGAAGCACAGCGATGCCGTGTGGAAACGCTTCATTGCCGCCTGTGACCACTTCTTCGAGCAGAAGAAGAAACAGAACGTCAACGTTCATGCCGTCGAGCACGAGAACCTCAAGGCCAAGAAGGAAGTCATCGCCACGCTCAAGTCCACCATCGAGGAGGCTGCCGACGATGCCGCCCAGAAGGTGCGTGAGCTCATGGAGCGCTGGCAGGAGATCGGTCACGTTCCCTTCAAGGACAAGGACAAGATCTACGCCCAGTATCGCGAGCTGATCGACAAGGCGTTCGAGACCCTCAACATGCGAGGCTCACGTTCCATCGACGGCGGCTCACGCGGCCCGCGTCAGTCTTCGGGCAGCGACCGCGGCCTGAGCGAGCGTGACCGTCTGGTGCGCACCTATGAGCAGCGCATGAGCGAGCTGAAGACCTTTGAGAACAACATGGGCTTCTTGACCGCCAACACCAAGAGCGGCAACTCGCTGGTTCAGGAGATGGAGCGTCGCATCGCCCGCCTGAAGGAAGAGATTGCCGAGCTCGAGCAGAAGATTAAAGAACTTGACAACGATTGAGTCGTGACCACGACCACCGTTACAATGGCATAAACCCAAACGAGGGTGTGTCATAATTGCCACTCGGTATTTTAACCGTGCTAACGCACGGGAAATTAAACAAATTAATTTTATGATTTTTATTAATATTGAATGATTATTAATATTAATTATTTTATTTGATTAATTTCCCGCCCGCAGGGCGGTTATGATTCCAGCAGTAGAGTTATGACACACCTGCTTTACCATTGACACCACCAGGACACCTCAAAGCTGTGCCGCGATGAAGAGCAAAGGCCGATACGGACAATTCGTGAGATGGATATTCAGCATCGTCGACTTGCTGATTGTCAATCTCGTCTATTTCGCCTGCATGCAGTGGAACGGCGGCGGGGAGACCCCCATCGACAGTTCCTTGAATTCCAGGCCGGTGTGGCTCGTCCTCAACGTGGCCATGGTGGTGTGTATCTACTTCTACAGCGATGTGCACGAGCGGCGCGTCTTCTATGCCGACAAGGTTGTGGGCCAGGCATTTAAACTGGTGCTCACCCATGCCGGAATTTTTGTCACGCTGACGTCCTTCCTGGGCGCCAATGACGTGCCGTGGAAACACGCGTTGCTCTTCTATGCCACCTTCTTCATCGTCCTGTCCACCTGGTGGGTCATCTCCCGCCAGCTGGTGAAGCTCTACCGCAACCGTGGCTTCAACTTCAAGCGCGTCATCGTCATCGGCGGCGGCACGGTGGGTGTGCGCCTCATCGACGAGATGCTGGGCGACCAGGGCTATGGCTACCACATCGTGGGCTTCTTTGACAACAACCGCAAGGCGCGTTCGGTGTCGGCAGCCTATCAGGGCACCCTCGACGATGTGGAGCAGTTTGTCAAGACCCATCAGGTCGACGAGATGTTCTGTGCTGTTCCCGACATCGAGGACAACAACAACGTGTCGCGCATGATACGCATCGCCGACAACAACGCCGTCGACTTCTACTACGTGCCGCAATTCGGCAGAACGGTGACTCGCCAGTTTGAGCTGAGTTCGGTGGGCGACGTGCCCATCCTTGCCGTTCACCCCTACCCCTTGAAGAACCCCATCAACCGCATGGTCAAGCGCGCCTTCGACCTGCTGGTATCGACGGTGGTGCTCATCCTCTCGCCGCTGGTCATCATCCCTGTGGCCATCGGCATCAAGCTGTCGTCGCCGGGCCCCATCTTCTTTGTACAGAAACGCACCGGCTACCGCGGCCAGGCCTTCAACTGCTACAAGTTCCGCACCATGCGCATCAATGCCGACAGCGACACGCTGCAGGCCACCAAGGGTGACCCCCGCGTGACACGGCTGGGCAATTTCCTGCGCCGCACGAGCATCGACGAGCTGCCGCAATTCTATAATGTGTGGCGTGGCGAGATGAGCATCGTCGGGCCCCGACCCCACATGGTGGCTCAGACCGAGATGTACAGCGAACTGATTGACAAGTACATGCTGCGCCACACCATCAAGCCGGGCATCACCGGTTGGGCTCAAGTGCGCGGCTATCGCGGCCAGACCGAGGAGTTGTGGCAGATGGAGAAGCGCGTGGAGTATGACGTGTGGTATGCCGAAAACTGGTCGCTCTTCCTCGACCTGAAAATCATCGTCCGCACGGTCTGGAATGCCATCAAGGGAGAGGATAATGCTTATTAGACGTTAGATTTTAGACGTTAGACATTAGACGTTAGACATTAGACGTTAGGTTTTAGACTTTGGGGTGATTAGGTTAGGTTTTTAAGCTTTTAGAATTTATTATTTCAGATGATGACACGGCAGGAATATGCGTTGATGCTGTTGAGGAGCTGCTATGGCTACGACAGTTTCCGCGGCCTGCAGTGGGACATCATCGACCACACGCTTGACGGGGGCGACAGCATCGTGCTCATGCCCACCGGCGGCGGCAAGTCGCTGTGTTATCAGATTCCGGGCCTGATGAGCGAGAATGGCTTTGTGATCGTCATCTCGCCCCTGCTGGCGCTGATGAACGACCAGATCGATGCCTTGCAGCAGAACGGCGTCCCCGCACTGGCCCTTAACAGCGAGAAGACCGACACCGAGAACCGCCAGACCATGGAACTGCTCATGCAGGGCAAGGTCAAGCTGCTCTACATCTCCCCCGAGAAACTCTTGAGTGAAATCGACCGCTGGTCCAGCAGCATCACCCAGCGCATCTGCCTGTTCGCCATCGACGAGGCGCACTGCATCTCGCAGTGGGGACATGACTTCCGGCCCGAATACACGCAGCTGGGCGTCCTCAAGCAACGTTACCCCGACATCCCCGTGATGGCGCTCACCGCCACCGCCGACCGCATCACGCGCGACGACATCGCCCAGCAGCTGCACATCCCCGAGGCACGACTGTTCGTCAGCTCGTTTGACCGCCCCAACATCTCCCTGAATGTGGTACAAGGCTCCACCGGCAGGCAGAAGCTGCGCCACATCGTCCAGTTCATCAACCTGCACCGCGGCGAGAGCGGCATCATCTACTGCCTGAGCCGCAAGAACACCGAGAAGATGGCCGCCGAGCTCACCCGCCTGGGCATCAAGGCAGAGCCCTTCCACGCCGGCATGAGCGTCAAGGAGAAACTGCGCATCCAGCGCGACTTCATCAACGACGACGTGAAGGTCGTGTGTGCCACCATCGCCTTCGGCATGGGCATCGACAAGAGCAACGTGCGTTTTGTCATCCACAGCAACATGCCGCGCAACATCGAGAGCTACTACCAGGAAATCGGGCGAGCCGGCCGTGACGGCATGCCTGCCGACGCGCTGCTGTTCTACAACTACGGCGACATGGTGACCCTGCAACAGTTTGCCCGGCAGTCGGGACAGGTGCAAATCAACATGGACAAGCTGCAACGCATGCAGCAGTATGCCGAGAGCGGGGTATGCCGCCGGCGCATCCTGCTGAACTACTTCAATGAGCCCTTCGACCACGACTGCCACAACTGCGACGTGTGCGACAACCCGCCCGAGCGTTTCGACGGCACACGCTATGCCCAGATGGCCTTGAGCGCCATCAAGCGCACCGACGAACAGGCCTCCATGTACACCGTCACCGACATCCTGCGCGGCTGGCGCAAGGCCGAAGTCATCGAGCATGGTTACGACCGGCTGAAGACCTTCGGCGTGGGACGCGAACTCACCATTGCCGAGTGGAGCGCCTACCTGCTGCAGATGCTGCAATTGGGCCTGTTTGATGTCGCCTACAACGAAAACAACCACCTGAAAATCACAGCCTTCGGCAACGAAGTGCTCTACGGCAAGCGCACGATTGAACTGAACCGCTTTGAGCGTCGCGACTTCAAGAAGAGCAAGCCGCAGGCTGCCGAGGAGCCAGCCATTCCCGGCACCATCGTTCCTGCCGCCAAGAAGGAGATGGACAAAGCCTTGTTCGAGCACCTGCGCGATGTGCGCAAGGCCCTTGCCACGGCAGGTCACATCGCCCCCTACATGGTCTTCAGCGACAAGACACTGCAGGCCATGGCGACCGAAAAGCCGACGACACAGGCCGAATTCGGCATCCTGCACGGCGTCGGCCAGGTCAAGTGCCAGAAGTACTGGCGTCCGTTCACTGCCGCCATCCGCGACTACCTCAAGCAGCATTAACCCCTCCCAGAACAACGATTCACCCTACACTGCGTTAATAAATGTTAATTTATTAACGATTACTTGCTTTCTCCTATATAAATGTTATATTTGCATCAAAATTGAAAACTATTCATTATTTTTATTAACCTTTTAACCCTATTGCGTATGAAAAGATTTCTATTTCTCCTACTTGGCTTCACCATGACGGTGGGTGCCTCGGCTGGCGAGGGCAATTGGCGTGACTACAGGCCCACCAAGAAACAAGCGACGACCCAATCGTTCCAGGACCGCTTCAAGTTGCATACCCGGGTCCACAAGGCCATGGCAGCCGCACCACAACTGCGTGACGGAGCTCCCGAGGTCATCTATGAGCAGCCCGAGGGCGAACTGGTGGAGTACACTAAATCGTGTAACGCCATCTTTTACACTCCAAATGGATTGACACAAACGCCAGGCTATATGAGAACCGCCATAGTTTATGCACCCGACAACGTGACGGTCTATATCCAGAATCCCGTAGCCGCTATCCCGGCAGACACTTGGGTAAGAGGTACCATCAATGGCAACAAGATCACTGTACCGCTGGGACAATACATCATTTATGACAATGAGGGTAATACAGGTTATTATCTGAGTTGGGGCATAAACACCGTAAATCCAGATGAGACCTGCACGTTCACCCCCGATCCCACCGTGACCGAGGCCACCTTTACCATCGACGGCGATTGCCTCATCATGGACAACACTTCTGGCGGGGCTGACGGTGATGGCGCCACAGGACTGACGATTTTAGTAGATCAGGCGCCTGAGGTGTTCGCGATGGAGTACAACTCGGTTTACACCCCTTATGTTGAGCCGACGGTCATCGACGAGCAGCCCGAGGGCGAACTGGTGACTTACCAGCGCAACGGCTATACCACTTATAATGGTACTATTGAAGAGCAGCTAGGCTCAGTTGACATTGTCTATGCTTCCGATGGCGAGACGGTCTATATCAAGGACATCATGTTCGGTTCTAATCTCGGCACTTGGGTAAGAGGCACTATCTCTGGTAGTAAGCTCCATGTGCCCCTGGGTCAATATATCTATTGTGGCAACGGATATAACTTCTTTATTGGCTGGGGACAGTCTTACTGGAGCAGCAACTACGGCCAATGGTCGCTCAATTACTACTCCACCGTGACCGAAGCCACCTTTACCATCGATGGCAACACCATCTCTCTTGACAACAGCTCATTCGGTCCAGATACTAGTCCTGATGGAGCGACAGGCTTGACTGTTGTCGTAGATGTTCAGCCTGATGCTCTCATCCAATGTGATGTGTTGACCCGGTTCTCAATACCCGAGACCATCAATGAGCAGCCTGAGGGCAATCTGGTGACCTATCTGCGCAATAATATGTATGTCCATTTCAATGAACAGTATGTCGAGAATATTGATGACGCTGTGTACCGGGTGGTTTATGCGCCCGATGGCGAGACGGTTTATATCCAGGATCCTATCTATTATGTCGATGAAGGCACTTGGGTAAAGGGCACCCTCGTGAATGGCAAAATCCACGTGCCCCTGGGGCAATACGTTTACTGGAATGAAAATGAAGGCTATGGTTTGGTTCTGAGCTGGGGCTCGAATGAAGGTTCATACACATTCACACCTGATCCCTCTGCCACCGAGGTCACTTACACCATCGACGGCTCTTATCTTGTCATGGACAACTCTACGCCGGGCAACAATGGTGATGGCGCAACAGGCTTGGCGGTCTCTTGGACCGATTATGGCATTTTAGTCATGGAGTGTGCCCGTCCCATACCGGTAGAGATGATTACCGAGCAGCCCGAGGGCACTTACAAGAAGTATTTCCGCTCTATCCACACCAGTGGCTATAAACAACGAGACAAATACTACGAAAACGGCATTGCCGAGATGGTTTATTCCAACACCGGCGATGTGGTCTATATCAAGGGCATCATTGATGGCGCGGGCTCTGCGTGGGTAAAGGGTACGATCCAGGGCAACAAGATTCATGTGCCGCTGGGTCAATGCGTCGATCGTTACCAAGATTATTACGCCAAACTGCGGTGGGTTTATGAAACAGTCGAAAATGGATACGCCACTCCTCATCCCAATTACAACGTGGCCGAGGCGACCTTCACCATCAACGGCGATAAAATCACGCTGGACGAAAACAATCATTATAGTGACCCGCAAGATGAACATAGGGGTCTCGGAATATGCTGGTACGATTCCAATGGAACATTAACAGACGTCTGGCCCGTGAAACTGAAGGTCCAGTTCATGCCCTATTTTGAGCCCACAGTACTTACAGACAGACCCGAGGGAGAGCTCAAGACCTTCATTCGTCGAGGTAATGCTATCGAACACATGAGTGAGATGTATAAAGGCGTAAATCTTGAACTCCCAATGATGTGGCCGCATCAAATGGTCCGTCAAGAGGGCTATGCATACGTTGTTTACGCCCCCGACGGCAGGACCGTTTATCTGCATGAGCCTGTTCAGTGTAACACCAATGTGCATGAACCGTATTACGCCTGGGTTGCTGGCACATTGAGTGAAGACGGTCACAAGATCATCGTGCCGCTCGACCAGTATGTTTCATGGGATCCCTTGACAAACACTGCCCTGCGTTTGGGTTGGGGCTCTTCGTATTACAGGGAGAATACCTTCTATAATTATGACGAGATCGCCGTAACGGCCGACAATTCAGTGATGACGGTGACCTATACCATCAATGACAATTGCATCAGCATGGATAATTCCTCGGGCACATACGTACAGGAGATTGATCCTGAGTTTACGTCGATACCCGATTTGTTTGCCGGCAACAAGGGACTTACCATTACCGACCAATTCGGGCACTGGAACGGTGAGATGAACTGGGGTACCACATTTGCTGGCGACCATCCCGCCGTGCCCATGGATCCTGTTATCGTGGAATGGTATGACAGTGGAAACGAGAATGGCGGCTCCGCCCTTGCATTCAACATTGAGGCCACCGACGTGGATGGTTACGGCCTTGAGGAGACGGGATATAGTTACACCATCTACACCGACAAGGGCAAGGTCTATACCTTCGAGGCTAGCGATTATGGTCTTGAGGAGGATGTGACCGAGGTGACCTTCGTTAACTGGCAGGACAACTACAAGTTGCGTCCGGGGTGCATCTACTTCTACCGCACCAATGCCGAGGGCTACGAGCCCTTCTTCAACTGGCGCATCGGTATCCAGCTGCACTACACATGTGACGGTATAAAACAGTCGTCCAACATCGTTTACCTCGAAGTGTTCGACGCCCCTGCCGGACCTGAGGTGCCTGGTGACGTGAACGGCGACAACGAGTTCAACATCTCGGATGTCACCAACTACATCAACTACATCCTCAACGATGGAGCGGAGGTCTTCTACGATGAGAATGCCGACTTCAACAACGACGGCCAGATCAACATCACCGACGTGATCGACATGATCAACTACATCCTCAACAACGTCTAAACCGCTGCCGCCCGTCAATTGACGGCACAGCACACAATCACTGAATGTCGCGCGCCCCACACTGGGACGCGCGACATCATTTTCTTGTAACCATCAGTGTACCGCAAAAACAGCGTTTCACATTGCAGCACGCTGATGTATAACCGTGCTGGCGCACAGGAAATTAAACAAATTTTTATATTACAATTAACATGATTTATATTATAAATTTATTTGGTTAATTTCCCGCCCATCGGGCGGTTAAAGTTCCAGCCTTTGGTTGATGACACAAGCCCGTCCTGCAGCGTCTACACCGATGCGTTCCGGGCACTGATGACTTGCTACCGGCTCGTCTATGTCACCTAGAAGCTCACAAGGCCCGTGAGGTAAAGGAAGATGAAGACGATGGACACGGGAGCGACATAGCGCATGCAGAAGATGAGGTAAGGACCCATCGAGCCCTTCAGGCGGCCACCGTTGGTAATCTGGTCACGGATGACCTTGCGGTCCAGAATCCATCCCACGAAGATTGCCGTGAACAGGCCGCCCAACAGCATGAAGATGTTGCTGGCGGCATAGTCCATCATGTCGAAGATGTTCTTGCCCCACAACGTGATATTATCGAGCGAGCTGAACGACAACGCGGCAACCACGGCAAGAACCAGGGTGATGATGGCGGTCCAGGCGATGGCACGCGGACGCGACATCTTGCGCTCCTCAATCAGGAAGGTGATGGGTATCTCGCTCAACGAGATGGTCGAGGTCAAGGAGGCAAAGAACACCAGCAGGAAGAACAGCAGCGCCCAAATGTAGCCGCCAGCCATCTGCTGGAAAATGCTCGGTAAGACCTCAAAGATGAGACGCGGTCCTGCCGTCGGCTCCATGCCGAAGGAGAACACGGCGGGGAAAATCATCACGCCCGAGAGGATGGCGACCAGCGTGTCGAGGACAGCCACCGTCGTGGCATCCTTGACCAGCGATGTGTCATCCTTGAAGTAGGAACTGTAGGTCACCAGGCACGAGATACCAATCGACAGCGACAGGAAGGCCTGACCGAAAGCGGCGAGCACACCACGTGCCGTCAACTCCGAGAAGTCGGGATAGAAGAGGAATTTCAAGCCCTCGCCGGCTCCGTCCATCAGCAACGAGTTGACGCAGAAGATGATAAGAATCACAAACAGCAACGGCATCATGATGCTGGCCACGCGCTCGATGCCTTTGGCAATGCCCTGGCTCATCACGAGGAAGTTGAGCAGCAGGAAGAGCATCGTCCAGCCCACACAGCGCCAGGGACTGACCACGAGAGTCGTGAACATGTCGCTGTATTCCTGTGGCGTGTGACCCGTCAGGTTGCCCTGGATGGCTTGGAAAAGGTACTCGATAATCCAACCGCACACCACGCTGTAGAAGCCGATGACGACAAAACTGCCCAAGATGCAGATATAGCTGAACAAATAATACTTCTTTCCCGGCGCCAACTGTCTGAGCGCAGCCTTCATGTTGCTGTGGGTGGAGCGGCCGATAATGAACTCACTCAGGATTACCGGGATGCCCATCACCAGAATACAACCGATATACACCAGGATGAAGGCGCCGCCGCCATTCTCTCCCGCCTCATAAGGGAAACGCCAGATGTTTCCCAAGCCCACCGCCGAGCCCACCGCCGCGGCGATGGCACCCAAGCGTGTCGCAAATCCTACTCGTTTTGTCATAGTACTATCAATATTTCTCAAGATTGAGCGCAAAAGTAGCACATTCTGACGAATCATTCAAGCAAAACCCGATAAAACAGCAGTCCCACCACCATTTCATGGGGAATCAGAAGGCCGGGACTGGGTCGAGGGGACGCGGTGCGTGAGCCGGCTTGGTCCGCTTGGGATGACGGAAACGCTTGGAATCGCGTTTTGACGGGCGGTCCTGACGCTTTACGGCCTTCTCCTTGACGGTGACATCCACCGAATCCACATCGGCCTCAAACTGGCGAAGCTCGACCCTTGAAGGCTCTACCGGCGGTTCTTGGCGGCAAGAGCGCACACCGGCAATTACCGCCAGCGACAACGCAATCACCGCCAGCAGAGCGATAGTGCCCTGTCGCTCGCGCCTCGTCATTGTCAATAAATCCTTTATGCGATTCATCAGAATTTGAACCTTAACGGTTGTCGCGATGTCACGACAATCATGCAAAAATAACACAAAATAACATCATCATATGAGCATTTTCACCAAAAAGTGTAATTATCTGCATTTTTTTTGCGTTTCAGTATTTTGTGATAAAACAAAAATAACTACTTTTGCACACTCAATTCAATAAAAGATACTAGAAAACCCGATATGAAGAACTTTATCCTATCGATACCTAAAGGAGTGCCAACGTTAGTGGCAATCCTGATAACTTTATATATATCGTTTACTAGAAATCCGTTGGGTCTCAGTGATTTAAGGATATTTCCGCATGCCGACCTTGTCGGCCAGATGGTGCTGTATTTCATCATCACGCTGGTCATGATTCTGGATTATGCCAAAGCATGTCTGCCTCACCACAGCAAGCTCAACAAGGAAATCGTTATTGCGGCCGCCGCATCGGTACTCGCCCTCGTGATTGAAATCTGGATGGACATCAGAATGGTTGCCAATTATCGCATGACCAAAGTGATTGCAGCAACTATAGGTGCTGCCTTGGCATTCCTGTTCTATCACTACTGGCTGTTGCACCCCTTCCGCCACTACCTGTATCACTCGATACAGCACCACTGGCGCTATCAGCACCGCCGCAAGAAGAAGAAATAATTCAAGTTTTTTTTCACAGCATAAGTTTTGGGCGATATTTTTGAAATCAACAAAAGTATCGCCTGATTCTTTATAATATTCAGGCAGATGTCAGTTTCTGTTGAGACTTGAGCCTGACTTATGCCTCGAAGAGGCAGGTCGGGTCGAAGACTCGACTTCTATGGAAAACACCATGCAAGCCCGTTGAAGACGGGTGCAGCATGGTGACAGCAAAGTCAAGTGGAAAGTGCGTCGAAGACGAACTTCTTGACATCTCCTCTATGAATCACGACCCGGCAATATAACCGTGCTATCGCACGGGAAATTAATCTAATTTTTATATTACAATTAACATGATTTATACTATAAAAATCAAATAATTAATTTGGTTAATTTCCCGCCCGCAGGGCGGCTATAATTCTTGCTGTTGAAGCAAAAGCAGGCGGCGTCATGACATAAATCATAAAAAACTGCGTTTTTTATTTTGTTCTGTGCATGACTTGCACTAATTTTGTCAAATTCTAACAAATCTATCTATCGTCATGTTATTTTCGGACAAAATCAGACAATTGCGCCTCGAGAGCGGAAAGCGGCAAAAAGACCTCGCCAAAGCCATCGGCGTCGATATCCCTGCCTATAGCCGCTACGAGCACGGAGAGCGACGCCCCAAGCGCGAACAGGTGCTCAGGTTAGCCCGCATCTTCAAGACTGACCCCGATGAACTCGTCGCCGCCTGGCTCGCCGATGAAGCCTATTCCCATATCGCCCACGACAAGATGGCCAATCGCGCCGCCACCCTGCTGAACACCATGTTGGGAAACGCCGAGCTACCGGAGGCCTCAGAAGGACCTGAAAACGTCGAACGCAACGAGGAACCCGAGAACCTGCCCAAGAGAGATATGGTCGCACGCTTGGGACGCTCCCAACTGCCCCACCTGGAGCAAGGCGACGCGGCCACCGTGATGCGGCGCATCGAGGACGAGAGCATCGACTGCATCGTCACCACTCCACCCTACTGGCGTCGCCGCCATCAGGGCACCGAGAGCATCACCGTCGAGGCGATGGAAGACTTCATCGCCGAACTGCTGGATACCATGGCCCAAGCCTGGCGTGTGCTCAAACCGCAAGGCTCGCTGTGGATCAACATGGGCGACGACACAACCGACGGCTTTGTGCAAGGCATTCCCTGGCGTGTCGTGCTTGCCATGATGGACAAGCAGGGATGGCGCTTGGTCAACGAAGTGGTCTGGAACAAGACCACCACATCGCCTCAAGGCAGCCAGGACCACCTGCGCAAGGTGCACGAGTTCATGTTCCATCTGGTCAAGAACGAGGATTTCTATTATAATGACGAGGAGCTGCGGCACACCTATGCCCTGATTGTGCGCAACGACGGCAAGAGCCGCAAGAAGCAGGACAAGGTCAAGGAGCGTTATCTGCAACCCGAGGGCGGTCACGGCATGGTACCCGGTGACGTGTGGACCATCGGCGTGCAGCGCTCGGGCATTGCCCACTACTGCGTCGCCCCCGACACCCTGTACCGCCTGCCGCTGGTTGCCACCTGCCCACGTGGCGGCATCGTGCTCGACCCCTATTGCGGCACCGGCACGTCGTGCAAGATAGCCTATGAGATGAACCTGCGCAGCATCGGCATCGACATCAACGGCAAGTATATCAAGCAAGCGCGGGCCAGCATCGAGCAGAAGCCCTTGAGCCTGTTCTAGAAAAAACCAGACAACAACACCATCCACTTTCTCTAGAGTATCTTGAACTTCTAGAATATCTAGAGTTTCTAGACAATCTAGATAGTCTAGAGCATCTAGTATGTCTATACTATTCCCGATTGCCGGATTTTTAGTACTTTTGTGCCCAAAATCACAACTGAGGCATGATTTCTATTCAAGGACTTAAGGTGGAATTTGGCAGCCAGGTGCTGTTCGAGAACATCAGCTATGTCATCAACAAGCATGACAAAATCGCGTTGGTGGGCAAGAACGGGGCCGGCAAAACCACTATGCTGAGAATCATCACTGGCGAGCAGATGCCCACCAGCGGAACCGTCGCACGCCAAGCCGACATCACCATCGGCTACTTGCCACAGCAGATGCAGCTCAAGGATGAACTGACTGTCAAGCAAGAGGCTGAACGCGCCTTTGAGCACCTGCAGCAGATGGACGAGGCCATCGACCGCATGAACCAGGAGCTCGCCGAGCGCACCGACTATGACAGCGAGGACTATCAGGAACTCATTGAGCGTGTGGCCGAGAAGACCGAGCTGCGAGCCCTGATGCAGAGCGAGAACATCGAGGCCGAGGTCGAGAAGACCTTGATGGGCCTGGGATTTGAGCGCACCGACTTTGACCGCCCCACGAGCGAGTTCAGCGGCGGCTGGCGCATGCGCGTCGAGTTGGCCAAACTGCTGCTCCGTCGCCCCGACGTTCTCTTGCTCGATGAGCCGACCAACCACCTGGACATCGAGTCCATCCAGTGGCTGGAGACCTTCCTGAAGAACCGCAATGCAGCCCTGCTGCTCGTGTCCCACGACCGCGCCTTCATCGATAATGTCACCAACCGCACCATCGAAATCTCGCTGGGCCGCATCTATGACTACAAGGTGAGCTACAGCCAGTTTGTGGAGCTGCGCAAGGAACGCGTGGAGCAGCAGATGCGTGCCTACGAGAACCAGCAGAAGCTCATCCACGACACCGAGGACTTCATCGAGCGGTTCCGCTACAAGGCCACCAAGGCGGTGCAGGTGCAGAGCCGCATCAAGATGCTCGAGAAGCTGGAGCGCATCGAGGTCGATGAGGTGGACCGCTCACGCATGCGGCTGAAATTCCCGCCCGCTCCCCGTAGCGGCGACTACCCCGTCATAGCCGAGGACCTGCGCAAGGACTATGGCGCGTTGAACGTGTTCCATGACGTGACCTTCACCATCAAGCGCGGCGAGAAAGTCGCCTTTGTGGGCAAGAACGGCGCCGGCAAATCGACCCTCGTCAAGTGCATCATGGGGGAAATCCCCTTCGACGGCAAGCTGCAGATCGGTCATAATGTCAAAATCGGCTACTTCGCCCAAAACCAGGCGCAGCTGCTCGACGAGACCCTCACGGTGCACGACACCATCGACTACGTGGCCGTGGGCGACATCCGCACGCGCATCAACGACATCCTGGGCGCCTTCATGTTCGGCGGCAAGAACGCCGACAAGAAGGTCAAGGTGCTGAGCGGCGGCGAGAAGAGCCGTCTGGCGATGATACGCCTGTTGCTGCAACCCGTCAACCTGCTCATCCTCGATGAGCCGACCAACCACCTCGACATGCCCAGCAAGGACGTGTTGAAGGAGGCGCTGCAAGCCTTTGAGGGCACAGTTATTGTCGTTTCCCATGACCGTGACTTCCTGAACGGCATCGTCAACAAGGTATACGAGTTCGGCGACCATCACGTGCGCGAGCACTTGGGCGGCATCTACGACTTCCTGCAGAAGAAGCAACTCGATACCCTGCAGCAACTGGAAATCAGGAACACCGCAACGCCCGTGGCCGATGTAGAGACGCAGAATCTTGCGTCTCCCGAGAGTCAAGGCAAACTGGACTACCAGCGACAGAAGGAGCGCGAACGCCGCATCCGTCAGGCCGAAAAAAAGGTGAAGACCTGCGAGACCCGCATCGCCGAACTGGAACAGCAACTTGCCGAAATCGAGGAGAAACTGTCTGCCGCCTCCAGCGAGAACCTGGACATCTACTACACCCACTCCAAGATTTCCCGCGAACTCGAGGAGGTCATGACCCAGTGGGAAGAGGCCGGAGAAGAGCTGGAGAGAGCCAAGAGTTAGGAATGAGAAATGAGGAATGAGGAATGTTGAAGGCCGTTGATATCAATAGTGGCAGTGCTGGGGATGAGGCGCTCAGGCGGCTCTATGAGACGGCGTTTCCTGACGGAGAACAGATTCCGTACGATGAATTGATTGAGTTGCTGGACCTCATGGACATCGACTACACGGCCTACTATGACAAGGACATGCTCGTGGGGCTGATGATGGTATTGAAATTGCCGAGGTATAATTGGGGATGGTATTTTGCCGTGCGCGAGGAATTGCGCGGCCAGGGCTACGGGCAGGCCATCCTGAAGGCGACACTCGACAAATACCGTAACGGACGCCCCTATATCATCGACATCGAGTCGCCCCGGCAGCCCGACGCTCCCAACCCCGAGCAACGCAAGCGGCGCCATGCCTTCTACCTGCGCAACGGCATGAGGGACACCGGCACCTGCCGCACCTACAATAACATCACTTTCACCATCCTCACCACGAGCGACGAGCCTTTCACGCTGCAGGACTATGACGACATCGTGACAGCCCTGCGTGCCGCCTGGGAGAACATGCCGGGCCAATAATAAGACTATTTAACCTTTTCCATTTGTCCACTTGACGGCAATACGCTATTTTTGCGGTCATGAAATGGGTAATTTCCATAGTATTGGCGCTGTGCGTCCTGATTGGGGCGGCACAGGAGAATCAGACGATCAGGCTGCAGTTTGATCAGTCCAAAATCAGCCCCGATTTCACCATGCCCGAACTGCCCGGCATCAGTCCGTCCACCAACATCAAACCCACCTTCAACGCCAACTTGCCCACTGCCGCCGACCTCAAGCTGGACTACCGCAGCAGCCTGGGCGACTCGCTGGCCATCTATCAGCTGGAGTGGCGCGACAACCACTGGAGCAGCATTCCCCACTTCCGTTACGACACCAACCCCTACAGCCGCGACTGGTCGTCGGGCGGCGTCATCACCCGCCTGGGCAAGGGTTACTTGACGGGCAGCGGCGCCCACACCACCTACCTGGGCATGGGCAACACGGCCAGTGCCAGCGTCGCCTTCACCATGCCGGTGGGCGACCGTCTGATGGTCTCGGCCGGTGTCACGGGCAGCAAATACCACTTTGACCGCGCAGCATGGAACGACTACGGTGTGTTCGGCAACGCGTCGTTCCGTCTCAACGACCGGCTGTCGCTCAATGCCTTCGGGCAGTACTACGTCAATCAGCAGTTCCACTCGGTGGCGGCGATGCCGTTCTTGGCCAGTTCGTCCTATGGCGGCACGCTGGGCTGGAAAGCCAGCGACAACTTCTCGCTCGACGTGGGAGCAAGGCGCATCTATGACCCCTACACCGGCCGCTGGCGCACCATGCCCGTCGTGCAGCCCACGTTCAACCTGCTGGGCGCTCCCATCTCGATTGACGCCGGCCCGTGGATTTACCAGCTGTTTGACGCACTGCTCAATGGCGGCAAAAACAGCCGCGACTGGGGCGACCCGAAGTACCGCCCGGTCACCGTCCCCGACGCCATTCGCAACCAGCCTGGCTTCAACCCCAACAGCCCGGTGCCCATCCCCGACGCCTTCCGCCACTGAAACCCCGTTCAAATCATCCGTCAATGATAACATGCAATAACAACTCATAACGACCCAAGATTATGGCCGAACTAGTAAAACATATCGACGTCAAAGTCATCGCCATGGGCAACGGATGGCAGACCATCGAGCTCACGTTTGATGAGACAAGAGTGGGTTTCCTGGCTTCCTACATCGGCGACTGCCCCTTGTCCTCCCTCATCACGCTGGTGGCTAAAATTGATGAGGAAATCCAGGACGGAGAAACACCCTTCAAGCACCACATCGAATGGTTTCAAGAGCCTGGAGTCATGCAGCTGATTATAGACAGTGACGGCACCATCGACGACATCATCATCAATCGAACCGGCAGGGACATGCTGGGATTCGATTTCAACGTCGATGAGTTGAAGGACCCCGAGGACATCTATCATTTCAAGGTGCGGCATGAGGACTTGAGAAACGCCGTTGTCGCCGAAGGCACCAGCATGCTCAAGGATTTCGGCCTCAGGGGCTACAACGACAACTGGAACGACGGCCCTGACAATTTCCCCGTGGCCGCCTTCCTGCTGCTCCTGGGCAACGAGGTGACCTATAGCGAAGAAGACGAGGTCAGCTTCAGCCGCCTGGACAAGGAAATCGACCTGTTGAAATCAATCCTGTAGGCTGCGCGCCACGGCAATTGACGATTCCCCCTGTTTTATGGTTTTTTAGAGGTATTGATTTTGGCAGGTGGGAAAGATTGTGTAACTTTGCACGTTAATTTAGACTTGAATGGTCATCAAGAGCACAATAGAAGACATCATCAGGGAAGACCTGGCGGCAATATGGTCTATCCTGAACAGCGAGGAGAAACATCTCATCGCTGAAAACTTTGTCATTCACAATTACCGCAAGGGCCAGATCATCTATGCCGAAAAGGATGAGCCGGAATTCCTGTGGGTGCTCATCAAGGGTAAGGTGAAGCGATTCAAGAACGGTGTCGGCGGCAAGCCGCAGATCCTGCGCCTGTACCGTCCCATCCAGTACTTCGGCTACCGTGCCTGGTTTGCCAAGGAGCCGTACGTCGCCAGCACCATGGCCATCGAGCCGTCTCAGGTGGGCACCTTGCCCATGACGACGGTCAAGGAACTCATCGACGGCAATATCAAGCTGGCATGGTTTTTCCTGCACGAGTTGTCCAAGCACCTTGGCGGCAGTGAATCCAAGGTGGTGACGCTGACCCAGAAGCACATCCGCGGCCGCCTGGCCGAGGCCCTGTGCATGCTGGTCGACAATTACGGCTTCGAAGACGACGGCAAGACACTGAAGATTTATATGGCCCGTGAGGACCTCGCCAACCTCTCCAACATGACCACCGCCAATGCCATCCGCACCCTCTCCACCTTTGCCCAGGAACGTATCATCACTGTTGACGGCCGTCGCATCCGCGTCGTTGACGAGCCCACGCTGCGCAACATCAGCCGTTTTGGATAACGCCTCATGACGTCATGATCATCGCTCAACAGAAACGCAAGGAAAACATCGCCGAGTATCTCCTGTACCTGTGGCAGGTAGAGGACTTGCTGCGTGCATGCCATCTGGACATCGACACGGTGGACAAGGCGGTCATCTCACGCTATGACGTCGACGAGAAGACGCGTGGCGACATCCGCGAGTGGTATGAGTCGCTCATCAAGATGATGGAACTGGAGAACGTGCGTGACAAGGGGCACATCCGCGTATGCCACAACGTGCTCATCCGCCTCAACGACCTGCACCAGCAACTGCTGGCCGACCAGGGCCGTTTCCCCGAATACCACGCCGATTATTACCGCACCCTGCCCCACATCGTTCAGTTGCGCGCCTCGCTGCCCGAGCAGGAGCGCCCCGGCGAACTGGAGACCTGCTTTAACGCCCTCTATGGCGTGATGCTGCTCCACCTGCAAGGCAAGGAGATATCCCAAGACACCGCCGCTGCGATTTCCCAGATTTCGCACTTCATCGGCCTGCTCGCCGCCTATTTCAAGCGTGACGAGGAGAAACCCCTGTTTGGCGATGACCTAAATGACGAATAATCATGGACAAGAGCAATATACTCATCACCGGCGCTAACGGCCAACTGGGTCACGAGATGCGCAACGTGCTGGCAAGCGACCCGCGCTTCGACGCCACCTTCACCGATGTGGCCGGCGACGACATCGTCACGCTCGACATCACCGACGAGGCCGCCGTGGAACGGATGGTCACCGAGCGGGCCATCGACATCATCGTCAACTGCGCTGCCTATACCGCCGTTGACGCTGCCGAGGACAACGAAGACCTGGCCGCCCGCCTTAATGCCGACGCCGTGGGCATCCTCGCCCGTGTTGCCAAGCGTCACGGGGCACGCATGGTCCACGTCTCGACCGACTATGTGTTTGACGGCAAAGGTTGTGTCCCCTATACCGAGGGCATGCCCACCTGCCCCCAGTCGGCCTATGGCCGCACCAAGCTCGACGGCGAACGCCAACTGCTCGACGCGCTCGGCGATGACGCCGTCATCCTGCGCACCGCCTGGCTCTACTCGCCCTACGGCAAGAACTTCGTCAAGACGATGCTCATGCTGGGCAAGGACAAGCTCGCGTTGAAGGTCGTGTTTGACCAAGTGGGCACACCCACCTGCGCCCGCGACCTGGCGCGCGCCATCATCACCGTGATGACTGCCGACCAGTGGCATGGCGGCATCTATCACTTCAGCAACGAGGGTGTCATCTCGTGGTATGACTTCACGCTGGCCATTCACCGCCTGGCAGGCATCACCACCTGCGACGTGCAACCCTGTCACAGCGACGAGTTCCCCGCCAAGGCCCACCGTCCCGCCTACAGCGTGCTTGATAAGACACGGTTCAAGACCACCTTTGGCGTGACCGTCCCCTACTGGCTCGACAGCCTCGACGACACCATCAAACAACTATTGACTATTAACTGTTAACTGTTCAAAAAGATAAGAATGTCTCTGACAACCGAAATCACCCGCCGCCGCACCTTTGCCATCATCAGCCACCCTGATGCCGGCAAGACGACGCTCACCGAGAAGCTGCTGCTCTTTGGTGGCGCAATTCATGTGGCAGGCGCCGTGAAATCCAACAAGATCAAGAAGACCGCCACCAGCGACTGGATGGAGATTGAGAAGCAACGCGGCATCTCGGTCGCCACTTCGGTCATGGGATTCAACTACGGCGATTACAAAATCAATATCCTCGACACTCCCGGCCACCAGGACTTCGCCGAGGACACCTACCGCACCCTGACGGCTGTTGACAGCGTCATCATCGTGGTCGATGTCGCCAAAGGCGTCGAGACCCAGACCAGGAAACTGATGGAGGTGTGCCGCATGCGCAACACGCCCGTCATCATCTTTGTCAACAAGCTCGACCGCGAGGGCCGCGACCCGTTCGACATCCTCGACGAGCTGGAGCAGGAGCTGAAGATTGATGTGCGCCCCCTGAGCTGGCCCATCAACATCGGCGCCCACTTCAAGGGTGTGTACAACATCTATGAGCACAACATCAGCCTGTTCAAGCCCGACAAGCAGCACGTGACCGACCGCGTGGACATCCACGACATCAACGACCCGGCCATCGACAAGGCTGTGGGCAAGGCCGATGCCGAGAAACTGCGTGCCGACATCGAACTCATCGACGGCGTTTACCCCGACTTCAACACGCTCGACTACCTTGACGGCAAGGTGGCACCCGTGTTCTTCGGGTCGGCGCTGAACACCTTCGGCGTGAAGGAGTTGCTGGACTGCTTCGTGCGCATCGCCCCGTCGCCGCGCCCCGTGAACGCCATCGAGCGCACGGTGGAGCCTGGCGAGGACAAGTTCACGGGCTTCGTCTTCAAGATTCACGCCAACATGGACCCGAACCACAGGAGCTGCATCGCCTTTGTGAAGGTGTGCTCCGGCGTGTTCCAGCGCAATGGCAACTACAAGCACATCCGCAGCGGCAAGAGCTACCGCTTCAGTGCCCCGACGGCTTTCATGGCCCAGAAGAAGGAAATCATCGACGAGGTGTACCCCGGCGACATCGTGGGCTTGCCCGACAACGGCATCTTCAAGATCGGCGACACCTTGACCGAGGGCGAAGAGCTCCACTTCAAGGGTCTGCCCAGCTTCTCGCCAGAGATGTTCAAGTATATCGAGAACTCCGACCCGATGAAGACCAAGCAACTCAACAAGGGTCTTGAGCAGTTGATGGACGAGGGCGTGGCCCAGATGTTCATCAACCAGTTCAATAACCGCAAGATCATCGGCACCGTGGGACAGCTGCAGTTCGAGGTCATCCAGTACCGCCTGCTGCACGAGTATGGCGCCCAGTGCCGCTGGGAGCCCATCCACCTGTACAAGGCCTGCTGGATCGAGAGCGATGACGAGGATGCCCTTGACGCCTTCAAGAAGCGCAAGCACCAGTTCATGGCGCTCGACCGCGAGGGCCGCGACGTCTTCCTGGCCGACAGCAACTACGTCTTGCAGATGGCACAGCAGGACTTCCCGAAAATCACCTTCCACTTCACCAGTGAGTTCTAATATCATCATCTCACATCACCGCAAAACAAGAACAAATGGAAAGACTGACTAAATTATACGAGCAATATGTGGGCAGCGAGCCCACCGAGATTGTCCTGATGGACAAGGCCGGTTCCAACCGCAGTTACTACCGCATGAACGGTGAGCGTCCCATCGTGGGCGTCATCGGCGAGTCGCGCGAGGAGAACGACGCTTTCATCTACATCGCACGCCACTTCCGCGAGCAGGGGCTGTCGGTGCCCGAGGTCTATGGTGTGAGCGACGACCACATGGCCTATATCCAGGAGGACCTGGGCAAGAAGCCCGAGAACATCCTGTGGAACAAGATACGCCGCAGTTCCATCACCCATGCTTTCACCAGCGATGAGAAAGAACTGCTGCGCCGCACCATGCGTGACCTAGTGGACATCCAGTTCCGTGGTGCCCAAGGCTTTGACTATAACAACTGCTATCCCGCCAAGTGCTTTGACGAGCGCTCCATCAAGTGGGACCTGAACTACTTCAAGTACTGTTTCCTCAAGGCCACCGGTGTGGTGTTCAACGAGGACAAGCTCGAGAATGACTTCGAGAAGCTGGTTCACGACCTGCTGGCTATTCCCAGCGAGACGTTCATGTACCGTGACTTCCAGTCCCGCAACGTGATGCTCGTGGGCAACGCCGACAAGCCCGCCGAGTGCAAACTGGCCTTCATCGACTTTCAGGGCGGTCGCCGTGGCCCGTACTACTACGACGTGGCCTCCTTCGTGTGGCAGTCACGCGCCAAGTACCCCGACGACCTGAAAAAAGACCTCGTGAAAGCCTATCTCGAGAAACTCAAGGAATACCAGCCTGACCTCGACGAGAAGGAATTCTATGACAACCTGCGATTGTTCGTGCTCTTCCGCACGCTGCAGGTGCTGGGCGCCTACGGTTTCCGCGGCTACTTCGAGAAGAAGCCCGACTTCATGAAGAACAGCATTGTGCCCGCTGTGGCCAACCTTCGCAAACTGGTCATCGAAAAGCCGTTCACCCAGTATCCCTACCTGAGCCTCGTCATTGATGAACTGGTCAACCTCAAGGACTTTGTCAGCGAGGACAAGGGCTTGACCGTCAAGGTGATGAGTTTTGCCTACAAGAAAGGCATTCCCCATGACTCATCGGGCAATGGCGGCGGATTTGTGTTCGATTGCCGCGCACTGAACAATCCCGGCAAGTATGATAAGTACAAGATGTTCACCGGTCTTGACCAGAACGTCATCGACTTCCTGAAGAAGGAGAGCACCATCGACAAGTGGCTCAAGCACGTTTATGCCCTTGTTGACGAGTCGGTGGAGCGCTACAAGAAGCGCGGTTTCACCGACCTGATGGTGTGCTTCGGCTGTACGGGCGGTCAGCACCGCTCGGTCTATGCCGCCGAACGCCTGGCCGAACACATCCACGAGAAGTTTAACGTGCGCGTCGAACTCTCGCATCGCGAGCAGCCCGACCACGAGCGCACCCTCAACCCTGTTGACAAGCAATGAAAGCACTGATTTTTGCGGCTGGCTTGGGCACACGCCTGCGTCCCCTGACCGACGACCGCCCCAAGGCCATGGTCGAGATTGCCGGCAAACCCATGCTGCAGCACGTCATCGAGCGTGTAGCGGCAGCGGGCTTTAACGACATCACCATCAACATCCACCACTACGGGCAGATGATCATCGACTTCCTGGAGAGCCATGACAACTTCGGGCTGAACATGCACATCAGCGACGAGCGCGGCCTGCTGCTCGACACCGGTGGCGGCATCCTCAAGGCGCGCCAGTGGCTGGACGGCGACGAGCCGTTCCTGGTTCACAACACCGACATCATCAGCACGCTGGACCTGAAAGCCTTCTACGACTATCACGTCGAGCACGATGCATTGGCAACAATCTTGGTCAAGGAGCGGCAGACACAGCGCTACTTCCTCTTCGACGAGAACGACCGCCTGTGCGGTTGGACCAACAAGGCAACAGGTGAGTTCAAGCCCGATCCCGAGAAACTGCGCAACCGTGACCTGCGGGAACTGGCCTTCGGTGGCCTGCATGTCATCTCGCCGCGTATCTTCCCGCACTTGGAGCGTTACCGCCGCCAAGAGGGTGAGAAGTTCTCCATCACACCGTTCTATGTCAACGAGTGCAAGCATCACCTCATCCACGGTTACCACCCCGATACCGACTACCAGTGGCTCGATATCGGCAAGCCCGAGGCCCTGGCTCAAGCCCGGCAACTCCTCGAGGAGAATTAAACCATCACCGTCAAATCCCGTCTAAAACCACGGACTAGAAACTAGGGACTAGAAACTAAAAACTAGAAACTAGGGACTAGAAACTAGGGACTAGAAACTAAGGACTAAAAACTAAAACTAAAGAATATAATGAAAAAGACCATCATCTTCGCAGCCATCATGCTGCTCGTGGCAGGCACCGTCACGCTCGATGCCCGCACCAAGAAGGCTTCCAAGGCCAAGAAGGCCCCCACCACACAGGTCATCTACACCGGCGAAATCGCCAAGAAGGTGGTAGGCTATAACGGCACCACACCGCTCAACATCACCATCAAGAACGGCGTCATCGAGAATATCGAGGTGCTCCCCAACCAGGAGTCTCCCGGCTATCTCAAGCGTGCCAAGGACAAAGTGCTGCCTCAGTACATCGGCAAGACTGTCGCCCAGGCCAAGAGCCTTAAGCCCGACATCGCCACCGGTGCCACCTACACCAGCGAAGCCCTCATCAAGAACATCCAGATGGGCCTCCAGCAGGTGAACACCAGCTCATCGGGCAACAAAAAAGCGCCCGCCAAGAAGGCTTCCAGCAAGAGTAAAAAACGCCATTAACCAGTGCGTTACAGAGAAACGGAAACAAAACGCATGCATCTGTGAGAAGAAGCATGCGTTTTTTTGTGAACACAGGATGCAAGATTAGGCATTCATCCAAGTTTATCCATTGTAAGAGACCCAAGTCCAGTGACCGAGCAACAAATCGTCAACGGCGTCAAGAACGGTGACCGGAAGGCCATGCACGAGATGTATGACCTGCTGGCGGGTTCCGCTATGGCCACTGCTGTGCGGTATCTGGCCGACCGCGACGAGTGCCGTGACGTGCTGCAGGACTGCTTTCTCAAGGCATTCACGCGCATCGGCGAGTTCGCCTACCGTGGGCAAGGGTCTCTGCGCGCATGGATGACACGGATTGTCGCCAACGAGTCCATCGATCACCTCAAGCGGCGATCCCGACTGACGTTCCTCGACGAGACCGACAGGGATGTGCCTGATGAAGTGCCCGACGAAGAGCCGCCCGACATCCTCCACGTTCCGCCCGAGGAAATCAACAGGATGATCGCGGCCCTGCCCCAGGGATACCGCATCGTGTTCAACCAATACGTGTTTGAGCACAAGAGCCACAAAGAGATTGCACGGGAACTGGGCATCAAGGAAAACTCCTCGGCTTCCCAACTGCTGCGAGCCAAGCGACTGCTGGCCAAAATGATTCACCAATATCAACAAGACCACGATGACTGACAACGACTGGATAAAACAACTGCAATCGATGATGGAGCGCCATGAGGAGCCCGTCGGCGACGACCTGTGGCAGGACATCGAGGCCCGCTTGCCCGAGCGCGAGACGCCATCGCGCCTGACGCCCGTCTGGCGACGTTATGCAGCCGCCGCTGCCGTGGCCCTGGCGGTATTGGGTACAGGAACCCTGCTGTGGAATGCAGGCGACGATATGTCGGTCAATGAAAACGAGCCGGTTATCGCCTCAAGCCAGCCCGAGGTGACCTTGCCCGAGCCCGAAGCCACACCAAGCATCCTCGCTCAGAACGATGCCACCGCTCCGGCCGTGGATAAGGTCACCACCCATGCCCCGGGCTCGAGCGTCCGTCCATCCAAAGCGGCTATGGGACCCGCCAAGACATCCGATGCCATCGCCCAAGTCATCGCGCCCACCGAGGAGAATACCGCACCCGTGACTGCCGACAGCGAACCTGCCAGTCAAGCCAAGGAGCAGGACCAGCAGACCAAGCGCGAGTTGAAAAGCCATGCTTACTCCAATGCCAAAACACTGGCTAAAACTCCGTCTAACACATCAGACAAAACCATCATCACGCCGTCCAGACAACGGTTCCCGATGACCATCGGCTTGTACGCGTCAAACAATTTTCAGACTGAAGGGTTATCCAATAAAAATTTAGTTTATTTCGACAGTGAATATGACCCCTTGTATCTAATGTCCGGAGAGTATATACCTGTGGAAGTTTTCAAGGCCAAACACCATGCGCCCATCTCGGTGGGCTTGAGTGTGCAGTATCCGCTGAACAACCGTCTTGCCTTGACAAGCGGACTGGTTTATACGCACCTCAAGTCGGACTTCACGTCGGCCAGCAGGCGGCGCGAGCAGACCCTTCACTACCTGGGCATTCCCGTCGGCGTGTCTTACTCGTTATGGAACTACAAGCGCTTGACTGTCTATGCCATCGGCGGCGCGCAAGCCGATTTCAACGTCAAGGCGACGCTCAAGGAATCCACCCGAACCAACGACCAGGACATCGGCAAGGACCGCGTGCAGTTCTCGGCCCTCGCAGGTCCCGGCCTACACCTTCAGTTGTCGCAAGGCTTCGGCCTCTATGCCGAGCCGACCGTCCGCTACTACTTCAACAACGGCAGCGATTTGGAAAACTATTTCAAGGACAAGCCCTGGAACATCAACCTCAACGCCGGTCTGCGCTTCACGCTGCCATGAGTTTCAACGCTATAGCCTCATGGGCATTGCCGATTCAGCGAAAATGAGTACTTTTGTCCAGCAAGTTAAAACAAAAGTGCTATGCAGAGTTATATCGAAATCAAAGTTCCCATCCGATATGAAGATTCCTGGTTCAGGCAGTTGAGGGACCTGCTTGACGGCGTGAACATACGTTGGCAGCGAGGCTATTATCACATCACAATGGCTTTCCTCGACTTTGCGCCCGACAATGTCAATCTGGTGCCGGGTCTCAACGACATTGTCGACGAGGGCATGGCCCCGACCATCACCTTCGACAAGCTGGACGCCTTTGCCTCTGGCTATCACAGGCAGGTCATCCACCTCACGACGACCGATGCTCCCGACGATTTTCTGGCCCTGGTCAAGGACCTCAGGCACTATTTCAAGGCCAAGGGCTGCAAGATGCAATCCGACTTCAAGCTGCACGTCACCCTGGGCCGCGCGCAAGACCCGAGGATGAACGTCAACAAGCTGCAAGACATCATCAGCCAGGTGGACCTGCCCGCCCTGACTATGGAACTGACCGATGTGGAGTACCGCATCTTACGCGGCAAGACACTCGGACAGTGGAAATTGTTGCCATGATGGTGCAAGATTATTGCCACTTGCTGTTTATGTTATAGAATGTAACTCTAAAAAACTGAACTCTATGAAACAATTCTGGACATTAATGGTAATCGTGGCGCTGATGACAGTGTCGCTGGTATCATGTGGCAGTGAGGAAGAGGTGGCCATCGGCGAAGACGAAGTCGTTAGCATGCTCAATGCAGTGAATCCCATCCAACTCACCGAGGCGCAACGGCAGATGCGCGACAACAACAACGAATTCGCTTGGCGCCTGTTCCGTGCAGTGAGGGAAACTGACGGCAATCAGGGCAATACCATCATGTCTCCCCTGAGCGTGACCTATCTGCTCGGGATGATGGGTGCCGGCGCTGCAGGTAACACGCGCGACGAGATTAGCGCCACACTGGGATTTGGTGATGATGCCATGGCCGTGAACGAGTACTGCAAGACGATGATTGACGGCGCCGCCACGGTGGACCCCGCCGCCACCGTGAAAATAGCCAACTGCGTGGAGGTGAATTCGGCGTTGGGCATCAATCTGCTCTCACAGTATGTCGATGACATGAAGCATTACTACTACGCGCAGATCGAGGCGATGGATTTCACCAAGAGCAACGCGCTCAACATCATCAACAACTGGTGCAAGGACAATACCGAGGGCATGATTCCACGCATCCTTGATGAAATCAACCCTAACGCGGCCATGTACATGCTCAACGCCATTTACTTCAAGGCCGATTGGGCCTCGAAATTCAACAAGGATTATACCCGCAAGATGGACTTCACATTGGACAATGGAACGACCGTCAAGCGCGATATCATGCACATCAAGGCACATGCGTTCTACGGACATGACGAAAAGTGCGCCACGTTGCGACTGCCCTTCGGCAACGGCGCTTACAGCATGTATGTCCTGCTCCCTGCCGAGGGACTGTCCCTGGAGGACTTCATCCAAGGCATGACCATTCAGGACCTGAATGCGCACCTCTATAACATCGGCACCGGCGATATTGATGTCCTGTTGCCCAAGTTTGAGACCTCAAGCGACATCAAACTGAAAGAGCCCCTCAACAGCATGGGCATCACATCGGCATTTGACCCCCAAAGGGCCGATTTCTCTAACATGACGACTGCCAGCCTGTATGTATCGCTCATGCTGCAGAAGGCCAAAATCGAAATCAACGAGGACGGCGGTAAGGCAGCAGCCGTCACCATTGCAGGTTATGTGCTGACAAGTGTCGGTACTACCCCGTCTTTCGATTTCCATGCCACCCGCCCCTTCCTGTATCTCATCCTCGAGGAGAGTACTCACTCCATCTTCTTCATCGGCACCTTCCAGGGAGGGAACGAGTGAGAGTTAACAGTTAACAGTGAATAGTTAACAGTGAATAGTGAATAGCGAATAGCGAATAGCGAATAGCGAATTCGCTGATTTAAAATAAAGAGTTGTCGAGGGACGTTCCTCGACAACTCTTTCTATCGTCAGTCAGCAAAAGCTAACTGTTAACTGTTAACTATTAACTGTTCACTGATAACTCACTCCGGGTTTGTCTTTACCTCGTAGATGACCTTGGCATTCTCGGCAATCGTCTCGATGGGCGTGCCAGCGGGTATCATGGTCTCGGTAGCGGCCATGTCGGGATTGGAATACTGGTCGATGATGTTGTCTTTCTCACCATAGACCGACACCTCAACGATATTGAAAATGTTCCAGTCATCGGTAAACTTGTACAGTGTCAACTTGTAGGCCACCGTCTCGTCGTAGCCGCGATCACGGGTATAATACTCGCGCGACTCGGGCACGTCAAAGGAGTTGCGCACCCACACCAGGTAGCTGGCACCGTTGTCGGTTGTCATAATATCAGGGTTGATTGAAATGGTCTCGCCACCGCTCGACATGATGTCAAACCATACTGCAGCCTGCACCGCAGGTGCAGCAAACGTCAGCGCTACAAGCGCCATCAAAGTCACAAAAAGTCTTTTCATCTCTGTTATAATTATTGATAGTTTTGTCTGGCGGCAAAGGTATACATTTTTGAAACATCCTGCACTTAATTTTGTGAAAAGTTATCCTAAACGGTCAATTTTTCTCCCCTACGGAGAAAATTAGGTTCAAAAAATGTCAAAATATTTGCACAATTCGCCAAAGCTGTTTATCTTTGCAGCAATATGATACTTTTTTCCTAGCAAGGCAGCTTCGTCGGGAGACGAGGCGCTTTTTTTTGTTTTTTGGTGGGTAAAATTTGGGTGATAAGTGATTTTGCTGTAACTTTGTCAATTTGAAAAAAACATCAACCTTATAATAAACCCAACCAAGTATGTACGACGAAAAATTATTACAGGAAGTGACCGCAAAGGCCCAGACGTGGCTTAGTAAAAGTTATGACGAGCAGACCCGTGCCGAGGTTCAGGCAATGCTCGACAATGAGGACAAGACCGATCTGGTCGAGTCGTTCTACAAAACGCTCGAATTCGGTACCGGTGGCCTGCGCGGCATCATGGGCGCCGGCTGCAACCGCATGAACATCTACACGGTGGGCAGCGCCACACAAGGCCTGGCCAACTACCTGAACGAGGCCTTCAAGGACCTGGACCAGATTTCGGTGGTTGTGGGTCATGACGTGCGCAACAACAGCCGCCTGTTTGCCGAGACTGTCGCCAACATCTTCAGCGCCAACGGCATCAAGGTGTATCTGTTCGAGGGTCCGCGCCCCACTCCCGAGGTCAGCTATGCCATCCGTCGCTTGGGTTGCCAGAGCGGTGTGAACATCACGGCATCTCATAATCCCAAGATTTATAACGGCTACAAGGCCTACTGGGACGATGGTGCCCAGGTGATTGCTCCCCATGACGTGAACATCATCAATAACGTCAATGCCATCAAGGACGTCAGCGAAATCAAGTTCGAAGGTAATCCTGACCTGATTCAGATTATCGGCGAGGATGTTGACGGTCCCTATATCGAGGAAATCCACACCCTGTCGTTGAGCCCCGATGTGTGCAAGCGCCATCACGACCTGAAGATTGTTTATACCCCCATCCATGGCGTGGGACGCTACATCATCCCCCGCTCTATCGAGCGTTGGGGCTTTGACAACATCATCCACGTTCCCGAGCAGGACATCATGAGCGGCGACTTCCCCACCGTGGATTCGCCCAATCCCGAGATGCCCAGCGCGATGCAGATGGCTGTTGCCAAGGCCGAAGAGGTACAAGCCGATTTAGCTCTCGCCAGTGACCCCGATGCCGACCGCATCAGCCTGGTCATCAAGAACACCAAGGGCAAATATGAACTTGTGAACGGTAACCAAATCCAGATTATCTTCCACTATTACCTGATGGTCCGCAATCGCGAACTGGGTAAGCTCAAGGGAGACGAGTACATCGTCAAGACCATCGTGACCAGTGAGACCATTGCCAAGATTGCCCGCAAGGAAGGCATCAAGATGTTTGACTGCTTCACCGGCTTCAAGTGGATTGCACAAGTGATGCGCGAGATGGAAGGCAAGGGCCGCTACCTGGGTGGCGGTGAGGAGAGCTACGGCTTCCTGCCCGAGACCTTCGTCCGTGATAAAGACGCTGTATCGTCCATCCCCCTGATGTGCGAGATTGCTGCCTGGGCCAAGGATAAGGGCATGACGTTGAACGACCTGTACATCGACCTGTACATCAACTACGGCTACAGCAAGGAGCGCGGCATCAGCGTCGTGCGTCCCGGCAAGAGCGGCGCCGACGAGATTGCCCAGATGATGGTCAACTTCCGCGAGAATCCGCAGCAGGCCATCGACGGCTCGCCCGTAGTGCTCATCAAGGACTTCCAGAAGCTCGAGCAGCGCGACATGCGCACCGGCGAGGTGACCAAACTCGTCATGCCTGCCACCAGCAATGTGCTGCAATACTACACCGAGGACGGCACCAAGGTTTCCATCCGCCCGTCGGGCACCGAGCCCAAGATCAAGTTCTACATCGAGGTGCATGACACCCTCGACAAGAAGGAGAACTACGACGCCAAGAACGACTGGGCCGACGCCAAGATCGACCGTATCTGCGAGTCCCTCGGCATTGCGTGATCAGTTAAGAGTGAACAGTTAACAGTTAATAGTTAGGAGTTGAACGCCCGCTGGCGTTAGTAACATTACTTACAACTTAAAACTTACAACTTAAAACTCAAAAGAGAACCATTAATCAATAAACCAAATAACAAACAATTTAAAAAACAACATTTTTTATGTCAGAAAAGATTCAGACTTTGAGAGACTCTGCAGGAATGCGCTGGACGGCGCTGCTGTTGCTCGCTTTGGGTATGTTCTGCAGTTACATTTTCATGGACATCCTGTCGCCCATCAAGGACTTGATGCAGGATTACCGTGGTTGGAATTCATCGGCATTCGGTACCGAGGAAGGCGCTGAGGTATTCCTCAACGTGTTCGTTTTCTTCCTGATTTTTGCTGGTATCATCCTTGACAAGATGGGCGTGCGCTTCACCGCGTTGCTCTCGGGTGCTGTAATGCTTATCGGTGCCATCATCAAGTGGTATGCCGTGACCGATGCCTTTATCGGTACCGGCCTTGAGACCTGGTTCACCAACCACCTGAACTACATCCCCGTCTTTGACGAGTTGGGAGTTTCACCCTTCTATGAGGGCATGCCTGCCAGCGCTAAACTTGCAGCTTGTGGCTTCATGCTCTTTGGCTGCGGTGTTGAGATGGCAGGTATTACCGTCAGCCGAGGTATCGTGAAGTGGTTCAAGGGTCGTGAGATGGCATTGGCTATGGGTAGCGAGATGGCATTGGCCCGTCTGGGTGTTGCCACCTGTATGATCTTCTCGCCCTACTTCGCCAAGTTGGGCGGCAATATCAGCGTAAGCCGCGCCGTTGCCTTCGGTGTCGTACTGATGTGCATCGCCCTGATCATGTTCATCGTTTACTTCTTCATGGACAGCAAGCTCGACAAGCAGACTGGCGAGGCCGAGGAGAAGGATGATCCGTTCAAGGTAAGCGACATCGGCAAGATTTTGACCAACAAGGGTTTCTGGCTGGTATCGCTGTTGTGCGTGCTCTACTACAGCGCTATCTTCCCCTTCCAGAAGTATGCCGTGAACATGTTGCAGTGCAACCTCACATTCTCGGACGTTGACCCCAACTCATTCTGGGCCAGCGAGAGTCTGACCATCTATCAGTACATCATTATGCTTGTAATTGCCGCTACAGCCTTTATGAGCAACTTCATGAAGAACAAGGGTGCCAAGTATGGTCTATTGTGTGTATCGGTTATCGCTCTGATTTGCTACTGCTACATGGGTTACATGCGCCAGAGCGCTGAGAGTGTATTCGCCGTATTCCCCCTGCTGGCTGTGGGTATCACCCCCATCCTGGGCAACTATGTTGACCACAAGGGTAAAGCCGCCTCGATGCTCGTTTTGGGCTCGTTGCTGCTGATTGCCTGCCACTTGACGTTCGCCTTCATCCTGCCGATGTTCAAGGGTAGCACGGCTGCCGGCTTCATTGTGGCTTACATTACCATTCTGGTGCTGGGTTCGTCTTTCTCGCTCGTTCCTGCCGCCTTGTGGCCCAGCGTTCCCAAGCTGGTGGACTCCAAGATTATCGGTAGTGCTTACGCGCTGATCTTCTGGATTCAGAACATCGGTCTGTGGCTCTTCCCGATCCTCTACGGCAAGATGCTCGACTCTACCAACCCCGCAGGAACCGCTGCCACCGAGTTGAACCATACTGTACCTCTGGCCATGTTTGCCGGTCTTGGTCTGCTCGCTCTGCTCATCGGTCTGTACCTCAAGGTGGTTGACCGTCAGAAGCACCTCGGCCTCGAGGAGCCCAACATCAAGCCTGAGCCTGTCGAGGAGATCATTCCCGAGTGATAACTAGTTAGCTATTAACAAATAAGGACTTTAGGGACCTTAAGGACATCAAAGACTTTAAGGTCCCTATTTATTTTACTGAAACATATGAGAGAACAGGTCAGAAACACGATTGCCACAAAGGCGTGGGCACGGTGGACCGTGCTGGCCATTGTGTCGTTCACGATGATGGCGGGCTATGTCGTCGCCAAGGAGATGTCCCCGCTGCAGTTCATGCTCGAGAAAGCCGTCCAGGACGGCGGTGTGGGCTGGACCAGCGGCGAGTTCGGCATCTTTGCCGGGTCGCGCGGCTTCTTCAACGTGTTCCTGCTGATGCTTTTTGTGGGCGGCGTCATCCTCGACAAGATGGGCGTGCGTTTCACGGGCATCCTCTCGTGTGTGCTCATGCTGGCCGGCGCGGCAGCCGTCTACGGTGTCATCTCGTTCACCTCGCCCGACTCCATGTGGAACGTGCCCCTACTGGGCACCGTCAAGCGCCAGGTGGCGTTGGCGGCACTGGGCTTCGCCTTCTTCGGCATCGGCTATGAGATGTGCGGCATCACCGTGTCAAAGGTCGTCGTGCGCTGGTTCTCGGGCAAGGAGATGGCTCTCGCCATGGGTCTGCAGGTGTCGATGGCTCGCCTGGGCACCGCGTTGGCACTCAACTTCAGCCTGCCCATCGCCCTCAACTGGGGCCTTCCCCGTCCGTTGCTCATCGGCGTGTTCAGTGTGGGCGTGGGTCTCATCGCCTACATCTACTACTGCACGATGGACCGCCGCCTCGATAAGGAACAAGGTAAACAGGACTTGGCCCAAGGCGACGACGAGAAGTTCCACTTCTCGGACATGAAAATCACCATCAAAAATCCGGGCTTCTGGCTCATCACCCTGCTGTGCCTGTTCTACTACTCGGCACTCTACCCCTTCCTGGACTTCGCCACCAAACTGATGATTTCAAAATACGGTGTCGAGGCCAGTATTGCCGGTGCCATCCCCTCTATCCTCCCCTACACCAGCATCGTGTTGACGCCGCTGTTCGGCGCGTGGTTTGACAACAAGGGCCGCGGAGCCACGATGATGGTCATCGGCAGCGTGCTGTTGACCATCACCCTGTTCGTGTTCGCCATGCCGCTCAACTCCAGTTGGATAGCCGTGACGCTGATGTGTGTGCTGGGCATCGCCTTCTCGCTGCTGCCAGCCGCCCTGTGGCCTGCCGTGCCCAAAATCGTGCCGATGAAGCAGTTGGGCACCTCCTACTCCATCATCTATTACATCCAGAACATCGGCCTGATGCTCATCCCCGTGCTCATCGGCAAGGTGCTGGAGCGCAACACCGTCGGCGAGCAGGTGGACTACACCCACTCGCTCATCATCTTCGGCATCATCGGCGTGGGTGCCATAGTCGCCTCGGCCCTGCTGCTGTGGATGGACCACAAGCGCAACTACGGCCTCGAGAGCCCCAACATCGCCTAAAGTCCACCCGACAGCCATTATCAGACAACAGGAAATCATCAAACAACTTGAACAACTTAAAACAACATCAACAACATCATTAATTGTTGTTAGAGTTGTTCCTTGTTGTTCAAGTTGTTTGATTTAATACTTTGTTGTTTGATGAAAAACTGTTGTTTGAGGGAGGTATTACTCGCGGTGGATGACACTGCCGCTGGCCTGATGGGTGGCCAGAACGAGCAACTCGGCCACCTGGACATGGGCAGGGGCGTTCACTGCAAAGGAAACGCACTCGGCGATGTCCTCGCCGGTGAGGGGCTGAATGCCTTTATAGACATTGTCGGCCCGTTCCTTGTCGCCGTGGAAACGGGTTACCGAGAAGTTGGTCTCGACCAGGCCGGGCTTGATGTTGGTCACGCGCACCCGGGTATGTGCCACGTCGATGCGCAAGCCGTCGCTTAAGGCCTTCACGGCCGACTTGGTGGCGCAATAGACGTTACCACCCCCGTAGGCGGCATCACCGGCCACACTGCCGATGTTCACCACATGGCCACGGTCACGCTCCACCATGCCGGGCACGATGAGGCGTGTCATCGTCAGCAGGCCCTTGATGTTGGTGTCGATCATCGTGTCCCAATCCTCGTAGTTGCCCTCATATTCAGGCTCAAGGCCCCAGGCTCCGCCGGCGTTGTTCACCAGCACGTCGATTTCCTGCCACTCGGGGGGCAGGCTCTTGATGGCCTCGGTAGCCGCCTCGCGGTCACGCACATCAAACTCAAGGGTAATCACACCGACGCCCAGGGCAGACAAGTCCCTGGCGACAGCATCCAGACGTTCGGCCCTGCGGCCCGTGATAATCATGTTGTAGCCACTCATGGCCAAACGGCGAGCGCAGGCTTCTCCAATGCCGCTCGTCGCTCCGGTAACTAAAGCAATTTTACTCATTGTCGTTTCTGTTAATGGTTTCAAGTTGGTGCAAAGATACAATAATCTTTCCACACGGGCAACACGTCACTGTTCTCGCTTCACATTCAACTGTTCAGGCAACGAGATGGAGATGTCGGCCACAATGATTCTACTGTCAAGCCGCGGCTCCAGCGGCCTGTTCTTGCTTTCGCTGGCCAGCGTGGGAAGCATCAGTTTGACAGTGGGTTTGACAGTGCGGAATTCGGGCATGCATCGCCCGATGGGCGCGCCGACATAGGTCGGGTCGCATATCAAGTAGTAGTCATCGCCATAGAAATAACCGTTGCCGCGTGTGGCGCACTCGGTGAAGCGCACGCCCGTGCAATCATGTCCCGGGTAATGCACAAACTGCACGTCGAGCCCGAGCAGACTGCTCACCAGGTAGGCGAACAAGACCGCACGGTCATCGCAATCATTATTCTCGTAATAGAAATTCTCTTCCACAAAGTTCATTTTCTCGCGACCAAACTGCAGTGTGTCGGCCTCATAGCCAAACACGTTCTGGACAAAGTGCAACAAGGCATCGGCCGCATCACACTGGCTCATCCCCTCGAGTTGAGGCGCCAACTGCTCCTCGATTGCAGCATGAAACTGCGGCAGCACAACCGAAGTCGCATAGCACCGGAGGTCCATCGTCGGATAATCGCGCAGCATCCTCATCACGCAGGGGCTCACCATGCAGGAAACGTGAATCATGCCGTCGTCAAAGTCACACAGCCAATCATCGCCTGTAGACACATTCAACGCTTTGTCCTTGAACAGCAAGCCGAAGCTACGGCCATGGCCTGAACTTTTTTTATTGACCGGGTCACAGGGATAAATCACCGACTTCTCATTCAGGTCGCAATCCAGGTTGTCGTAGAAAAGGTAATAGTCCTTGTCGTCGATGTGAATGAAGAAATGCTCATACACATCTTGATCAAACGGAACAAGAAGCAACAACTGACGGTCACTTCTCGCCAGCCTGATGTCATAGCCCATGCTTGACAAGACACAATATTCTAGCAGCACCCTTTCCATCGGGGAACCAGAGGGCAACAGCCCGTCGGCATAATGACGCACCAGTTCCAGCACGAACCAGTCGTTCAAGCCCAGTGAGTCGGACAACGCATTGAGCGATGTCACCACAGGGGAAATATCCAGTTTCTGGTAATCGCGCCACGCGCTGAAAACATCATCTTCCCGTATCGATGCCACCTTCACAGGTCGCACACGGGCTGCATGCAACGAGGCGCCGTAAAACGAAAAGTCCACCTCGTCGTTCATCGAAGGGGCTGCAACGGCCTCACGCACAAGAGACGGCTCGCCGGGAACGGCGCCCAACGAGAAAGCCACCCCCAAGCAGAGGCAGAAGACAATCATCCAATGGTATCGATATTTAGATTTCATAATAATTAGTGTATCTGGTTGGTTATCGCCGCGAATATAGGAAATAACATGAATAAAAACAAGCAAAGACGGTAATATTTTTAACTTACGAGCTGATGGCAACCCCATCGGTCCCTCATAGGCTCCAAAACAGGATATTTAAGCAGAAAAACAACAAGTTGTTTTGCTAAGCGCCCAAATTGCACTATCTTTGCAGCCAAATTCAAGAAGGCATTATGCAAAACATCCGCAATGTGGCCATCATCGCTCATGTCGATCATGGCAAGACAACTCTGGTAGACAAGATGTTAGCGGCAGGAAACCTGTTCCGCGATAACCAAAATATGGGCACCCAGATCCTGGACAGCAATGACCTGGAACGCGAGCGCGGCATCACCATCCTGTCCAAGAACGTTTCCATCTCCTACAACGGCTACAAGATCAACATCATCGACACCCCGGGGCACAGTGACTTCGGCGGCGAGGTGGAGCGTGTGCTCAACATGGCCGATGGCTGCCTGCTGCTGGTGGATGCCTTTGAGGGTCCGATGCCCCAGACGCGCTTCGTGTTGCAGAAAGCCCTGCAGCTGGGCTTGAAGCCCATCGTTGTCATCAACAAGGTGGACAAGCCGAATTGCCGCCCCGACGAGGTGCAGGAGATGGTCTTTGACCTGATGTGCAACCTCGACGCCACCGAGGACCAGCTGGACTTCCCCACCATCTTCGGCTCGGCCAAGGAAGGCTGGATGAGCGACTACTGGCAGAAGCCTACCGACAACATCACCGCCGTGCTTGACGCCATCATCAAGTACATCCCCGAGCCCGAGATGCTCGAGGGTGACGCCCAGATGCTCATCACGTCGCTGGACTACAGCAGCTACGTGGGACGTATCGCCGTGGGCCGTGTGCACCGCGGCACCCTCAAGGACGGCATGGACGTCGCCCTGTGCAAGAAAGACGGTGAGGTGGCAAAGCAGAAAATTAAGGAACTGCGCACCTTTGAGGGCATGGGACAGAAGCATGTCGAGAGCGTGAGCAGCGGCGACATCTGCGCCATCATCGGCCTGGAAGGCTTCGAAATCGGTGACACCGTCACCCTGCCGACCAACCCCGAGGCCCTGCCCCGCATCGCGATTGACGAGCCCACGATGTCGATGCGTTTCTGCATCAACGACTCGCCCTTCTTCGGCAAGGACGGCAAGTATGTGACCTCGCGTCACATCTGGGACCGCCTGCAGCGCGAGTTGGACAAGAACTTGGCCCTGCGCGTCGAGCGCACCGAGAACGAGGACGCGTGGAACGTCTTCGGTCGCGGCGTGCTGCATCTGTCGGTGCTCATCGAGGAGATGCGCCGCGAGGGCTATGAGCTCCAGGTGGGCCAGCCGCAGGTCATCATCAAGACCATCGACGGCGTCAAGTGCGAGCCCGTTGAGGAGTTGAGCATCAACGTCCCCGAGGAATACTCCAGCAAGATGATTGACATGGTCACCCGCCGCAAGGGCGAGATGATCATGATGGATACCCAGAACGACCGCATCCACCTGCAGTTCAAGATTCCGTCACGCGGCATCATCGGCCTGCGCACCAACGTGCTCACGGCAAGCGCCGGCGAGGCCATCATGTCGCACCGCTTCCTGGACTACGAGCCCTGGAAGGGCGAAATCTCGCGCCGCACCAACGGTTCGCTCGTCGCCATGGAAGGCGGCACGGCCTATGCCTATGCCATCGACAAGCTTCAGGACCGCGGCCGCTTCTTCATCTTCCCGCAGGAGGACGTCTATGGCGGACAGGTTGTAGGCGAGCACACCAAGGAGAAAGACCTGGTCATCAACGTGACCAAGTCCAAGAAGCTCACCAACATGCGTGCCAGCGGTGCCGACGACAAGGTGAAAATCGTGCCTCCCATCGTCTTCAGCCTCGAGGAGGCCCTGGAGTACATCAAGGCCGACGAATATGTCGAGATCACACCCAACCACATCCGCATGCGCAAAATCATCCTCGACGAGCTTGAGCGCAAACGCATCGCCAAGCAGAACGGTCAGGACGAAGACTAACCGTCACGACAATAAAGTGACAGGGAGCGCGAGTCAAACTCACGCTCCCTGTTGTTTCATTATTGCGACTCGGTAGTCTAACCGTGCTACCGCACGGGAAATTAATCAAATATTTTAAATGATTTGTTTGATTTGGCTTCGCCGAGCCAAAGGTTGTCGCTTGTAGCGCAATCAGTTGAAAAAGACATGAGTTTAGCAACTCGCTCTTTTTGACGCTTGTGGCTGAATGATGACCCAGCCGCTTTCTCTTTGCCCCATGCCTCGACAGACAGGGTCAAGCCACATCAGGGCTGGTCGCTGTGATAGGCGACAAGGCCCGGCATCGAACTGAGGACAATCTTGCGCACCGTGGCACCGAAGTCACTGGCAACCTCGAGCAGGATCTCGCTGTAGGTCGTGGCGATGGGTCCCACAAAGTTCACGGGGTAATTCTTGTAGTCATACTGCACCACATTGCGTTCAAAGAATCGCCTGAACTCCGTGGCAATCATGTCGTGGATGTAGGGGCTGTCCAGATGCTCGCTCAGGAAGAACGAGTAGGAACGCAGGTTGCGCGTGGCGGCAGGGTTGTTGAGCACGGCGTCGAGCACCTCGGCACGCGTCACCTTGTATTTCTCAAAGAAAGCGTCGGTCAACTCCTGGGGGGCAAGGCCCTTGAGCGCGTCGCCCAGGAACACGCGACCCAGCGCGGCGCCACTGCCCTCGTCACCCAAGATGAAGCCCAGGGCGGGCACATTCTTGACAATCTCGTTGCCGTCATAGAAACACGAGTTACTGCCCGTGCCCAGAATGCAGGCCAAGCCCGGTTCACGCACCAGCAGGCCTCGAGCGGCTCCCAGCAGGTCGCTCATCACCGTCGCCGGCGTCTTGAACTGCGCCACCAGCGAAGCCTCGATAATCTTGTTCTTCTCCGGACCTGAACAGCCGGCACCATAGAAATAGACATGACTCCAGCGGCGCTTGAAAAACTCCGACGGCAACTCCAGGCGGATGCTGTGGCTGATCTCGCGGCGTGTCATGAAAAACGGGTTCAAACCCGAGGTATAGGCATGCTGCAACACCTGGCCGTCCTCTACCAACGACCACTCGGTGCGTGTCGTGCTACTCTCAGCAATCAGGATAACATTCTGCCCTTTCACCATTACAACTTAGTTAATAGATGTATCTTTTTGTTAATTCTAGCTTAATATCAGCATCTCGCTGACGTTTTCGGCTGCAAAGATAGGCAAAATACCAATGAGTCTTCTCTTTTCCGTTATATAATTCCAACGAAATAAATAATAATTAACACAAAAGTACATCTGTTAACTAAAAAACGAGGTTTCTCATCCACACCACCAGCAGGCCAACTACAAGAAGCGCCAGCGGCGGTATTGCCACTGGCGCTTGATTCGTTCTGTCACATCCAGCCGACGCGGCCGGGCACATTCATCGTCATGCAATCTCGATGACGCGGTCAACTTTCTTCTCCTGCTCCGGGGTCAGCTTGGGGAGCTCGATGGTGAGGATACCGTCCTCGACCTTGGCACTGATGCGCTCCTTGTCAACATTCTCGGGCAGCGTGTAGGCCTGTTCGTAGCTGGAGTAGGAGAATTCGCGGCGCAGGTAGTGGTGAGTCTTCTCGCCATCGGCGTTGGCCTTGTCCTCCTGCTCGCTCTTGTTCTCGATCTTGACAACCAGGTTACCCTCGTTGTTGATGTTGACGTTGCAGAACTCCTTCTTCAGGCCGGGAGCGGCAATCTCCATGGTGAAAGCCTGGTCGCTCTCCTTGACGTTCACTGCAGGAGCAGTGGTCACATGGCGCGGCGTCCAGTCCATGTCGAACAAGTCATTGAATGCACAGTCTAACCAGTTGTTGCGGTTGTTTCTAATTACAGGAAAATACATAGTCATTACCTCCTAATTTTTTATTTATCAGTTTGTTATTAATTGTTTGTTTGCTTCTTCATGCTTGCCGGTCTTGCGACCCGCTTGCGATTACAATGGAAGCAAAACCGATGCCAACAGCCGAAAGTATAACTACTGTTAAAAATCAAAGACACCGTGTCATGTTTTTAGCAAAATTTAAACAAGAAACTGACAAAATGTCAGTTTCTTAACAAAAACAATAGGGCCCCGCAGGGCCCTATTGTTGAATATCGTGGAGAAACAATCCAGAGAATCTAGAATATCTAGAGCAAGCGGGGCCGGTTACAGCCTCATCTTGGTGGTCGAGGTGCGGCCGTTGATGTGGACGCGCACGAGATAGATACCGGGCTCAATGCCGGCGACGTTCAGGCAGTTGCCGCCCGTGGCCTTGATGGTGCGACCGTTGATGTCGAGCAGTTCCACGCCCTGCACCCAAGTGTCGGCGCTCACGACAATGTAATCGCCAGCCACCTTCACCTTCATGCCGGCCAGACGCGCCTCGTCGATACCGCTGGAAGCCTTCTTGAGCAGGTTGTCGAAGCGGATAGTGCCCGTCTTGCACATCGATTCCTCAGGGTGATGCGCCAACACAAGCGATGCGAAACGAGCCGGTTCACCCAACTTGTCAACTGGAACGCTTATGTAACGCCACCCGTGGAAATCTATCCTTCCCAAGGGAACGTTGATGAAAGTCCATGTGTCGGGAACATTGAACCTAACTATCAGATCGTTGTAACTCATATCGCCCCAAACATGGATTCCCAACGTGTCGCCATGAGTGAACGTCACGGTATTGAACTCATTGGGCGCAACATGCACGGGTGAGTCATCAGTCATATCATAGTCCAACTGCAACGACTTGCTGCCAAAGAGTTTTTCGGTCGATGCGGTCACTTTGTTCTTTGTCTCATCGATGGCGAGGACGCGGAAGTCGCTAGCATTCTCAAACGGCTCGACGACCTGCATGCCGGGCTTGTCGGCGCCGGCATCAACGCCTGTGAAGTTAATCACACGGGCTGCAGGCAAGTGGATGCCGGCGGTGTCGGCGATGTCCACGTCAAGGATGAGGTGGTAGTCCTTGCCGGCCTCGATGTTCTTAGTGAGCGGGATGCGCACGAAGCCATAGTCATCACCATTCTTGTTGTACTTGATGCTGCGCTTGTTCCAAGCCAACTCGTTGCCCTCGCTGTCGAGGACGCGCAGGCGCTGGAACAGGTTATAGGTGTCGAGCAGCGAATCGACGCGCAGTTCGACCGTAGGCGTCTTCAGGTGCACTGGAGCACCCTCATAGGGGAAGACGGCTAACTCGGTCAGGTGGTTGCGTGGCTGGGTGTAGAACTGCATGACGAAGTCCTCATCCATCGGCGTACCGCCACCGTGCTCGGCGCTCTTCTTGAGCGTGAGGGTGTAGAGCGTGTTCACGTCGAAGGCATCCTTGGGCGTGAAAATCAAGCGGTAGTAGGAATCCTCCCACTTGAAGTTGCCCTCCAGCGGCGGGTCGAGCGTGAAGGCGTCGCAGGTCGTCGTGCTGTCCATGTCCCAATTGAAGGACAGGATGATGGGCGTGCTGCACTTCACGGCAGGGTCACCCTCGTTCCACACGGGGCTGTAGTCCACCACCACAGGGGGCGTGTCGCGCACGCGCTTGAGGTAGAAGTTCTGGTAGGTCGCGGCATTGGCCTCGACGGTCACCGTGGCGGTCTGCGAGAAGTGGCTCGGCTCGGTCACCTCGATGGTGTAAGTGCCGGGATTGACATACTTGAAGGTGTAGATGCCGTTCCTGAGGGTATCGGTCATGGTGCGTTGCACCTCGTTGCCGCCCTCGTCGAGCAGGCGCACCGTAGCGTTGTGGATGGGCATCAACTGGTCATCGCCATAGACGATGAACGGCTGCGGATTCTCCTGCAGGCGCTTGATGCGGTCGTCACGCACGTTACCTGAAATCACGCCCAGGTCATACTGGTCCAGACGATTGAAGTACTTGTCGGCGCCCAGCGAGATGTTCCAGCCCTCCATCCAGCAGTACTGCAGGCCCAGCAGGCGGTAGGCCTCGGGGATGTAGTCGTGGAAGGAGCCCTCGCTCAGGTTGGCGACGGCATGGTTGCCACGCAGCACGCCATAGCCCTGGGTGCCCCACTCGGGACGGAAGGACCAGTCGCCCCAAATCTGGTAGTTGTGGGTCCACACGGTGCTCTTGCTGGCATACAGGTAGGGCTCCAAGTCGGCCGCCAGCACGTCGGCGTTGGCCACCTGGGGACTGCCCGTGTAGCCGCGGTAGAATACCATCGGGAAGTTGTTCACCGCACTGGTGCCCGTGGCATTGCTGTGGATGGAATAGAAGACATCGGCACCACTCTGGTTACACAGGGCGACGATGGTCGACAGGGCCAGGTCGTCGGCCGTGGTGTTGGTCACACGAGAGATGCTGGTCTTGTAGCCCTTTTTCTGCAGGATTTCGCGCAGGGCGAGACCCTTGCGCAGGTTGGACTTCGACTCCCACGAGCCGGCGCTGTCGCCCTGGTGGAAGGGATAGATGACCATGTTGCGGTCATCGCTGTCATAACCGCCGTGACCCGGGTTGATGTACACATGCGGTTGCGCGTTGGCGATATTCACGGTAAAGAACGCCAGCAGCGCAATCATCGACAATCGGGAAATTCTCTTTTTCATAGCTTGCTAACGTTTTTATTCGTAAATCTTGATTTGCATCTCATACAGCAGACCGTCGACGGTCGAATAGACGATCTTGCCGCCGCCACACGTGGGCTGCATCGCCATCGAGGTCTTCGGGGTCAAGTCGGTCTTGTAAGTCCCGTCGGCCTTGAGCAGCACAATCTGGGACGAAGTGAACTGGTGGCCGTCGTCCTTGGCATTCTGTGCCACCAGGTAGTCGTTGTTGTACCAGCACGGCATCTCGTAGTTGCCCAGCATGGCCAGCACCTGGCCGCGCAGGTCGATGACCACTATGCCCTTGCCGGCAGCAAAAAAGGCGACACGCTTGCCGTCGGGCGAGAGCGAAGCCCACAGGTAGCCCGCCCACGAATCCACCGGCGAGAAGACACGCTCCTCACCGTTGACGGTCACATGGACACGACTTCCCTCGGTCCACGCCGCGCTGCCGATGTCGGCACTCGAGGCATAGCCGCGGCCGGGAGCCTTCACCGCTCCGCCACGCGAAGCCGGCACGGCACGCATCGCTCCGTGCTGGCGCTCGGTCACCTGCATTGCCTTGCCTGTCGCGGCGTCATAGCATTGTCCCGTGCGGTAAATCAGGTGGTCCTCCTCCCCCATCTCCTGGGTAACGAAGTACACCTTGCCGTCACCACCGAAACAGGCATCATTGCCCGCCACATAGTCGCGCGTGACCACAGTGGTCACGTCATCGCCAAAGTCATACAACTTGAGGGCACCGCTCTCGGTCGTGAACAGCAAGCGGTTGCCCACACTATTCAACACAGGATAGAAAGCCGGCCCCTCAACACCCTCGAGCAGGCGCTGACGCGAGGTCACCTCCACCTCCTGTGCTCCCGCCGGCAACAGCATCGCCGCCAGCAAGAAAACGAAAAACAATCTTTTCATCGTCATAATATTGCTTGATTGGTTATTCATCATCGATTTGACAGGACTTCATGACGCTGCAGGTCAATGAGTCTTCTTCATGGGCTTCTGGTCGGTGGTCAGCGTCAGGTTCTTATAGACCGTCTTGTTCTTCTTGGTCTTCACCTTAACCGTCTCGTAGAGCACATCGCTGCCCAGGTAGAGTTCCAGCTTGTACTTGTCCTTGGGCAGATCGGTGAACACAAACACGCCGTTATCCAGGAAGTCGACCGTGTAGAGACGCGCCATCACTCCGCGGCTATTGTACAGGCGCAGCAGAGCACCGTTGAGGGGCCTGAGCTTATCGCTGCCGAAGATGCGCTGGTCCTCGTCCTCACGCACGCGGTCACTCCAGCACACGGTGCCGGCAATCACGCCCTTCTTATACTTGCCCTTGATGCCGAAATACTCATCGAGTCCCAACGACTGGTTCCAGGCCTCGAGCCAGCAATAGCTCTCGTTCAAGAGACGCTCACGCTCGGGCAGGTAGTCGTGGAAGGAACCCTCGCTCAACATGCCGGGCAACTTGTTGTAACGCAGCACACCCAGTCCCACGCGGTAGCCCCACTCGGGGTAGAACGACCAGTCACCATTGCTGCGCTGCTCGTTGGTCCACATGGTCAACTCGTTGGTGTAAGCCGATTTCATCACCGCCTGGCTCAGCTGCAGGCTGCCCTCGACAGCCGGCTTACCGTTCCAGCCGCGATAAAGTCCCAGCGGGAAGTTCACGCGTTTCTCGATGCCCGTCGCGTTGCTGTGAATCGAGAAGAAGACATCGGCGCCGCTGTTGGCGGCCAGCGACATGATTTCGAACAGGTCGAGGTCGTCCTCGGTGGTGTTGGTGCGACGCGAGATGGCGGTCTCGTAGCCCTTCTCCTGCAGGATTTCCTCCAGAGCGAGGCCCTTGGTGAGGTTGGAGTTGGACTCGTAGTAGTGAAGCGTGTCTCGGGTGCCGATGACCCAGGTGGGCACGTGGCGGTCATCGCTGTCATGGCCACCGTGGCCCGGGTTAATGAACACGCGGGGCACGTCCTTCTTGCTCGCAGGCTCCTTCACCTTCTCGGTTTTGCTCTTGGGCGAAGCGACGGGCTTGCGAGGCAACGCCGGCTCGATGTCGAGCTCCAGTTGCTTGACCTCGCCGCCATGCTGGAGGCAATAGACCACCTTGCCGCCAGCCGTCATGGGCTGCACGGCACGCTCCCCTTCGGGAGAGATGGACTTGACCACCTTGCCATCGACCGAGAGCAGCCAGATGTGCGACCCGTTGATGCGGGTGTTGCCGGCATTGCTCATCGCGATGATATACTCGTCGTTATACCAGCTGGGCATCAGGAATTGGCCCAGTTGCGATATGATGGCCCCGTCGAGGTCACACACCACCACGCCACGGGCGGCTGCCTCAAACATCACCTTGGTGCCGTCGGGTGAGAGCGATGCCCACAGGTAGCCGTTGCTGCCCTTGACCGGCTGCAGGGTGCGCGTGTTGCCCAAATCGTCGACCAGATAGAGCATGTCGCCGCGCGTGTACACCCAGTTGCCCACGTGCTTGTCGCTGCGGTAGTACTGGCGCTCACCGTTAATGACCACGCCCAGTTCGGCCTGCAAGGCCTGGACACGGCCATGCTGAGGCTTGAGCACCACCTTGTCGGTACCCGTTGCCGGGTCATAGCAATGGCCCGTGCGATAGACAAGCCCGTTCTTCTTGCGCTGCTGCGTGACATAATACACCTTGCCGTCGTTGCCAAAGATGGCATCAAAGCCCGGATAGCCCGTGCTCGACACTGTCTTCTCAACACCCGTCTCAAGGTTCTTCAACATCAGCTTGGTAGCATCGGTGGGCGAATAGAGCAGCCATTGCCCGTCGGCACTCACCTGCGGGAAGAAGCCGCAACTGTCGACCAGCGTCTTGGCGCTGCCAGGTTTCACGTCGGCGGCGCTGCTCCACAAAGCCGTGAGGCACAACAAGATTGTCAAGATAATCTTATTCATAATGTCATTAGCCTATTTTGGTTAGATAATGCAAAGATAAACAAAACCTGCTGCAAAATGAACAGATTTTCAGTTTTTTGCAAAAAAACCTCACAAAATGCCCCGGATTGTCCAATCATGCAGGGACGTCACTCGGCTTCGCCTCGTCACGCCCCTGCCAATGATCAGGATGCCCCCGCTGGGGCTTCAAGCGGACAGACCACAAAGGGCCCATTTCCGCCAATCATTAACTTTTAAACCTGTCTGATCACTGTTAACTATTCACTGTAAACTCTCACAGGCTTCTCCAACTTCACCTCCTCGTCGTCGAGCATGGCGGCGCCGGCAGTGGCATTCGCCTTGGCTTTCACCGCCGGCGCCTTGCTCGAATCGGTGCTGTTGAGCACCATGCTGATGAGCGCAATCGCATCACTGATGTTGACATTGCCCTCGCCGGTCACGTCGGCATTGGCCATGTTGATGTTGTCGAAGTTATCGTTGACGACTGCCGAGATCAGGGTGATGGCGTCGGAGATGTTCACCGTGCCGTCACCGTTCACATCGCCAATCACGCCGCTCACTCCTGCATAGGGCACCCAGTTATTGGCGTCATTATCCCAATGATAGACATTCCAATTCTTGTCAACGGCCTGATTGACCTGGCCGGCGGTGATGACGTTCCCCTCGATAACTGTATTGTCTTCGGGATTATCGGCCGAGACATATAAAGTTCCAGCCTCGTTGTTGACGCGTGACGGCATGCCGGTGACAACCTGTTCCATCTTGTTGGCCTTGATGTTGTTGAATTGAATTTTCATCTCTCTCAGATTCGGGCAATCGCTCACATTCAGGCTGGTCAGATTGTTGCATTGGGCATATAATACTTCAAGCGCGGTGGAGCCACTCACGTCAAGGCTGGTCAGATTGTTCCATTGGGTATACAATCTCACCAGCGCGGGGCAGCCACTCACGTCAAGACTGGGCAGATTGTTGTATGAGCAATACACTTCGGCAAGATCTGTGTGGCCGGCAAGATAAAGGCTTGAAAGTTCATTTTGGGAGCAGTCAAGTTGGTAAAGTTCTTCAAACCGGCCCAAGTCAAGGCTGGTAATCTGGTTCCCGGCGCAAACAAGCGAATACAAATGATCGGAGCAGTCGTCCCAGTCAATCTCCGGCAAGTAGTTGTAAGCATACCACAGATAAGTGATGTTAGGACAACCGCTGAAGTCCAAACTTGTCAATTCGTTTCTACCGCAATACAATTGATCGAGTGTCGTGTGATTGCCCAGCACCAGGTTAGAGATGTAGTTATCCTCGCAAGAGAACACTTCAAGTGAAGAGCAAGTCGACACATCAAGACTGGTCAGTTCATTCAAATCGCAAACCAGATAACCAAGAGCGGTGCACCCCGTCACATCAAGCGATGTCAACTTGTTAGAATAGCAATATAACGAATACAGGTTGGTAAGGCCACTCACATCGAGGCTGGGGAGATTGCAGTACTGGCAAGAAAAACTATACAGAGCAGTGCAGTCTTTCAGGCCCCTGATTAAGGCAAGTTCCGTACAATTCTGGCATCTGATTGACTGTAATTGACTGCAACCGGTCACATTGAGATCACTCAATTGTTCATTACCATAACAGTCAAGAGTTATGAGCGTTTCATTATCATCAACCCACAGTTGTCTCAAAGAGCCGTTATTGGTAAGGGTCAACGTGGGGAGTTTGTTGGCCGAGCAAACAAGGACCCTCAAATCAGGCATGAATCTCACTGCGTACAGGTCGGTCAGGGCACAGCAGGAACAGTAAAAGTTCTTTAGAGCGGTGCACGATGACAATCCTTCAATCGTTGCAAGATTTGAATTGTTAGCGCAATCCAAGTCTGTTAATCCGGTACAGCCCGATATGCTAAGGTCCGTCAGGGAGCATTCACTGCAATCCAAGTTGGTCAGCCCGGTATTGCCCAGCACCCTGAGAACACTCAGGTTATATAAGTTCGAAACATCAAGCGACGTCAACTGGTTGTAGCGGGCGTATAACCTGGTCAGACCAGACATGTTCTTGACAGCGCTCAAGTCGGTGATGGCGCAATCCTCACAATCGAAATAGGTAATCGCCGTACAGCTCGCCAAACCATTGATGCGACTAAGGTTAGCGTTCTCATAACACCTGAAATCGTTCAAGGCTGTACAATTAGTGACATCCAGATTGTCCAAGTTGTTGCGGTAGCAGATCAATGATGTCAAATCAGGGTTGTTGTTAACCCACAGGACCCTCAAGGAACTATAATTATTGACACTCACCGAGGTGAGTTGGTTGTATTGGAGATACAACTGCTCCAGCGCAGTATTACTTGCCACACTGATAGAGGTCAGTCTATTACAGCCAAGGTTGAGATAAGTCAACTTGGTGTTGGCGCTTACGTCGACCCAAGAGATGTAGTTGTTAAAGGCTTGGAGTCGCGTCAACTGGGTAAAGTACTCCACACCTGTCAAGTCAACGATTCTCTTACCTGACACGTCCAGCTCGGTGCGGGCGTTGAGCTGGGCTGTGGTGATAACGCCGCTGGAGTACTCGCTGAGCATGTAGTTGCGGAAGTTCACGTCAGGGAAAGTGGTACTGTTGATTACTACATCGGCACGCACGCCCAGCGCCCCGACCAACAGCAATAACGAGAGTAGTAGAAGTTTCTTCATGATTAAAAAATATAAGAGTTTATAATGTTTATTCTATCCGTGTCTATATTCAATCGCAAATATAAGAACAATTTTTCATATTTGCAATAAAAATGTAGCACAATCACACCGTCCTCGAATTGTCCCTGCCCACGAATTAAAACTGCCCACGAATTTCACGGATTTACACGAAGATATCGATTGACAATTCGTGCGAATCCATGGAATTCGTGGGCACTGATTGGAACTAAATGTTTAGTTATCAGTTATTCAGCACCATGCTGATGAGGGCAATCGCATCACTGATGTTGACATCGCCCTCGCCGGTCACGTCGGCATTGGCCATGTTGATGCTCTCGAAGTTGTCGTTCAGGACAGCCGAGATCAAGGTGATAGCGTCGGAGATGTTCACCTCGCCGTCACTGTTCACGTCACCGATCATGACGCCACCGCCCACCGTGATCTTGACATAGCTGCTGTAGAACTCTTCCTGCTGTCTGCGGGTTACCAGGATGTTTTCAAGTGAAACCAAGGACTCTCCTGTGGCTGCAGGAGCCTTGAATGTCAACATGAGGACGGGATTCTCAGGATAATCCTCCACCTGTGGATTAACAAACATCAAGTTCCTGTAGCGACGACCATCGTCGGTGTACTGGTCGGAGTTGGCAAAGCTGACAGAGGCATTATCGCCGCAAGCCAAACCTTTTTCCACATTGAGCAGTTCGAAACCGTCAGGAATAAAAATCTTACACATCATTAAATTGAAATTCCCTGACGACAAATAGACTGGAATGGTGAAGGTGGAACCCGCAGTAACCGTATCATCCCACATGTAGAATGCATCGATGAAATACTGGGTAAACTGATAATTCGGATCTTCGATGTGCTTGCCTACATACCAATTCTTGTTCATGGCATTCATTGCCTGGGTCGAAGTGAACAAGTTCCCTTCGGCAGCATCAGAGTAAAGGGCGTATAATATTCCTTGGCCGTTAGCAATCACGGGCAAACCGGCAATCATGTCGTCAAGCTGTTGTCCCTTGATCTGATTATGGAAAAAACCAATATTCATAATCGCTTCACAAGCGCGCACATCGAGGCCCGTCAATTGGTTGTCGTAGCAAAATAAATCAGTGAGTGCCGGGCAACCACTCACATCGAGGCCCGTCAATTGGTTGTTGCTGCAATATAAACCAGTGAGTGCCGGGCATTCGCTCACATACAGAGCCGTCAATAGGTTGTCGTTGCAATACAAGGTAGTGAGGTCTTGGCAGACGACAGGAGACAAACGTGTCAACTGGTTGTAGCTGCAATCAAGAACTCTGAGGGCAGGGCTATAGGCCAGGTTCAATTGTCTCAGATTATTATTGCTGCAGTTGAGGCGCTCGAGTTTAGCACACCTGGGAGTCAAAGTGGATAATTGATTGGAGCTGCAATCGGCACTGATGAGCTCCGGGCTCGATAGGCTAAGAGAGGTCAACTGGTTGCCGGAGCAGTTCAGCGTCTTCAGGGAATTAGAAGCCGATGTCAACAATGAGGTCAGCCCATTGTTTTGGCAATAGAGCGTCTCAAGAGAGGGGCAGTTATTGAGATTCAGACGTGTCAAATTGCTGTGGCCGGTAATGGTGGCTGACGTGAGCGCATCGCGATAGCTAAGGTCCAGTTCAGTGAATTGATTGTTTTCGAGGTCGAGTGTCTGGATCTGGTCACACCCCGTGATATTCATACTTGCCACGCCGCAGTTTTGGATGGTCAGACGGGTCAATGCAGCATTGTTCTCAAGATTCACGCTGGTCAGATTAGGAGCGCTGTAGATTAACACTTCGCTGAGGTTGTTTTCAGGGGCATTGAACGTCCTCAGATAAGGATAGGTGCGGGTCATTATAAAACTCGAAATCTTGCACCCCTCACAGTCGAAGTAACCAAGATTAGTACATTGATGGATATCAGTGATAGATGTCAGGTTATCGTTGTCGAAGCACTGCAGGTCATTCAGAGCGGTGCATCCGGTCACAATCAGTCTGTTCAAGTTGTCTTCGTAGCACAGGAGGATTTCGAGCTCGCTGCAGTTTGCGACACTCAAGTTTTTCAGATTGGCCATGCCACACGCTTCAAGATAGGTCAATGGATTGCCATCGCAATAAAGGTCCTCGAGCAAGGGGCACACATCCACCTCGAGTTCTGTGAGTTGGTTATTGGGACAGTAGAGGTTCTTGAGCCCGTCGCAACCCCTCAAGTTCAATTCCGTCAACTTGTTTCCTCCACAAGAAAGGAATCTCATTTGGGAGCAGTTAGCCACTTCAAGCGATGTCAGAGCGCTATTATTGCAAGACAACTGATACAGCGTCGAGCAAGCACTCGCGTCGAGCGTCTTGAGCGCCGGATAGTTACTCAAAAAGAGCATGGTGAAGTCATTGTTGTTACAAATCACCGTCTCCAGGTCAGGAGCGCTGCTCGATATGTCAAGATTCGTCAAATGGTTATTTTGACATCTGAGCGTTTTCAAGGCGGTCAAGGTCGAAGCATCGAGGTTGCTCAGATTGTTATCGCTGCAGTCCACGTAGGTCAGTCTGGTGTTACTGCTCAGGTTGAGTGAAGTGAGGTTGTTGGAGTAGCAGCGCAATGTAGTCAAGCCAACGAAATACTGGATTCCACCAAGGTTGGAAATCTGCTTTTGCGACACATCGAGCGTTGTGCGGGAGTTGAGTTGAGATGTTGTGATTGTGCCGCTGGGATACTGCGAGAGCAGGTAGGCACGGAAGTTCGCGTCGGGAAAATTGGTGCTGTTGATGGTCACGTCGGCACGCGCGGCAAGCGCCCCTATCAACAGCAATAATGAAATGAGTAGTAGTTTCTTCATAATCTTTATATTTTTATAGTTAGTAAATATTTTGCTTGATGTTATTTGTTTATGCGACAAATATACGGATTATCTTTCTAAACGACAATAAAAACAGAATAAAAACTTACTGTTTTTCGGCAACATGCCTAAAAAAACAGCAATGTATACTTGTCGGCCGTCAGAGAGGCCTTCAGAGCAAGTGCTGTCTCTAAACAAGTCGAACGAAGGCCTGCGGCTTGGGGCCGCCTGGGGCCTCGTCACCCGGAGGGTGTCATAATCATGTCTCACTGTTTTGACCGTGCTATCCCACGGGAAATTAAGATTAAAACTTTTATTAATATTATATGAAATATTAATTCTTATTTATAATTTGTTTAATTTCCCGCCCATAGGGCGGTTATAGTTCTAGCGCATTTTCCAAATGTCCCTAAATCATTGGCGCCGGCATATAGTGCCAGCGCCAATGCTAAAATATCAGAGTCATGTATGGCGGCCCCAGGCCGTCTTGGGCGATTTCATTTACATACTCAGGATCATGTCGATGAGCACGTTGACATCGGCAATGTTCACCTCGCCGTCACCATTAACGTCGGCAGGGTCCGAAGACTTGTTCTTCAATACCATATCAATCAGGGCATTGACATCGGCAATGTTCACCTCATTGTCACCGTTGACGTCACCCACCAGGCTGGCTTCGATTTCTACCCACTCCGAGCCGTCAAAGCGCATGGGAATCCAGTATTTCTTCCTGGCCTTGATTACCAGGCTTGCTGAGATATAGTTGTGCTCATTGGAATTGGTTATGACATGGAAATCACCGGGACTGCTGGCCATGCGTGTCGGCAGGCTGTTGACCAAGATGTCCATATTCGCACCCTTAATATTGTTGCCAAAGCAATGGAGTAACGACAGCTTAGTACACTTCACAAGATCAAGCACTAATAACTTGTTGTAATAGCACCATAATTTTGTCAGGGCAGTGCAACTCGTGAGGTTGAGCGAGGTCAGGTTGTTCCTTCCGCAATTAAGCTCAGACAGGGCGGTGCAGCCCGTCACGTCAAGGGTCTCCAGGTCGTTATTCCCTACTTCAGCCGTCTTGAGGGCGGTGCAGTTGGCAAGATTCAGTTCAGTAAGATAGTGATTGTTATTGCACACCACACCAGTCATTCTTGTATTGCCCGACAGACGGATATATTTCAGTTTGGCTTTATTGTTCAACTGGAAAGTGCCCGTGATTTTGTTGTTGCGGGCATAGAGCGACTCAAGATTGTCCTGGTAAGCCAGGTTCAGGCTGGTGAAAGCGCAGTCCTCACAGTCCAGATAGGTGATGGCCCTGCAAGTGGACAGGCCAACGATGGAGGACAGGGGCGAATTGTAGTAACAACGCAGTTCGGTCAATCCGGTGTTATTCGTGATGTCGAGGATCTCCAACTCATTGCCATAGCACGAGAGCTTGGTCAGCGTCGGGTTGTCTTGACAATGCAGGGTGCTCAAATGGGCTTTGTTGGTAATCGTGAGGGAGGTCAGTTTTGTATTTTGACATTCCAACGTCTCCAGATTAACCAGAGAATTAACGCCATCCAGGGTGGTGAGGGCGGTATTCGTGCACTGGACGGTCTTCAGCGCGGAGCAACCTCCAAGGCCTTCGAGAGTCTTCAACGCGGCGTTCTGAGAGCATTGGAGTGAGGTCATCGCGGTGCAGCCCGTCACCTTGATTGTGGTCAGCACGGGGTTGCCGGTGATGTAAAGATATTGCAGTTTCTTGCTTTGGACACAATCAAATGACTGTAACTTGGAGTTGTTAAACAGGTTCAATTGGGTTAACTGGTTGGCGCCGCAAAGGATTTCGACCAGCGACGAGCAGCCACTTATGTTCAATGACGTCAAGCTGTTCGACTGGCAGTAGAGGTAGGCCAGTTTGGTCTTGTTGGATACGTCAAGCGACGTCAGGCTGTTCATGCCACAACGCAGGTCCGTCAGATTCGGCATGTTGGCAACGGCACTCAGTGAGGATAACGAGCAACCGTAGCAGTTGAGAATTGACATCTTGGTGCAATCACCGAGGCCGGTGATGGCTGTGAGGTTGGGGTTCTCGTAACACCTCAGGATTTGCAGCGCGGTGCATCCTGTCAATTCCAGATCTGTCAAGGCGTTGTTATTGCACGACAGCGATGTCATCGAAGAATTGCCTTTGAGATACAGATATTTCAGCTTGCTCTTGTTCGTTAACGTGAGGAAGGGAAGCTTGTTGTCACGTGCGACCACCGTCTCGATGTTGTTCAACACGTTGAGCGCATCCAGGCTGGTGAGGGAGCAGCCGTCACAGTCCAGATAGGTCAATGCCGTTAACGAGATCAGGCCATCGATGCTGGTCAGGCCAGAGTTATAGTAGCAGCGCAAATCCTTCAGCGCGGTGCAGTTATTCACATCCAACGAGGTCAACGCATTGGTATTGCAGTAGAATTGAGTCAACGAGGTGTTGCCCGACACCCTTATCTTGGCCAGTTTGCTCATGTGGTTAACTTCCAGCGTGGTGAGTTTGTTGTTGCGGGCTAAGAGGGTCTCAAGGGTTCCCAGGCCGTCCAAGGCGTTCAGGTTGGTAATGGAACAATCCTCGCAGTCCAGATAGGTCAGTTGCGTGCAGTCACCCAAACCAGTGATTGAAGTGAGGTTATCGTTCTCATAACACTTGATAACACTCATTTTAGGGCAACCATTCACAGAAAGACCCGTCAAATTGTTGCGCCAGCAATAAAGGTGCGACAAATTCGGGTTATTATGAACCCAAAGGGATTTCAGTTTGCTCAGGTTGGTAACCGAAATACTTGCGAATTTATTGTCCTGGAGATACAGTTGCTCCAGGTTCGTGTTATTGGCCACATCGATTGATATCATCTTGTTTTCTCCCAGGTTGAGATAGGTCAACTTGGTGTTGGCGCTAACATCAATTGTCACGATGTTATTGTTGTAGCAATCCAGTTTCGTCAAGTTGGTGAAGTACTCGACACCCTTCATATTAGTGATGTTCTTGCCTTCCAAAAGCAACTCGGTGCGCGCAGCGAGTTGTGACGTGGTAATGTAACCATTAGGGTACTGGTCAATCAGGAATGAACGGAAGTTCGCATCGGGGAAATTGGTACTGTTGATGGTCACATCGGCACGCGCGGCAAGCGCCCCCATCAACAAAACTAACGAAATGAGTAGTAGTTTCTTCATAATCTTTATATTTTTATAGTTCGTAAATGTTTGTTCAATGTTATTTGTTTATGCTGCAAATATACGGATTATCTTTCTAAACAACAATAAAAACACAGCAAAACCTTATCTTTTTTTGCAATAAACCCAAAAAACTGCAAGGATTCACCTGCCGGCCATCAGAGAGACCTTCAGAGCAAGGGCCGCGTCTAAGCAGGTCGCTGTGTCATATTTCAACTGCTGGAATTATAACCGCCCTGCGGGCAGGAAATTAATCAAATTATTAAAGCATAGATTTTAATTTAAACATTTGTTTAATTTCCCGTGCGATAGCACGTTATATTACCGAATGGCAATTATGACACAGCCCCTTTACTGCCAAGAAATCGGCCCCCAGGCCGCCTCGGCCCTCGTCAACCATCACCCGGAGGGTGACCTTTGAGTAACCCCCGATGAATCTGACGGCCGAGCGCAGCGCGGGCGGTAGATTCATCGGGGGCTTGGCCTGACACGTGGCTCGTCGCTGGAGGCGACCCCCCGACACCAGGAATCGCAGCGACAGTGGGGTCGCCTCCAGCGACTTCTCTTGGACTGCCCTGCCCCGCGTGATGTGATTCCGCTCGCTATCGCTCAGCAGATCACATCACACGGGGTTACTCAAATGGCCGCCCTTCGGGCGTCGGGTGACCGGTATCGTCTCCGCGCATTTTCCAAAAGTCCATAAATCATTGGCGCCGGCATGTTGTGCCAGCGCCAATGCTAAAATATCAGAGTCATGTATGGCGGCCCCCAGGCCGTCTTGGGCGATTTCATTTACATACTCAGGATCATGTCGATGAGGACGTTGACATCGGCAATGTTCACCTCGCCGTCACCATTGATATCGGCAGCAGCCGACGACCTGTTCTTCAACACCATGTCGATCAAGACATTGACATCGGCAATGTTCACCTCGCCGTCACCGTTGACGTCACCCACCAGTCCGGAACCGATTGCCGCCCAAACCGAGCCAGTGTAGCGCTTGGGAATCCAGTTCTTCCCCTTGGCGTTAGTTACCTGCCTATCGGTGATAACGTTGTGCTCGCCGCTGTTGTAAATGACACGGAATTCACCGGGACTTGAGGCTTGACGCGTGGGAAGACCGGTGATCAGCGCATCCATTTTATCTCCACTGATCTTGTTCTTGTAGCAATACAGTTTGCTCAACTTAGGATTCCTATTCTGGTACAGTTTCAGTTCCGTCAACTGGTTGTTGTAGCAATATAATGACTCCAGGTTATAGCAACCATACATGTCCAATGCGGTCAGTTTGTTGTTATAGGCGTTCAACTCTGTCAGGGATGTGCAGTCCTCGACATAAAGATCGGTCAGGAGCGGATTGTTACTGCAGTTGATTTTTGTCAAGCCCTCATTGCCCGACAAACGCACAAAGGTCAACTTGCTCTTGTTGCATAATTCAAACTCACCTTGGAGATTGTTGTTGGAGGCAATGAACATCTCTAGCTTGGTTAAGTTCTCCAGCCCGCTCAGGCCATAGTTATTGATATTGCAGTCCCTACAATCCAGCTTGGTTAAGGCGGTACAATCTCCCAAGCCATTGATGTACATTGCGGAATTATTGGGGCAAACCAGTTCTGTCAATCCGGTGTTTCCCGTGATGTCGATCCAGTTCAGATTCCTATTGGTGCTACACACGATTTTTTTCAACGTCGGGCTGTGATCACAGTCCAAGCGGACGAGATTATATTTGTTTTTAATCGATAGCGATGTCAGTTTGTTTCTTGCACATAACACTGTCTCCAATTTGGACAGATCTTGGAGTTCGTCAAGGCTCGTGAAATTGCAGTTGCTGCAATTCAGGTTTTTCAAGTTCTCTAACGTGTTCAAGCCAGTGATAGTGCCCAGCTTAGTGTCATTCCAGCATGCCAGATCCACCATAGCGGTACAGCCAGTAACATCCAGCGAGGTCAACGCAGGATTTTCATGGCACGAGAAGAAATGCAATGTGCTACAGTTCGACACCTTCACTTTGGTCAGTTTGCTCATGCCGTTTAAGCTGATCCCTCCACATTTGATGTTGGAAGCAAGCAGGGTTTGAAGGTTTTCCAGGTTCTCCACATTTCCAAGGTCATTAATGCCGGAATTCTCGCAATCCAGAGTGGTTAACGCCGTGCAGCTTTCCAAGCCATAAATCTTAAGAAGGTTACTGTTGCCTTGACACTTGAGTGTTTTCAGAGCAGTGCATTGAGTCACTAAAAAATTATCCAAATTGTTGTTCGAGCAGTCCACGCTCGTCAAATACGAGTTATTATCCAACCAGAGCACTTGGAGTTCGGTCATGTTGGTAATCGAGACTGTGGTCAATCTGTTCTTAGACAGATACAGTTGCCGCAGTTTATCGTTTTGGGACACATCGATTGAAGTCAGCCAGTTATTCGTCAGGCCGAGAAAGTACAGTTTGGGCAGCCATCTCACATCAATCGACGAGATGTAGTTACCCCCACATTCCAGATAGGTCAAGTTTCTGAACCTATCGACACCTTTCATGTCATAGATGCCCCTGTTACTCACATCTATCTTGGTGCGAGCCTCAAACTGGGCAGTGGTGATGACGCCGCTGGGATACTGCTCGAGCAGGTAGGCTCGGAATTTCGCGTCAGGGAAGGTGCTTTCGTTGATTGGCGTGTCGGCAAGCGCGGCAAGCGATGCCGTCAGCACGGTCAGGAAAATGAGAAGTAGCTTTTTCATAATCGTAAAGTTTTTGTATGTAAAATGAATTCATTATCACTAGTTTGCCGCAAATATAGTAATTATTCATGTTATTTCCAACAAACAGGCCATAAAAAAGAGGCCCTGTGGAATACCACGGAGCCTCCTAACATGAAACAAATCTTTTCTTCTGCGTGGTTATGTTAATAGATATCAGAAGTAGCTGTTGATTATTCTAGATTGTCTAGATAACCCAGATAGTCTAGAGTATCTAGAGAATCCAGGGTGCGGTTACTGGATAACGGCGAACATCGAGCTGATGGCATCGACTGCGCCGTTGATGTAGGCGTAGATGCAGCTGATCAGGCCGATGAAGATGATGCCCAGCACACACAGGATGAGTCCCAGACGCTCGGACCAGTGGCTCTTGATGGCGGGAATCACGCAGTCGTCCTGACGCAGGAACATGGCCTTGACCACGAGCAGGTAGTAGTACAGCGAGATGATCGTGTTGACCAACGCGATGAGCACCAGGATGTAGATGGCTACCGATCCCTGCTGGCATGCGCCGACAAAGATGAAGAACTTGCTGAAGAAGCCTGCAAACGGGGGAATACCACCCAGCGAGAACATCGCCAGCATCATCGTGAAGGCGAGCCAGGGATTGGTCTTGAACAGGCCGTTGTAGTCGTCCATGGTGACGCGGCCCGTCTGACGCTCGATGGCGGCAATCACACCGAAGGCGGCGAGGTTGCTGAAGATGTAAACCAGCACGTAGTAGATCATCGAGGACATACCCATCACGTTGACGGCGATGACACCGAGCATGATGTAACCGGCCTGGGAAATCGACGAGAACGCCAGGAAGCGCTTCAGGTTGCGCTGACGGATGGCGAACAGGTTACCGATGGTGATGGTGAGCACGATGATGGCATAGAGCATCCATTCCCACACCTGACTGTAGGCAGCGCCGAAGACCTGCACCAGAATCACCAGGAACGAGAACGCTGCGGCACCCTTGCTGATGACCGACAGGTAGCTGGTCACAGCGGTGGGAGCACCCTGGTAAACGTCGGCGGTCCACTGGTGGAAGGGCACGAGCGAGAGCTTGAAGCCCACACCGGCGATGACAAAGGCCAGCGCGGCAATCAGCAGCACCGAGTGGTTGCCGATGAGCAGGGTGGCAAGATTCTTGAAATAGAGCGTGCCGCTGATGCCATAGACGAAGGAGATTCCCAACAGGAAAATCGCCGACGAGAAGATGGCGGTGAAGATGTACTTGGCAGCGGCCTCATGGGACTCGTAGTAGCGCTTCTCGAAGGCTGCCAGGGCTGCGATGGGCAGCGACGCGGTCTCGAGACCGATGACAAACAGCAGGAAGTGGCGCGCCGAAATCATCAGGAACATGCCCAGCAGGGTCAACAGCGTCAACTCGTAGAACTCGCCGCGGCGAATGCTCACGAAGTCGTTGTTGGTCCACTTCACGGCTTGCAAGAGCACCAGCACGACACCCACGTTGAGGATGTTCTTCATCACCCAGGTGGGAGCGTTGGACTCGAACATGCCGCCGAAGGCCTCACCCGAGGCTGTCGGCATGCAGAAGCAGTATATCGTGTAGAGCGCCATCATGATGATGGTGAACACAGGCAGATAACGCTGTGAGCGCTCAGGCATGAAAGTGTCGTAGATGAAAACTAGCAGGAAAACCAACAACAGGCCAATCTCCTGCGGCATCAATAAGAACTGTGAATAATCCATATCTTGTATTATGCAATTTTTATCAGGTTAAACACTTTCATCACAACACGGGCAGGGCTGTCTGCAACGCCTTGACAACGGGGTCAAAGCTGCTGCTGATGATGTTGATAAAGAAGTTGGGGAAGCAACCGATGGCCGCCACGGCGAGAATCAGCGTCGCGGTCGAGAGGCGCTCCTCCCAAGAGGCGTCGGTCAACGTGCGGTGGTGCTCATCCTGTACCTCGCCAAACAGCAGCTTGGCGACAACGCGCAGGATGTAAACCGCCGTCACGACAATCGAGGTGGTTGCCAGGATGGTGAGCACGCGATGGAAGGTGTCGGTGTGCTGGAACGAGCCGAAGAAGATGGTCATCTCGGCTGCGAAACCGCTCAGACCCGGCAGACCCAGCGATGCCAGACCGGCAATCACGTAACCCACACCCAGGTAAGGCATGATGTGCATCATACCGCCCATGTCGCGGATGTCACGCGTGTGGGTGCGGCCGTAGATCATACCGATGAGGGCAAAGAACAGGGCCGTCATCAGACCGTGAGAGAGCATCTGCAGCACGGCACCGGTCATCGCCGTGGTGTTGAACATCAGGATGGCGAACAATACCATACCGCAGTGGCTCACCGACGAATAGGCGTTGATGTACTTGAGGTCGGTCTGCACACAAGCGCTCAACGCACCGTAGACGATGCTGGCACCAGTGAGCAGCAGGAAAATCCAAGCCAGCTCATTGGCGGCGAACGGCATCAGGTAGATGGCGATGCGGAAGCAGCCGTAACCACCAAGCTTCATCAGCACACCGGCATGGAGCATCGACACCGCGGTGGGCGCCGAAGCATGACCGTCGGGAGACCAAGTGTGGAACGGGAACATGGCACCCAGCACGCCGAAGCCGACAAACGTCAGCGGGAAGAGCAGGTATTGCCAGCTGTGGGGAATCGCGTCGTTATGGGCGATGTCCAGGATGTTCATCGTCAGGGGCTGTCCTGCGGGCGCCGAGTGGAAATAGATGCCGATCAGGCCGAGCATCAGGAAGGCCGAGCCACCCATCAGCATCAGCGTCAGCTTCATGGCGCTGTAGTTCTTGTTGCCGCTGCCCCACACGCCAATCAACAGGTACATGGGAATCAGAGCGACCTCATAGAACATGAACATCGTGAACAGGTCGATCGAGATAAAGAAGCCGAACACACCCGTGGACAACAGGAAGAACCACATGAAGAACTGCTTGGGCAGCGGGTTCATCTTCCACGAGGCGAACACGCCGGCAAAGACGATGAACGCCGAGAGCAATATCATCACTACGCTCACACCGTCAACACCCAAAGCCAGATGAACGTTGAAGGGGGCATACCACATCACATCGCTGCGCAGAATCATCTCGCTGGTGTCACCGGCGCCACGGGCCTGCAGGAAGATGCTCACCAGCCAAATGGCAAGCACCATGAGCACACTGGCTCCGATAACGGCAACGGTCCTGATAGCCTTGATGCCCTGGTTGCGGCACACGGCCAAGCCTCCAAGAGTCAACAGAGGCACGATCACAAAGTAAATCAGTATATTATTGAAAATTTCCATTTGATATCCTTTCTATTTTGTCTAGACCGTTGATTAGATGAAGAACACACATATTGCGGTGATGGCCGCGATGAGCAGCGCACCCAACAGATAAACAAACACATAGGCCTGGATGCTGCCCGACTGCAAGCGGCGGATGCCGTAGGACACGGTGTTGGTCGTGTCGGCCAGCAGGTTGAAGAAGCCGTCGATGATGTGACGGTCAAACCAGGCGATGGGCACGCAAAGGCCCTGGAAGATCACCTTGTGGGTGATAAACTGGTAGAACTCGTCCATGTAGAAGCGCTTGTAGGAAGCCGTCCACAAGCCGCGCATCGCGTTGGCCATGCGCTCGGGCAGCGGGTTCTCCTTGCGGTACATCACCGTGGCCAGACCGATGCCCACCAGGGCGATGATGACACTCGTGCAGGCCACCTTCATGTCGAGGGCGGTGTGCAGATGATGTCCGTCCCAGGTTACCAGGTCGTGGAAGGGCACGAAACCGGCCACAACCGAGATGGCAGCCAGGATGATGAGCGGCAGCGTCATCGTCCAGGGCTGATCCTTGGGAGCATGATGCTCATCGTGAACCTCGTGTTTCTTCCAGAAGAAGATGAGGTAATAGATGCGGAACATATAGAAGGCGGTCATACCGGCCACCATCGACATCCAGATGCCCCAACCCAGGCCGCGCTGGTAGGCAGCGACCAGAATCTCGTCCTTGCTCCAGAAGCCGGCGAACGGGGGGATACCGGCAATCGCGAGACAGCCGATAAGGAAGCAGATGCTGGTGATGGGCATGAACTTGTGCAGGCCGTGCATCTTGCTGTTCTCATTGCTGTGAACGGCATGGATGATGGCACCGGCACACAGGAAGAGCAACGCCTTGAACATAGCGTGGGTGAACAGGTGGAACATCGACGCCATGTAACCCAGACCTTGACCCTCGTGAATCTCGATGAGGGCATTGTTGTTGGAGCTCACGGCGAGCGAGGTCATCATGAAAGCGATCTGCGAGATGGTCGAGAAGGCCAGCGCACGCTTGATGTCGCTCTGGGTGCACGCGATGGCGGCGGCATAGAACGCCGTGAAGGCGCCGACCACCAGGATGATATTCATCGCACCCTGCACGAGGACATACAGCGGGAACAACCTTGCCACCAGGAACACACCGGCGACAACCATGGTCGCAGCGTGAATCAACGCCGACACGGGAGTGGGACCCTCCATGGCATCGGGCAGCCAGATGTGCAACGGGTACATCGCACTCTTACCGGCACCGCCGATGAAGATGAAGGTCAACGCCCAAGCCATTACCGAGCAGCCCATGAAGGTGGCGCCACCGGCGGTGCTGATGGCACTCTGGGCCGTCTCCAAGCTACCCGACATCGTGGGCCCGAAGACGAGCTTGTTGAAGTCGAAGGTGCCCGTGTAGTAGCTCAATATCATAATACCCAACAGGAAGAACAGGTCAGCCAGACGGGTGACGATGAAGGCCTTCTTGTTTGCATGGTTGGCGGCAGGCGTCGAGTAATAGAAACCAATGAGCAGGTAGGACGAGAGACCCACCATCTCAAAGAAGATGAAAATCTGGAAGATGTTGGTGGCAACCACCAGACCCAGCATAGAGAACGTGAACAAGGCCAGGAAGGCATAGTAACGCTGGAAACCTTTCTCAGCGTTGCCGTCATGGTCGCTCATGTAACCCAAGCTGTACAGGTGCACCATCAACGATACCGTGGTGATGACCACAAGCATCATGGCTGCGATGGGGTCAACGAGGACGCCCATGCGCACCACCAGCGTGTCGGTAAACGACAGCCAGGCGGGATTGGCCACGACGACAGCCTGACGCACGCCATCCACAATCTGGCCCTGGCCGCTGCCGAAGAAATAGGTCAGCGCCACGCCATAGGCCAGGATGGTGTCGACGAGCATCGCCAGCACGCCAATCACACCAGTGATTTTTCTACCCATTTTCACCCCGACGAGTCCCAGGAACAGGAACATGAACAGGGGTAATGCTACAACTACTATTGCTAAACTTAATGGCATAATCGTTAGAATTTCAGTTTAGTGATTTGGTTGATGTCCACGTTCTTGGCAATGCGGAACACATTGATGATGATGGCAAGGGCAAGCGCCGTCTCGGCTGCCGCGATGGCAATCGCGAACAGCGAGAAGAACATGCCTTCCATCTGACCGGGGAACAGGTAACGGTTGAACACCACGAAGTTGATATCCACCGAGTTGAGCATCAACTCCAGTGAAATCATGATCGCAATCATGTTCTTGCGGGTGATGAAACCGTAAACGCCACAGCCAAACATGATGAGGCTGGGAATGAGATACATAAACAGTGTCAAATCCATAATCTTCACAATTGTTTAGCGGCGACGGGCAATAACCACACCTCCAATGATACAAGCCAATAACAACACACTGATGGCCTCAAAAGGCAACAGATAGCCGAACTTGTCGGTACTCAGCAAGAAGTGGCCGATTTGAGCCATGTCGATGTCGCCCATCGCCTTCAGTGACCTGCCGGCAAAGTCGGCATAGCTGAACAAGGCGAAACCGCTGAGCGCGACACCGGCGAGGGCCGCGATGAGTCCCAGCCAGCGACGATGCGACGCGAGGGCTTCGGCATTCTTGCCCGGCTGCTGCGTGAGCATGATGGCAAACACGAACAGCACCAGTATGCCACCGGCATAAACGGCAATCTGCACTGCTCCCAGGAACTGATAGTCCATCTGGAAGTAGATGATGGCTGTTGCGAACAGCACAAACAGCAGATAGGTTGCTGAGCGCAAAATCTTGCGCGTGGTCACCGTCAACACCGAGAAGACGATGATGGCGATGGCAACGATAAAATACAAAATGATGTTACCTACTGATTCCATTATTCCTTATTTTCTTTAGTTTCTTGTTTCGGTGCCTCCTCGGCAGGCTTCTCGGCAGCTGCGGCAGGCTTCTCGGCGGGGGCTGGAGCGGGCTTGGCAGCAGCGGGAGCCGGAGCATCGTCCTTCTCGGGCAGGTAATTGAGCTGCTTGTTGAGCTTCTCGCGCGTGAAGACAGCCTGTTCAAAATCGTTGCTGAAACGGATGGCGTTGGTGGGACACACCTGCACACACAGTCCGCAGAAGGTGCAGCTACCCAAGTCGTACATGTACTTGTCGAGTTTCTGCTTTTTCTTGCCGTCGGGCAGTTCTACCATGCGTTTTGTGATGCTGATGGTCTGGTTGGGGCAGTTGCGCTCACAGCTACCGCAAGCGATACACTTGTGGTAGCCCTTGTCATCATAGATGAACTCCAGCGTGGCCCTGAACCGCTCTGGTATCTCCAGGGTGTCGCGGTTCTCGGGATACTGCTCGGTCACCTTGGGGGTCACCAGTTCCTTGCCGGTGACCGCCATGCCCTTGAGAAGGCTGTGAAAGCCTTTAAAGATTGAGACGAAATACTCCTTGATGCTCATATTCTTGATCTTTTCTTGTTTTCTTTACAATTTGGCGTTAGCGTTCCACCTGTCCGCCCAGGATGTCGAGCAACTCGGTGGTGATGCCCTGTTGACGCAGTTTGTTGTACTCCAGCTGCAGCTCGTCGAGCAGCTCCTTGGCGTTGTCGCTCGCGGCCTGCATCGCCATCACGCGCGCGCTCTGCTCGCTGGCCATGCTCTGGATGAACACATCCTGGAGCATCGACTTGATGTGCAGGGGCAGCACGGTGTTGAAGATGGTGTTGGCATCGGGCTCAAACAGGCAGGGGCTGCTGGCGGCGCGGGGGTCGACATTGTCGGCGAGGCCCTGGTAGCTCACGGGCAGCAGCTGCTCGCGCGTGAACACCTGCTTGCCGGTGGATATGAAATGCATGTAGAGCATCTCCACACGGTCGAAGGCGTGCTCCAGGAAACGGGTCTTTATCAGGTCGGTGAAAGTGTACAGTTCCTCGTTGCCGCTACGGGTGTTGAGGGCGACACGTTCCATCTGGATATCCTTGCCGGCAATCTTCTGAACCGCCTTGGCCATCTTCTTGCCCACGGGAATCACGGTGATGCCCACCTGGGCGCCGTATTCCTGCCTCACCTGCTTGATGGTGACGAGCAACTGCTTGAAGATGTTGACGTTGAAGCCGCCGCACAGGCCGTCATCGCTGCCGAACACCACCAGCGCGACACGCTGCACATCGCGCGTGGCGATGAGCGGCGAGTCAAACTGCTGGTCGGTGACCAACAGGTGGCTGATGACGTGCTGCACCATGTGACGATAGGGCGACAAGCGTTGCAGCTGGCCGGTTGCCTTGCGCATCTTGGACGAGCTGATCATCTTCATGGCGCTCGTCGTCTTCTGTGTCGAGGCGACCGAACCTATTCGCGTCTTGAGTTCTCTTAATGTTGACATCTTGCGAACTTAAATTGCTGTAGTATTAACTGGCGGGGGCCTCGGTATACTTGGTCGAGATCTCGGCAGCGGCGGCCTTAAGCTTGGCCATGACGTCGTCGTCGATCTTGCCGCTACGCAACACGTCGAGCACGTCAGCCTGGTGCTTACCGCGCAGGTACTGGATGAACAGTTTCTCAAACTCGGCCACCTTGTCCAGGGGCACGTCGCGCAACAGGCCGTTCACACCGCAATAGATGATAGCCACCTGCTCCTCGACCACCATGGGGGTGTACTGGGGCTGAACCAGCAGGCGCTCGTTCTTGCGGCCAGTGTCGATGGTGCGTGCGGTAACGGGGTCGATATCGCCACCAAACTTGGTGAAGGCCTCGAGCTCACGGTACTGTGCCTGGGCGATCTTAAGGGTACCGGCCACCTTCTTCATACACTTGATCTGGGCGTTACCACCCACACGCGATACCGAGATACCCACATTCACGGCGGGACGGATACCCGAGTTAAACAGTGCCGACTCGAGGTAGATCTGACCGTCGGTAATCGAAATCACGTTGGTGGGGATATAGGCACTCACGTCACCTGCCTGGGTCTCGATGATGGGCAATGCCGTCAACGAGCCGCCGCCCTTGACGATGGGCTTGAGCGGTGCGGGCAGGTCGTTCATCACGCTGGCCACGTCCTGGTTCTCGTTGATCTTGGCGGCGCGCTCCAGCAGACGGCTGTGCAGGTAGAAGATATCGCCGGGATAAGCCTCGCGGCCCGAGGGGCGCTTGAGGATCAGCGAGATCTCACGATAGGCCACAGCGTGCTTGGACAAGTCGTCATAGATCACGAGGGCGTCGCGACCGGTGTCACGGAAGTACTCACCGATGGCGGCACCGGCAAAGGGTGCATAGTAGCGCATCGAAGCCGAGTCGGCAGCGGTGGCAGCCACAACGATGGTATAGGGCATGGCGCCCGACTCCTTGAGCTTGTTCACCAGGGCGGCAACGGTCGAAGCCTTCTGTCCGATAGCGACATAGATGCAGTATACCGGCTTGCCGGCCTCGTAGCCTGCACGCTGGTTGATGATGGTGTCCACCGCGATGGCCGTCTTGCCGATCTGGCGGTCGCCGATGATGAGCTCACGCTGGCCGCGGCCGATGGGAATCATCGAGTCGATGGCCTTGAGGCCCGTCTGCAACGGCTGGTTCACCGGCTGACGGAAGATGACACCGGGGGCCTTGCGCTCCAAGGGCAGACGCAGCTTGTCGCCCTCGATGGGGCCATTGCCGTCGATAGGCTTGGCCAGCACGTTGATCACGCGGCCCAGCAAGCCCTCTCCCACCTCAATGGAGGCGATTTCGCCGGTGCGGCGCACCTTCATGTTCTCGGTGACAGTGTCCACCTCGTCGAGCAGGATAATACCCACGTCGCTCTCCTCGAGGTTCATGGCGACACCTGTCACGCCGTTCTCGAACTGCACGAGCTCGTTGGCCTCAACATTGTGCAGGCCATAGGCATGGGCCACGCCGTCACCGACCTCAAGGACGGTGCCTTCTTCCTCGAAGGCGACCTGCCGCTTGACGATGTCATCGACGAGTTGTTGCTTCAATATATCAGATATTTCACTGGGATTAATCATCTCTTGTAATTATTTCTTCAGCAGTTGTAATTGCAAATCGTTCAATTCTCTCTTTACTGACGCGTCGAGCACGAGACCGTTGATTTCAACGGTGAAACCGCCAATCAGCTCAGGGTCTATCTTCTGCTCGATTTCCAGCGACATGGCACCGAGGCGTTTTTTCACAATGTCGATGATGGCATTGAGCTGGGCCTCGGGCATGGGGACGGCCGTGGTGATGACCACATGGGCAATCTCGTGGGCCTCCCGGTAGAGATCGACATAGGCGAGGGAAATCTTCTGCAGATACTCGGCGCGGTTGTTGCGCACGACCAGCAGCAAGAACTTGTCCAGCGAGCTGCCGGGCTTGCCGCCAGCGAGCTTGAGCATATAGGCTCCCTTGTCCTCGTCAGAGATTTCGGGGTTGAGCACCGCGCGCTTGAGCTCGTCGATTGCGGTGTAGCGGAAACTGAGCTTCTTCAGGAGCTCATAGATTTCCTGCGAGTCACCGTTCTCAACGGCGCACTTGTACAACGCTTTGGCGTATCGGCGTGGAATCAGTCCGTCACTCATATCGCGTTAGTTTTTAGCCTCAACCTCACTCAGATATTGGTCAACAAGCGCACGCTGGGCATCATCGTTGGCGATGTTGCGGCGAATGACCTTCTCGGCAATTTGCAGTGCCAGGTCACCCACCTCGGTGCGCAGTTGCTTCTCGGCCTCCTTGCGTGCCTGCTCAAGGGAGACTTGAGCGGCTTCGGTCACCTTCTTGGCCTCGACAGAAGCCTCGCCACGCGCGTTCTCGATGAGCTGGTTGCGCATTTTCTCGGCATCGCGCAGCATCTCGTTCTGCTTGTCAAGAGCCTCGGCGACCAACTTGTCCGCTTCGGCCTTGGCATTGTCGAGATGCGCCTTGGCTTCCTGTGCATAGGCCACACCCTTATCGATCAAGTCGGCACGCTCCTCCATACTCTTGATGATGAAGGGCCAAGCCCACTTGGCAAGGATGAAGTAGAGGCACACGAATGCCAGGAACATCCAGAAGACCAAGCCGAATTCAGGCGTGAAAAGTTCCATCTGAACGCAGAAGAATTACATGATAATAGCGAGCACACAAACGATGAGGGCAAGGAATGCAACACCCTCGATCAGAGCGGCGATAACAATCATGTTGCTACGGATGTCGCCGGTGGATTCGGGCTGGCGGGCGATTGCCTCCATGGCACTGCCACCAATCCTACCAATACCGATACCTGCTGCGATAGCTGCGATACCTGCTCCAATAGCTGCACCAAGGTTGGCCATAGCTTCTAATAAAATCAATCCTAACATAATCTTAAAGTTTTTTAGTTGTTAATATTTTTGTTTGATGTTTGTTTCGTTAATCACTCGGCCTCCTTGTGATGCGGCTCCACGAGGGCCATCGAGATGAAGATGGTGCTCAGGATCGTGAACACATAGGCCTGGATGAAGCTCACCAGCACGTCAAGCAGGAGCATGAACAGGGTGAACGCCACCGAGAAGATGCTTGTCCCGACACCCACGCCAACACCGAACAGGTTGGTGAAGATGAAGATGAGCAACACCAGCACGAGGACCACCATGTGGCCGCTCATCATGTTGGCGAACAGTCGGACCATCAGGGCCAGCGGCTTGGTGAACATGCCGAGCACCTCGATGAGCTGCATCATGGGCACCGGACACTTCAGCGCCATGGGCACCTCGGGCCAGAAGATTTCCTTCCAGTACTCGCGTGTGCCGCTGAAGGTGGTGATCAGGAAGGTCAGCAGGGCGAGCACCAGCGTCACGGCGATGTTACCCGTCAGATTGGCGCCACCGGGGAAGATGACGATCAGTCCCAGCAGGTTCATCGTCAGGATGAAGAAGAAGGCCGTGAGCAGGTAGGGCGCATACTTGGGCGCATGCTTGCCCAGGATGGGACGGATGGTGTCGCCATAGACGAAGTCCACCACCAGCTCCAGGAAGCCCTTGCTTCCTCGCGGCGCCTTCATGCCGTTGCGGGCATACCAGCGCTTGAGGGCCATCACCATCCATATCACGAGCAGGGCCGCGATGATGATGCCGGCCACGTTCTTGGTGATGGAGAAGTCCCAGGGACGCACCTCGGTGCCGTCGTCCATGACCTGAACCACCTTGCCGTGATATTGCTCGCTGTCCGAGATCTTGAAACCCTCATAGGTTTCGCCTCCAGTGATGCGGTTGCTCATGAAGCAGTGCAAGCCGTCCTGCCCCCACACGATGATGGGCAGCGGGATGCGCGCGTTGTGATTGAACGGCACTTCCCAGCCGTAGGCGTCCCCCAGGTGCTCAAAGATGGTCTCCTTGGGGTTCAACTCGCTGGTGTGGCCGTGCGCGCGGTGCTGGGCCGAGCTGTAGTAGCCCCATCCCATCAGCGCGACAATCACGAGCGCGACGATAGCGGTTATGATCTTGCTTTTCATAAATCTACTGTCAATACAAGCACACCGACACCACATTATCCTTTACATCGGCCACGCCACCGTGGATTTCACGCTCCACGGTGTTGCCATCGGCCACATAGCTCATCTTGCCGGCCTGGAGGGCGGCGATGAGGGCGGCGTGGTTCTTGAGCACCTGGAACTGTCCCATGACGCCGGGAAGCGTCACCGACTCGATGGTGCCTTCAAACTCGATTTGCTCAGCCGATATGATCTTGAGTGTCATGTTATATATAAATAATGTATATAAAATGCTATGTCGTTGATTAGCTCTGTTCGAGCAGCTTTTTGCCCTTGGCGATGGCCTCGTCGATGGTGCCGACGCTCAGGAAGGCCTGCTCGGGCAGGTCGTCAACCTCGCCGTCGAGAATCATCTTGAAGCCGCGGATGGTCTCGTTCAAGGGAACCATCACACCGGGCAGACCGGTGAACTGCTCGGCCACGAAGAAGGGCTGCGAGAGGAAGCGCTGTGCACGGCGGGCGCGCGAAACGACCAGCTTGTCCTCGTCGCTCAGCTCCTCGACACCGAGGATGGCGATGATGTCCTGCAGCTCATTGTACTTCTGCAACAGGTGGATGACGCGCTGTGCCACGTCGTAGTGTTCCTCGCCGATGATGTTCGGGTCCATGATGCGCGATGTCGATGCCAGGGGGTCAACGGCCGGGTAGATACCCAGCTCGGCAATCTTACGGCTCAACACGCAGGTGGCATCCAGGAAGTTGAACGTCGTCGCGGGTGCGGGGTCGGTCAAGTCATCGGCAGGCACATACACGGCCTGTACCGAAGTGATAGAACCCGTCTTGGTCGAGGTGATGCGCTCCTGCAGCTTACCCATCTCACTGGCCAGCGTGGGCTGGTAACCCACAGCCGAAGGCATGCGGCCCAACAACGCCGATACCTCACTACCGGCCTGGGTGAAACGGAAGATGTTGTCCATGAACAGCAGGATGTCCTTACCGCCACCGTCCTGGTCGCGGAACTGCTCGGCCACGGTCAGACCCGACAGGGCCACGCGCAGACGGGCACCGGGAGGCTCGTTCATCTGACCGAACACCAGGGTTGCCTGGGAACTGGCCACGGCCTTCATGTCAACGTCCTCGAGGTTCCACTCGCCCTTGTCCATACCTTCCTTAAATTTCTCGCCGTAGTTGATAACGCCGCTCTCGATCATCTCGCGCAGCAGGTCGTTACCCTCACGGGTGCGCTCACCGACACCGGTGAACACCGAGAAACCGTTGTGACCATGGGCAATGTTATGAATCAGCTCCATGATGAGCACCGTCTTACCCACACCGGCGCCACCGAACAGACCGATCTTACCGCCCTTGCTGAACGGCTCAATCAGGTCGATGACCTTGATACCGGTATAGAGGATTTCCTGAGTGATAGACAGGTCGCTGAAGGGGGGAGCAGGCTGGTGAATGGCACGACGGGCACCCTCCTGAAGGGGCTCCAGGTGGTCGATGCTCTGACCAATCACGTTCAACAGGCGGCCCTTGATCTGGTCACCCGTGGGGACCGAGATGGGACGGCCCTTGGACAAGACGCGGGCTCCGCGCTTGAGGCCGTCGGTGCTGTCCATGGCGACGCAGCGCACGGTGTTCTCGCCGACGTGCTGCTCGACCTCAAGAATGAGCTCACTGCCATCGGGACGCTGCACTGCCAGGGCGGTGTAGATGGGGGGACGCGATGTTCCCTCACCCTCAAACGCGATATCGACAACGGGTCCGATAACTTGGGTTATTTTTCCATAATTTTCAGCCATAATGCGATGATTGACTTTTTATTGTTGTGTTATTGTTGTTTGCAATTGAAATCATGCACCGAAGTACCACTTCTGGGTCACCACGATAGCCATCACGACGAGGTTCACCAGGCCGATGGGCATGAGGTAGCGCCACTCCAGGGCGAGCATCTGGTCGATGCGCACGCGGGGGAATGACCAGCGGATCCAGAAGAAGATGAAGGTGATGAAGAAGGCCTTGCCCAGGAACCATACCACGCTGGGGATATAGTCCATCACCTGGTTGAAGCCTTCCCAACCGGGAACATGCAGGGGCATCCAGCCGCCCAGGAAGAGCAGCGTGGCGATACCCGAGACGATGAACAGGTTGAGGTACTCGGCCAGATAGAAGAAGCCGAAGTGGATACCCGAGTACTCGGTGTGGTAACCGGCGGTCAGCTCGTGCTCGGCCTCGGGAAGGTCGAACGGGCCGCGGTTGTTCTCGGCGTTGGCGGCGATCATATAAATAATGAAGGCAAGGATGGCAGGCAGGTGGCCCTTGAAAAGGAACCAGCCGTCGGCCTGCGCCTCGACGATGCCCGTTACCGACATGGTGCCGGCGAGGCAGACGATCGTCAGAATCGAGATGCCGCATGACAGCTCGTAGCTGATCATCTGGGCACCGCTTCGCATAGCGCCAATGAGGGTGTACTTGCTGTTACTTGCCCAACCGGCGAGCAGGATTCCCAGCACACCGATCGACGAGACGGCGACGATGAAGAACACGCCGATGTTCATGTCGATGACCTGTAGGCCCTTGCCCCAAGGCAGGCACGCGAAGGTGAGCATCGAGGCAATCAGCACCAGGTAGGGCGCCAGCTTGAAGAGGAACTTGTCGGTGTTCCACAGGGTGATCAGCTCCTTCTGCAGAATCTTGATCACGTCGGCAAACACCTGGAGCAAGCCCCATTTACCCACGCGCATCGGGCCCAGACGGCACTGAATCCAACCGCAGACCTTGCGCTCGTAGAAGATGTAGAACATGGCGATGAGCGAATAAGCGACCAGCAGTCCAACGGCCACCAGCACGCACTCGATTGTCGTCGTGAGCCAACCGGGCATCACGCTGTTCATCAGGTCATCCAACCATTTTGTGACTATTCCGAAGTCAAACATATCTATTCTATCTTTAGTGGTTTTGTTCTGTCTAAATTAACTCGTTGATTAGCGGTCGATGTCGGGGATAACGAAGTCGAGCGACGCCGTGATGGTGATCAGGTCGGCAATCAGGTTGTCGCGGCACGTCAGGTCCACGACGCCAATCAGGTTGAAGCACGGCGACTGGAAGTGAACGCGCACGGGCTTGGTGTTGCCGTCGCTCTCGATATACACACCGAAGGCGCCACGGCTGGCCTCCACCTGCTGGTACCAGTGACCGGCGGGAAGTTTCATCATCTTGGGCACCTTGGGAGCGCAATACTCGCCCTGCAGGCCCTCGGCCTCGAGCTTGTCGCAGGCCTGGCGCAGGATCTTGATGCACTCTTCCATCTCCTTCATGCGGACCATGTAGCGGTCCATCGAGTCGCCGTTCTCATAAACGACCTCGTCGAAGTCGAACTCGTTGTAGAGCGAGTAGGGATTGGTCTTGCGCACGTCGCAGTGCCAACCGCTGGCACGGCCCGAGGGGCCGGTGATGTCGTAGGCGATGGCGTCTTCCTTGCTGAGGATGCCCACGCCCGTCATGCGGTTCACGGCAATGACGTTGCCGGTGAAGAGCTTGTGGTACTCGTGGAGGTTCTTCTCGATGACGTCACAGGCATGACGCACATCCTTGACGAAGTCCTCGTGCACGTCGGCCACCACGCCGCCGATGGTGCTGTAGCTCATCGACATGCGGGCGCCGCAGGTGCGGTCAAAGATATCATAAATCAACTCACGCTCACGGAAACCGTAGAAGAATGCCGTGGTCGTACCCTGGTCCATCGTCAAGCAACCGTAGCTCAACAGGTGGGACGACAGGCGCATCAGCTCGTCCATCATCAGTCGGATGAGCTCGGCACGGCGGGGAACCTCAAGACCGAGGGCCTTCTCGACGCACATGCACATGCAGTGACGGTTGATGTGTGCGGCCATGTAGTCCATGCGCTCGGTGTAGAGCAGCATCTGGGGATAAGTCAGGGACTCGCACATCTTCTCGATGCCGCGGTGGATGTAACCGCTGACGACGTCAATCTTCTTGACCGTCTCGCCGTCGAGGCTGGCGCGGTAACGCATCACGCCGTGGGTCGACGGGTGCTGCGGGCCGACGTTAACGACATACTCGTCGTCCTCGAACACCTTGCCGTCAATCTTCTTGACGTTGCCGTTCTCGTCCTCTTCCCAGCGGCAAGTGTAGTCCTCGTTGGTCTCGTCCTCGAGACGCAGGGGGTTGCTGTCGGGGTTATAGTCCTTGCGCAGGGGGTAACCCACCCAATCGTTGCGCAGGAACATGCGGCGCATGTCGGGATGGCCGATGAACACGATGCCAAAGAAGTCATACACCTCGCGCTCCTGGAAGTTGGCCACGGGCCACAGGTCCACAACCGAGTGCAGACGCGGATTCTCGCGGTCGGGAGCCGTCACCTTGACGTGCAGCAGCTCGTGGGTGTCGGTGTTGGTGAGGTAATAAACGCAACCGAAGGCGTCGGGCCATTCCATGCCCACAACGGCGCTCAGCACGTCATAGTGCATCTGGGTCTTCAAGGCGCGAGCCAGGTCATGCCACTGGGCATCGGCAACAGTCACCAAGGGGAACTCGCCAGTGGTGTCCACCTGGGCTTGGGGGCACAACTGAGTGATTTTATCTTGTATCTCTGCCATATTGTAGTTTTTTTTAATTTCAGTTTTAAGTTGTGAGTTGTAAGTTTTAAAGTCTGGATACTTTCGTCTGTAACCTCTGACTTCTCACTTCTGACTCCTAACTGTTTATTTTGCTTCCTCCTGCAAATACTTGAGGCTGTCGAGTTTCTCCTTGCGGTTCACACCGCCAAAGTACTTCTGCACCTTGATTTTGCGCTGCAGCTGCATCAGGGCATAGAAGAAGGCCTCGGGACGCGGCGGGCAGCCGGGCAGGTAGACGTCGACGGGGATGATCTCGTCAACACCCTTGACCACACAGTAACTGTTCTTGAAGGGACCGCCGCTGACGGTGCACGAGCCGCACGCGATGACGTACTTGGGCTCGGCCATCTGCTCGTAGAGGCGCTTCAGCGCCGGAGCCATGCGGTAGTTGATGGTGCCCTGGCACATGATGTAGTCGGCCTGACGGGGGCTGTTGCGGGCCACCTCAAAGCCGTAACGGGCCATGTCGTAGCGGGCAGCGCCCAGGCACATGAACTCGATGGCGCAGCAACTGGTGCCGAAGCACAACGGCCACAGCGAGTTGCTCACACCCCAGTTCATCAACTGGTCCAGCTTGCCAACGATGATGTTGGTGCCGCCGGCGCGCAGTTGCTCGACCAGGTTATCGATATACTCGTTGTCCTTGAAGTCCTCATGCTTCATCGACTTGATTTTCACTTCCATCTCAACGCTCCTTTCTTCCAGGCATAAGCCAGACCTAAAACGAGAATAACAAGGAAAGTGCCCACGGCATAGAGTGCCTGACCGCCGATGTTCTTGCAGATGGTTGCCCACGGGAACAGGAAGACCGTCTCGACGTCAAACATCAGGAACAGGATGGCGAACAGGTAGTAGCCCACGTGATACTGGGCCATCGAATCGCCACGAGTGGGGATACCGCACTCGAAGGGCTCACCCTTCTTCTTAGTGTAGCTGCGCGGGCCAATCAGCCACGCGATGACCAGGGCGCCGACTACCAGCAACACACCGGTCAAGGCCGCTGTAATCGCCATCGTCGTGCTCTGTACTCCGAAAATTGAAAGATCCATAAAACGAAGTTCTATTATTGTTTTGTTATAATTTTTGGCAGGTTAATCCATGTCACTGCATCCGAAGGCCCTAATGTACAAAGCATTACGCACACGCGCACGTAAGGCGACACATCACGAAGCCCCTAAATGCGGTGCAAATTTACAAAATATTAATTAAACAGCCAAACCAAACGGCCACCATTTTTCGCACTTGTTAACAACTAGCGAAACAGGTCAGACCGGACTCCATCAATTCGGCAATCGGCCTGTTCACCAACACAAGGGATGCCATCATCCCGCCAGAACGGTTTCAGGTTGACAGCGCCTGAGACCTCTTGGCCAGAATGATGGCATCCTTCTCTAGGGTATATTCTCCTGGACGGCCGGGCGTTACAACGCGATACGCAGGCCGACGTGATTGGAATTAGTCGTCACGAGAGCGTCGTAGCGGTAGGTCACACGGCAGCTCCTGAAAGCCTGGTCCCAGCTACCGCCACGGTTAATGCGGAAGTCTCCTGTCGCGGGACCTTGGGGGTCGGTTTGGGCTTCATCGGTGTAAAGGGCGTACCAATCGCTGACCCATTCCTCCACGTTACCGCTCATGTCATAAAGGCCCAACTCGTTAGCGACCTTGGAAGCAACAGGATGAGTCTTATCCTCGGCATTGCCCTTGCACCATGCCACCTCGTTGACGTCATCGCTGCCGGAATAAAGGTAGCCACGGCTCTGAGTTCCGCCGCGGGCTGCAAACTCCCACTCGGCCTCGGTGGGCAGGCGGAACGACTTGCCCGTCAATTGGTTCAGCCTGTTAATGAATGACTTGCAATTGTTATAGGTCACACGCTCAACGGGGCGGTTCAGGTCGGTGCCATAGCCGTTGGAGCTGGTGAACCAGCTTGGATTGTTATTCATGACTGCCCTCCACAAGGCCTGAGTCACCTCGACCTCGCCGATGTAGTAATCCGAAAGGGTCACCTCGTGGGCCGGCTTCTCCCACGGTCTGGCATAGGTATCCTCGTCGGTGGCGCCCATCATGAAGGTGCCGCCCTTGACCAGTATCATGTTGAACGACACTCCGTTAACAGTAAATGTCTCGATTTGAGCCTCATAGGGCCACGTTCCATTCAACACATAGTTAATCAGCATGATGACATCGCTGATGTTCACATCGCCGTCGCCGTTGACGTCGGCAGCGACCTCGTCAATACCACTCCTGTCGTCATTCACAATGCAACTGATCAGCGTCACAGCATCGCTGATATTCGTTTCGGTATCGGAGTTGACATCACCCCGCACCACAGGGTCCTGGGCCATCATCGGCATCCAGCAGATGATTGACAGACAAAGACTTACAAAAGCCTTTAAAACATAATCTTTTCTCATAATCTCTTTATATAATCATACTTGAATTGATTTGTTTCAATGACTGAATCATAAAAAACATGCAAAAATAGTGTTTTTTCTTAAATCAGACTCCAAAATGACAAAAATAAGCCGAAATCCATGAACAAAATGACCTTTGATGCCATCCCCCAATAAAAAAGTCATCCACCAAACACACCTGCCCCTTGCTCGTGGTTAGGATTTTTTATTTACCTTTGCAGCCATGAAAAAAATGATTCTCATCGGGACATGCCTGTGGGCACTGACGGCAGCGGCCTCCTCGCCAGGCGGCAACGGGACGACAAGGCCCACCTCAGTGGGTGACACGGTGGCGCTGGAAGAGGTCACGGTGACCGCCATCAAGCAGAGCGCCGACCTGCGCACCCAGGCTACCGCACTGACGGTGATTGGCCGCCAGGAGGCGGAACGCAACCAGGCCGTCTCGGTCAAGACAGCGGCCGACCTGGTTCCCAACCTGTTCATCCCCGACTATGGCAGCAGGATGACCTCGACAGTGTATGTGCGCGGCATCGGCACGCGCATCGACCAGCCTGCTGTGGGCCTGACGGTCGACAACGTGCCCGTGATGACCAAGGAAAACTACGACATCGACCTGATGGACATCTCGCGCATGGAGATGATGCGTGGTCCGCAGAACACCCTGTACGGCCGCAACACCCTGGGTGGCTTGATGAACATCCACACCCTGTCGCCGCTCAGTTATCAGGGCACTCGCGCCCTGGTCGAGGGTGCCAACCACGGCACGTGGCGCGTGGGCGCCAGCCACTACCGTCTGCTCAACGATGGCCTGGGCTTCTCGCTGTCGGCACAATACAACAGCACCGAGGGCGAGTTCACCAACCGCCACAACGGCAAGCACTGCGACTGGGAGCGCATGTTCAGCGCACGTGCCAAGCTCGAGTGGCGCAACTACGACGGCTGGTATGTGTCTAACGTGGCCGCAGTGTCGCTGAGTCGTCAGGGCGGCTACCCCTATGAGTGGGTCGAGACCGGCGAGATAGCCTATAACGACACCTGTTTCTATCGTCGCACCTCGGTGACCGATGGCGTGACGGTGCACAAGGACTTTGCCGACTTCTCCCTGTCGAGCATCACCAGCTACCAGTATCTTGACGACAACATGACGCTGGACCAGGACTTCACTCCCCACGACTACTTCACCCTCACCCAAGCGCGTCGCGAGCACGCTGTGACACAAGACTTTATCGTCCGTGGCCAAGAGAAAGACGAGGGCTATAACTGGCTGACGGGAGCCAGCGGTTTCTATCGCCGCTACAAGATGGATGCGCCGGTGACCTTCTACAACTACGGCATCGAGCAACTCATCGAGAGCCACGTCAACCAGGCCATCCCCGAGTACCCCATCGTGTGGGACACCCGCTCGTTTCTGCTCGGGAGCCATTTCACCAGCCCCAGTTGGGGCGCCGCGCTCTATCATGAGTCATCCTACAGCCGGGGACAATGGACACTGCAGGCCGGCCTGCGACTGGACTACGAACACGCGCGACTCAACTACCGCAGCGTGACCCACACGAGCTACACGACCTACATTCTGTCGACAGGCGGAGTCTTCTCCCACGAGCCCATCGACATCGACGAGAACGGCAAGTTGAACAAGGACTTCTTTGACGTCCTGCCCAACGTGAGCCTCACCTGGCACCCTTGGGTGGGCAAGAACCACACGATCTATCTCGCCGTCTCGCGCGGCAGCAAGGCTGGCGGCTTCAACACCCAGATGTTCAGCGACGTGCTGCAGCAGCGTCTGATGGGCCTGATGGGCATCGGCCTGCAATATGACGTGGACAAGATGGTGGGCTACAAGCCCGAGAAGGCATGGAACTATGAGCTGGGCGGGCACTTCGAGTGCTGGCAGGGACGCGTGCAGAGCGACCTGGGCGTCTTCTTCATGGACTGCCGCGACCGCCAGCTCACCGTCTTCCCGCCGGGCACCACCACAGGCCGCATGATGACCAATGCCGGCAAGACCCACAGCCTGGGTGCCGAGTTCGCCATGACGGTGACTCCTATCGAGTTAACCTACCTGAGTTTAAGTTATGGTTTCACCCACGCCACCTTCAAGGATTATAACGACGGCAAGGTGGATCACAGCGGCAAGCGCGTGCCTTATGCCCCGAAGCACACCCTGTTTGCCGAGGCCAGCCACGGCATCAAATTGGGTGGCGACATGAACAAGCTGCTCACCCTTGCGGCCAACGTGCGTGCCACGGGTGACATCTATTGGGACGAGGCCAACACGCTACGCCAGCCGCTGTATGCCCTGCTTGGTGCATCAATCACTTGGAAACAAGCGCATTACAGCCTTCAGCTCTGGGGCCGCAACTTGACCGACACGCGTTACAAGACCTTCTACTTCGTCTCCATCCAGCACCCCTTCCTGCAACGCGGGCATGGCCGCTCCCTGGGCGCCACCTTGAGGCTCAATTTTTGAATACAATTAGTCTATATTATACTATTAATTGGGCGATACAATCCACAAGTTTGTATATTAATCGGCTAATATTTTGCCCATATTGGGAGAAAGCTATACCTTTGTCCACCGATTCTCGATAATCAACAATTAATTACCAACGTTATAAACTTAAAAGACTATGAAGAAATTATTCACTGTATTACTGGCAGCTACCTTGTTCAGCGTGCTCGGCACTGCTCTGGTCGCTTGCGGTGATGACAAGAAAGACGAGCCCGTTGTACCCGTTGCCCAGACGCTGGAAAGCGAGCATAGTGTGGCCAACGACACCTATCTGGTCTATGACATCGACCTCAACAAGGATTCCAGCACTATCAACGTGTTCAATGTCGTGTTCACGATGGGCGAGCTTTCATCACCCCCATTGAACATCAGCATTGACGCTCCGTGCACCGTAGACAAGTCGGGCAAGGTGTTCACCTTTGCCGGCACCAACATCGTGCCCAAACTGGTTCGCGGCAACACCCCCGTGCCCATCCCCACCTTGGGTGTCAATAATCTGAGGAGCGTGGTAAATACCGAGAAGAAGACCTACTCCATCTCGTTCTCATGTCAAGGCACCGTCATGGGCAAAACAATCGATGGCACCTATGAAAAGGAAGGCAAGCTGAAATAGCCTTTTTTAACGAGATTTAATATAAAAAACACGGCAAATGGTGCAAGATTGAGTGCACCATTTGTTTTTTAATATATCTTTGCATCGCTTTAAGAACAACACAAATAAGATGATATGAAAAAGATTCTTTTACTGATAGCCGCTTTCGCCCTCTTGGGTGCCATCGTCTCTTGCAGCAGCGATGACGAGCCCAGCAAGCGAGGTGACGGCGTGTTCACCGTCAACACCACGATGATTAACCACATGAGCAACCCTCAGTCCGACCAGGGATTGGGCGCGAGCACCACACACAACAAGCTGACCATCGACACGGTCAACCACAAAGCCTCGCTGGAACTGAGCTATAACGACGGTAACGGCGACAAGACGCTGAAACTCAGCGACGTCGTTGCCAAGCCCAAGCGTCTGGGCTTCTATGAGCTGTCGTCGCCCAGCTACAATTCTTTCAGCGGCTACGTGGACTTCAATGAGGGCTCGATGCGCTACCGCTACAACACCGAAGGCGGCATGCGCGTGATCTCAGTCACCCCCGAGGTCTTCTACCTCAAGACGGCCAACACGATTACCTATGACGACACCACCAAGGAAACCAAGATGGAGAACGTCATGTACCAGTTTGAAATGGCCCCGGCCAGCAACACTGCCATCGTCAAGGTCATGGGCATCGTGCATGCCAAGGACATGAGATACTTCAACAGCATCACCGCTGCCGGCGTGCCCTACACGGTGACAACCAACGGGTTTGCCATCGATGCCGAGAATCTGAAGACCAACGCCATCTATATCGCCCACGTGGACAGCACCGGGCACATGGACGGCCCTGTCAGCTCGACCGACAAGTATCCGTTCAAGAAATTCAAGGCCACCATCGACCTGGCCGGTGACCACCTCGACGCCAATTACATGATGGGCGGCAGCGCCACCGTCACCGCTACCGGCAAGACCTATCCTGATTATACGAGTTATTGAGGTTGAGATTAGAGGTTAGAGGTTAAAGGTTAGAGTAATTACTCATTAGATAATCAAACATCAAACATTATAACAGTACAAAACAATGAAGAAGTTATCATTTTTACTGATCACGCTGCTGGCAGTGACGTTGTTCACCGCCTGCAACAACGACGATCCTGTCAACAAGCAGACGGTGACAATGACCGTCAACAACCGCGCCATCGATGGCGATGAGGTGGTGTTCTCGCAGGGCACGGCCAATGCTGAACTTGACTACACCAACATGATCATCAAGTTCAACGCCAGCTACAAGGACGCCGACGGCATGTCCCACTCGTTCTCCACACCCGAGATGAAGATGAACGGCAGCACCACCAACACGGTCTACACCTTCACCAACACGGCCTCGAGCGCTTCTGCCGGCATTGAGCAATTGACCGGTTATATCGACTTTGCCACCGGCATGATGTGGTACTCGTTTGATGCAGGCTCAAGCCATGTCGTTAGCACGACCAACCTGCTCTATGCCTACGTCACCACCACGGTCAACAACCCTGACAACAACAACCACTTCAGTCATCAGCAGTCGGCCTACCTGTTTATTCCCGACAACAGGGGTGAGACCTGCAGCATGTTGATCAGCAACTTCATCCCCAACATCGCCGGCTCGGTTGAGGTGAGCGAGATCAGGTATGATGGCCTGACGTTGACCCCCACCGTCAACGGCTACACCATCACCGCCAGTGAGATTGAGCCCGCCAACATCAAGGGTCACTACAAAATCACCGACCTGGAGATTACCCTCAACAGTCAGTGCAGGATCATCGACGGCACCTTTGAGTGCGGTGACTTGGACTTCCGCATCGCTGGTAACCTCTATCCCAGCACAAGCCTCTGATAGACAATCCCATCACAAGCGTCCCCACCCCCGCGACAAGGCGGCAGTGGGGACGCTTGTTTTGTCACTCTTGAAGAGAGGACGGGTCAAGAGTTTTTCTTGTAACTGATGACGGCCCATGTGGCCATGAAGCCACCGATGCCCAGCAGTGCAAGCACTTGATGCCAGATGCTCGAGATTCCGCCTCCACGAATAAAGACGGTGCGTATCGCATCGACAAAGTAACTCATGGGATTGACATAGGTCGTGGCGTAGGCCCATGACGGCATGGAACGCGTGGGCGTGAAGAGTCCCGACAGCAGCAACATCATCACCACGAAGAACCACATCACAAAGATGGCCTGCTGCATCGTGTCACTGTAGTTGGAGATCATCAGACCGAAGGAACTCCAGAACAAGGCCACCATCAGAGTCAGCAGATAAACAAGCAGCAAGGGTCCCGCACTGGTGATGCCATAGACCGCCCATGCCAGCAGCAGACACACGGTGATGACAAACATGGCGATAATCCAATAAGGAATCAGTTTGGCCAGGATAAACGACCACTTGCTCACGGGGGTGACGTTAATCTGCTCGATGGTGCCCGCCTCCTTCTCGCCCACGATGTTGAGCGCCGGTAGGAAACCCGTCATCAGCATCATCACGATAGCGAATAGAGCAGGTATCATGAACAGCTTGAAATTCAGGTGCTTATTATACAGGAACAGGGTGGACACGCGAGACTGGATGGCAGCGGCATCGGGATTGACATGGGCCGTGACGATTTGAGACAGGTAGGCACTGCCGATTGAGCCTTTGGTGCCATTGACGGCATTGGCGGCGATGAGCACTTGCGGCTGGAGGCCGTTGTTCATGTCACGGCTGTAATCCTGGGGGATGACCACCACAACGTCGGTCTTGGTCTTTTCAATCTCTTTGAGGGCGGCCTGATAGGTGGGTTGCTGGCCCTTGAAAATGAAGTAGTTACTGGCATCAATGCTATGGACGAGTTGCTGCGACAAGGTGGAGCGGTCATTGTCCACCACGGTCACTTTCACATTCTTCACCTCCATGTTCATCACCCATGGCATGACGCACATGATCATGATCGGGAACACTACGATGAGACGCGGCAGGAACGCGTTGCGGCGAATCTGCGTGAACTCCTTCTGTATGAGATACTTCAATGTCTTCATCTTAACTAAAGGTTTATTCCAGTCGCTTATTGAATTTGGCCAGGGCGAGCGTCATCAGCACGGCCAGCATGCCCACCAGAATCATGAGTTCACGGGCAACCTCCTTGATGCCCACACCCATAATCATGAGTTTGCGCATCGCCTCGATGTAATAGCGTGGAGGGATGACAGCCGATATCCACTGCAGGATTTCGGGCATCGACTCCACGGGGAACAGCATGCCGCTGAGCATCACGATGGGCAGCAACAGCACCATCGCCGACAGCAACAAGGCCACCAACTGGGTCTTGGCGACATTGGAGATGAGCAGACCCAACGAGAGCGCCAGCAGGATGTAGATGACCGAAATGACAAGTATCCACCCCAGCGAGCCAGCCAGGGGCACACCGAGGACATAGCGGGCCATCAACAGGATGATAATCAGTATCGAGAAAGCGAGCACCAGATAGGGAATGGCCTTGGCGACAATGATCATCAGGGGCTTGACCGGCGAGACTAGCAGCACCTCCATCGTGCCTCTCTCCTTCTCACGCACGATGGAGATGGAGGTCATCATGGCGCACACGAGCATCAGCAGCATGCCCATGATGGCGGGCACGAAGTTGTAGGCCGACTTCATCTGCGGATTATACAGCAGTTTAGTATTGGTGAGGCTGCCTTCCATGTTGGTGATCACACCCGTGGCATAATTGGTCCACTGCTGCGCCATATTGGGATCCGCTCCATCGACAATGAACTGCACGCCACTGCGCTTGGAGGCAAAATCGGGCCCGAAGACGACGGCCAAATCGGCCTTCTGACCACGGATGAGACGCTCTGCCTGCTGTGGCGTGGCGACAGCGGCCGTGATTGTGAAGTATTCCGATGCCGCCAAGCGGTCCACGGCGCGCCTCGTCAGATGGTCCATTGAACTGGTGACCACCACGGTGCGCACGTTACGCACGTCGGTCGTGATGGCGAAACCGAAGATCAGCATCAGTGCCAGGGGCATGCCGAACAGGATGAGCATCGTGCGCTTGTCGCGCACAATGTGCTTGGCCTCCTTGATGACAAATGATATGAACTGTTTCATTTTTCTCTCAATTGTTATCTAGAAAATCCAGACAATCCAGGATATCTAGAAATTATCAGCGTTAGTCGCTGGAACGGGTGGCCTGGCGGGCCAGGTGGGTGAACACGTGGTCCATATCGGGCTGGTTATACTTCTGCTTCAACTCGTCGGGGGTGCCCATCGCCTTGATCTTGCCGTCCACCATGATGGAGATGCGGTCACAATACTCGGCCTCGTCCATATAGTGGGTGGTGACAAACACGGTGATGCCTCGCCCTGCCGCTTCATAAATCAGTTCCCAGAACTGGCGCCGCGTGGCGGGATCCACGCCGCCCGTGGGCTCGTCGAGGAAGACCACGCCAGGCTCATGGAAGATGCTGACCGAGAAGGCCAACTTCTGCTTCCAGCCCAGGGGTAACGACTTGACCAGGGTGTTCTTGTGGTCGGTGAACTGCAGGCGTTCCAGCAGTTGGTCGGTCTTGCGGGCGATATCCTCGTCACGCATCCCGTAGATGCCGGCAAAGAGGCGGATGTTCTCGGCAACGGTCAGGTCCTCGTAGAGGGAGAAGCGCTGGCTCATGTAGCCGATGTGCTTCTTGATCTGTTCGTGCTCGGTGCGGATATCATAGCCCACCACGCGGCCTGTGCCGCTCGTGGGCTGGTTCAGGCCAGTGAGCATGTGCATCGCCGTCGTCTTGCCGGCACCGTTGGCCCCCAGGAATCCGAAAATCTCGCCGCGCTTGACGGTGAAACTGATGTCATCGACGGCATGGAACGAACCGAAGGCCTTGACCAGGTGCTCCACCTCGATGACGTTCTCGGGCTCACCATGCTGCGACTGTGTCTCAGCCGTGCCATGCTCGATGCCCGGCGGATTGAAGATGTCGGCAAAGCGGGTCAATATTTCATCGGGGGTGCCAATGCCCCGGACGACGCCGTTGTCCAGGAAAGCCACCCGCTCGCAGCGGCGCACCTCGTCGAGGTAAGGCGTCGAGACCACAATGGTAATGTCGCGCTCCTTGAGTGCCGACAACATCTCCCAGAACTCTTTGCGCGACACGGGATCGACGCCCGTTGTAGGTTCGTCCAGAAACAACACGCTGGGCTGGTGCACCAGGGCGCACGAGAGCGCCAGCTTCTGCTTCATGCCACCCGACAGGGCCCCTGCCTTGCGGTCCTTGAAGCGCTCAATCTGGCTGTAAATGGCCTTGATGCTGTCGTAGCCCTCCTCGATGGTGGTACCGAACAGGTCGGCGAAGAATTTCAGGTTTTCCTCGACCGTGAGGTCTTGATACAGCGAGAAACGCCCTGGCATATACCCCACCCTGCGCCGAATCCGGGACATACCCTTCACCACGTCAAAGCCGTCGACCGTTGCCGTGCCCTGATCGGGCAACAGCAGGGTGCACAGGATGCGGTACAACGACGTCTTGCCGGCACCGTCGGGCCCGATGAGGCCGAAGACCTCACCCTTGCCCACGGTCAACGACACGTCGTCGAGCGCCTTGACCGTGCCATAGGACTTGGAGATATTGTGGACTTCAATCGCGTTCATGGGATTGCAATCAATTAATGATTCCAGACACTCTAGATTCTCTAGATACTCTAGACATTCTAGACATTCTAGATATTCTAGATATTCTAGATTCTCTAGATATTCTAGAGGTTCTAGTAATAATTAAAACTTCACCTCCCCGTACATGCCGATTTTCACGAAGCCGTCATTCTCGATAGCGATTTTGACAGCATAGACGAGGTCGGCGCGCTCATCATCGGTGACGATGGTCTTGGGGGTGAATTCCGAGCGGTTAGAAATCCAGGTGACGGTGCCCTCGTAGGCTTTCTTCTCGCCGGCGCCATAGTCGGCAAAGACTTGGCACTTCTGCCCCACCTTGACGCTCTGCAACTGTGCCGAGGTGATATAGGCCCGGATGAACATGCGATCGGTATCGGCCATCTTGAACAGCGGCTTGCCTACCGAGACAAACTCGCCCTGCTCGACATATTTCTCGAGCACTGTGCCACGGATGGGCGTGCGCACGGTTGCGTTGGCAATCTGGTCATCGAGTTGCGCCTGCTGAGCCGCGATACCCTGCCGCTGGGCGTCGATGCCAGAAATCTGCGCATCGATGCCGGCGCTCTGCTCCGCCAGACTGCGGTTGGTGGCGGCCAACTGGTCGGTGGTGGCGGCCAGCTGTTTCTCGAGCACACTGATCTGGTAGTTGATGTCATCGAGCTGCTTGCGCGGAACGGCGCCGTCATTGACCAGTTCGGTGTAACGCTGGCGTTCGCGCTTGGCATTGGCAATCTGCTGCTTGAGGGATGCCACCTGTTTCTGGAGGTCGAGCTGCTTGCTGTCGGTAGCACGCCGGTTGGAGCGCAGCTGCTCCTGGTTGGCGTTAAGCTGCGAGGCTGCGGTGGCCAGTTCATTCTTCTTGAGCGTGAGCTGGGTGACATCGATGTTGCCCACGGTGTTGCCGGCCTCGATGGTCTGTCCCTCAGCGACGTTGAACATCACAAGCTCACCCGACGCCTTGGCCGACACGGTGACCTCGGTGGCCTCGAAGGTGCCCGTGGCGTCAAATTCCTTTTCCTTCTTGCCGCAGGATGCGAGCACCAGCAGCACGGTTGCGATAACGGTTAATCTTTTCATATTGTATTGTCATTTTCAGTTATTCAATGTGAACTTGATGTCGTAGATGCGCTTGAGGGCCTCAATCTCGTGGGTCGAGCGGGTGACCAGGGCGGCATGCTCATTGTTGATCTCCTTGAGCAGGTCGTTGATGTCGATGATGCCGTGGTTCAGGCGCGACTGGGCCGACTTGCGCACCGAGGTGCGCAGCGAGATGATCTCGTCGTCCTGCTTCACGAGGTCGCGGTAAAGGGACAATTCCTCATCGAGGCGTATCTTGTCCAACCGGTTGTTATAGAGGAAGGTCTCGCGGTTGGTCTCAATCATCTGGCGCTGCAGGTTGACGGCCGCCTTGTCGTTGTGGCGGGTGTACAGGCTCCCGATGTTCCAGTTGAGTTTCACGCCCACCATGCCGTTGAGCGACCAGCGATGTCGCACCATGTCCTCAAACATGTTGTAGCCGGGGTAGCCGTAGAAACCGCTGGCGAACAGGTTCAGACGCGGCATGAGCTGGGCATCGAGCTGGCGGTCACGGGCCGCCGCGAGACGCAGCTGCGAGTCGAACAGGGCCAACTCGGGACGGTTATTGGTCGCAAGGGTCACCTCGCTGGCGGCAGGCTTGACGGGCTCATTCACCTCGATGCCGCAGAAGGCCGACAACATCCTTGTCAATGCCTGGCGTTGCGACTTGAGCACCGACATCTGCTGCACCACGTTGAGGCGCTCGGCACGGATGGCGTTGTAGTCGCTCTCGGCGGCCGTTCCATGCCTGTACATCGACTCGAGTTTCTTCTCGCTGGTGGCGAGCAGGTCCTGCATGTCCTGGTTGAGCTTGATGTTCTCGTCGAGCAGCAGCAGGGCAAAGTACATCTCGTTCACGCGCTGGCGGATGGCATAGAGATTGACTTCGGTCTGGGCCGCATCAACGTTGCCCTGCTCCCGGGCGATGGCGGCCTGGCTGCGGATTGTGCCGCCGTCATAGAGCGTCTGGTTCACGTCGATGCCCACACGATACTGGTCCTTCTTCAGGCCTTCCATCTCCAAGCCCATCTGGCCCAGCATCGTCTGCATCTGCTCGGGCCACGACGCAACGTCGCTCTGATAGGTAGCCTGGGCGCTAGCAGCGACTTGAGGCAGCCACGCCTTGTTGATGTTGGCCACGGTGAGGTCTGTCGTCCGGGCGATGAGGTCATATTGCCTGATGAGCGGATAGTTGCTACTGGCGGCCTGCTGGCACTCCTCCAGCGTCTGGGCGGTGGCGCCTAGGGACAAGCAACCGATAAGGATGAATAATAGCCGTTTCATGTCGTTGTGAATTGGTTTGATGCTGCAAAGTTACAACAGGAAAGCATGGCCGTGTCTATCTAAAAAAAGGGAAAAATGTCCTATTTGTACAAAAGTATCAAATTAATTTTGAAAATCAGCCAAAATAATTTACCTTTGTGCGCAAAAATGAGATCATCATGGCCGAATTAAGACAATTAAACCTCGCCCAACTCAAACAACTCGTTGAGGGCAACGACGAGACACTGGCTAACAACTACATCTCGCGCAACCTGGCCGTGGCGCGCAACGTGCGTATCGACCTGATCAAGGACCAGCTCAGCGAACAGCCCACACTCATGCCCGAGATGCGCATCCTCATCATCAAGAAAGGCTGGACAGCACCGATCATCAACATGATGGAACGACGCATTGAGGTGGGCGATCTGGTTTTCCTGGGCAGCAACGGCATCCTGCAATACAAAGACGCCGCCCCCGACGTCCAGGGCATCGGCCTCTCTATCAGCGACGAGTTGTTCTCCCTGGCCATCGGCAACCGCATCCCCCGGGCCTTTGACGGGCACCTGCGCGATTTCCAGCTGCATCTGGCGCCCGAGCATCAGGACTATCTCGACCAGTTGCACCTGATGCTTTTCAAGCACTTGAGCCAGCCTGACAGCAGCAGCCAAGTAACGCTGCACCTGGTGAGCGCCTTCCTGTGGTATGTGGACCAGTTGTGGAGCCGTCAGGAGCAGACCCACCGCGAGAGCCAGTCACGGGAACAACGGCTGTTTACCGACTTCATCCAGCTGGTGAGCGAGTTTGCCCCCCGGTATCACACCATCGACTTCTATGCCTCGCGGCTGTGCCTCACGCCCCATTACCTGAGCGCCATCATCAGGCAGGTAAGCGGCAAGACCGCCAAGCAGTGGATCGACGACGCACTGGTCACTCGCATCAAAATCGAACTCAAGCACACCGAAAAGCCCATCGCCCGCATCGGTGATGACATGGGGTTCCCCAACCCGTCATTCCTGGTCAAGTTCTTCAAGCGCATGACGGGCATGACCCCGAGCCAGTTCCGGCAATAGCCAGCCGCCAGCAAACCGCATTACGCATTTTGCGTAAAAATCAGTACACATTTTGCGGTACACATTTTGCGTAATCAGAATCAATCATTAATTTTGCGCATCAGTCATGGCAATGATATAGGAGTTAGCCCATCTGTAATTATAACTTAGAATTATTCTCTTTTAATTTGGCTACGCCAAACTAAAGGTTCCCATGCGTCAGCACGGTTAAGTGTATAACAATATGCCACAGGGGCAACTGCCATATCGTTGCTGCAATCAATAAAGACCGAAACATGAAATTCATTGTCAACCGCACTAACGACTGGGCAACCATGCCCAAAAGCAAGATCTTCGGCGTGGCGCTGGCCTGGTTCATCGCCATGTTCTTCATCAGCGCGATAATCATTGTTGCCGTGATTGCCATTTACAAGAGCAGGGGCATTGACCCGAGCACACTCACGCAATTCGGCGGAGACGTCTCGACCCACAAAGACAAGCCGCTGCTCAAGACTGTACTGTCCTTGCTGCTCATCGCTCCCATCGCCGAGGAAATCATATTCCGGTTGGGCGTGTCGCTCAAGCGGCAAGCCGTGGCGCTATGGGCAGGACTGCTGCCTGTCACCTTGGCCGCCTACCTCTATGAAGCCTACAGCAATTGGGCGCTCATGGCCGCCACAATCATCACTGGCGCGATCCTGTACTGGCTGGTGATGCGTTTCACGACCGATGAGCAGTGGGACCGATGGCGGTCAAAATACCTGCGGCTGGCCATGTGGGTCTCGGTCATCGGCTTCGGTTTGATTCACCTCAAGGCGTTCTCCGTTCTGACCTGGGGCCTGATGCCTTACTGCCTGGCGCTGATCCTTAGACCTGGCCTTGTGGGCTGTCCCATCACCTATGCGCGGGTCAATCTGGGCTTCTGGTGGGGCGTGCTCTTCCACATTGCCAACAATGTTCCGGCAGTGCTCGTGCTCATTGCCCGGAGCAGCATCTAAAAGCTAAAAAAAACATAAAAAAGTGATGGTTTTGGGGTGGATTGGCAAAATTATTGCTATCTTTACACGTTCAAATGATAGATAATGGCAGCACGAGAGAAATATGACGAGGCGCTGGTGGTCGAGCAACTGCACGACCCCAAGCTTTGCAAGATTGCATTCGGTAAGGTGATCGAGCACTACAGCTCGCAGCTTTACTGGCAGATACGCCGCATGGTCATTGACCATGACGACGCTAACGACGTGCTGCAGAACACCTTCCTCAAGGCTTGGACCAGCATCGACAACTTCCGTGGCGACGCCAAGCTGTCGACGTGGCTCTACAAGATTGCCATCAACGAGAGCATCACGTTTGTCAACAAGAAGAAGGTGATGAACCAGCTGTCGATCGACGACGACGAGAGTTTCCTCGTCAACCAGCTCGAGAGCGACGAATGGTTTGACGGCGACCAGGCCCAAATCAACCTGCAGAAGGCCATCGCCACCCTGCCCGAGAAACAGCGTCTGGTGTTCAACCTGCGCTACTACGACGAGATGAAGTATGACGAGATGAGCGAGATTCTGGGCACCAGCGAGGGGGCCCTGAAAGCGTCCTATCATCATGCGGTGAAGAAAATAGAACAATTTTTGGGTGAAACGGAATAATTTTTGTTTTCACGATTAAACTTTTTTGACATTCCCGAGTCAAACAAGCGTTATGAAACACGAAGACTCCACAATACTGAAAAAATACGGTAAGGATCCGGGCTTTAAAGTGCCGGAGAATTACTTCGACGATTTCAACAAACGCATGGCCGAGATGTTGCCCGATGTTGAAATCACACCCGTTGACATCAAGCCCACGATGTGGCAACGCATCAAGCCTTTCGCCTACCTGGCCGCGATGTTTGCCGGCGTGTGGTGCATGATGTCGGTATTCAGCCACTTCACCAACCCCAGCAGCATGGACAGCGTGCGTGCCGTAGCCGAGAAGCTACAGGACGATAAGGATAATGTCGAGGACTTCATCATGAGTGGCGCTGTAAGCGACTACGACATTCTCAGCTACGAGGACTCTGTTGCCATGAGCAACGAGGAGGCCGTCGACCTCGACAGGTAACAAGAAAGGAGGATTTGCCCTATGAGAAGACTTGTTTCAATATTGATTCTCATGTTGGCCATCACATCGGCCGGCTTCGCCCAGAACGGGCGCACCAAGTTTGCCAACGACATGTATCAGGCCAAGCATGAGATGATCATCAAGGAATTGAAATTGACCCCCACGCAGCAGAAGCAGTTCATGCCGCTCTACGAGCAGATGGAACGCGAGATTTATCAGGTGAACCGCAATGCACGCGTCCTGGCCAATGAGGTCGAGAAAAAGAAGAACCCGACCGACAGCGAATATGAGGCCGCCGCATCGGCACTGTCCAACACCCGAGTGCGCGAGGGCGAGATTGAGGCCAAGTACTTCGAGAAATTCTCCAAAATCCTGACCAAGAAGCAACTCTTCCTGCTCAAGCAGGCCGAAGCCAAATTCACTCGAGAGATGCTTTCCAACAAGAAGAAGGGAAAATAAGGCAAAGAAGAGAGAAAACATTTTTTTCATACTATTATCCCGTGGCAAACGAATGTCACGGGATGTTTTTTGCTACAGATGCCCCACCCCACACATTTCATCAACATACAGTGAAAACGGGTCTTCACCATCTGTCATGCGTTAATAATTGCAAAATATTGCGATTTGGAGCGGTGCTGATGCAGTATTTTTAGTAATTTTGGAGTTATAAGAGCAAATTAAAACTATAATAGCTATGAAACAACGAATTATTAACATCCTATTAATAGCATTACTTGCAATGGCATTTCCATTTCATTCATCGGGTAGTGTAAAGGAAGTTGACTTCAACTTCCCTCAAGACGTGAGCAAAGATGCGCTTTCCGACCTCAAGGAGGCCATGAAGAGCGGTAACGGTCAATTGACCGTTGATGCACTGGTGCGCTACAGCATCGCTCAAAGCGGCATCTCGCAGGACAACATGCCCGACATCATCGAACAGCTCGAGAAGGTCATCAAGGCCGAGAAGCAGCCCCACATCCGCGCGCTGCTGAACTACTTCGAGGCGACAATCTATCAAGCCTACGGCGAGAGCTACGCTTACTACCGTGATCGCGAGAATCCTGTTGAGGAAACGCCCACCGACGTGAGCGAGTGGAGCCGTGAACAATTCGAAGAAAAAATCGCCCAGTTGATAGCCAAATCGCTGGAGGATCCCGAAGCGCTCAAGCGGGTGCCAGTGACCTCAATGCCCGACATCCTGATTTACAACGACTTGGGCGCCACTTACATCCCCACCCTGCTGGAATTCCTGTCGATGCAGGGCCTCGAAGTGATGAGCGATATCAGCACTTCACATTCACTTTTCAAGCAGATCAGGGACCGCTGGCTGATGACGACCGAGGACAACGTGCCTGCCCACATCTATGCGATGACCAAGACGGGAAAGTACATCACCGCCGAACTCTACAAGGAGTACCAGGATAATGAATACAGCGCACTGCTCCTAAACCAACTCTCTTCTCATGATGACGAGACGTATCAATTGATGAAGGATTACGTGAAACGTTTTCCGAAGTCAATTTTCACCCCCGAGATGCTCAACAGGATTACCGATGCCGAAGTGAAATACGTGTCTATCAGTTATCCTGAAACACGCAGCACACATGACAGCATCGAGGTGAAGATGACAGTGAAGAACACCAACTCGTTCAACATCGCCCTCTACCGTGTCGTCACTGAATTGAGATTTGATGAATACCTCAATGACGATACAGTTAGGTACGAACTGGTTGAGAAATATCCTGTCAAAGTTAAAGGCACCATTCCGTTCGAGGATTATAACGTGAAATTAATGCTCCCCCCCCTGCCCTATGGCATCTATGTGATGAAAGCCATAGACCTGACCGACAAGAATGCCAAAGGTGTAAGCCGGGAAAGCATTTCAGTGCGGGAGATTCTGCGCATTACCGACATGGCCATGATCAGCATCAACCGTCTTGACGACAAGGACAAGGTGGGCACGGTAGACCTCAAAACCGGAAAGCCCATTGCCGGCGCAACAGTGAAGTATTATAACCGGAAGACTCAAGAGGCAAAGGTGACGGGCATCATGGGCACTACCAATGCCCAAGGCCTGATTGACGTTCCCAAGAACTATACTAATAACCTGAAAGGCACAAAACACCCCTTCAACAGCATGACCCTCTGGCCCACAAAGGGCGAGGACAAGTATGCCAACATGATGTCATACAGCAGATTGGACAGCTACGATGCTCATCGTCAAACGTGCAATATCTACACCGACCTGGGTGTCTATCGTCCAGGCGAGACCGTTCAATGGGCTATTGTTGCTTTTGACCTGACCGGACAGAATCGGGTGCCTCTTGCCGATAAGGAGATACAGGTCAGCTTCTTTGACTACAATTACAAAATCGTCGACGAGGTCAAGGCCAAGACCGATGCCTATGGTCGCGCCGAGGGTTCATTTGTCGTCCCCAAGGACCGCATGAACGGCTACTTCTTTCTGGAGGTGAACTATATCGACAATTCAAGAACCATTACGCTCGGACGTTATACCGTGAACGTCAGCGAGTACAAGATGCCGACGTTCACGCTGACCTTCCCCGATGTGCGCGACAATTTCGTCACCGGCCAGCCTGTCAAAATCTCCGGCAAGGTCGAGACCTACAGCGGCATGCCCGTGGCCAGTACCGAGGTGCGCCTCTCACTCATCCAGAGCCAGTGGGACTTCTGGAGCAGGCGATATGCTTCCAAACTCAACGGTGATCACTTGATGGACACCACCGTGACGACCGATGCCCAGGGCATGTTCACCTTCAGTTACGAGCCCGGGCTGTTCATCGAGAACACATCAGGCAAGGGCTGGTCACATAATAACTACCAGGTTGTGGCCACGGTCACCAACGATGCGGGAGAAACCCAAGAGGAGTCCTTCTCCTTTATCATCGGTAAACGCCGCGGCATCGAGTTGGGCATCATCAACGATAATGTCTTCCTCAATGACAAGCCCATCACGCTGCCATTGAAGTACAACACCACCGATGAACTGCACCCCAACACCTTCTGCACCTGGGAAGTGGCTCCCTATGGCAGCAATGACCCCGTCAAAACCGGTAATCTGAACACGGCTGACCCGACTATCGACCTGACCGACCTGCCCTCGGGCGTGTATAAGCTCACGGTGCGCATCCTTGATGCCGAGGAAGGTGAGGAAGACGTCAGCGCTACAGGCCATATCACCCTCTTCCGCAAGACCGACAAAGAGCCGCCCGTGAAGGATGAGCCGTTGTGGATCTCACCGTTAACGGGTGATGTGGACAAGACCAATACGGGCCACATCACCGTGGGTGTTGCAGTGCCCAGAGCCTATATATACTATGTGGCAGCAACCACCGACGAAGTTGTCGCCGAGGGATGGCTTGACTACAATAAGGGCCTGCACGACTTCACCGTGCCCCTGCCCAAGAAAGCCGGCGCCGACGTAACCGTTCAATTCGTCACTTTCTACGAGACAAAGTGCTACCGACGCCACAAGAAACTTGAGAATCCCTACAAGGCCGAAGCCTTGAACATCAGCGCCACCTCATTCCGTGACAAACTCGCTCCTGGCGACATCGAGCACTGGACATTCACCTTGACCGACCAGAACGGCAAGCCGATGCGTGGCGCCATGCTGCTGGACATGTATGACAAGGCCATTGCCAGCATCGCCGGCAACGATTGGAGCTGGCACAACTGGATCAAGCGCGACCTTGCTGCTACCCTGAATTTTCAATCCGTCACAGGAAGCAATAACTCCAGCGCCGCGTGGATGGGCAACAAGCTACAAATAGACGACAGAGCCGAAGCCCTGATTCCATATCTGAACACCTATGACAACAGCCCGTTCAGCCGACGGATGAGAGACTATATGTTAGGTGGCGGCCCAGTACGGATGATGAAGAATGAGGTGGCTCTTGCAGAAGAATCATCCTATGCAACAAAAGAGTTCGCATTGAGTGCCGCCCCAAGTGATGAGGAGGACGCCAAAGTCAATGAAAAGAACCTGGAGAAGGTCGTCCTGCGCGAGAATGACGTCAAGACAGCGTTGTGGCAACCCTTGCTCACCAGCGACGACAAGGGCGTGATCAACCTGGAGTTTGAGGTGCCCAACTTCAACACCACATGGAATACCCAGGCCCTGGCATGGAACGAGAAAACCGTGGGCAGCTCCTGGATGGCCGAAGTTTTGACCCAGAAGCCCCTGATGGTGAAGGCCAGCATGCCGCGCTTCCTGCGTCAGGGAGACAAGACACAGCTCGCCGCTACCGTCCAGAACGCCACCGATCAGGCCGCCAAGTGTGACGCCGTGATCGAGTTGTTCGACCCGCGTTCGGGCGACATCTTTGCCACCCGCAAGTTCAACCTGGAACTTGACGGCAAGGGCAGTCAGGCCGTCAAGATTGACTGGACGGTACCCGACACCATCTCCTTCGTTGGATTCCGCATCAAGGCCGCCAACGGCCGCTACGGCGACGGCGAGCAGGTCATGGTGCCCGTGCTGACGACCATCTCGCCCGTCATCGAGACCGAGCCCTTCTACATCGAGGCCGCTCAGGCCCACTACGAGACAACCCTGCCGCAGTTCCCCAAGGACGCCCGCGTCACCCTCGAGTACTGCGACAATCCCGTGTGGTACTGCGTTCTGGCCCTGCCCACCATCTTCAGCGACAGTTACTGCACCGCCACCCAGGCGGCCCACAGCCTGTTCGCCCTTGAGGTGGCACAGTCCGTCGCCAAGTCCCAGCCCCAGATCAAGGAGGCCGTCAACTACTGGAAGGAGCACAACGAGGACAGCACCCTCGTGTCGATGCTCGAGAAGAACCAAGACCTGAAGATCGGCACGCTGCTGGCATCGCCCTGGGTGCGCGACGCCGACCGCCAGACGCTGAGGATGTCGAGGCTGCACGAGCTGTTCGACGACAACATCTCCAATCAGGAATATGAGAAGATTCTCGCTGCGCTGCAGTTGCTGCAGATGCCCGACGGCGGCTTCACCTGGTTCCGTTGCCCCGACTGCGAGTCCAGCCTGTGGACCACCGGAACAGTTCTCGAACTCATCGGCGAAATCAAACGACTGGGCGGTCTGCCTGATGACAGCCGCCTGACATCGATGATCGACCGCGCCATCAAGTACTACGACGAAGCGACCATGAAGGAGTACAATAAAATCAAGAAAGAGACCTCCAATCCTGAAGCCGCCTTCAATGATTACGCCTACACCCGCAGCCTCTTCTCCGAGCAGCCGATGCCCAAGGACAACACCAAGCTCCTGAAGAAGATTGTCAAGTACATGGACAAGTCGTGGAAGAAGGGCCTCACCCTGAGCGAGAAGGCATGGTATGCGATGACATTGAACCGCAACAGAAAGCAGAAAACCGCCAGCAACATCATCGAGAGCATCCGTCAGTTTGCCATTGTGAAGCCCTCGACCGGCATGTACTGGGACAACCTGCAGACCGGCCGCGGCTGGTGGGAATATGACAAGGTGGCCTACACCAGCACCATCCTCAGGGCCATGAGCGAAATCGACCCGCGCCAGGACGAGATTGACCAGGTGCGCAAGTGGATGCTGCTCATGAAGCAGACCAACGACTGGGGATCCTACAGCCTCGCCGCCGATGCCGTGTACAGCATCCTGAGCACGGGCAGCCAGTGGCTGGAGCGCAATGCCCTGCCCAGCATCACCGTGGCAGGTCAAGCCGTCAGCCTCTACAAGATGGCCGAGTGGCTGGGCTACTTCAGGACCACCCTCGACGCCACCACCACCGGCAACGTTGTCATCGACCGCACCGGCAGCGGACCCGCATGGGGCGCCATCTACAGCCAGTACAAGGCGCCGATGACCCAAGTGCAGGAGAAGGCCATCGAGGAGGTTTCCATCAGCAAGGAATACTACGTGTACGCCCAGGACGGCACCCTGCACCAGACCACCTCGTTCAAGGTGGGCGACAAGGTAAAGGTGCGCGTTGTCATCAAGGTCAACAAGGACATGGACTATGTGACGGTCACCGACGAACGCGCCGCCTGCTTCGAGCCGGTTGACAAACTCTCGGGCTATCGCAGCGCCGACCGCACGTGGTACTACCTGGAGACCAAGGACACGCAGACCAACATGTTCTTCAACAGCCTGAGCAAGGGCACCCACGTCGTGGGCTACGAGGTCTGGGTGACCAATCCCGGCGAGTTCACCTCGGGCATCGCCACCATCCAGAGCCAGTATGCGCCCCAGATGAGCGCGCACAGTGCCGGCAAGATGATCGCGGTCGATCAGAAAGAATAGGACCGTCATCCGACATCAGCCACAACGGTCAGCATGGCATCACCCCATGCTGGCCGTTTTTTGTACCTTCGCACTCTCACAATCAGCTGATTGCGATGATTCACAGACCTTCTTCAATTATTCTTGATTACACGAAGCTAAAAATGATAGAATATCAAATAAATGACGGCCATGTTGCATGATATATACGCGATTGATGTTAATTTTTGCAAAATAATTGGGAATTTGCAAGGAGTTTGAACATCTTTAATTATTTTTGTGGTTTATTATTTCAAATCTAAACATTTCACGACTATGAAACAGCAAATACTACATTTCATGTTGATTGTCATATTATCTATGGCATTCCCGTTCAACTCATCGGGTAATGACAATAGAATAATTGACTTCAATTATCCGCAAGACGTTTCAAAGGAGGCACTTGCCGACCTTGACAACGCGCTCAAGGCAGGCGACGGCGAACTGACTGTGGACGCGCTGGTGCGTTACAGCATCGCCCAGAGCGGCATCTCTAAGGACAACATGCCGGAAATCGTAAAACGGCTGGAGTCCACCATCGCCAAGGAGAAGCAGCCCCACATCAAGGCGCTGCTCTACCACTTTGAGGCACTGGTCTATCAAGGCTACCGCAACCGTTACGCCCGCTGGAGTAACCGCAACAATCCTGTTGAGGAGATTCCTGCCGACGTGAGCGAGTGGGACCGCAACCAGTTCGATAAAAAGATAGCAGAATTGGTGGAGAAATCCCTTGCCGAACCCGAAGCCCTCAAGGCCGTTGCGGTGACATCCCTGCCCGGCATCATCGAGTGCAACGAGTTGGGCGCAACCTATGTCCCCACCCTATTTGAGTTCCTGTCGATGAAGAGCCTGGCACTGCTGAATGACAACGATGAACTCATTGACCGCATCAAGACCGGGTGGCTTGACGCGACCGATGGTCATGCCGCCCCCAACATCTATGCCATGGTTCACAACGGCAAAGGGGACCTTCGCGCCGCCTACGACCGTTACCGCAACAGCGAGTACAGCGCTCTACTGCTTTCCGACCTCAGTTTTGACGACAACAAACAGAAATATTCCGAGTTGAAGCAGTACCTGCAGCGTTTCCCCTCCTCGATTTACACCGCTCAGATCAAGAACATGATATTCGACCTGGAGGAGAAGCGTATTCATGTTTCCTATCCCAACGTCATCTCCTCGCGTGACACGATCACCGTAACCGCCGATGTCAACAATGTGGACACCTATTGGCTGAATGTGTATCGCATCCCTGACAACGTGAAGGATACATACGAGATTGACCCCAAAAAGTTGAAGTTCGTTTCGCAGACGCCGGTCACGGTACAAGGCACCGTGCCTTTCAGTGCAAGCGACATCAAGACAGAACTGCCACCGCTGCCTTACGGCTGCTACGTCATTCTTCCCATGCTGGATAAGGACGAGAGGCCGCAGCATTACGTCTATTCTTATCAACTGTTGCGTGTTACCGACATCGGCAATTTCACCGTGAGCCGTAAGGACAAGGAAGGTATCATCGCAGCCGTGGACATCACCACCGGCAAACCCTTGCCCGACGTAACCGTTGTCAACAAGCATAACAGCAAAATTGGCAGTACCGGCAACAACGGAACGCTCAAACTCTCCAACAAGTATGAGGGAAAATTGCGCACCGTCAAGGGTGATGACCGATTTAGTCCCGAGAACTATTATAATCAAATCCACGACCGCAATTATGACGAAATAACAGCCCAATTCTACAGCGACTTAGGCGTTTACCGTCCCGGAGAGACCATCCAGTGGGCTATTATTGTCTATCGCGCTACTGACAAAGGCAACACCCCCTGGGGTGAAGAAGAATTCACCGTAATCTTGAAAGATCCTAACTATAAGGATATCGACACGGTCATTGTTACCAGCGACGAGTACGGACGCATCGAGGGCTCGTTCGTCATCCCCAAGGACCGCATGAACGGAAGGTTCCACATCAGTCTTGATTTCATCTATATTAGAAGCATTGAATGGTCTGTGAACGTGAGCGAATACAAGACGCCGACGTTTGAGGTTACTTTCCCCGATGCGCGTCGCAGTTATGTTGCCGGCCAGCCGGTCAAGGTGACCGGAAAAGCGATGTCTTACAGCGGTGTACCTATTGCCAATAGCGAGGTGCGCCTGTCACTCATCCAGAAGCAGTGGTCATGGTGGTGGTGGAGCATGCACAACAATAATGGCAAACACCTGCTGGACACCACTGTTGTGACCGACGCCCAGGGCAACTTCACCTTTGAATTTGCCCCCGACCTGTTCCCGGAGAACAAGGACTTGAAACCCGGCAAGCGCTGTTGGGCACACTATAACTATGGGGTTCTCGCCACTGTGACCAACGATGCCGGCGAGACTCATGAGGAGAGCACCTCGTTCATTGTGGGCACGCGCCGCGGCATCGAGTTGGGCAGTGAGAGCGAAAATGTTTATCTCAATGGCCAGCCCATCAAACTGCCGTTGAAATACAACACCACCGACGAGGAACACCCCGACACCTGGTGCACATGGGAAGTGACGAAGAAGGGCAGTAAGGAGCCTGCGCTGACAGGCAACCTGAACACCGCCGACCCGACCATCGACCTGACCAGCCTGTCCTCGGGCGAATACACCCTCAAAATCCACATCCTCGATGCCGAGGAGGGCGAGCAGGACGTTGACGTGAGCCGCGATATCATCCTCTATCGCAAGGGTGACAAGACCTCGCCCGTCAAGGATTGCCCGCTATGGATTTCGCCGCTCGGCAAGAGTGTGGACAAGAACAATAAGGGTCACATCACCGTCGGCGTATCCACCCCAGAGGCATATATCTATTATGTCGCCAGCACCAACAAGGATATCATCGGCGAGGGCTGGTTGAAATACAAAGCCGGCATGAACGATTTCACCGTTCCCTTGCCCAAGGAGGCCGGAGCGGACGTGACCGTATCGTTCATTACCCACTACAGCGCCAAGAAATGGGAAAAGGATGTGAAACTGACAAATCCGTACACAGCCGAGGCGCTGAAGATTACCGCCACCTCGTTCCGCGACAAACTTGTGCCGGGTAACATCGAGCATTGGTCATTCACACTGACCGACCAGAACGGCAATCCCCGTCCCGGCGCCATGCTGCTCGACATGTATGACAAGGCCATCGCCAGCATTGCCGAGAACGGCTGGAACTATTCAGTATTTTCTTCACCCTACAGATATCCCTCATTCGACATCAGGCCCACGCTTTTAGGCGACCACAGCATGAGTACCAACAGTTGGTGGCAGGGTCACTTGGCTAAATCTAAAGAAACTCAAGCCCAACTGCCCAAATTGTACACTTACGGCATATCGCCGTTCAGTTATGTCATGGGACGTGGACGCCAGTTGTTGAAAACACAATCGCCCGGGGCTGCCCGCTCGACAAGCATAAACACGGTAAACGGTGTGGTGCTTGACGAGAACGGCGAACCTGTCATCGGGGCGTCGGTTGTTGAACTGAGCAATTCCAAGAACGGCGTCGCAACCGACTATAACGGAAACTTCTCAATCAATTGTGTTGAGGGCGCTACCCTAAAAATCACTTTTGTGGGCTACGGGACCGTTGAGGTTCAGGCCCTTGACGGAATGGTCATCGAACTTGAGCCAAATGGTTCAACGCTGGATGAAGTGGTAGTTACCGGCTATCAAAGGGTTGACAAGAGACTCTACACCGGCAGTGTTCAGAGCGTGGAGAGCGTGGAACTCGAAGGGGGAGAAAAGGGATTTGGTGCCGCTTCAAAAATCAGGGTCCGTGGAGTTTCTTCTACCAAAGATGCTCAAGTGAATCAGCAAAACCTCGACAAGGTGACCCTGCGTGAGAGCGATGTCAAGACCGCATTGTGGCAGCCCTTGCTCACCAGCGACCAAAACGGCGTCGTCTCGCTGGAGTTTGAGGTGCCCAACTTCAACACCACGTGGATTGCCCAGGCCGTGGCATGGGACAAGAAGATGGTGGGCTCCACCTGGATGGCCGAGGTGTTGACCCAGAAGCCACTGATGGTGAAGGCCAACATGCCGCGCTTCCTGCGCCAGGGCGACAAGGCCACGCTGGCTGCTACCGTGCAGAACGCAACCGACGAGTCCAGCGCCTGTGACGCCGTGATTGAACTCTTTGACCCGCGCACCAATGAGGTCTACACCAGCCACAACTTCAACCTGACGCTCGACCCGATGGGCAGCCAGGCCGTCACCATCGACTGGCAGGCGCCCGACACTATCGCCATGATGGGCTTCCGCATCAAGGCAGCCAACAGCACCTTCGGCGACGGCGAGCAGGTGATGGTGCCCGTGCTCACGACCGTATCGCCCGTCATCGAGACCGAGCCCTTCTACATCGAGGCCGCTCAGGCCCACTACGAGACACCCCTGCCGCAGTTCCCCAAGGACGCCCGCGTCACCCTCGAGTACTGCGACAACCCCGTGTGGTACTGCGTGCTGGCCCTCCCCACCATCTTCAGTGATGAGTACAATGTCTCCACCCATGCCGCTCACAGCCTGTTTGCCCTGCAAGTGGCACAGGGCGTCGCCAAGTCTCAGCCCCAAATCAAGGAGGCCATCAACTACTGGAAGCAGCATGACGAGGACAGCACCCTCGTGTCGATGCTCCAGAGGAACCAGGACCTGAAGATCGGCACCCTGCTGGCATCGCCCTGGGTTCGAGATGCTGACCGCCAGACGCTTAGGATGTCGAAGTTAAACGAACTCTTTGACGAGGCCATCGTCAAGAAGGAATATGAGAAGATCATCACCGCCTTGAAGAATTTGCAGATGGGTGACGGCGGCTTCACCTGGTTCCGCTATCCCAGATGCGAGTCCAGCGTCTGGACCACAGGCACCGTCCTTGAACTCATCGGCGAAATCAAGCACCTGGGTTACCTGCCAGATGACAGTCGCCTGACATCGATGGTGAACCACGCCCTCGCTTACTACGACAGCGAGAACGTGCGCCTGTACAACGAAGCCAAGAAGTACAGCAAAGTGCCTGAAAGCCAGTTCACCGACTATGCCTACATCCGCAGCCTCTTCCCCGAGGTGAAGCAACAGTCCGGCGCCAGCGCCGACCTGATGAAGAAGACCCTCAAGTACATGGACATGAACTGGAGCAAGGGCATCACCCTCAAGCAGAAAGGCTATTACGCCATGACGCTCTACCGCAACGGCTACAAGAAGACGGCACGCAGCATCATCGAGAGCATCCGCCAGTTCGCCATTGTGAAGCCCAACCTAGGCATGTACTGGGACAACCTGCAGACCGGCTACGGCTGGTGGGAGTTTGATAAGGTCGCCTATACCAGCACCATCCTCCAGGCCATGAACGAAATTGACCCGCGCCAGGAGGAAATTGACCTGGTGCGCAAGTGGATGCTGCTCATGAAGCAGACCAACGACTGGGGCTCCTATAGCCTTGCCGCCGATGCCGTCTATAGCATCCTGAGCACCGGCAGCCAGTGGCTGGAGCGCAGCAGCACGCCTGTCATCTCCATTGCAGGCCAGCCCGTCAACCTCGACAAGATGGCCCAGTATGTGGGTTACTTCCGCACCACCCTGCCTGCCACCACCGCCGGCGACGTCGTCATCGACCGCACGGGTAGTGGACCCGCATGGGGTGCAGTCTACAGCCAGTTCAAGGCCCCGATGACCGAAATCAAGGAGAAGGCCATCGAGGAGATTTCCATCAGCAAGGAATACTACGTTTACGCACAGGACGGCACGTTGCATCAGGCCACCTCGTTCAAGGTGGGTGACAAGGTCAAGGTGCGTGTTATCATCAAGACCAACAAGGACATGGACTTCGTGACCATGACCGACGAGCGCGCCGCCTGCTTCGAGCCCGTTGACCAGCTCTCGGGTTACCGCAGCGAGGACAACACTTGGTTCTACCAGGAGACCAAGGACACCCAGACCAACGTGTTCGTCAACAGCCTGAGAAAGGGCACGCACATCATCGGCTACGACGTGTGGGTGACCAATCCCGGCGAGTTCACCTCGGGCATCGCCACCATCCAGAGCCAATATGCCCCGCAGCTGACGGCCCATAGCGCCGGCAAGAGCATCCTTGTCGAGAATAAATAAGGTTGGACATTTGTACTATTTTTGATTTTTGGTATTTATATTTTTATTTATCTGATTAATAAATGATTGCACATTTTACAGGTAAAATTTATATAAATTTCAGGTCAAAAAAACAACAATTTTCCTATATGATTTATGATTTTTTCATAATCACCAAAGGATGACGCGTTGTATTTTTGCAACGCAAATAAGGAGAATCCAAGTTATCATAATAGTTTTTATGGTGCCCCCTAATCGGGGCACCCTGAAAACAAGGATTTGACCAAAATACAATAATTAATGAAAGAAAGAATCTTTTGATGGTAGTTAATGTTGATTAAATGATTTTTTAAGCCCAACCTTAAAAGAACAATCTAACCCCTATCGAGAAAACGCAAGCAATTACAACATGAGAATTAACGGTGTCTGCGAGAGCAGCCGCCGTTTTTTATTTGAAGTTAATCAAAAAACTATTATCTTTGCGACAGATTTAAACAACCAAAATTTTTCAAGAGACATGGCAGAAATCAAAACAATCGGTGTGCTGACGTCGGGTGGCGACGCCCCAGGAATGAACGCCGCAATCAGGGCGGTCACGCGTTCAGCAATTTTCAGTGGTTTTAATGTAAAGGGTATTTACCGGGGTTATAAAGGCCTGGTAGAAGACGAAATCGTCGATTTCAAGACCGAGAATGTTTCCAGCATCCTGCACCACGGAGGCACTATCCTGAAGACGGCACGTTGCAAGGAGTTCATGACGGTCGAGGGCCGCCAGCGGGCCTACGAGGTCATCAAGAAACACGGAATCGACGCGCTGGTGGTCATCGGTGGTGACGGCTCGCTGAGCGGAGCACGCCAGTTTGCGAGCGAATTTGACTTCCCCATCGTGGGCCTTCCCGGCACCATCGACAACGACTTGAGCGGTACCGACCACACCATCGGCTATGACACGGCACTGAACACCATCATGTGGTGTGTGGACCGCATCCGCGACACGGCCAGCAGCCATGCACGCTTGTTCTTTATCGAAGTGATGGGCCGCGAGTCGGGTTTCCTGGCGCTCAACGGTGCCATCGCCACAGGTGCCGAAGCCGCCATCATTCCCGAAATCGCCCCCAAGGTTGACCAAATCAAGGAACTGGTCAAGAGCGGATTCCGCAAGTCAAAGAATTCGGCAATCGTGCTCGTTGCCGAGAGTCCCCTCACCGGCGGTGCCATGAACCTGGCCGAGAGGGTGCGCAAGGAGTATCCTCAGTACGACGTGAGGGTGACCATTCTGGGACACCTGCAGCGCGGAGGCAGTCCAACGGCCCAAGACCGCATCCTGGCCTCGCGAATGGGTGCAGCAGCCATCGATGCCCTGCTCGAAGGACAACGCAACATCATGATCGGCGACGACGACGAGAAGATTGTCTATGTACCCTTCTCCAAGGCCATCCGTCGTGACAAGCCCATCGACTCCGACCTGCTGGAACTGCTGCACCGCCTGTCGCTATAAGCACACCGACAGCGATGTGGTCCATGACACGACGGCGCCTCATTTGGGCATAGATCAAAGAAGGGGGCGTGTCATCATTATGTCTCACTGTTTTAACCGTGCTACGCACGGGAAATTAAACCAATTTTATTCTTAATTTGTTTAATTTCCCGCCCGCAGGGCGGTTATAGTTCTAGCAGTTAAATGATGACACACTCTCTTTTATTTGCCGTAGGATGATCGATTACTGATACTTGGGTGAGGGTCCGTACTTGTTTTCTCCACGCTCACTGTCAAGAAGGGTGAAAACAAAAATGACAATACCCAGCACCATCGACGCTAACCCCAGAATGCCGACCACAGGCATCATGGGTGACGACATCAATTCATCCAAAGCAGAAGAACCGGAGTCGAAGCCTGAGACTAACGGAATAATCAGAGCGAAATATGAGGCAATATAGGCAATGCCGACCAGCACTGCTGCCAGCACCCACCAGCCACTGTGCCCCGTGTCATGCAGGCGACGCGTCATTGCAGCATACTGCGGAATGATGAAGAAGAACACCGGCAGGGAGGTGAATACCCCCGAGATGATGAGGACAGAGATTGGGGAACCAACGCCGTGAATAATAGTATCAAGCCCTAAAACGGTAAAAAAAGCGCACACCATCAACCAGACGAATGTCACCAGGACATAGAAGAGGGCAAACCACCAATACTCGCTGCGGCGGGCACGGCCGGTGAAATCAAAGTATTTCCTGAAACAGGTCTTGACAGCCGTCCAGAACGGCATCATGGGCTCGGGCTGCGGATACTGGTACTGATACTGCGGCTGATTATACTGCGGCTGATTATACTGCGGCTGATTATACTGCGGCTGCGGATTAAAACCAGGGGGCTGCGGATTCTGATTCTGTTCCATAACAATCATAAAATTAATTGGTTCTTAAATATTTGTAACATACCCTCAGGATAAAAAACTTAAAAAACTGTTTCATAAAAAAAAATGCTCTATTCTTTCGACGAATATAGTCGAAGATGATGTCATTTGTTTCTATTGTCTGAAAATCTTGTGACTGAATCGTCTGCACCTGGTCAATATGTGTCACGATGCAGGGGTAAGCCAGCACAATTCGGTACCGCCCGTTACAGATTATAATCCGTCAATGGGTGGTCGTCCTGATTACTGATACTTGGGCGAGGGGCCGTACTTGTTCTCGTTCCAGTGGCTGTCCTTGACCGAGAAAACAATCAAGATGATTGTGACAATCGTCAGCAACACCAAGGAAATACCCATCACAGCGACTGCCGTGGGCGACTGCTCAAAAGCGTCCATCATCAGGTTCATCATTTCCATGTTATCGGTAAGGACCATGACCTTGTCGGCATGGGGTATCAGCATGGCGCACAATGAGCCATAAGCCGTCAACATGAGTAGTATCTGCACCACTACCCACCAGCCGCTGCGGCCGGTATCGTGAAGGCGCCGCGTCTGGACAGAACAAGACGGAATCAGCAATACAATGCTCACCAATAAACAGATGATGCTTAAGGCGGGCCAAATGCTACCGAGGAGATTGAACACCCACGAAACGAGCATGCAGAAGAGGAAGAACCACCAGTACTCGCTGCGACGGGCGCGGCCCTTGAAGTCAAAAAACTTGCTGAAACAGATTTTCACTGCCTCGACAAAACCCAGCAAGGGGCGAGGCTTCACCATGGGTTGATACTGAGGATTAGGTTGCTGAACGGGCTGTCCAGGGTTGAAAACAGGGGGCTGAGGATTTTGATTCTGTTCCATAATACTATGATTTTAATAGGTTTAATATCTGATAAACACGTTTACCGCTCACAAAGATAAACATTTTCATTGATTTACTCAAATTGTTTGCAAAAAGAGGCCCACGGGACAGTCCATGGACCCCAAACTATTCATGAGTCAAACAAACATTCTTTTTTTACTGATACTTGGGAGAGGGGCCATACTTGTTTTCCTCGCTATGGCTGTCTTGCAGCTTGAAGAAGAAGACAATCACGCACAACACCAGGCCAGCGATCAAGGGCAACAGGGCAATCAGCTTCTGAGAGCCGGTGAGCACCTGATAAAGTTGATCATGATTCTGTTTCATCAACAGGCTGAAATCAAATCCTGTCATGAACAGCACACAGATGACCGAAATGGCCGCCAGGATATAGGTTGCACCGAGCCACCAACCGGAGCGGCCGATGTCGTGAAGACGACGGAAACCCACCGCCAAGGCTGGGAAGAACAGCAGCACGGTTGCCACAGTACCCACAATTTCATAATTTACAGCAACTGACAACAGGCCATCGAGAAATGAGCAAACCGCGCTCACAATGCTGATGAACAGGCTGAACCACCAGTACTCGCTGCGGCGAGCACGGCCGGTAAAATCGAAATACTTCCTAAAGCAAATCTTCACGGCTTCAGCAAAGCCCAAAATGGGACGTCCCGCACTATAATTATTTACCTGTTCCATAATATTTGAATTTTGAAATGATTAATGATGTTTTTTACCCTTTAGACGCAGGCCACCCGATAAAAACTACACACAGCTTTCACTTTTTTTGTAATTTTGTGGGCTCAATATATATTATGTGTATGAAACGACAACTCAAGATATGGCTGGAGTGTTTCAGGCTCAGGACGTTGCCGGTATCGATGAGCGGTGTAATCATCGCCATCGGGCTGGCTAAATGGCATCATCAGTTCCAATGGGTGCCCGCGGTGCTCTGCCTGGCGTTCGCCCTGCTGGCACAGATTGCCTCCAACACCGCCAACGAGTACTTTGACTACCTGCACGGCGCCGACAAGCCCGGCCGCGTGGGACCGCGCCGCGGCGTGACCGAGGGCGACATCCGCCCCACGACGCTTCGGAACGTCACCTTCGGCCTGCTGGCCCTGGCTGGCGTGGTGGGCTGCTGCCTGATTCCTTACGGCGGCTGGTGGCTGCTGCCTGCAGGCATCGTCATCGTCCTGGGAGCCCTGGCCTACAGCACGGGGCCCTATCCCCTCTCCTATCACGGCATGGGCGAGCTGATGGTGTTCATCTTTTTTGGCCTGGTGCCTGTCAACCTCACCTACTATGTGATGGCGCTGACGTTTGACCCCCTGGTGATCCTTTTCTCCATCGCCATCGGCCTGCTGGGTGTCAACGTGCTACTGGTCAACAATTACCGTGATGTGGAAGATGACCGCCTTGCCGGCAAAAAGACCCAAACGGTCATGAGAGGAAGGCCCATCACCGCGTTCGCCTACCTGTTGAACGGCTACCTGGGCATGGCGATACTGGCCTCATTCTGGCTGATAATCGCCCTGGCACACGGCAAGACTTTCAGAGGTCTTGAAATTCCGCCCCTGTGGACGCTCGCCATTCCCCTGCTCTACCTGGTGATGCACACCGCCACCTGGTACAAACTCAGGCACCGCGACGGCGCCGCCTTGAATCCGCTGTTGGGCAAAACGGCGCGCAACATGCTCATTTTCACCATCTTGTTCACTATTGTATTCATCATCTATTCCTGATATCACATGGCTCTGATTGACGACATCCGCGCCCTGCGCATCGCCGACTATGACTATCCCTTGCCCGACGAACGCATCGCCAAGCATCCCCTCACCCAGCGCGAGCAATGCAAGCTCTTATATTATAAATGTGTAAATGGAGAGATTGAGGAACGGAAATTCTGGGAAGTGCCCTCGCTGCTGCCCCAGCGCTCCACACTCATCTATAATAACACGCGCGTGATCAATGCCCGCCTCAGGTTCCGCAAGGAGACCGGCTCGACGATTGAAATCTTCTGCCTCGAGCCCGTGATGCCACGTGACTACGAGCAGATTTTCCAGACCACGGGGCATTGCGTGTGGCAGTGCCTGGTAGGCAACAGCAAGCGCTGGAAACAAGGCGCCCTCACCCAGACCATCACCATCGAGGGGCAGGAGGTCACCCTGGCCGCCACTCGTGGCGAGCAGCGCGGCAACGCGTGGGAAATCGCCTTTGACTGGGACGGCCATGATGAGCAGATCACCTTTGCCGACGTGCTTGAGGCCATCGGCGAGATTCCCATACCGCCCTATCTGAACCGCGGCACCGAGGAGAGCGACTCCACCGATTATCAGACGGTCTACAGCCACATCGACGGCAGTGTCGCCGCCCCGACGGCCGGTCTACACTTTACCGACGAGGTGCTGGCCGAGTGTGACGCCCGCGGCATCACGCGTCGCGAAATCACGCTTCATGTGGGAGCCGGCACCTTCCAGCCCGTCAAGAGCGAGCACATCGGCGACCACCCGATGCACTACGAGTTCATCAGCGTGCCGCGCGACGTCATCCAGGACATCATTAACGCCCCCGGCCCTGTCATCGCCGTGGGCACCACCAGCGTGCGCACCCTCGAGAGCCTCTACTACATCGGCCAAATCCTGGAGGACAACCCCGATGCCGACGAGGAAGCGCTCACCGTGACCCAGTGGATGCCTTACACCACGCCGTGCGAGATTTCGACCGGGAAGGCCTTGCAGAACATTGTCGATTACCTAGACCGTCATCACGCCGACACCTACATGGGCAGCACCCAGCTGATGATAGCCCCGGGCTTCCAGTACCGCATCGTTGACGGCATGATCACCAATTTCCACCAGCCGCAGTCCACGTTGCTGTTGCTCGTGGCCGCCTTTGTGGGCAACGGCCAGTGGAGAGGGATGTATGACTATGCCATGGCGCACGGATTCCGTTTCCTGTCCTACGGCGACGCCCAGCTGCTGCTACGATAATTGCCGAGATTTACTGAATAATCGAGGTAAACGAGGGCAAACACCGAAAAAAATGCGACCGATTCATCTATGAAAAAGGGGGATTGGTCGCAATTTTATGCCTAATAAGGCGATTGGACGGGGTTATCCCGCATATACTAGTTAAACTTGGCAAGTGGTTTGCCGTCTAAAAGACAAAGAAAAAAACTTTGTTGGACAATTTAATACAACACGATTATGAAAACTTCTGTTACAAAAATCATGATGAGCTTCGCGCTCATGGGATGTCTGATCTTCAGCGCATCCGACGCCATGGCCCAAGGCCGCGGTCGTTCACAAGGGGGCAGCTCCAGCAGCAGAAGCCAGTCGGCAGCTGTCTCACGTTCTAACACCGCATCGGCACCGACGGTGTCTCGCAGCAGCTCCAGCAGTTCTAGCCGCAGCCAGGCCACCCCGCAGGTGAGCCGCAGCAGCTCCAGCACTTCGAGCCGCAGTCAGGCCACCCCGCAGGTGAGCCGCAGCAGCTCCAGCAGTTCGAGCCGCAGCCAGGCCACCCCGCAGGTGAACCGCAGCAATCCTACCACGAGCCGCAACCAGACGACCCCTCAGGTGTCTCGCAGCACTACGGCTCCCAGCACCAGCCGCACATCCGGTGCTCCCAGCAGCGTTGATCGTCGCGACAACAACCGTCCCTCCACGGTGACGACTCCCAGTTCGAGTTCTTCGAACCGCGGTACCCGCTCCGGAGGCGCCACGACCCGTGGTGACAACAGCAACATCAATCGCGGTGGCAACAGCAGCACCAGCGGCCATACCGGAACGACCGATGTGACCCGTCCCAAGGACAACACCAAGCACATGACCACCAGCGACAAGAATGTTCCCCGCACCAGCGCCACTTCACGCGGCGATGCCAAGACCGAGAATGACAGGCGCGGCGGTAAGCCCCACGGTGGCAAGCCTGATGGTGGCAAGCCCAACGGCGGTAAGCCCAATGGTGGACACAACGGCGGACACGACGGCGTGGACAAAGACCACGGCGGCAAGCCCAACGGAGGCCACGGACACGGCAACGGCAACGGCAACGGTCACGGTAGAGGACATGGCAACGATCGTCATGGTTACGACAACCACAACCACTATGACTACACGAACCACCACTACCACAACGACTTCCACAGGAACTACACGAACCACAACTGGAGTCGTCCCCTGCCGCCCCCTGCACGTCCCTATCGTCCCGCTCCCTATGTATGGTATCGCCCTGTAATTCCCGCTGGTTGGGTACCCTACGCCGGAGCCCCCGTGATCGACAGGATTCTGGGCATCACCTTCGGAACGTTCTTTGACACTTCGCTCGACTATCTGTACTACAACGGCTACTACATCGACGGATATGCCGACCACATCATCTACCTGAGAGATGTGCCTCTGCTCAACCTCATCTGGGACGATGTCATGCTGTGCTACGATGACGGTAACAGATTGGTCAACGCTCAATTCATCTTCGTGTCTCCCTCCTACAGCACCCACCGCTATGACAGGATCTACCGCAGCCTGTGCAGGGTCTATGGTCAGCCTGTCGCCAGCACCAGCGAAGGTATCAGCTGGTACGGAGGAAACAGCACCGGATGGGTAACGCTCTCGATGAACAGCAACCTGGGTCACTACTACACCACCTTGTCGATTGGTTACTGATCCAGATAAGCAACAAAACATACGCACGATTAAATGACTATCAAGAGGCGGACGGCAAGAGGCTGTCCGCCTCTTGTTTTTAGTGGGGAAAAACGGGGTGATTCAAGCCTCAAAAAGACAAGAAATAATACTATTAGAAATCATAGGGATGAGATTTAACAATTTTTCGTAGCATTTTTAGAAATATTTCAATCAGAAATTTTGACAATTCGCTGAGAACCTGTAATTTTGCATCAAGTTTTTTCATAGGATTAGATTTTTAAGGTTTAGGATGTACGGTTGTTGTGAAACAACCGTGCATTTTATTTTTCCCCCGGCAGCATGATGACGGAAAGCCGACAGGCTGGAGTTGCCTGGACCAAGAAAAAACACTACCTTTGCAGACTGAAAAGATGACCCGACTCGAATTGAACATACTGGGCTGCGGGAGCGCGACGATGACGCCGCGCCATCAACCGTCATGCCAGGTCCTCAACGTGCGCGACAACCTGATGATGATTGACTGCGGCGAGGCGGCGCAACTGGCCGTGAGGCGCATGGGGCTGAAGCTGATGAGGCTGAACCACATCTTCATCAGCCACCTGCACGGCGACCACTGTTTCGGCCTGCCGGGGCTGGTATCGACCATGGCGCTGCTCAAGCGCAGCAATTCGTTGACCATCCACACCTTCCAGGACGGTGTAGAACTGTTCTCTGAGATGCTGGACTACTTCTGTCGTGAGCGCCCGTTCGAGGTACGGTTTAACGTCATCGACACCCACAAGCGCGTCATCTGGGAGGATGATGCCTTGACGGTCACCACCTTCCCCCTAGTGCACCGCGTGCCAGCCGTGGGATTCCTGTTCAGGGAGAAACCCAAGATGCGCCACATCATCGGCGAGGAGGCCGTGAGGCTCGGTGTGCCGCATTATGCCATGAACGCCCTGCGGCAAGGCGAAGACTGGGTGACGCCCGAAGGCATCGTCATCCCCAACGATCAACTCACCACACCTGCCGACCCGTCCATCAGTTACGCTTATTGTAGCGACACCAAGTTCTCGCGCCGCGTCATCAAGAATGTTGCCGGCGTTGACTGGCTCTACCACGAGGCCACCTACGACGACAGCCTGCGCGTCAAGGCCCACCAGCGCTACCACAGCACCTCGCTCGAAGCCGCCACCGTCGCCCGTGAAGCCGGAGTGAAACAGCTCATTCTAGGCCACTTTTCCAAGCGTTATATCGACGAGACGCCACTGCTCGACGAGGCCCGCAGCATCTTTCCCGACACACGCCTGGCCAACGAGGGCATGGTCATCAACCTGAATGAGCTGTAGCCCCGCGCTACACTCCAGTGAAGACCAGAACGCTAGATGCACTAGAGAATCTAGAACATCTAGAGGATCTAGAAAATCTAGGAATTCTCGATTTTTTTTGAAAAAATGTTGGGTGGATTAAACCTTTTCAAGGGGGGATTGTCCAATGGGTGATTTTTGCATTGGGCAGGTTTTTTGCAGGAAAAGACACGAAGGTGCAAAGTGAAAGTTATTACATTTTTTAACAGTAGTTTGAAGTAAAAACTTTGAAAATTTGTTTAAAAACATTGTGTTTCATCAAGATAAAGACTAAAAATCCCCAATAGGGCGCAAATTAAGTAAATTTTTCTTTATTGTTTGAAGAAAAAGTATTTCCTTTGCAGTCGCAAAAAAGCGAAAACAAATATTTTTACATAACATTTAAATTTTACGACTATGTCAGAAATTGAAGAAAGAGTAAAACAAATTATCGTTGACAAGTTAGGTGTTAGCGAGTCTGAGGTAACCCCCGAGGCTACTTTCAGCCAGGACCTGGGTGCTGATAGCCTTGATACCGTCGAGCTGATCATGGAATTTGAGAAGCAGTTCGACATCAAGATTCCCGATGACAAGTCTGAGACCATCCAAAACGTAGGCGACGCCATTAAGTTCATCGAAGAGGCTAAGGCTGCCGAATAAAAAATTTCTCACAGGTGGATTCCATGTATGAGCCTTGAGGATTCGGGGCGCCCAACATGGCATCCACCTTTTTATTTAAATTTCCTACTACCACATGGAATTAAAACGAGTTGTGGTAACAGGTCTGGGTGCCATTACACCCCTGGGAATGGACGTTGAGACAACATGGAACAACGCCCTGAAGGGAGTGAGCGGAGCCGGACCCATTACCTATTTTGATACTACACTGTTCAAGACCAAGTTTGCCTGCACAATCAAGGGTTTTGATCCGCTGAACTACTTGACCGACCCCAACGACCGCCGCGAGCTGAAGGACTTCAAGCGCAACGACCTGTACACACAGTATGCGCTGGCCTGCGCCAAGCAAGCCGTTGAGGACGCCAACCTGCTCGCCGAGGGTATTGACCGCGACGAGGTGGGCGTGATTTTCGCGTCAGGAATCGGTGGCCTCCACACCTTTGAAGATCAGTCAGGTGATTATGCCAGGCATGAGGACCGTGGTCCGATGTACAGTCCGTTCTTCATCCCGACCATGATTGCCGATATCGCCGCCGGCCAGATTTCAATCAAGTACGGTTTCCGCGGCCCTAACTTCGGTGTTGTTTCGGCATGTGCTACTTCGACCAATGCGCTCATCGACGCCTTCAACTACGTGCGTTTGGGCAAGGCCAAGGCTATCGTCACCGGCGGTAGCGAGGCTCCCTTGTTCCCTGCTGGCGTGGGCGGCTTCAATGCGATGAAGGCCATCTCGCTGCGCAACGACGATCCCGAGGGCGCTTCGCGTCCCTTCAGCGGTTCACGCGACGGTTTCGTCATGGGTGAGGGCGGTGTATGTCTGGTGTTTGAAGAGCTCGAACACGCGCTGGCCCGCGGTGCCAAGATCTACGGTGAGGTTATCGGTGGCGGCATGAGTGCCGACGCTTATCACATCACCACCAGTCATCCCGAGGGTCTGGGCGCCAAGCTCGTGATGCAGCGCGCCATCGAGGATGCCGGCATCAAGCCTGAGGATGTTGACTATGTGAACGCTCATGGAACTTCCACTCCCGTGGGTGACCTGAGCGAGGCACACGCCTTGAAGGACGTGTTCGGCGAGCACGCCTACAAGCTCAACGTGAGCAGCACCAAGTCGATGACCGGTCACATGCTGGGCGCCACCGGTGCCATGGAGGCTGTCTTCTGCCTGCTGGCCTGCCGTGACGACATCGTTCCTCCCACCATCAACCATGCTGACGGCGACGAGGATGAGGAAATCGACTACAAGATGAACTTCACGTTCAACAAGGCCCAGAAGCGAACAGTTAACATTGCCCTTTCCAACACGTTTGGATTCGGCGGACACAATGCCAGCATCATCGTCAAGAAATTCCAGAAATAAAAATCACTGGCACTGACAACCGATGTTGTTGAGCAACGCCATATCACTCATAAAGCTCCTTTTCGTCAAGGATAAGGGGCTTTATGTTTTTATACACAATACCACCGGCTACTATCCTCGTGACATCAAGCTCTACCAGCTGGCGATGGTGCACCGCTCCAAGCCCGTGAAGACGCCTGACGGCCACTGGACCAACAACGAGCGCCTGGAGTTCCTGGGCGACGCTGTGCTGGACACCGTCGTGGCCGACTATCTCTACTCCACCTACCCCCACAAGCATGAGGGTTTCCTGACCTCGACACGCGCCAAGATCGTGCAGCGCGAGAGCCTGAACCGCGTCGGCAACAAGCTTCATCTCGACAGCCACGTGCGCGCGATGATGCACACCTCGTCCCACAACAGCTACATCTGCGGCAACGCCCTCGAGGCGCTGGTTGGCGCCGTCTACCTGGACCAGGGTTACCAGCGTTGCCGTGAATTCATCATCAACCGATTGGTGAAAAAGCACTTCAACCTCAACGACCTGGTCAAGACAGAGCAGAACTTCAAGTCCCGCCTTATCGAGTGGACCCAGAAATACCGCATCGCCATCGAGTTTGAACTCGTGGATTCCTATGCCGACGCCGACAAGAACCCCGTCTTCCGCACCGCCATCCTGCTGGGCGGCCTGTTTGCCAGCGACGCCGTGGGCTACAGCAAGAAAGAGTCCCACCAGCTGGCTTCCAAGAAGGCGCTCGACCGTCTCAAGCAGGACCAGGAATTCTGCGAGCAGGTTCTGGCCACCGCCACGACCGAATAAAACACACCTTACCCCTTTGCCGCTAACAAACGTGAAAAAGTGAAAAAATAGGTTTCATTCTAGGCCTGTTTCGGCAATCTTTAGTAAATTCGCAAGCTACAGCAGCTCAAAAAGCTGCTCTTAACTACTGTATTTCATGAGACCAATTACCAACATATTGCTCGTGCTGGCGCTCATCTGCTACGTGTTTCTGCCGTTCTATGACCTCGAGTTAATCGGCACCCGCACGGGGCTGGGTTTCACTGCGGGCACCATCTCCCAAGCCGTCTCGCTGCGCAATGTGCTGATCGCCCTGCTGCCGTTTCTCGCTTGTTTTGGAGCCGTCACGCTCAACAGCCTGAAACAACGCTGGTGGGTGCTCGGCGCTATCGCCTGCATCCTCGTGTGGCTGTGGTTCTACATGGACACCAGCAGCCTGCATCAAATCATGCTGCGCCACGCTCCCGAAGTCACCCCCGACAATGACCTGGGTGAGGGATTCTCAATTACCGGAATGGGCATCGGCTACAAATTGTCTTACGCACTGACGGGTCTGTCGCTGCTATCGGCGCTGATCTCGCTGTTGCCGTTCAAGTTCAACGAGACCATCGAGAAAGCCGTCGATGACACGTTTGAGGACGGCCGCCGTCACGTGCGCGAGGAGTTCAAGCGTCTGGAGAATGTCACTCACAAGCCCAACAAAAACAAGAAGCCGTCCCCCACTCCACCGACAACGGCCGATGAGGCGCCCCAGCAACCAGAAGAGCCGCCCGTTGTGGACAAGGAGGACCCGTCCCGCTTCATGCCCCACGAGTAGTGACCCAACCAAGGAAACAACTCAAGGCCCCGAGAGGGCTTTCATAACAGTCTCATGACATGCACTTCGCACAAAAGCACGGCAGCCAGCCCCAACCGGGACTGGCTGCCGCCTTTGTCTCATTACTGTTGAAACGGATTATTCCGGTTCCTCGGGATGGTGCATGTCGATGCGGCGGAAGGTGAGCGGCGATGTCACGCGCAGTGTGCTCCTGTTGGCACCATAGAACAACACACGGCCCGCCAGCACGTCATACTTGGCCAGCACCCCATGCACGCCCTTATAGACCATGTTATCCATGTAGATGTAAGCATGGTCCAACTCCACACTGTGCAGCAGCGCCCATCGGCCTGAGAACGACCCTTGCCACAGGAGTTGCCACTCGTTATGTTCGGGGGTCCCGTCGGAGGACACATTGGTGCGCACCAGCTCATTGTAATAGCCCGTGAAAGTGCTGTCCTCGTTATTGAAAGTATAATACAACTCAATATAGTGGATGGAGTCATCATACTGGTACAGCCATTCACCATCCATGTACTTGCGGTACTGTTTGTTTAGCTCGACCGTCTCAAGGGTGGTCCAGTCGGTCTCGATGACTACATGGTCTCCCTCACACGCCACCAAGCCGGCCAGCACGACTAAGGCCATCAACAGGTTGATTACAGAAACATTCTTCATATTAACATTTATTATATCTCAATCATTTCATTGTCAAATACCCCTCTTACGACGATAAAGATATACGAGCACACCAATAACGACGAATGCCATGATAAGCCCTATGATTCGGAATCCCCAGAAAGTACTACCGAAATGTGATTTGAAACTCATCATCTCGTTAAACATACTGCAAGCATCCCAAATGGCCGAAAACAATGTCAGGAACGAGATGGCAAGAAGCAACGAGTTCATCTTCTTGCGACTTGCTTCTTCGTTGCGAGTCCGTTCCTTGGCCATAACACAATATAACTGGCGCATTTCATCGTTAATTTCCAAACTATTGCTAATAGCATCAGAAATAAGCTGGGGCAAAAAATTATACGAGATCCTATTGAAGCAACAACTGCGCTCAAATCCTTCAAACTCCTTTACAAGCGCCGTTACTTGTTTAGAAGTGGCCCTATTGCCTTGTTCTTTCAATTCGTGCCTAAAACGGTTGTTGAAATCAAACAAACAGACCTTCTGAAAGAGTGCTTGGATATAAATCTGCCCGAAATAATGATCCACCCAATTAACAATCTGGCTCTCGCAATCGGCGGCCAAGATGGTAAAAGTGTCGAGCATTGATAAGGCTGTCCAACTGTCAAATACGGCCACATAACACTTTTTGTTAGTCGTCTGCCAGTCTTCAGAGGGGGTGTCTATAGCCTTTCCCGTGATTGAAGAGAAAGTGGCAAGTTTATACAGCAAATGTCGCTTTTTTTCATCGTCAAGACCGTCTATCGTATTCGCAGGGGCATTGATTACTTGGAAAACACGCATCTTGTTGCCATTCTCAACCAACTGAGTTGAGTTTTGCAATGAGCTTGTCTTCAGAGCATCATAGACCTGGACAATCGGCTGAACAGCAACATGATAGAAATCAAGGTAAGGCTCAGTCTCAAAGGCATCAATATATCTCAACGCATAGAGTAGCGATGAACAGTCATCAAGACTTGTCGTATCCTGTTCAATGCGTATGCTGTAGAGCACCATGTGTTGAGGAAATAAATACAAGGTAATTTCCTTAACCTGAAATGTGAAGATGTGAAATTCGCCCCTCACATCTACTGTAATCGAGACGCTCTTTTCCACAGAACGATTAAGCCTGACACATCCTGTATCAAACGACGAAGAATGGCAGAAATCGATAAACTCAGGGTAATAGTATCGTTTGCCCTTATATTTTTCTTGTTCAGAAAGGTCACAACGTTGCCATCCGAATTGTTCCAGATGCTCAATGTCAACGTCCTTCTCCCTTTTGAAATGACCGCACAGAAATGCAATATGATTGTAATTGCTATTCATATCTTGGGCACAAAAATAGCAAAAACATGACAAACCGAGAACAAACTAACAATTTATTTCACAATAATGGCCTCAAGGATAGATAGTCTTATTGCTATCGTTCCTCAAGGCCACTTTACAGGATACCTTTTGAAAATACCTAGAATTAATTGCCGCCGCCCATGCCGCCGGTGACGCCGCCGGTGTTGCCCGACTGCTTGCCGCTGCCGATGAGGTCGTCGTTCTCGATGGTCTTGGATGCTTTCTTAACCGAAGACTTGAGCGAACCGAAGCGGTAACTGATGTTGATGCCGAAGCGGCGGGCTTGCTGCTCATAGCGGGTCCATCCCGTCACGTCGCCCTGGGTCACATAGTTCTTCATGCTCATGTACTTGCCGCTGAAGGGCACCACGGCCTGCAACTGGACGGTCAAGCGGTCTTCCTTGAGGAAGGAGCGCTGCAGGGAGAAGCCGTGGAAGAAGACTGTTCCCATGCGGCCATACAGGTCGGTGATGCCGCCGCCCCACATGCCGGCGAAGCCTGACAGATGCAGTTTCCAGGGCAGGAACTGGGTCACATTGGCGAAGAAGTTGCCGCTCACGCGATCATTCTTCAGGCCAAGTTCATTGCTCTTGTAGTAGTTGTAGCCGATAGAGCCGTTGAGCATGATGTTGGTCTTCTGGGTCATCATCCACTGCACGAAGGCCGAGAGCGTCGTCGAGTAGGTCTTCAACGTGTTGGCATAGGTCGAAACCTGTACCAGGCCGTCGGCCCACTTCACGGCACCGATGCCGTTGTTGCTGAACTGGAACTGCGGCGTGATGTTGAAGGTCAGCTTGGGACCCACGTGCATATAGGTCATGCTCAGCGAGTGGTAGTGGACGCTACCCAGGTCGGTGTTACCATAGGAGCGGCTCGTTGGGCTCTCAATCACAGCGGGATTCAGATAGCTGATGCCCGGGCGGTTGATGCTGGCAGCATAGGAAAACTTGAGGCTGTTGGACCAGTCAAACTGGTAGCGCAGGCTGGCGCTGGGCACGAAGTCGTTGAGGTGAGCCTCGTAGGCATCCTGCTGTCCGTCGGGATAGGTGGCGCGCAGGAAGCTGTGCTCGTAGCGCAGTCCGGCACGGGCATCCCAATTACCGCTGTGGAAGGTGTAGCTCACATAGGCCGCCCCCACCTGGGTCACGTGCTTGTAACGCATGTTGGTGTCATCGTCGATGCCCAGATAATCCAGCATATTGTGGCTGCGGTTCAAGCGGTAGATGTACTTGGCACCCGTCTCAATGGTATGCTTCTTGGAAAGGGGGCGTGTCCAGTCGAGCTGAACGGTGTGCTCGTTGAAGTTCTCCTTGCCGTTCTGGTCAATGCCGTAGTAGGGCACGGGCAGATTAAAAATGTTGGTGAATTCTGTGTTGTCCTTGTTCTTGTTGTGCCATGCCGAGAGCATGTAGCTCAACGTGATGGTCTCGCCCTTAAGGCGGGTGCGGCGCTGATAATCCATACGGCTGTCAAAGCTGTAGCTGTCGGCCTTGGTGTGGTTGTTGACATCGTAGCTGTAGAGCGGCTGGGCTGCAGCATCACGCATGATGTTGTTGGTGAAACCATTGCCGCCGTAATCATAGGCAAATCCGCTCAGTGACAGGGACACGAGGTTCAATGTGTCGGGTTCCCAGCTGGCACTCACGTCACCGAAGTGGACCGTCATCTTGTCCACGTCAAAGGTGCCGTCAGTCATCAGTTCCGCACCGCTCATGTTGTAGCGGTTATAGGTAGAGGTATTGGTCTTCTGTCCGTTGTTGCCATCGTGATGGATGCCGTAGTCCACCGACAGCACCACCTTGTCGAGTTGCGTGGTCAAGTTCAATGAACCGCCGACGGAGCCCCTGTGGTCGGCCCTGGCCGATGCCATGCCCGAGACACCCTTGAGCGTTGAGTTGTCGGCCATGACGATGTTGAGGATCATGGTCGTGCCCTCGGCGTCATACTTGGCGCCCGGCTCGGTAATCACCTCGATGCGCTTCACACTGCTGGCGGGCATCGCCTTGAGCAGGTCCTTGGCATTGCGCGAGAGCGAGGGGTCGGGATGGCCGTTGCGGAAAATCTTGAAGTTCTGCTGACCGTTGATGCGGATTTCGTCGCTGGCATCGACGCTCACCATGGGCACCTTGCGCAGCATGGTCAACACGTTGTTGGTCTTGCTGTCGGCATCCTCGGCGACATTGTAGCCGATGCGGTCCACCTCCTGCTTGATGAGTTGGCGCTGGGCCGTGACCTCCACCTCCTTGAGTTGGATATTGTCAAACACGCTCAGCAGCGAGTCGTTCACCCAATCGTCATCACCGTCGGGAGCGGGAACCGAGGCGACCTGGCGCGTCAGTTTCAAGGGAATCGACATGCCCATCTGGGTATAGGTACCGTCGAGCGTGTTGCCAGTCAACGTGGCCTCATATAACGCTCCCATCTGGGGAAATCCCACCTTGAGTTTGTCGTTCTTGACCTCGGCCTGGGCCTGCATGTCATAAGCGCCCTGCTCGGGCACGTCGAGCGATGCGGTAATGCCTTTCTCATTCTGCTCGATGTGGAGCACCACGCCGATGTTGAGGGAATAGGCCGGGACTTCGATATTTCCGGTCCACTTTCCGCTATAGTCCTGAGCCACCGTGATAAGACTCATCATGGTGACCAGAGCGGCACAAAACAATCTTTTTACCATTGAAATTTTCATAATGCAATATCTGGGTTTAGTTAGTTTTTGTTTCTATAGTATAGACGCACATGCCATACAAAATGTTGCAACGCCATCAATTTATTCTTCCATATCAATCAGTTGGCGCAGACTCTCTTCCAGTTTTTGGGGAACCACGTAGGAGGGCATTTTTTCATATGTCATGAAGTAAAGAAACGAGAATAACAGGATGAACAGGATTCCACCAACCAGCGTGCCCAGTGAGCGGTCATGCAAGACATCGATTGAAATGTACAGGGTCATGAATGCGATCAGCACCCATCTGGACATCAAATGGTATTTCTTGGAGCGTAAAACGGCCTCCAACTGTTCTTTAGGCGAAGCGTTTTTCTTCAACTTCTCGATCTTGAAGAGGTCCACAACCGATTTTATCATCACGATGAGCACCAGGGCCGAAAAGAGGATTAATTTGTAACCCACATGGGGCTCGAAAGAGTTAGTCAGAGATAACCATAAATTTAAAGTTATCACTGCCAGGCACAACGTTATTCCCCATCTTGCGCGCTTTGCAATCTTGTCAAACAGCCCGTTAACCTGCTCGCGCAACGCCTGCTTAGTGCTTGTTGTCACCTGATTCTCAACGGAATCGTTGCCGGTCATCTGAAATTTCTCCTGTTCCATAACATTCTGTTTTTATTGTTTTTTACCCATTAGACGCAACAGGTGGCGAAAAACTACAGGAGAATCCATCTTTTTTTACTTGGCATCATTTTTGCAGTAATGCAGGTTAGAAGATTCAACCATTTTAAATGACTTTTAAGATATGATACTGTCAACAACACCCCAGATTGAGGGTTATCCGATTCGTGAGTACAAGGGCGTCGTGACCGGTGAGACCATCATCGGCGCCAACTTTGTGAAAGACATTATGGCCGGCATGCGCGACTTCTTCGGCGGCCGCTCGGCCAGCTACGAGAAGGTGCTACGTCAGGCCAAGGACACTGCCATGCAGGAGATGATGCAACGGGCTCAGGAGATGGGAGCTAACGCCATCGTGGGCATCGACATCGACTACGAGACCATCGGCCAGGGCAACTCGATGCTCATGGTCGCCACCAGCGGCACCGCCGTCGTCATTTAACCACGAATTACACGAATTCAACGAAGGCATCGGCGTTCAATCATTGAATTGAACGCCGATGCCTATAATTAGTTTAATACGTGTAATTCGTAGTTTGTTATTTGGCGAGTTCGATGATGGTGGCTTCGTTGATGTCGGCGATAGCCAGGGGGATGGTGAGGGTGGAGGTGCGCTTGTCGTAGGTCACCCCGGCAGCCTTCTTGCCATTGATTTTCACCTTGCCCGGCTTTGCCGTGGCAGGGATGACCAGGCGGTATTCCTTGCTGGGAGCGTCGCCATTGATGTTGCCCTTGCCCTGGATGGTGATGTAGCACGTCTTGCCCTGAGGCGTGGCGGTGAACTGAATCTCGCGGTGCTTATTCTTGTCCAGCGTGCCCGTGGAGTGCAGGTCGTCGTCAAACAGGGTGAAGGTTGACGGCGTGTCGCTGGTATAGTAATAGATGTCCAGTTTGTCAGGGTTGTAGTCGCCCACATTATCCATCGGGTAATTGGCTTGCGGGATGAAGGCTCCTGCACGGACAAACAACGGCAACACCTCGAGCGGCGCCTCATAGCGAATCGTGGAGTGCCCCTGGTAACGCTTCTCGGGATGGTTGATGTCCACCCAGGTGCCATCGGGGAAGATGATGTCGCGGCTCACGGCGCCCTGCACCATAACGGGAGCCACCATCACGTCGCGGCCCCACAAGTACTGGTCCCACACGCCGTCGAAACGGCTGAAGTCCTTGTCATCCTCGTAGAAACCCAGCGGACGCACCATCGGCAGGCCGTTGCGGGCGTTGTCATAGGCCAACGTATAGTTATAGGGCAACCACTTGAAGCGTTCCTTGATGATGCGCAACGTGAGGTCGCCATACTCAGTGTAATGGTAAGGCTCGGCATGATAGGTCGAGTGGGTGCGCAGCATGGGCGAGAACAGGCCGAGCTGCAACCAGCGGATGTAGAGTTCGCCGTCACGTTTGTTATTGGGATCGACGGCAAAACCGCCCACGTCGTGCGACATATAGCCCAGACCGCTCAGGCCCGCGTTGAGCATGATGGTCACCTGAGGCTGCAAGCCACCCCACGAGCGGGAGACGTCGGTTGACCAGGGGAAGACGGAGTAGCGCTGCAGGCCAGCCGTGCCGGCGCGCATCATGACCATCGGGCGACGGTCGGGGTAATCCTCCTTGAACATGTCATAGATGATGCGGCTCCACTCGTTGCCGTAATAGTTGTGATACTGTTCGGCGGTCAGGCCGTTCCAGTGGCGGATTTCCAGCGGATGCTTCTCGGGCTCGCCCAAGTCGCCCCACCAGCCTGTCACGCCCTCCTCGGTGAGCGATTTGTAACGACCACGCAGCCACTGGCGTGTGGCGGGATTGGAGACATCGAACATGCCGCCCTGCCCCACCCAGATGGTGACAGTGTGGGTCGTGTCGGTGCCGTCGGTCTTACAGAACAAGCCCTGGGGATCCAGCAAGCGGTAATTGTCGATGGCGCGGCCGTTGGTCAGCACGTAGGGCTGCGAGATGGTCACCACGTTGACGCCCTTCTCCTTGAAGTTGCGCAGCATGCCGCGGTGGTCGGGCCACTGCTGCTTGTCCCACTCCAGGCGTCCCATGTCCTCCTCCTTGCCGTACCAGTACAGGTCAAACACGATGCCGTCCAGCGGATAGCCTTCGCGCTTGAGGGTATCGACCACGCCCTCGCTCTCACGCTGGTCACGATAGCCATACTTGGAGGTGATGTAACCCAACGTCCACAGCGGCGGCAGTTCCTGACGTCCCACGAGCCAAGTGAAATTCTTAACCACATTCTCCACCTTGCCGTTGCCATTGATGACGTAATAGGACACCGGCTGAGGTGACGTGGTGGTATATTGGATTTGGTCACCCAAATAGAGCGAGGACTTGCAGAAGTCGTCAAAGAAGATGCCGTAGCCCTTGGATGAAATCACCATCGGCATGGTGATACCCATCAGTTTAGTGCGCTTCTCGCCCATCTGGTAGCCGTAGTTCTGGCTGTTGTAGTTGATGAGCGTGTCGCCCGCGAGATTGAACGAGTAGCCGCGTTCGCCCGCGCCATAGAACGACTCCTGCCCGTTGTGCAGCAGACGCAAGGTGCCGGTACTGCGGTCACACAGGTCGGTGATGTAGAAATTATTTCCACACCCGACAGTGATTGCGCCGTTGACATAGGCCACCTTCATGCCGGTGCCGGTGCGCATCACGGTCATGTCTTCCCAGTTGTCGACCTTGGCTTCGGTCTTCACATTCTTGTCCAGTGCCAACGATGGCAAGCGCTTACCGTCCCAATCGTCGGGCACCACATCCACACGCACGATGTCATCCCCCACGGCCGTGACCGTGATGGTCTGATGGCGTTCCTCGTCGTTGACCGTCATAGTCGTTTGTTGGGCAGTGACAGTCATCGCCACCATGGCGACGGCAACCATCAATATCATCCTGTAAAGTCTCATTGTCCTCGTTATTTTATATTGTCAAACTTTGACTGCAAAGATAAAAGAAATCTTCAATAAAACATTGATTACACGTAAAAAAATGAAGAGGGTGTGTCATAATTCATCTGCTATAACTATAACCGCCCTGCGGGCGGGAAATTAATCAAATTAATTATAAAATATTTATGTATATGATAACACCATCAATATTAATTCAAAAATTTGTTTAATTTCCAGTGCGATAGCACGGTTACATTACCGAGTCGCAATTATGACACACCCTCGTCAAAAATGAGAGGGATGTGTGTGTGATTCATGAAATTAGGTAAATCAGTTACTCATACTATGTAATTCTTGAGGGCGACCTTCCCGGATCACTTGCGGAACATCTTGAGGCCCAGGATTTCCCAGAAATCCTCGGGCAGGGAGATGTTCTCCATCTTGATGGCTCCGGTGAACAGGCGCGCCACCTCGTGGATGTCACGGCCTGCATTGCCGCAGCCCACTCGGGTGACCAGGAAGCGCTGGTCGGGGTGCTGGGCAGCATATTCGATGAAACGCTGCACGGCCTGGGCAAACAAGCCATAATCGCCAGTAGTGGGGATGGCATAGCTCTGACCCTGCATGCCCTCGCCCTGGCCGTTGACGGCGCCGAAATGCTTCACAGCATGAGCAGCGGCACCGCCGGAATGGTACCCCTCGGGATTGCTGCCGAAAACAAAGACCTCGTTCTCGGCCAGGTGGTCGATATAGTCGGGGCTGATGCGGTCGGCATAGTAGGCACTGGCATTGGCACGACGCATGGCCACTTTCCGCTCGCAGCTGGCAGAGGCGTCAAAGTCGCGGTGCATGCGCTCGTAGTAAGCACGCTTGGATGAACTGTCGCGGTGCCAGGTGTTGGAAGCGCCAACGGTATCATGGTCAAAGGCCATGACATGGTCGATGGACAGATTCATGGTGACTTCCACAACATCGTGGCACGAGCCCATGTAGGAGAAGGACCAGCCTTCCTCCTTGAGGCGCTCGATGAGATGGCGCAGGGCCTCGCCACTCCACTTGCGAGAGGCATTCTCCATGCCGTCGGTGATGACGGTCACAACGCCCGTGGCGTTCTCGTTGTCCTTGATGCGCTCATGCAGATGCGTCAACGTCTCACCCATCGCGTCGAACAGCGGCGTGCCGCCATAGGGGTTGTAGGCGTGGAATTCGCTTACCTGCCCGATGGGCACGGCATCGAGGTGGGTGCGGATGGGAGGCACATCACCGCCATGGGCGTCAAACGTCACCAGCGTGAGGTAGTGCTGCTGGGTGTCGGCAAAGTCCTCCTGGGCCTTCTTGATGGTCGCGATGGTCTCGTTGATGCCACCGATGGTCACCCTCTCCAGTCCACCCATCGAGCCGCTCTCATCGACGATGATGAGGTTGTGGATCTGTGCCTTCTTGGGGTCAACCTGTTCTCGTGCTGCAGCATTGTCCTGCTTGTTCATACCATTTCCCGAGGGGATTTCCTGGCTGTCTTGTGCAGCTGCTCTCTTGTTTCTCTTGAAGGGATTAATCATAGTTGTAAATTATTAAATGGTTAGTAATCTGTTATTTATTGCTTGTTATTAAAGAATCAAATCATCACCGAGGGGCGGTCAAGCGGCCTGACCGGCCTTCTTGATGTAGAGGTACTTGGGATAACGGCCCAGCACGAACAGGGTGACGGGGCAGAGCCAGATTTCGCGTTCAAAACCGGGCAGATCGTTGACCGTGTAGAATGAGCCACCGGTCAAGGTATGCTCACCCTGCACCAGGCAAGCGTAACCGGGCTTATCGAGCTGCTTGTTGCTGGGAATCACGCTGACGTGAGCAAACCTGTCATCGTCGCTCAAGAACTGGCACAACTTATCGGCGCCAGCCACCATCATCAGGTTGTGGTGGTCAAAGGGCCAGCCGGGGAAATCAACATACCATTTCCCGTCTTCCTCGTGATTGAACTGCAAACGATACTCGTTGCGGCGGCCAAACACGCTCTTTGACATCACTCGGGCTCCATGGAGCAGATCATTGATTGAATAAGTCATAATGATTTGGTTTTGAATTATTAATAACACTTATTGACTTCTTGTCGTCCTTGTTGACGTTGCAAATTTACATCACATTTCAACAGGGCTCCGATTTCTGCAACCTTGCAAAATGTATTTTTTACACATTGAAGGCTGAAGTGCAGTCCTTTAAGGCAACTTAATGTGTAAAATTAACACATTTGCTGTTGCCGTCTAAGGTATCCCCCCACTGCAAGATGAAGGGATGAAGTTGATTCAGTTACCTGCTGTCGGGTCAAAATTCCAGGCGCATGCCTATCTTCTTGGCTTTCTTGTAGGCTTCTTCGTCAAAGGTGTACAACTTGGGAGAACGGTGAGCGTTTCCTGTCACTTTCTTTCCGGTCTCCTTGATATACCCGAGTTTCAACATCTTTTTAGGAAAATTTCTCCTGTCTCGCAATTTTGTGTCATCCTCGGGCGGGTCGAGTATCGCTATATATATATTATGTAGTTGGGGCATTGTGAATTCCTTGTCGAGCAAGTGGAAGCCGATGGGCTCGAAATGGATGCGCTGGCGCAGCCGCTCGAGGGCCAGTTCAATGATTTCCTTGTGGTCAAAGGCCAACTGCGGCAGCTCCTTGACTGGGAACCACTTGGCATCAAGGGCATCGTCACCGCCCTTGAGGTGGTACTTGCCCTTGACCACCAGCGCAAAGAATGCGATGGTGACAACGCGCTCGCGCGGATCGCGGTCGCGTGACGAGAAGGTCTTGAACTCCTCCATGTAGATATCGTCCACATCAGCCTCCTCGTGCAACTCGCGGTAGGCGCAAGCCTCGGCGCTCTCATCCTCGGGACGCATGAAGCCGCCCGGCAGCGCCCACATGTTCTTGTAGGGCTCCAGGCCACGCTGGATGAGCAGGACATTCAACTGCTCACCGTCAAAGCCCAGGACCACCGAGTCGGTCGTCACGGCAGGGTGCCAATAAGGCGATTCCCATTGCTTGGTTTGCTCGTTATATTTCATCGTCAAAACCCTTTGTGTAATTTTTACGCTGCAAAAATAATACCAATTTTTGAAACCGCCAAATTTTTGTGTATTTTTTACGCTTTCTTGTTGATTTTTGTCCATTTTCCACCTTTTTCGGCAGGATTTCATAATTCAGTGCCAAACGGTTAACCACATCTTGTCAATATCGTGTAAACAGAATGTGAATAATGATTGTGTCAAACATCGGGGATTTTATCTAACTTTGCACTCGCAAGAAAAACCAACAGACTGAACAATGGAAGAATTTGAAACCGGCAAACAGGCGCGCCGTCGCACGCGCCCGACTCATGAGCCCGAGATAGTGAGCGAATTCGGCAAACTGCCGCCCCAGGACACCTCGATGGAGGATGCCGTCCTCGGCGCGTTGATGCTTGAGAAGGACGCATATAATAATGTGTGTGAAATCCTCAAGCCCGAGGCGTTCTACAACCCAGCCAACCAGAAGATTTATGAGGCCATCCAGTCGCTCGCAGCCAACGGCAAGCCCATCGACATGCTCACCGTGACCGACCAGCTGCGCAGCAACAAGGTGCTTGACGAGGTGGGCGGAGCCCTCCGCATCAGTGAGTTGACGGGTATGGTGTCCAGCGCCGCCAACGCCGAGTTCCATGCCCGCATCGTGGCCCAGAAATATCTGGCCCGCGAGCTCATCAGCTACAGCAGTCAGGTGCAGTCGCTGGCCTTTGACGAGTCCATCGACGTGTATGACCTGATGCAAGAGGCCGAGGGCAAACTGTTTGAAATCAGCAAGAACACCCTCAAGCGCGACGTCATCCCCATCGAGAACGCCGTGCAGGACGCCATCAAGAAGATTGAGGAGGCCGCCAACCGCGAGAGCGGACTGAGCGGACTGGAGTCAGGCTACCATAAGCTTGACCGATTGACCAGCGGCTGGCAGAACAGCGACCTGATCATTATCGCCGCCCGCCCTGCAATGGGTAAGACGGCATTCGTCCTGTCGATGGCCAAGAACATGGCCGTGGATTACAACTACCCCGTCGCCGTTTTCTCGCTGGAGATGTCGAGTCTGCAGCTTGTGAACCGCCTCATCAGCAACGTGTGCTCGCTCGAGGGCGAGAAAATCAAGAGCGGCCAGTTGAGCCAGCCCGAATGGGAGAACCTGATGACCCGCACCCGCAACCTGAGCACCGCGCCGCTGTACATCGACGACACACCGTCGCTCTCCATCTTTGAGTTGAGGACCAAGGCCCGTCGTCTCGTGCGTGAGCATGGCGTGAAAATCATCATCATCGACTACCTGCAGCTGATGAACGCCACGGGCATGAAGTTCGGCAGCCGCGAGCAGGAGGTGAGCACCATCTCGCGTAACCTCAAGCAACTCGCCAAGGAACTGGACATCCCCATCATCGCCCTGTCGCAGCTCAACCGTAGCGTCGAGACCCGCGCGGCCGACGACAAGCTGGGCAAGCGCCCGCAGCTGAGCGACCTGCGTGAGTCGGGAGCCATCGAGCAGGACGCCGACATCGTGTGCTTCATCCACCGACCCGAATACTACACCCGTTCCAGCGAGGATGCCGCTGGCAATGACATCCGCGGCCTGGCCGAGTTTATCGTTGCCAAGCACCGCAGCGGTGCCACCGACACGATTAACCTGCACTTCGTGAGCAAGTACGCCCGCTTTGAGAACCAGGGCGAACAAGACCTCGTGGGCAACGAGACCACCTACGACTCAAAGATGAACAGCGGCAACGTCTCCTCGTCAGGAGCCTCACCTGCCAACGACGGCTTCACCCCACCCCCGCCCAACGAAGCCTTCTACGCAGGTCCCGAAGAGGTACCACCCCCCTTCTAAATAATTCCACAGGTGAAAAAGGTGGTGGAATTGCTAATTTTATTACTTTTGCCGATTGAAGTTGACATACAACCTAAACTATAGTTTAATTATAATGAAGAAAATGTTATTAGCTATGGCCATAATGATGGCTGCTGTGCCTGGAATGAAGGCACAAGTGTCGCACGGCGTGACCCGTGCCGACATGGACCTGAGTGTGAACCCGGGTGAGGACTTCTATGAGTATGCCGGTGGTGGCTGGATGAAGGCCAACCCGCTGAGCAAGCATCCCGAGTATTCGAGCTACGGCGTGTTCAACGTGCTCGCCGAGGAGAACGAGAACCGCCTGCGTGACATGTTCCTGGAGCTGGGTAAGACCGAACACAAGTTCGGCAGCGTGGACCAGAAAGTTGCCGACCTGTACAAGATGGCAATGGACAGCGACCGCCTGAACCGTGAGGGCGTTCAGCCCATCCTTGGTGACCTGGCAAGAATCAAGGCCTTCAAGAAGAAAGACCTGACCCCCTCGATTGCCGAGCAGCACCTGTATCTGAGTAATCCGTTCTTCAACATCGGCGTAGAGACAGACCTGAAGAATAGCGATATGAACGTGATGTGGCTCAGCGCCGGTACCAGTGGTCTGCCCGACAGGGACTACTACCTGAACACTGATGCCGACAGCAAGAAGATTCAGCAGGCCTACAAGGACTACCTGGAGAAGATGTTCCAGCTCGCCGGTTACAGCAAGAAGGACGCCAAGCGCGCCAGCAAGACCATCTATGACATCGAGTACAAGTTTGCCCAGGCCAAGATGAGCCGTGCCGAGGCCCGTGACTACAACAAGCTCTACAACATCCGCACGCTCGACCAGTTGCAGGCCGACTACCCCGCCATCAACTGGAAGGAGTACTTCAAACTGATGGGCACTCCTCAAGTGGAATGGGTCATCCTGACCGAGCCCAAGGTGATGGCCGTTGCCAATGACCTGATGACCAACCTCAAAGAGCAGCAGATGCGCGACTACATGGCCGGTCTGCTCATCCGTGGCACCGCCAACTACCTGAGCGACGAGTTCGGTGAGACCGCATTTGACTTCTATGGCCGCACGCTGAGCGGACAGAAGGAGCGCAAGCCTCGCTGGAAACGCGCCCTGGGTCTGCCCAACGGTTTGCTGGGCGAGGCCGTCGGTGAGGTCTACGTGAGCAAGTACTTCGCTCATGGCAGCAAGGAGAAGATGTTGAAGCTCATCAGCGAACTGCGCAAGTCTCTGGCCGCTCACATCGCCGGCCTGACCTGGATGAGCGAGCAGACCAAGATCAACGCCCTGGTGAAGTTGAATGCCTTCACCGTCAAGATCGGTTATCCCGACAAGTGGCGCGACTACAGCGGCTTGCAGGTAGATCCCAGCAAGAGCCTGTATGAGAACATCAAGGCTGCCAGCCTGTATGAAACCCGCCGCAACCTTGACAAGATGGGCAAGCCCGTTGACAAGGACGAATGGGGCATGACACCGCAGACGGTGAACGCTTACTACAACCCGACGACCAACGAAATCTGCTTCCCCGCCGCCATCCTGCAACCTCCCTTCTTTGATGTGGAGGCCGACGACGCCACCAACTTCGGTGCCATCGGTGTGGTGATTGGCCACGAGATGACCCACGGCTTCGACGACCAGGGCCGCATGTTTGACCAGTATGGCAACATGGTGGACTGGTGGACCGAGGAGGATAGCCAGAAGTTCCAGGAGGCTGCCGAGAAGCTCGCTGCCCAGTTCGACGAAATCATCGTCGTGAAGGATCAGCACGCCAACGGTCACCTGACCCTGGGCGAGAACATCGCCGACCAGGGCGGTCTGCGCATCGCTTATGATGCCTTCCGCACCACACAGCAGTTCCGCGAGGGCAAGATGATTGACGGCTTTACCCCTGCTCAGCGCTTCTACCTGAGCTATGGCCGCATCTGGGCCGACAACATGACCGAGGAAGCCATCTTCCAGCAGACCAAGAGTGACCCCCACTCCATCGGCCGCTATCGCGTGAACGCCACGTTGAGGAACATCGACACCTTCTTTGAAGCCTTCGGCATCAAGGCCGGTGACAAGATGTGGCTCGACCCCGCCGACCGCGCCATCATCTGGTAAACCACGACCAGAACAAGACAACGAGGGCCCGCAACTTGACGGTTGCGGGCCCTTTGTTTCTTGATTGGAGGAATTGGACTAATTCGTCTAATTAGTCCAATTTCAGGTTGAAGAGGCGGGCGGCGTTGCGATCGGTAGCCGCGCTGACCTCCTCGGGCGAGACGCCGAGTTGCCCGGCGATGAAATCGTTGATGTGAGGGATGAAGGCGCTCTCGTTGCGCTTGCCGCGATGGGGCACGGGCGTGAGATAGGGTGCATCGGTCTCCAGCAGCAAGCGGTCGAGGCCGATAGCCGGCAGCAACTGGGGCACGGTGCTCTTCTTGAAAGTGACCACGCCGTTCACACCAAAATAGAAATCGCCCCTTCGGCGCACGCGCTCAACGTCGGCCGGTGTTTCGGCAAAACAATGGAACACGCCAGGCGGCACGGGGCAGTCAAGGTGGTCAATGACGTCGAGAATATCGTCGAGTGCCTCGCGGCAATGCATGATGAAAGGCACGCCCAGTTCATGGCACCAGTGGAGCTGGATGTCGAGTGCCCGATGCTGCTGTTCACGCCAGGTCTTATCCCAATACAGGTCGATACCGATTTCGCCGATGGCCACGACGGGATACTGGTCCAGCAACGGGCGCATGCGGTTGAGCACATCGAGGTAGTCATCCTTCACATCCTCGGGGTGCAGGCCCAAGGCCATGGAGATGTACTCGGGGTACTGCTCGCGCATCGCGGCAAGCCGCGGCACGCTCTCCAGGTTCTCGTTGGGCAGGATGATGTGGCGCACGCCAGCCTCTCGGGCTCGTGCCACCACCGCATCACGGTCCTCGTCAAACGCGTCGCAATAAATATGACTATGACTATCTATCATATAAATTAGGAATGAGAAATGAGGAATGAGGAGTTAGGAATTGGAGTTTTTGAGTCGCTGGGATGTGGTGAAGGTGATACTGCTGAGCATTTTCCTTAAGGCAAGGTTATCTAGATTGATTGACTCAAATTCTTCATCACTGAGATAGCCGGTTTCATGAAGCAATTCAAGCCAATACTCCGTTTCACGACACTCCTTGAAGGAGATATACATCTTGGACAAAAATTCTTTTTTACTAACAGCAGCTTGTGCTTCAACGACATTGGCACCAATACTTGTCCCACTACGCAACAGTTGTTTTGAAAGTACCTTTTCGTTTTTCTCTTCGCTTAAATATCGATACAATCGTACAATGCGGATGGCAAATGCCTTGCTCTGGTCCTTGATAGCGTTCTCGCTCATGAGAAAAAATTCTAATTTCTAATTCCTCATTTCTCATTTCTCATTTTTAATAGTTTCTGCCAGCTAAGCGATTCGAGAGCTGGACGAAAGCCTGTTTGTCATCGTCGCTCATTTTCACTTGGTTGAAGTCGGCGACAGCAAGGTCATTGTAGTGGGCGATGGCTTCTTCGGCCAGTTGACGTACTCCCAGGCGTTCATACAGGGCCGTCACTCCACCCACCTTGTCGTCGCGGGTGGCATACTGGTCATTGAGCCAGTGGCGCAACTCGTCGGCATCGTCACCGGTAGCCAGCTGCATGGCGTTGATGAGCAGGAAGGTCTTCTTGTTGTTCATGATGTCGCCGCCAATCTCCTTGCCGAATGTCTCGGGGTCACCCCACACGTCGAGCATGTCGTCCCTCAGCTGGAATGCCAAACCCATGTTCACACCGGCACGATAGAGGGTGTCGGCATCCCCATCGTCGGCATCGGCCAGCAGGGCACCGGTCTTGAGGGCACATCCAAGCAGGACCGAGGTCTTGAGGCGTATCATGTTGATATATTCCTCGACAGTGACATCGTTGCGCTGCTCAAAGTCCATATCCCACTGCTGGCCCTCGTAGATCTCGATGGCCGTCTTGTTGAACAGGTCCATGACCTGGGGGTTGGCAGTGCGGGCGATATACTGCGTGGCGATGGTCAACATCGTGTCACCGCTCAAGATGGCAGTGTTGTCACCCCAACGGCGATGAACAGTGGGCTTGCCACGGCGCACGTCGGCGTTGTCCATCACATCGTCATGCAACAAGGTGAAGTTGTGGAACATCTCCAGGCCTACGGCGGCATCAACGGCCAAGGCGAGGTCTCCACCCATGGCGTCACAAGCCATGAGCGTCAACACTGGACGGATGCGCTTACCACCCAAAGCCATGTGATAGGCGATGGGCTCATAAAGTTGGGAAGGCTGTTGCGGATAAGGGATGGCTGCAATCGCCTGATTGATGGTGTCAAGGTAAGATTTCATTTTGTGATTCGTTGAATTAGGAAATGGTTTATCGTGTTAACGCTTGAGAGCGGCTTTATAGGCAGTTTCAAAGGTCTGGAAATCGGCAGGTGTGTAAATGTCGCGCAACTCGTTGATGCGGGCATTGATGTCGTCCATGTCGGCATCAGGCTTGTTGGCATCGGCGGCAAGCGCCGAACCCAGGGCTGCAGGACGCGAGCACTGCACGTAGACGTCCATCTGTTCCCGGAGCGAGTAGCCGGCCACGATGGCCTCCAGCGTGCTGTCAAAGACCTCCACATGACGGTCATAGCCCACCGTGTAACACAGCCAGTGTATCAGGGACAGGTAGTCGGCTGCCGAGTCGGTGTCGAACTGGCGCAGTCGCAGCAGTTCCATCATCGGCGGACACTTGAGCTGCGCAAGCTCACGCGGCGAGAGCGAGATGACGTGTGCCGCCTGAAGCAACGAGTCGCGTCCGTCGGCAATCAGCACCCCGGCAAAGGCACGATTGGCGGCCTTCACCTCCCACGGCCAGCGCAAGCTGTCACCGCGCAGGGCGTCAAACTGCTGCACCGTCTTGTGCATCGCCGCCGTGTCGCCCCATGCAGCAAGGAACCTGTGTCCTGCCTCTTCGCCCCGCTTGCTGGCTCCGCCACAGGCCGTGAGCAGGAACATCAAGCCAATCAACAATATGGGTAGTCTTTTCATTTCTCTTCAGGGAATATGGATTGATACAAGTATTTGTCTTTCTCCTTGAGGTAAGAGCGGAAAGCCTCGTCAAAGGCCCTCACTGCCGCCGAATCCCGCTTGAGCGCATACACGCTCTGCTTGGCTTTGGCATCCATCACGGCACGCTCCATCGACATCGTGTCGGTGTGATCCACAGCTACGAGCGCAGCTGCAGCCCTCATGCCGCAGTCACGCGCCTCGGCATCCAAGGGCGATTTCTCCTCGCGGCAAGCAGCCAATGCCATCAATGCTACAATCAACGTGTACAGTAATAGTCTCATGTCATGATTCTGTTTTGCCACAAAATTACAAATAATTGGCATAAACTCATAGAAAGTGGCCGTTTTTTATGCTTTTTTCATGGACTCAGCCACCACTACCTGCCGCGACAATCGGCTAACCGTCTACTGGTAGCCATAAAATCTCAACATCGGTAACAAGTTTTTCACTTGTCTCATTTTTTTTATATAATTTTGTAGCCAGTTAATCAACATTCATCGATGACAATGACACTCAAGAGAATCACTATCGCCATTGACGGTCACTCGTCAACCGGCAAGAGCACAATGGCCAAAGCCCTGGCCAAGAGAATCGGTTACGCCTATGTAGACACTGGTGCAATGTACCGTGCCGTAACGCTGTTTGCCTTGCGCAACAAGCTCATCAAGGGTGAGCAGGTTGACGAGAAAGCGCTCAAGCAGCACCTGAAGAACGGCGACATCGCCATCACCTTCCGCCCCACCAAGGAGGGCAAGAGCGTGACGGTGCTCAACGGCCGCAACGTGGAGCGCTACATCCGCTCGATGCGCGTGAGCAACGTGGTGAGCATCATCGCCGCCATCGGCTTCGTGCGCAAGGAGATGGTACGCCAACAGCAGGCGATGGGCAAGGACAAAGGGCTCGTGATGGACGGCCGTGATATCGGCACCGTGGTATTTCCTGATGCCGAGATGAAGGTGTTTGCCACGGCAACTCCCGAGGTGCGCGCGCAGCGCCGCTACAATGAACTGCGGGGCAAGGGCGACACCACGACAACCTTTAAAGAGGTGCTGGCCAACGTCAACGAGCGTGACCGCATCGACAGCACGCGCAAGGAAAGCCCGCTGCGCCAGGCCGACGACGCAGTAGTGCTCGACAACTCCAACATGACCATCGACGAGCAGAACGAGTGGCTTTACCAGCTCTACCTGGAAAGGGCTAAATAATTAGAAATTAGGAATTAGGAATTAGAAATTAGGAGTTAGAAATTAGGAGTTGGGAGTTTGACGGCTCTTAAGCTTGACAGCTGTTCATGGCAATTATTGAGATTGATAAGGGTTCAGGGTTCTGCTTCGGGGTAACGACAGCCATCAGCAAGGCCGAGGAGGAGCTCAACAAGAGCGGGCACCTCTACTGCCTGGGCGACATTGTGCACAACACCGCCGAGGTGGACCGTCTGGCCAGTTGCGGGCTGGAGACCATCACCCACGAGCAGCTGGAAGAGCTGCACGACGTGAAAGTGCTCCTGCGCGCCCACGGCGAGCCGCCCGAGACCTATGAGACGGCGCGGCGCAACCGCATCGAGATCATCGACGCCACCTGCCCCGTGGTGCTGAAACTGCAGCAGCGCATCAACGCCACTTTTCACTCGACCGAACAAGGCCAACCCCTGCCTCAGATTGTCATCTACGGCAAGCGCGGCCATGCCGAGGTGTTGGGCCTTGTAGGCCAAACCCAGGGGCAAGCCACTGTCATCGAGAACATTGACGAAATCGACAAAATTGACTATTCACGCGACATCTACCTCTACTCCCAGACGACCAAGAGCGTGCAGGAGTTCCGGCACATCGTCGAGGAAATCAAGCGCAGGGTGAAACCCGGTGTGACCTTCAGCAGCTATGACACCATCTGCCGCTCGGTCGCCAACCGCATCCCGCAAATCCGTGACTTCGCCACCCGGCACGAACTGATTCTGTTCGTCAGTGGGGCCAAGAGCAGCAACGGGCGCATCCTGTTTGCCGAGTGCCTTGATGCCAATGCCGACTCCCACCTGGTGAGCAGCGAGGCCGACATCGACCCGGCATGGCTCGTGGGCAAGGAACGCATCGGCATCTGCGGCGCCACTTCCACGCCCCGCTGGCTGATGCAACGCGTCAGCGATGCCGTTCAACAATTAACTGAATCATCCAACAGCAACCCGCTGTAAAGCTATTAAGTTGATACAACATGACCAAAAAGAACCTCATCATCGTCATCTGCCTGCTAACGGTCATCGACTTGGTGGCCGCGGGATGGTATATGTCGCGCCGCATCGAGGCCGGCGGCACCCAAAGCCTTTTTGACCAGCGAGACTCGACCGATGTCGTTACCGAAGCCGATACCCTGGTCACGACATTCCAGGACGACGTGTTCGACGAGTTGCAGCACAACACCTATTACTATATCGCCAACACGCCCTCGATCAGTGGCGACAACAGCACCCGCTACACCAGCATCAAGCATGTGAAGGTGCGCTGGCCGCTCAAGGTGAACGGTGACAGCTGCTTTGATGAGCTCAACAAGGAATTGATCAACAAAGCCTTCGGCAACAACCAAGCGCATATGAAGGACGCACGCTTTGTCTACCTGAACAAGCCCTCCTTCAACAAGCCCATTGACGACGAATACACCAAGCTCTCGTCGGCACCCACCATCGTGCCCGTGTACGGCAACGTGAGCCAGGTGCTCGTTTACCCCTACATGACCTCGCAGCGCCTGCTGGTGATGGAAATCGACAAGGTCGAGTACAACGGCAGCGCCAACATCGAGAGCAAATACTTCGTCCACTATGACAGACAGCGGCAGCGCCTGCTCTCCCGCCTTGAAATCCTCACAGCCGACGTTGACAAAGAGAACAAGTTGCTCAAACTCATCAACAAGAAAATTGATGAATTGAACAAGTATCGCGGCGATGATTCCAAGTTGCAGCACGCCCTGAACGTGCCCGCCGAAATCTGTTGCGGCAAGAAGGGTGTGAAATTTGAGTACCGACAGGGCACCATCTCGACGTCCCCCATTGAGGTAATGATTGATTACGACCGTCTTGAAGACTTCTTCACCGAGGACTTCAAGCAGCTGGTCAAGGAGAATGAAGGCATCAAGGTGTTTGATGACAACATCAAACCCGAGCCCCTGAACGGGTCATCTGCCAAGAAGACCACGGCAGCAACGACCACCGAGGTAAAGAAGACGAAGAAGACAAGTACCGCAAACTCGTACTACAACTCCCAATACGTCAAGCCAAAACAAAAAAGCCGGAAGAAGTATAGCGGGGCAAAGCGCAAATCTGGATATCCCGGTTACACTGGGAAGCGGAGTTGGAACCGTCGCCGACGCTGAGTCCTCGCTGCTCCAGCGCACGACGCATCGTGGTGAGGGCAATCTCCTCGGTGTTATTATCCTTGCTCAAGTGACACAAGAACACATGACGCAATCCCTTATGGTAATTGCTGGCAACGAACTGTGCCGACACCACGTTGTCAAGATGTCCCTTTTCGCCCTTGACACGGTCCTTTAGCATGGCCGAATATTTGCCGTTCTCGAGCATTTCGAGGTCATAGTTACACTCTATCATCAGATAGTTGGCGCGGCTCATGTAGTGGGCGGCGCGTTGGGTAATGATGCCCATGTCGGTGGCGACGACAAAGCGCTCACCCTCATACTCGATGCTGAAGCCCACACTCTTCACGTCATGGCTCGTCTCAAAGGCGGTGATTTCCATATCCAAGATGCGGAAGGGAATCTCCTTGAAGATGGGCACATGACGGTCGGTGATGCGTCCAGAGATGCGGCAACGCTGCAACAACTGGCTCATCACGCCCATCGTGCAGAACACGCTGCAATTACAAGCTGTCACGGCGGGATACAGGCACCGCATGTGGTCCTGGTGGGCATGGGTGAGCAAGACACCCTTGACCATATCACGGCTGATGCCGTTATGCTCCAGTTCGGCGAACGCCTGGTCCAGCGTGGGCACATCCTGGCGTTCGGGATTCTTTTTCTTGCGATGATACTTGACAGGCTCCCTGATGCCGGCATCGATGAGGATACCGCCACGCGGTGTTCCCAAGTAGGCGCAGTTGCCACTGCTGCCGCTACCGAAACTAATGAAACACAGTCCCTTACCCAGGCCTATTCTTTCAGACAAGGCAGGTTGATCGGTCAACCCCAGGTCAAGAGTGCCGTGGGGCGTGTCGTCACCATCCACGTCAAAGGAGATTTTGAGCGGACGGCCATCATTAGTGTATCCTTTATATTTATGTCCTGCCATGACTGGTTATCGTTTCACTGATAGAGTAGGAAAATAGTGGGAACCTTGTGATAGTCATAATGGGCCTTTCGCCAATCGGCCAACGTGCGGGTGACGATGCTCTGGCCCTCGCCGGTGATGTCGCTGGCCACGCACAGCCGCATGTTAGCCGGCAATCGGGTGGCAAGGTCGGCGATGAGCTGGTTATTGCGGTAAGGCGCCTCGATGAAAATCTGGGTCTGACGCTCACGCTCGATGCGACGGGTCATCTCCTTGAGGCGTGCCTGACGTGCCTGGGCATCAACCGGCAGATAGCCCTCAAAGGCAAATCGCTGCCCGTTAAATCCCGACGCCATCAGGCTCATCAAGATGCTTGACGGTCCCACCAGCGGAATGACCTTATACCCCCGGCGTTGGGCTATAGCCACCAGGTCGGCACCCGGATCGGCAACGGCAGGACATCCCGCGTCGCTGATAATGCCCACCGCCTCGCCCCGGGCGATAGGCTCCAGCATGGCCTCGAGCGCTGCTGTGTCCTTGAGGTCGGAATGCTCGTTGAGCTCGGTGAAGGTGAGGCTGTCGATATCGATGTCACGATCACACTTCTTGAGGAAGCGCCGAGCCGAGCGCAGACTCTCCACCACAAAGAAACGGATGCCACGCACAACTTCGATATTGTGTGCAGGCAACACCATTTCCAGCGGCACCTCGCTCAACTGGGTGGGAATCAAGTATAAACCAGCCTCAGGCATTTATAGCGACATTAGTTCCTTTACAATTAATCTGCAAATATAATCATTTTTTTCCACCCACAAGAGATTTTATTCACTGACAGGAAAAAAACCGATAAGCAGTATCAGAAAAAAGTGTGGGGCAACTATGGCTGATATTGATTTATTGTGTAATTTTGTGCTTAGATTTAGACCAATACTGAATGATTGAGCGACACATTATTATCGACAACGTGGATCCCGTGACCTTTTACGGGGTGAACAACAGCAACATACAACTCATCCGTAACCTGTTTCCAAAACTGCGCATGGCAGCGCGTGGCAGTGTCATCACCGTCATCGGCGATGACACCGAAACTGCCGATTTTGAGCAGAAGGTCCATGCCCTGGCCGACTACTGCGCGACCTATAACACCCTGCCCGAGGATGTCATTATCGACACCATCAAGGGCACACCCCCCAAGCAGTTGAAGATGGACGACGTCATCGTCTACGGCGTGAACGGCAAACCCATCAGCGGCCGCACGCCCAATCAGCAACTGCTGGTAAAAACGTTCGCCGAAAACGACCTCACGTTTGCACTCGGTCCCGCAGGAACGGGTAAGACCTATCTGGCGGTCGCGCTCGCGGTGCGTGCGTTGAAGAATCGTGAGGCACGCAAAATCATCCTCTCGCGTCCCGCCGTCGAGGCCGGCGAGAAACTGGGTTTCCTGCCTGGCGACATGAAGGACAAGATTGACCCCTACCTGCAGCCGCTCTATGACGCGCTCGAGGACATGATACCGATGGCCAAGCTCAAGGAATACATGGAGAACAACGTCATCCAAATCGCGCCGCTGGCATTCATGCGCGGCCGCACCTTGAACGACGCCATCATCGTGCTCGACGAGGCCCAGAATACCACGACACACCAAATCAAGATGTTCCTCACACGCCTGGGCATGGGTTCCAAAATGATTGTCACCGGCGACACCACCCAGATTGACCTGCCGCGCAGCAGCACGTCGGGTCTGATTCACGCCCTGCGCGTCCTCAACGGCGTGAAGGGCATCGGCAAGGTGGAATTTGAGAAAAAGGACATCGTGCGCCATCAGTTGGTGCAGCGCATTGTCGAAGCCTATGAACGCTTCCACGAGGAAGACAAGATCTTGAATAGTTAATAGTTAACAGTTAATAGTTAATAGTTGAGAGTTAACAGTTGAGATGGGCGATAAGGGGAATCGGGTTGAGCAAGTGACGCCCTATGGCGACCAGGCGACCGTCAAGACCGAGCAGGTCAGGCAAATGTTTGACGCCATCGCGCCGGCCTACGACTTCATGAACCGCGCCATGACCATGGGTATTGACATCTGGTGGAGAAAACTCGCTGTGAAGCGCCTCAAACGACTCAAGCCGTCCACCATCCTTGATGTGGCGACCGGCACGGGTGACTTCGCCATCCAACTCAATGAATCCCTACATCCTCAACACATCACGGGCATCGACCTGTCACAGGGGATGCTCGACGAGGCACGCCGCAAGGTCAAGGAGCGGGGGCTGGAAGAAGTCATCACATTCAAGCAGGACGACTGCATGGCGCTACACATGGATGATGCTTCGGTCGATGCCGTGACCGTGGCATTTGGCGTGCGCAATTTCGAACATCTGCAGCAGGGTTACCAGGAAATGGCTCGAGTGCTCAAGCCAGGCGGCATGCTGTGCGTGCTGGAACTGTCCACACCCACCAATTGGCTGATACGCTGGTTCTATGACCTGTACACGCTGCACATCATTCCCTGGCTGGGTTCGCTCAAGAGCGGCGAGAAGAGCGCCTACCGCTACCTGCCGCAGAGCATCGCTGCCGTCCCTCAAGGAGACGACATGCTGCAACTGATGCGCAACGCCGGATTGAAAAATACCACATTCAAACGCCTCACCCTCGGCGTCTGCACTATCTACACCGCAGTGAAATAAGGCTTTAGACTTTAGACCTTAGACTTTAGACTTTAGACTTTAGGCTTTAGACCCTAGACTTTAGACTTTAGACCTTAGACTTTAGACTTTAGGGACTACCTCACCACTTTGGTGAATACGGGAGCCTTGTCCTTCTCAACCAGCACATAGACTTGGATTTCGTTGGCAGGAGGCATGTCGGGCTTGTTCTCGCGTGGCATGTCCATCGCGGTGAACAGGTATTCGGTGCCTTCTTGAATGGTGCGGGATGCAACTGTTTTAGCCTTGGCATTGAGCATCGGATAGCCGTTGACGGCTGTGTCAAAGATAGCAGCTTCTTCGGCACTCACGGGATGCTGCTCGGGGAAGTCCGAGGGCACAAAAACTGATTCGTTGTCTGAAACGCCATTGGTCACATTCATCACATTCTGTGTCTGCTTCAGGAACTGTTCAAGCTCCTTGGGCATGGCATCCATGCGAGCGGCACGCACGCCGTAACCGGGCATAATCTTGGCCTTGGGCTGTTTTTCGGCCAGGTCCTTCATGCTCGACTCCAGTCCACCACTGCCGAAGGTGCAGAACGGCACCACCCACTTGTCGCTCAAGTCCACGTTCTCCAGCAGGGAGGCAATGGGAGGCGCATAAGTGCCGAACCAGATGGGATAGCCGATGAAAATCCAGTCATAATCGGCGACATTCGACTTCAAGGGCTTGATCTCGGGCAGGATGCCTTTCTCGCGGTCGGCTTTGCAGCGGTCAATCGTTGCCTGGAATGCGGTGTCGTAAGGCTCCACCAGAACGATTTCCTCAATATCGGCGTTGAGGCGCTTGGCAATTTCAGTTGCCACGGCCTTGGTGTTCGACGTCTGGGAGTAATACAATACCAGCACCTTGGACGTCTGTTTCGTCTGTTTCTTCGGGGTGCACGACACAACAGTCATCAAGGCAACTATTGCAATCATCATTAATTTCAAGGTCCTCATACAGATAATTTTTTAGATATTGTTAATGAATTTGGTTATTACAGTAGGCGTCCGTGGTCGGCATAGCTGTAGTAACGCTTGCCGCGGCACACGATGATGTGGTCCACCAGTTGGATGTCCATCACTTTACAGGCCTGGTGGACGCGTTCGGTCAGGCGGTCGTCCTGGGTGCTGGGGTTGGGGTTATCGCTCGGGTGGTTATGGGCGAGGATGATACCCGACGCGAGCCGTTCGATGGCTGGCCGCAGAATCATCTTGATGTCGGCAACGGTCATGGCCGTGCCTCCACTGCTGATGCGCACACACTCCTCGACCTGCTTGGCATGGTTGAGCAACACGACCATGATCTCCTCGTGGTCGAGGTGCTCCATGCGGGCGCGCAGGTACTGATAGGCATCGTCGCTGCAGGTGATCTTGAAGCGCTCGTCAAATTCCTCCTGCTGATAACGGCGCGCCAGTTCCAGTGCGGCAAGGATTTCGATGGCCTTGACCTCGCCGATGCCGTGGTAGTTCTTCACGAGGTTGTTGATGCCCTTGCGGGCGATGAGGTAGAGTTTGTTGTCGTTGTCGCGCAGGATGCGCTGGCACAGGTCCACGACCGACTCGCCCGGCGTGCCCACCCTCAACAGGATAGCGAGCAGTTCGGCAGTGGACAGGCTGTCGAAGCCGTGCTTCTTGGCCTTCTCGCGCGGGCGGTCCTCCTCGGGGACAGTCTCCTTGATGTTGCGCGTTCCCGCAGCCTTGTTATTCTCTTTCTCCTCCATCATGGGTAAAACGGATATAACGGAAGTGACGGATTTAACGGAACATTCCTAATTCCTAATTCCTAATCGCTAATCAGTGAGAATCGCTTGCGATTCTCACTTTCCCCTTCTCATCTCAACTTCCTCGTTGATGTCGCGGCCGTGCTTGAGCAGGATTTTCCACACGTAGGCCTTGATGAAGCCCCAGCCGTAGCTGCACAGTTGGGTGAAACTCGTGGCCACAGCAAGGGTGGCGATTTTCAGGTTGCGCGTCTCGATGAGGGCGGCAATCCAGAGCATGACGGCATAGAGCAGAATGGGCAGGATGAACCACCACTTCCACAGCGAGAGCAACAGCAGCAGCACACAACCGATGAGGAATACTGCCGGCAGGCAGTGGACGGCTTTGAGGCTGTCGGGATAGAGCAGCTTCAGCGTGATGCGCGACATGCCGAAGACGTAGGTCTGACGAGCGAACTTGCTGATGCTGGTGCGGCGTTTGTGATAGACAAAGGCGGGGCGAATCAGGCGGATGTCAAAGCCTGCCTGTCGCACACGCGTGCTCATATCGATGTCCTCGCTGAACATCTCGCGGAAGCCGCCCACCTTCTCATATACCTCACGCGAATAACCCATATTGAACGAGCGGGGCACAAATTTCTCCATCTGCACCTTGCCGCCGCGAATGCCGCCGGTGGTCAGGAACGAGGTCATCGAGAAGGATATGGCCTTCTGTACATCGGTGAAGTCGTCGCTCGCCGCGTCGGGGCCACCGAAGCACGGCACATAGTTGTTGGCGAGTTCCTTGCCCAGAGTCTTGAAATAGTCAGGCGGAATCACGCAGTCGCTGTCAAAAAACACGAAGTATTGGCCCGTGGCACGTTCCAACCCGTAGTTGCGGGCGATGGAACGTCCCTCATTGGCTTTATAGAAGTAGCGCAGGTCAAGCTCGCGGCTGTAACGCAAGGCGATGTCGTCGCAGCGCTCGGTGGAGCCGTCCTCCACGAGGATAATCTCAAAATCCTTGTCGGTTTGCTGGGTGAGGCTCCTCAACAGGTCCTCCACCTCGTCACGCCGGTTATAAACCGGCACTATCACTGAAAAATAAGGCATCTCAATACTGACTTTTGCAATTATCCCACAAAATTACAAAAAAATACGATAGACCCCATTTTAGTCTACAATATTTCTCACTTGAACGGGATTTAACCGGAATAAACCACAACCCGATGATCAACTCGGGGTGGTCTGGGATCCTTGACGGGTGAGTTTGAAGCGCTGCATGATGATGACGGCGACGAGGAAGGCGGCGAAATCGCTGGCGGGCAGGGATGCCCAGACACCGTCGAGTCCCCACAACGAAGAGAAGAGCAACAGCATGGGCAGCAGGAACAGCAGCTGGCGCGAGAGGGACATGAAAATGCTGATGCGCACCTTGCCGATGGTCTGGAAGAAGTTGGTGATCACGGCCTGATAGCCGATAACAGGAAAGACGAGCATGTTGATGCGGATGCCGCGAATGGAGATGGCAATGAGCACTTCGTCATCGGTGAACAGGCGTGTACATGGCCCGGGCAACAACTCGCCTATCACCCAGCCGACAGTCATGGCTATGACCGAGGCGGTGACGGTCAGGCGCAACACTTGCTTGACGCGGTCCATGTTGCGGGCGCCGTAGTTATAGCCCGCGATGGGCTGGAAGCCCTGGCAGATACCCATAATGACCATGAAGAAGATGAAGCCCAACCTGTTGGCGATACTGTAGGCGCCCACGGCCAGGTCTCCGCCGTGGGTCATCAGGGCATTGTTCATGAAGATGGCAATGACACAACCCGTGAGCTGCATGGCAAACGGCGAGATGCCGATGCTGACAATGTCTTTCACGATGTTGCGCGCCGGTATCAGGAAACGCCATTCCAAATGCAACAGTTCGCGCTGGCGACTGAATTGCCACAGTTGCCAGCACAGGACGACAGCCTGGGCCAAAATGGTGGCGATGGCCGCACCCTTGATGCCCATGTGCAACGGCCAGATGAAGATGGGGTCGAGAATGGTGTTCAGCAACACAGTGACAATGGTGGCAATCATCGCCGCTCGAGGCTTGCTAGCCGAGCGCAATGCGGCATTCAAGCCCAGATAGAGGTGGGTGATGACATTACCCACCAGCAGGATGAACATATATTCACGGGCATGCGGCAACGTCTGCTCGCTGGCACCGAAGAATATCAGGATAGGGTCCAGAAAGATAATCGACACAATACCCACCAGCAGGCCGGTGATGATGTTGAGGGCCACCATGTTGCCCAGCACGTTGTTGGCCTTGTCATATTGGCGTTGCCCCAGTCGCAGGGACATCAGCGTGGAACCGCCGACGCCCACCGCCGCACCGAAGGCTGCACCGATATTCATCAACGGGAACGAGATGCCAAGGGCCGCCAGCGCCATTGAGCCCACACCGTGGCCGATGAAGATGCTGTCCACCATGTTGTAAAGCGATGACGCCGTCATCGCTATCACGCCAGGCAGGGCATACTGCCACAGCAGTCGGCCCACCGGCTGGGTACCCAGCGCCAATGTCGCTTGTTTGTTGTCTCTCATGATTCAATTTCAAACAACTTCAACAACGTTGAACAACAGCAGCAACAAGGTAAAAACCAATCGGTTGTTCCTCTTGTTGCCTGTTGTTCCTGTTGTCTGATGATTATTCCTCCAATCCGAAGCATTCCTTGATGGACTTGCGGATGGCCTTGGCATGCTCACTGTTGCCCTTGAGGATGTTGAGGACGCCTCTAATGTAATCATCCCTGCCCTTGAAACCGCACAACGTGGCGACGTTGCTCTCGACAAGCATGAGTTTCTGATTGTAGACCCTGAGAATGCTGGCATAGTCGTTGTTGTCCTCATAGACATGGAACTCACGGCAGAGCTGGTCATACAGGCCACGCGGATTGATCTCGCTCACCAGTTCCACCATGTGGTTTTCCAGGGCATTGATGCTGGTGAACTTCATGTCGATGCGCATCTCCACGTCGCGTTTCACACGGTGGCGCACGTGCTGCAAGGCCTGCTGCTTGAGTTCCTTGGTGAACATGAGGATAACGCGCTTCTTCACCTTGGGAAAGACGATGTCAGGATTGCGGCGCTTGAAAAGGGCCACAGCGCGGATAACCCCCTCGAGCATGAGGATGTTCTCCACCTCGGCCACCTCGGGCACAAGGATGTTCTTCTTGCGCAGGTATTCCACCTCCTGGTCGCTGCGGCGGTCACGGTCCACAATGCCGCGGCTCTCGAGCTGGTGGAAATTCTGCAGGTCTCCGAAGGAGCGCACCGTCTCGATGACCTTGTTGCAGCTGCCCAGGGGCTTGACGGTGTATTCGGGGAAGATGAGCGGATACAAGCGGGAATCAATGCTGTGCTTGTCATCGCCCTCGATGAACAGGACAGGCTTGCGGCTGCCCAGCAAGTCGAGCAACGCCGTGTCCAAATTGCGGCTCGAGCTCATCACCTCATAGTCCCACGCTACCGACTCGGGGTCAAACTCCTTGACCCACACGCACTGGTTGTCGATGCGCGAGCTGGCGAAGTCCACGTCGTGGGTATTGTAGATGAAGGTGCAGTCGGGGCGCATCTGTTCCAGGACGTTCCACAGCGTGCGCATGATGCTGGTGTGGATGAACGTTTCGGGATCATCGACCAGGATGGCGGCATTGGGCATAGCATAAAGCACCGCACCGATGTAGTAGAGCACCGATTTCTCACCATCGCTGAGGCGCATCAGCGGATACTTGTCCCCATAGCCCTCGGTGGCGAACATCAGTTTACCGTTCTCACGCAGCACCTTGTTCTTGGGGAATACCTCCTGCCACTTCTTGACGGCAACGTCGAGTTTGGTCTTGGGGAACTCTATCTGCTCTTCCATCAGCTTGTGGGCCTTGTAGTTCATCAACTCGCGGAACTCGTCTTTGAGCATGACATAGAAGAGCTTGTCAAACTCGGTCTCGGCGATATTCTTGACTTGAGGATTGGAGGCATTCATTTGATTGAACATGTCGTCAATCGAGCCCGGCAGCGGCTTGACGCTGGCTGGTGACGGGAAAAGCGCTTTCAACGCCGAGATGCGGTAGGCCTTGTTACCAAGCTCATCGACCAGGGCCGAACAGAAACGGCTCTTGCCGGCGCCGTTGGTGCCGATGATGGTTATCTGCTTGGATTCTATCAGCACGTCGGGCTGATGACCATCCATTCTTTTCGGTAATCTGATATCCATAACGATGGTGCATTTGATTCTTGTGGGGTAAAATTAGACATTTATTTTTATTGTGCCAAGAAAAAACAGTATTAATCCTCCAATCGAGCATTTTTTCTACTATTATCTTCTGTGAATTGTGCACTCGTCAGGGCACGAAACATCTTGGAAGCCAGTGCTATTCACCCATGAGCGACACGCGACGCTTTATCAGCCTTCAGTTGTAAACGTAACATAATTGTAACCGGTTTTATAGCAGCCGTTACTGCTCGCCAAAGTAATTTTGTCATACTTTTTATTACTTGACATTACATATATTCAAATATTCCAAATTATGGTATTATTGTCTATCAACTACCCGATGTGGTTTCTCGTGGTGAAGATGATTGGCGCCCTTGCCATTCTGGTATTCGGCATGATCATGATGAGTGAATCATTGCAGAAGATGAGTGGACCACACTTGCGCCACACGTTGTCAGCCATGACGAGCAACCGCTTTGCCGGAGTTTTTACCGGCATGCTCATTACCGTCGCCGTCCAGTCCTCATCGGCCACGACGGTCATGACTGTTTCGTTTGTTAATGCGCAACTGCTATCGCTTGGCCAAGCCATCAGTGTGATTATGGGAGCCAATATCGGCACTACACTGACGGCATGGATTATGTCGGCAGGTTTTTCGTTCAATGTCGTGGACTTGGTGTGGCCGGTATTTGTCATCGGTGTCATACTCATTTACAGCAAGAAGCACAGGATATCGGGAGATTTACTGTTCGGTGTCGCTTTCCTGTTTCTATCCTTGGGCCTTCTTTCGGCTACAGGCAAGGAGATGGACTTGGCTCACAACGCTACGTTGGTTAATTTCTTCTCCAGTTTCGACACTTCGAGCTATCTTTCAATCATCATCTTTCTTGTCATTGGTACCATTCTCACCTGCATTGTTCAGTCTTCGGCTGCACTGATGGCCATCACCATGATACTCTGCACTAGCGGAGCATTACCCATCTATCTGGGTATCGCCCTTGTGATGGGAGAGAACATCGGCACTACGCTCACAGCCAATCTTGCCGCATTGACGGGAAACATCCAGGCACGCAGGGCCGCACTGGCTCACCTCGTTTTCAATGTGGTGGGTGTGCTCTGGGTGCTTGCCTTGTTTTATCCCTTCGTGAACATGGCATGCAATCTGGTAGGGCTGTCTCCTGAAGCGGCAAATCCCAACCCGATGAAATTGTCATTTGCCCTGGCTACATTCCACACGTGCTTCAACGTGCTGAACACATTGCTGCTGATATGGTTCATCCCGCAGATTGAATGGCTGGTGTGCAAGTTGCTCAAGGATAAAGAAGTCGTTGAGGACGAGTCAGAATACCAATTCGAGTACATCAAGGCCGGTCTTGTTCAGACCCCCGAAATCGCAGTGCTTCAAGCCCAGCGAGAGGTAAAAGAATTCGGCAAGCATGTTCAGGACATGTTCAACCGGGTAAGGATGCTTACGGCTCTCATTGATACCGAAGACTTTGAGAAGGAGTTTAACGGAATTGAGGCTGACGAAGACAAAGCCGACAAGATTGAGTTCGGCATTGCCCAATTCCTCGCCCATGTGAGTGAGGAGCATGTGAGTCCCGATACCAAATACAAAATCCGCTCGATGAATCGGCAAATAGACGAGATTGAATCTATCGGTGACTCCTGTTTCAGCTTGGCTCGCAAGATGAAGAGGCTTCACGATAATGGTGAGAAATTCAATGAAATCCAGCACGATGACCTCAAGCAGATGATGGATCTTGTCGAGACATCGTTGACACAGATGAATCTTGTGATAGAAAGCCGCCGCGGCGAGGTGAGCAGCAAAAACTCATTATATCTCGAGAACAAGATTAATGAGCAACGCAACTCACTGAAATCCAAGAATCTTAAAGCAATGGACGAGCAGATGACCACCTACTCAATCGGTACATTATTCAACGACATCGTCGAGGAGTGCGAGCAACTCGGTGATTATGTGATAAATGTTGTGGAAGCGCGTTTATCCAATGAATTTCTAGCTCCTGCTGAAGATTAAGACTATCTTTGTAACGATGAGCAAAACGATTCTTATAGTGGACGATGAGCCTGACTTGTGTGAGATACTATCATACAATCTCCAAAGTGCTGGGTATGACACTATTGTCGTCCATTCAGGTGTTGAGGCACTGAAAGAAGACTTTGACCAGATCGACCTGGTACTGCTGGATGTGATGATGCCCGCAATGAGCGGGACTGAGGTAGCGCGGCGCATTCGCATCAGGGAGGACGCAAAGGCTGTCCCCATCATTTTCCTGACGGCTCTGGATAGCGAACACGACATCCTTGACGGCTTTGATGCCGGCGCCGATGATTATATGTCGAAACCCTTCTCGGTCAAAGAGCTGGAAGCTCGCATCAAAGCGGTGCTCTCCCGTTCAGGCAAGGGGCATCCTGTAGCAGTTGTTACCCACGAACAAATGATTGTTAACCACGAGGATAAGTCGGTTGTGGTTAACGGGGCTTTTGTTGAATTGTCTCGTCTGGAATTCGACATCCTGTGGCTACTTATGACTCATCGCGGACACGTTTTTAGCCGTGAAGAGTTGATGCGCAAAGCGTGGCCGTCGGGGGTCGTCGTGTCTGCCAGGACTGTTGATGTCAACATCACCCGAATAAGAAAGAAAATCGAACCTTACAGCCGTTGCCTGTGTACACGTCACGGCTACGGTTATTATTTCACCAATGACAATGAAAATGAAAATGAAAAAGAAAATGAAAAAGCTGACTGAAGGGCACAAGATGTTCCTCGCAGTAATGGCGATATTTGCCGTTTATGCCGTGATTTTCATCATTTTTGAAGATTTTGACCGTCGACGGCTCAACGTCTTTGATGAAATGAGTGACTGGCACTTGCTCCTGTTCTCGGTCGTTGTCATGACCGGTCTGGGCTTCTTGCTGTATCGATATGCTAAGCGCATGGACCAGAGAATCACCACCGAGCAAGAGGAGAAAAACAGTCAGTTAAGACGCGAACTCACCCAGAACATTGCCCATGAGCTCAAGACCCCGGTGGCTAGTATTCTCGGTTATAGTGAGACGCTGCTCGAGAACCCTGATATCGAGCCGGATCTTGCCCACAAGTTCATTCTCCGCACCCACGAGCAGGCTTCCCGTCTGACGTCTCTATTACGGGACATATCGCTGTTAAACAAGATGGAATATGCTGCCCAGGATTGGGAAATGGATCGAGTTAACGTCTCCCTGCTGGTGGCAGATATCATCAGCGAGAGTGAACATTCACTTGATGTGCACAGGATGACTGTCAAGAACTGTATGCCTCAAGAGGTGATTGTGACAGGTAACACGGCTCTGCTGTATAGCGTGTTCCGTAACATCATTGACAATGCCATCAATTATGCCGGTGACGATACGACCATTGAAATCTCTGCTCGCAAGAACACTCCTTTCTGGGACATAGATATCTCTGATAATGGGAAGGGCGTGCCTGAAGATCTCATTTCGCGGATTTTTGAACGGTTCTTTACCGTTGATAAGGGGCGCAGTAAATCTCTGGGTGGCACAGGCTTGGGCCTGGCTATCGTCAAGAATGCTGTCTTGCTTCATGGCGGTATGGTCTCGGCCAAGAATGCCCCCTCAGGAGGCTTGGTTATTTCCATTACCTTAAAGATCTAACATCGTCGACTCTCGATCAAAGTCCTTTTTAATCATAGATTGCAGGTATAAAAAGAAAAATTATTGCTAATTTTGCCTGCAGTTATGATGGAGTATGTCAATGCATTTGTGTCGATGCTGAACGGCATGTCGCCCTACCTGCTGTTGGGATTCCTGATTGCGGGGGTGCTGCATGCGTTTGTGCCATCGGCGATTTATAGCCGCTATTTGGCGGGGACCGGACTGCGCTCGGTGGCGACGGCTGCGGCCTTCGGCATCCCCTTGCCGTTGTGCTCGTGCGGTGTGTTGCCCACGGCTGTGGCCCTGCGCCGCAGCGGTGCCTCGCGTGCCGCCTCCACGTCCTTCCTCATCGCCACGCCCCAGACGGGTGTGGACAGCATCATGGCGACCTATTCGATGATGGGTCTGCCGTTTGCCATCCTGCGACCCGTCGCAGCGCTGGTGACGTCGCTCATCGGCGGCCTGGCAGTGGGACACTGGGAGCGCAAGGGAGCGCTCGGCGATGTGAAGGCCGATGCCAACTACGAGTTCAGCGAACTGCCCCAGGGGCTGTGGAACAAGATAAAAGAGACCCTGAAATACGGCTTCTTTGACATGATGCAGAGTATCGGGCGCTGGTTGCTGATAGGTCTGGTTGTGGCCACCCTCATCACCGTGCTGCTGCCCGACGACTTCTTCTCGACCTATGCCCGCTGGCCGCTGCTCAACATGTTCATCATTGTGCTGGTGGCAGTGCCGATGTACGTCTGCGCCACGGGTTCCATCCCCATTGCTGCCGCCCTGATGCTCAAGGGCATGTCGCCCGGTTGCGCCCTGGTGTTGCTCATGGCCGGTCCAGCCGCCAATGTGGCGTCGATGTTTGTCGTGAACAACGCTTTCGGACGCAAGGCCACCGTCGTCTATCTGCTGTCCATCATCGGCGGTGCCATCGGCTTTGGCGTGCTGGTGGACTACTGGCCCGGGCTTCGCGAGACCTTCATCAATGCCCTACCCTGCCATGTCACGGGTCACGGGCACGGCATGGGCGCCTCATGGCTCAACACGGTGTGCAGCATCGCCCTGCTTGGCATGATTGTCGTCGCCATGGGGGCAAAATACTGGAAATCTTATCAAATCAAACGTCATAAAACCAACGCAATGAAAGAATTCAAAGTTAAGGGCATGATGTGCGCCCACTGCAAGGCTAACGTCGAGAAAGGCCTCGCCGCCCTTCCCGGTGTGGAAAATGTAACCGTCGATCTTGCCAAGGGAACCGCCCTGGTCGAGGGTTTCGTCCCCGACCAGCTCGTCATCGACTGCATCGAGGATTTGGGCTACCAGTACGAGCCCTGATAACCGCAGCATCTTTATCCTGATGATTATTGACTGAAACCTATGGCCTCAGCCACAGTCGTTATACCCGCATCAATCATTAGTCATCATACATGATTTGAAGTATTAACTTTAAATCTGGCCCTAAAATCACAAAAACAGATAATTTCCCAGCAGGAAAAAACCAGTCTAACCTTAGTACATCCTGCACTTTTATTAACTTATATACAGAGTATTCCTTCATGGTAACTATCATACGACATCGCATTGCCGCCCTCGCTTGTATTGTGGCCTTTGCAGCCACCATGGGCAGCGCCAGCCTGCAAGCACAGGATTCTACAAAGACTATCGTCCCCATCCTCGACTACACGGCCGACCTGGTCGCCAACACTTGCGGAGGAATCAAAGCCGGTGTCGCCTATCAGGGCTATGCCGAGGCAGGACTGGAAATCAACCCCTGGAAAAACGGCAAGTTCAATTTCACCATCGCCTCGACCCACGGTGGGGAGCCGTCGGCCAATCTCGTGGGTGACTGGCAATATTTTGACAATATTGAGGCAAGTAATCACATTTTCGCCCTTTACGCCTGGTATAGCCATGACATCGGCAAGTTCAACATCCTTGCGGGTCTGCAGGATGCCTCAGACATCTATTCAACATGTGACGCTTCAGGTAACATGCTGAACACCTCTTTTGGCAATATTCAAGTGCTTTTGTCTGGTGGTAACATCCCCATCATGCCCTGCTCCGGCCTGGGCCTCAATCTCACGTGGAAAGCCAGCGACGCTTTCTCGTGGCAGGCGGGCATCTTTGACGGCGGCGTCATCGACCTGGATGACGGCAACAGGTTCAACCTGAAGCACAAGTTGAGCAGCAGCAAGGGCTATGTCATCATCACCGAGGCTCAATTCACTCCCACCGAGGCTCTTGTGCTCAAGGCAGGAACTTACTACCACACGGGATTAGAGAACAATGGATACTATGCCTCATGGGAGAATTTGTTCCACTTGCAGGGCGAACGCTCTATCAACACATTCATCACCGGAGGCTATGCACCATTCGCAAACGACGCGGTGCGGACCAGCATCACCTGTGGAGCGACGCTGAACTCGCTGTTCAGCAAGAGCGGTGCCGATGCCTTGAGTGCAGGATTGGCAACGGTGCATTTCGACCATTTCAAGTGGGAGACAGCCATTGAGCTGAACTACCGTTACCAGCTGAATGACCACTTCTATGCCTCGCCCGACGTGCAATGGATCCTCAACCCCATGGTCGGCGAGAATGCCAAGAATGCCCTAGTCACCACGCTCAGGCTAGGATTTGAATTATAAATGAGAAATGAGAAATGAGAAATGAGGAATGAGGAGTTAGGAATGAGAGGTTAATTAGGAATGAGGAATGAGAAATTAGGAATGAGGAATGAGAAATTAGGAATGAGGAATGAGAAATGAGGAATTGGCATCCGCCTCCTAACGTCTGGTGTCTAATGACTAACGTCTAAAGCCTAATGCCTAACGTCTAAAGTCTGATGTCTAATGTCTAATGTCTGATGCCTAAAACCTAAAGCCTAAAACCCATTCTCAGCAAAATAGCGCCACAGGGGGGCTGCCATGAGGGCCTGCAGCTGGCGGTTCTCGCGTAGCATCGCCTCGACCTCGTCGCGTGAGAGCAGCAGCACGGCGATGTCCTCGCTGGCATCCAGCTGCTGGTCGCTGACACGTTCCACACCTTCGGCCAGGAAACAGTGGGTGATGTTGTCGCAGATGCTGGGATTCTGCCCCACTGTCATGATTTCACGCCACTGGCCGCCGCCGTAGCCCGTCTCTTCGAGCAACTCGCGTTGGGCTGCCTGCAAGGGTGTCTCCCCCTCCTCTATCACACCGGCACACAACTCGTCAAGCACCACGTCCATGGCGTGGCGGTATTGCCTCACCATGACAAAGTCGCCCCCGGTGGTGATGGCGATGATGTTAACCCACTCGGGATACTCCAGCACGTAGTGCTCGGGGTTGATGCGTCCGTCGGGCAGTTGCACCTTATCGACACGGGCCGTGAGCCAGGGCCGCCGGATGATGTAGCGGCTCTCGAGCGTCGTCCATTTCTTGATTTCCTTGGCCATAACGAAAATGTTTTATCATCTATATAACGTGTAAAACGGCCAGGATAATACACTTTTTAGAAAAAAACACTATCTTTGCACCAGTGGACAACAAAAAGACGACACAGGACAAGGAAACCGCGGAAAAGGTGTGGTTTGCCATCCGCGTGACCTATAACCGTGAGCTCAAGGTCAAGGCCGACCTCGACGCGCGCGGCATCACCAACTTCGTGCCGATGCAGTATCGCCGTGAGGAACGCAACGGGCAGATGGTCAAGCGCCTGGTGCCCAGCGTGCACAACCTCATCTTCATCAACATCACACCCGAGGATATGGTGGAATACAAGAAGAGGACCGCGCTGCCCATACGCTACATCATGAACCGCGAGACCCGCAAGCCCATCACCGTGCCCAATCGCGAGATGGAGAACTTCATCAAGGTGGCGGGCACCTACGACGAGAAACTCGTCTACCTCAGCCCTGACCCTGGCGATTTTGCCCAAGGCGAGCGCGTGCGCATCATCGGCGGCATGTTCGCCGGCGCCGAGGGGGTCTTTGTACGCGTCAAGGGTGACCGCCGCGTGGTCATCAATGTGCCGGGTGTCGTGGCTGTGGCCACCACCTTTGTCCACCTGTCGATGATTGAGAAGATCACCGACCCTGAACCGAAACAATTGGACAACGCATTAGACGTTAGACGTTAGATGTTAGACGTTAGACATTAGACTTTAGATGTTAGGCTTTAGGGGGGTGGAAGCCCACCTGGGACTAAAAACTGAATATAACTATGAACGAAAACAAGCAGAAAGTCGCCCTGATCACGGGCATCACTGGCCAAGACGGCTCCTATCTGGCAGAGTTCCTGCTCGACAAGGGCTATGAGGTGCACGGCATCATCCGCCGCAGCAGCAGTTTTAACACGGGACGCATCGAGCACCTGTACCTCGACGAATGGGTGCGCGACATGAAACAGCGCCGCCTCATCAACCTGCACTACGGTGACATGACCGACAGCAGTTCCCTCATCCGCATCATCGAGAAGACCAAGCCCGACGAGATTTACAATCTGGCGGCACAAAGCCACGTGAAGGTGTCGTTCGACGTGCCCGAATATACCGCCGAGACCGATGCCGTGGGTACCCTGCGCCTCATCGAGGCGGTGCGCATCGCCGGCCGCGAGAAGGAAACACGCATCTATCAGGCAAGCACCAGCGAACTCTACGGCAAGGTGCAGGAGGTGCCCCAGAGCGAGACCACGCCATTCTATCCGCGCAGCCCCTACGGCTGCGCCAAGCTGTACTCGTTCTGGATCATGAAGAACTACCGCGAGAGTTACGGCATGTTCTGCGCCAACGGCATCCTGTTCAACCACGAGAGCGAGCGGCGCGGCGAGACCTTCGTGACGCGCAAAATCACCGTTGCAGCGGCACGCATCTCCCATGGTCTGCAGGACAAACTCTACTTGGGTAACCTGAACGCCCTGCGCGACTGGGGCTATGCTCGCGACTATGTGGAGTGCATGTGGCTCATCCTGCAGCAGCCCGAGCCCGACGACTTTGTCATCGCCACGGGCGAGTACCATACGGTGAGGGAATTCTGCACCCTAGCCTTCCATCACATCGGTGTCGAACTGGAATGGCAAGGTGAGGGCGTCAACGAGAAGGGCATCGACAAGGCCACGGGCAGGGTGCTCGTCGAGGTGGACCCGAAGTACTTCCGTCCCGCCGAGGTGGACCAGTTGCTCGGCGACCCCAGCAAGGCCAAAAACGTGCTGGGCTGGAATCCGCGCAAGACCTCGTTCGAGGACCTGGTGCGCATCATGATCGAGTATGACATGCAGCACATCAAGAAGATTTACCACCTCCAGTAATCCAATCAAGCCAATTTGCCCAATTAGCCCAATCAACAATCAGTCATGGAAAAAGAATCAAAGATATATGTAGCAGGGCACCGCGGACTCGTGGGCAGCGCCATCTGGAACAGCCTGCAGCGTAAGGGTTACACCAACCTCATCGGTCGCACCCACCAGGAACTCGACCTGATGGATGCCGCGGCAGTGAAGCGTTTCTTTGACGAGGAGCAGCCCGAGTATGTCGTGCTGGCTGCGGCCCATGTGGGCGGTATCATGGCCAACCTGAAGTACCGTGCCGACTTCATCTTCCAGAACCTCGCCATCCAGCAGAACGTCATCGGCGAGAGTTGGCGGCACGGCGTGAAGAAACTGCTCTTCCTGGGCAGCACCTGCATCTACCCTCGTGAGGCGCCCCAGCCCATTCCCGAAACCGCCTTGCTCACCGCTCCGTTGGAGTACACCAACGAGCCCTATGCCATCGCCAAGATCGCCGGCCTCAAGATGTGCGAGAGCTTCAACCTGCAGTACGGCACCAACTACATCGCCGTGATGCCCACCAACCTGTATGGACCGCGCGACAATTTCAACTTGGAGACCAGCCACGTCATGCCGGCGATGATCAGGAAGATGCATCTGGCCAAGCTGCTCAACGAGGGCGACATGGACGGCCTCCGCACCGACCTGAACCGACGCCCCGTCGAGGGCCTTGACGGCAACGCCACCGTGGAAGCCATCGTCGCCCTGCTGGAGAAATACGGCATCCTGAAGGACCGCCTGCGCCTGTGGGGAACGGGAGCGCCCATCAGAGAATTCCTGTGGAGCGAGGACATGGCCGACGCCAGCGTCTATTGCCTGGAGCATATCGATTTCAAGGACGTGCGCGGCACGGGCGACGAGGTGCGCAACTGCCACATCAACATCGGCAGCGGCAAGGAGGTCACCATCCGCCAACTCGCCGAACTCGTCAAGACCACCGTGGGCTACAATGGCTCCATCGAGTGGGACAGCACCAAGCCCGACGGCACCCTGCGCAAACTCACCGACGTGAGCAAACTTCACTCTCTGGGTTGGCGCCACAACATGGAACTCGAGGACGGCGTCCCCGCCCTTTATCACTGGTATCTGGAGAATTAATAACACTAAAAAAAAGGCAATGATATAGATGTTGGCCCAACCTTTTGCGAAACCAAACCCTGCGAGGCTAATGCTAATTTCACGAATTTATCTAATTTTAATGATGTGATTCTTTATTATTGTAATTCGTCTAATTAGAGAAATTAGCATTGAAAAAAATCAATGGGCCAACTGCTATATCGTTCCCCCAAAAAAAGACACTGACTATGAAAAGAGAAGTAGGCGCCGGATGCGGCATCATGTTGCTGGCATTTTGCCTGTTGTTTATCGCTGGCGGAGTTGCAGCGGTGATTGATATGTGCAATGAAGGCGATGGCGCCGACGGCGCCCTCGGACTGTTGGTATTTGTCCTTCTTCTGTCTCCTTTCATCTATTGGGGCTATGTGATGATTTACAAGTCCATGCATCCGGGCAGGCCGGTAAAAATCACCAAGAATGTCGCTCGCTATAGTGGCGCAGCATTGATGGTCCTCATCCTCTTTTCCATTTGGGCTGCCCTGAAGGGAAATCACGCTAAAGACAATCCGGTCAAACCAATTATCGAGATAGCCCAACAGCCCAAAGAGCCCAAGGACAGCGTCGTCATCACTCCCGTCATGGAAGAAGACCCCTACCAGGAACTGGATGAACTCATCGGTCTGGATTCGGTGAAGGAAGAGGTGCACACCATCGCCAACTTTGCCAGAATCCAACAGCAGCGCAAAGCACAGGGTCTGAAAGTGCCCAAGATGTCATTCCACCTCGTGTTCACCGGAAGCCCCGGCACGGGTAAAACCACCGTGGCGCGCATCGTGGCACGCATCTACAAGGACCTGGGCATCCTCAAGAGCGGACACACCGTCGAGACCGACCGCTCGGGCCTCGTGGCCGACTATGTGGGACAAACCGCGACCAAGACCAATGCCGTGATTGACTCGGCATTGAACGGCGTGCTGTTCATCGACGAGGCCTATGCCCTCGTGCCCGAACACGAAGGCTATGACTACGGCCGGGAAGCCATATCTACCCTGCTCAAGCGCATGGAGGACGACCGCGACAAACTGGTGGTCATCATTGCCGGCTATCCCGACGAGATGAAACGCTTCATCGACGCCAACCCAGGCCTGCAGTCGCGCTTCACCCGATACATCAACTTCCCCGACTACACCGAGCAGGAATTGTTCGACATCTTCCATCTGTACCTGAGGAAGAACCAGTATACCATAACTCAAGAGGCCGACCAACTGCTCAAGAACAAACTCAACGATGTCGTGGCCCACAAGACCAAGAACTTCGGCAACGCCCGCTATGTGCGCAACATCTTTGAGCGGGCCGTCGAGCAGCAAGCCAACCGCCTGACGGCCAAGCGCAGCATCAGCGACGACGAACTCTCGGTGCTGACCAAGGAAGACATCGAGAAAGCCTTCAAGGTAAAAAACAGAAACTGATTTTATTCAACTAAAACCCAATGAACATGACCAAGTTTTTCATCACTTTCATCGTGTGCTTGACAGCAGCGATGACCATGCAGATTCAGGCCCAAGAGGTGACCCAGGATGAAATCGCCGGCATCCGTGCAGCCTATAGCGCCGCTAAAGAACAAATGGAACTCAACAGCCATGCCCAGAAGATGAACGTGCCCCGCAGCGACATGGAGATTTCCAGTCATTACGTCATTCCCGGAAGCGGTCCCACCGAGGATGTCATCCACTACTTTTTCACACTCGATGAAGACCCTGAGACCGGTTCTTACGTTTACAAACCCTATCTGATCACCAGAAGTTTTAATATCGCGGCCCGAAAGTTCTATCAGGAATACCTCATCGACAAGGAGTCAAAGCTGCTGTTTTTCTTCCAGAGCCACGACGCGATCGAAGGCGGCATCGCCGAGACACGTTTTTACTACGGCAAGCACGGCGTCCACAAGGCCGTCAATGGAGAAGCCACCCTGGACGAAGAGTTCTGCACCAGGACAGCCCAAGAACTCATAGGCGCCTTCAGCCTGATCATGAACAGCGACTATTGACAATCATTGGACTCTGCAAGTCATCACGTCGAGCGTCCAAAACGCCCAACCACCGGCCAATCGAATGAAACAAGAAACGGGAGACGCGCCACAGGTCCCCCGTTTTCTTTTCTCCATACCGTGCCGATTAATCACTCAGGATAGCACCCTTCAATATAAGCCTTGATGAGAGTGGCATGCGACAGCGGCCTGCGCAGGTCATTCACGTCACCGTTGGTGTTATAATCCAGCAGCACCACGGGTTTGTTCTTGGCTATGACGCGAACAGCTGTCACAAGCGTCTGGAGCCTGTTCTCAAGCACCCACTTGTAGCAGGGCAGATAGATCTGTTTGCGGGCTTCAAGATAGCCCAGCAGCTCGTCACCATGAACGCCTTTGCGGTGCCCCAGCATCCGTCCGAACTTGCGCGTGGTGCGCTTCATGTTCTTCATGTCCTTCTTGGCGAACATCTGAGTGTCAATGCCATCATTCTCGAAGACCTTCAAGCCCTGCCAGATGCCCTCTACCGAGGCGGCAATATAGTCTTCAGTGAAAGGAACCGGAATCCCGCCGTTGGGATAAAACGGACTGAACTTGACAAATTCGTCCTCGGCTTTGCTGGTCACGTCGATGATCATGGCACCGGGATACTTCAGCTGAAGCGCCTCTAAACTCTTTCTTTTTGATTCAATGTAAATCATAGGCTTACGCAAATTAGGATTTGGAACAAAATTACTTTTTCTCTCGGACTTAACAACAATTCTCATCATAAAAACAACCATTTTATAAACCACACCCAAAAGCGGGCAATTAATAAGGCCACCAAAACCGCAAAAGGTAATCAAAAAAAGAAATAAAGGAAAAAACGGGCCTTTTTGTGTAAAAAATACACAAAAATTTTGCCAGTTCAGAAATTGGCACTATTTTTGCTGCGTAAAATTTACACAATAAAGGAGGAGGGATTATGATTACAGGTATTAAAGTGAATGGTGTTAAAGAAGAGAAAAAGAAGTTGTCTTTGAAAGAAGAAAAAGAAAAACTTCAGAGGGTAAGTTATTTCATATTGAGAGATGTGATGGAGAATGAGAGGGAGAATGTGATGATGATGTTAATGAGTGGTTTTAGTAGGTTAAGGTATGAAGATTTGGAGGAAGTGTATAGTGATGGGTGTTTGATATTATGGGAGAAGATGATGGATGATGATTATGTGTTGAAGAAAGAGAGTATTTGTGGTTTTTTGAGGAGGGTTTGTTGGAATATTGGTAGGCATTATTTAAGGAAAGTGAATGATAATGTGATGAGTTTGGATTTGATGTTGGATAAGGGTGATGAGAGTGAAGAAGAGAGAAGTGGAATTGGTGAGATTTTTGATGTGGTAGATGAATGTGATGATAGGGATGAAAAGTATGAGAAGTTGGAAAAGATTTGGGAAAGATTGAGTGAAGTTGACAGGATGATTTTGGAGAGTTATTATGTGGAAGGATGTAAAATGGAAGAGATAGCCAGGAGAATAGGTTATAAGAATGGGAATAGTGTTAAGAGTAAAAAGAATAAGGTGTTGAAGAAGATTATTGAGATTAGAAAGGAAAAAGAGGCCGAGGGCGAAAGCCTGCCTCTTGCCGCCTGACATCACACACGAGCCGCAAGCCTCTCGATGGAGCCAAGTGTGCATTCATTTGACTCCGCTGAGAGGCCTGCTGATCATTTTGCGGTACAACGGTGCCCACACTAAGCAAAGGTGCCCAGCTCTCGCGCAAAGGCATCATCACCGACATCACTCCGGGTAGCCAAGGCAAACTCAACAACTTCAAAGTCATAGTCCTTCAAGAGAGTCTTGAACGCCCTGGCCACCACATCCACGGGATTCCTGAAAGCGCCGCATCCCCACTTGCCCAGGATGAGGACCTCGGCTCCTGCACCGGCCGCCACATCCAGGATCCTCTTGATGCGCCGCGTTATCAGCGAATCATAATTGTCGGGCATCTTGTAGCCATGCCACAGCTCGGGAGCGGCACAGGTGATGACGTCCACTTTGTACCACTCTTCCCTCGGCATCATCTGGGGGTATACCGGGTCGGTGCGTTCATCCGTCTTGAAGACGATGACGTCGGGGGTATATATGATATCATCATTCCCCATGTGGTCCAGTTGATGCGCCTCACGGAGCCTGATGTGCCTTTGGTAGAAAGGCTCCCTCATCGCCTGCAGGCAAGGGTACAAGGTCGAGCATCGGCACAGGGACTCTTCCTGTGCACCAGCCGAGAACGGAGCGCCGCCGATGCTGTGATTGTTGGCAAAATTGAGAACCGCCACCTTTTTGCCGTTATAGCCCCTGGCCGCCTCAAAACTTCGTTTACCCGACACCACATAACGCGTGCCCGACTGCCCTACCCCAGCGACCACAACGTCATCCTCCTGCGCCACCATATATTGATGCGCAACGGAATTCTCGACCGCCGCCACCAGCTCCGGAATCGTCTCATACTGACGCTGTGTATCCAGCATCAAACTGCGATTGATATTTCGATAACTACTCCTATCCATAGACATAACAATTTAAAACAACTTACAAATATAGTAATTCTCAGGCTATCTATCGCCAGCAATTGCCTAAAAAACTCATGTTTGCGAGGGTTTAATTCTGAGCCATTTTCACAGCAACCGTATGAAAAGAGCCATGTGCCATCCACATTCAATCACCTACTAATCACCAAATTAATATCACATTAAAGTTGGCACGGTAATTGCAGATATAGGTTCGAACTCATAATTTTTGGAGGTTTTTTAGGGTTAAACATGATTGTCAGCATCCCTCGTGAGAGTCGTGCTGATTTTTTATGCCCTGAGCGATGCGGCGGTTGATGGAATAATTTGTAACTTTGTCGCTGAGAACAAACACCAATACACTGATATGACGGAGAAAGAGAAAATGCTGGCTGGTCTGCCCTACTCTGCTGTGGATGCCCAGCTGCTGAAGGAACTGAATGAGTGCAAGGATGTGGTCCATAGTTACAATGAGCTGCTGCCGTCGAAGCGCACTGAGCGCACGGCTATGCTGAAGGAGCTGCTGGGACATGTGGGCGATGACAACATCTTGATTAATCAGCCGTTCTATTGTGACTATGGGAAACACATCAGCGTGGGCAAACGGTTCTTTGCCAATTTCAATTTCACGGTTCTGGACGAGGCACTGGTGACGATTGGCGACGATTGCTTCATCGGGCCGAACGTGGGCATCTACACGGCTTGCCACAGCACGGATCCGGTTGAGCGCAACACGCGTCGTGAATGGGCGCTGCCTGTGACCATCGGTGATAATGTGTGGATCGGGGGCTCGGTGACTATCCTGGCGGGCGTGTCCATCGGGGACAACGTGACTATCGGGGCCGGGTCGGTCGTTACACGCGATATCCCCAGCAATTCGGTCGCCTTGGGCAATCCCTGCCGTGTTATCAAGGAGCTATAAGACGCAACAAATGCCGTTACAGTCCCGGGGGACCATAACGGCTTGATGCGTTTGAAGTGCCGCTCGTGTCGCGGCAACCCTTCACAGGGGATTACTTGTAAACGGTATCGCTTACAGTGAGGCTGTAACGACCCTTAGCGCGGCGACGGGCCAGAACCTTGCGGCCGTCGGCGGTGCGCATGCGATGACGGAAGCCATGCTTGTTGGCTTTCTTGCGGTTCGAGGGTTGGAATGTACGTTTCATTTCTTATCTCTGTTTTTTAGTTGTTCCGAAAAATTTTCGCAAAATGCGGTGCAAAATTAGTGCTTTTTTTCAAAATACACAAATCCAAACGCATTTTTGCAGAAAAGTTTTTGTTTTTTTTCTCAAAATCACTACTTTTGCACCCACAAATGACTGATAAAAACAATATTTACATAAAACAATAGCACAAGACTACAATTATGATTAATGCTCAAGACATCAAGAACGGAACGTGCATCCGCATGGATGGCGATCTGTATTTCTGCATCGAATTTCTCCATGTAAAGCCCGGTAAGGGTAACACCTTCATGCGCACTAAGCTGAAAAACGTGGTTGACGGCCGCGTGCTGGAGCGCCGTTTCAACATCGGCGAGAAGCTTGAAGATGTTCGCGTAGAGCGCCGCCCCTATCAGTACCTGTACATGGATGGCGAGGACGCCATGTTCATGAACAACGAGACGTTTGAGCAGATTCCCATCAGCAAGGATTTGATCACCGGTGCCGACTACATGAAGGAAGGTGACATCGTTGAGGTTGTCAGTGACGCTTCGACCGAGACCGTGCTGTTCGCCGAGATGCCCATCAAGACTCAGCTGAAGATCACTTATACTGAGCCCGGCGTGAAAGGCGACACCGCCACCAACACCCTGAAGCCCGCCACCGTTGAGACCGGCGCCACCGTACGCGTGCCGCTGTTCATCGACACCGACGAGATCATCGAGGTGGACACCCGCGACGGCAGCTATGTTGGCCGCGTGAGGTAATTCACATCCTGCAAAACAAACACAGCGAGGGACGCCGCATCGATGCTGGCGTCCCTCGTTATTTATTCCTCAAGCCCTGAGTTTTCTTACTAAATCACATAATGACCCTGAATATCACTTCATGAGTTCACCGATCGAGGTGGTGAGGTTGAACATGAAGGTCGAGGCGCCCGTGTGAGGACGGGCAAAGGCGGCACCGAAGCCGAAGGCCCTCACCTTCAGTCCGGCACCAATCGAGAGTCCCGACATGAAGTCGCGCTTGTAGGTCGCCATGTCGGAGCGCGTGCGGTAGTTGTAACCGATGCCCAGGTAGATGTTGTCGGTGGGCAAGACATCGACACCGAAGACGAGGTGGCGCATCAGGTTGCTGCCGAAGGAGTCCTTCTTGATGAGGCCGCTGTTGGGGTTGTTGGTGTCCTCAATCTTATAGTAAGGCGAGTTCCAGCGCGCGAGTTCGTAGGCGGTGAGGTGAAGACGGATGGGTGCATGACCCAGCATCTTACTGAAGCCCACCTGGATGTCCCACGGCAAGTTATCCTTGTACTCGTTGAATTTCTTGACCTGACCACCCAGGTTCTTGGCCACCAGTGAGGCCGAGAACTCATGGTCGGGGTCGTAGTAGTTGATACCCAGGTCGGCGGCAACGGCTCCGGCCGTGTAGTCCTCATACTTGGAATAGAGGTACTTGACCGTGATACCGCCACGGAAGCGACTGCTGATGTCGTGGCTGTAAGTGAGGCTGAAGGCCATGTCGCTGGCGCTGAAATTCCCCGTTGGGGTTCCATCGATAGCGGCCCCCTGGATGTTGCCGTAGCCGAAGTACTGAACGCCCACTGCGATAGCACCGTGCTCACTCACCCCCTGGCCATAGCGCAGTCCGGCAAAGTTGGTCTCGCCGATGTAGCGCATGTAGTTGAGGCCCACCTGATGGTCATATTCGGGTCCCAGGAGGGCAGGGTTCTGTTCGATGAGGTTGATGTCGTCGTCGATGATGGTGAGGTTGTGACCACCCAGGCCATAGACATGGCTCGAGGAAGGCACACCCAGGAAGTTGTAGGCCGTTGTCTTGGGGGCATCATCGGCCATGGCAAACAATGCCACAGCACCCACGGCCAGCAATATGTAGTGACGCAAACAGGATGTCATAGTGTCGTTATTATTGGATATCAATTAAACATATAACGAAATGATGACGCCTTTTATTATAAGTACCCGATAGAAAGACATCAAGTCTGGCAGCGGCAAGACATGTCAATTATCCTGCTTGGGCTCTTCGGCCGAGTCGTTGAAAAAATCCTCCAACGGGGAGAAACTCAACACGCCCCAAACGCCCAATAAGGTAACCCACCACCTGCTCCAACCAGCGTGAATAAATATCATGATGCCAATCGCCACATAGAGGAAGGTCACAAAATACTTCTCTTTCTTTCCCACCATGCGGGTAGCAGGGGGTATCAAGGCCTTCACTTGGGAAGAAGACCCGAAGAAACTTCGCCAGATGGCGACTCCGCCAAACAGCAACAAGACAAGCAGGAGGGCGAAGATATCGGTATTGACCTTATTAAACAACCAAATAAAGACACAGGCAGCCGGTATGGCATTGATAATCACTTGATGCTTACCCAGGAAGGCGGCATCGGGTTTGCGGTTCATGAAGGCATAAATGAGAAAGCCCGTCATCACACAGCCCGACAGCACCAAGAAAGCGAGCATGCCCAGCTCATTCACATCAGAGGTCAATTCCGAGCCCGAAGTGAACAAGAGCACGACAGCCGCCACGTCGAAGATGACGGAGAGGATGAGATAGACCAGCAGCCAGCCTCTGACAGAGGTCTTGGCACGCGCGTCATCGACTTGCCCGGAATGGTTTTCTTGCTCAATCATCTGAATCTCACTAATCAGGAGAGGCCACATCTCACTGCAGCTGGGCCAGGATTTTGTTCAGCGTGTCGAGTTTACCGGCCGCCAGGGCATCCTTGGCCATGGCCAGCACATCGCGGAAAGCCTTGCCCGAGTCGGGGGCCAGTTCAGGATGGCACTTGAGAGCGATGTCCGCAAAGGTCCTGTTACACAGCTGCAGGTTTTCGAACTCCTCACGACTCATCTCATCACAATAGTCCTCAAATTTCATCTCGCCGTCGTAGATGGCGCGTATGGCCTGTTCCAGGTCACGCCTGAAGACGACAACCATGATGGGTGCCATCCAGATCGCGTTGGCCGTGCTGTCGCCAATCACGCCTGCGGGCACACCACTGGCCTCGAGGGCACCCTTGACAATGTTGGCATCGACCGCGTTATCATACTTGTCAAAGACAACCAATTTCTCTTTATCTTCCATTGTTCAATCGTTTTTAAAGTGATACAGAATCCTTGCTTACTTGATGCCGCGTGCATTGAGGGCAGCCTGGTAGCGGTGGGCATTCTCGAGGTGCGTCGCATAGTCACGGGCAAAATCGTGGTAGCCGCTGAAGTCCGACTTGGCACACATATAGATGAAGTCATGCTGAGGTGCATCGAGCACGGCATCGATTGTGGCCTTCTCGGGCAGACGGATAGGACCGGGAGGCAAGCCCTGCACCCGATAGGTGTTATAGGGCGAGTTGACTTGCGTCATGGCCACGGTGATGCGCTTGATGGAGAAGTCGCCGATGGCGAATTTCACCGTCGGGTCTGCCTGCAAAGGCATACCCTGCTGGAAGCGGTTGAGGTAGAGGCGAGCCACCTTGCCGCGCTCGTCGGCCTTGCTGGTCTCCTCCTCGACAATCGATGCGATAGTGGCCACGCCGTCGGGGGTGAGGCCCAGTTTCTCGGCCTTGGCCTTGCGTTCACTGGTCCAGAAGTCGTTGTAATAGTCATTCATGCGTTCGAGCATCTTCTCGGGCGAGATGTTCCAGTAGAACTCATAGGTATCGGGCATCAGCAGGCAAGCGATGGTCTGAGGCGTCTTGCCATACTTGGCACACGCGGCACTGTCATTCAGCAGTTTGCGCATGTCGTCGGCATCGCCAATAAACGTTTCGCCCCAGCGGTCGGCCCATTCATCGAGGGTGCGCACGTTATTGAAGGTGAAACGCACACCATCCTGAATACCGTTCTTGATGCGTCGAGCGGCATCAAAAGGCGTCATCCCCTTGGTGATGCGGAAAGCGCCCTCGCGGTTTTCAACATTGGCGCCCATCCATTTCATCAATGTGGCAACGCGCTCGCCGAACTTCTTGTCCACATGAGCTTGAACACTGTCACTGATCATTTCAATCGTGCTGCCCTTGCGCACCTTGACCAGACCCTCGGCAGGGGCGCCGATGAACAGGTAGGGAGCGGCACAGGCGACGAGTATCACAATGATGATGGCAGCAATGGCGCCGAGTATCATCCATTTCTTCTTTGTCATATCATTCAGTTTTTAGTTGAGTAGTCAATTATTTCGCTATCAATGTGCGGCAAGAGGAACGGTGGCCATCAGTAATTGGGCCGTGCCGGTCATTTCAATGACCTGGGCCACTGCGGGAATGAGGGCCGTCTCGCCCTGTCGCAGTTCCACGGGTTGCATACCCTCGACATGGAGCATTGTCACGCCATCGAGACACATCATCGCCACAAAGGAGTGAGGCGACGGCCATTCAAGCCTGTAAGCGTCGACGATGTCAAGACGCTTCACTTCGAATTCCGGGCAGCTCACCAGCGGTGTGATGCCTGGGCCATCGCTTGACGTGTAATCCACATGGCCGTTGAGCGCCTCATAGCTGAGCGACTCGCGTGCCTGAGCGGTGTGCAACTCTCGCAGGTTGCCGTCGGCGTCTCGACGATTATAGTCCCACACGCGATAGGTGATATCGCTCGGCTCCTGTATCTCGACCAACAGGTTGCCGGCACCGATGGCGTGAATCTCACCCGCAGGAATGAAGAACACGTCACCAGCTTGTGGAACCGCAGCATTGATGACCTCGAGAATCGTTCCATCCCCCACCCTGCGGTCATATTCCTCGGCCGACAGGTCACGGTTGAAGCCCGTGTGGATGAGCGCACCCTCTTCGGCCTCGAGAATGTACCACATCTCGGTCTTGCCCTTGCAGCCATGACGGCGCAGCGCCATAGCGTCGTCGGGATGCACCTGGATAGAGAGGTCACGCTTGGCATCGATGAACTTGATGAGCAGTGGGAACTGGTCACCATAGCGGCGATAGACGTCCTCGCCCACCAGGTCGGCTCCATAGCGGCGCACGAGGTCAGTGAGCGTCATCCCTGCATCGTCGCCATCGGCAACTACCGACTCGCGCCCCGGCATGGGCGACAGTTCCCAACTCTCACCGATAGGTTCCTCACAGGCCGGCAACCTCTTGAACGTCACCAGCTTGTCGCCGCCCCACAGGACGGGCTTGAGGATACTATTGAACTTGTAAATCTGCATTTCTGATTGTTTCAACTCACAAAGGTAGTGAAAAGTTGTCAGTTTTCACTTTTTCGGTCAACAGTTTTTAGGGAGTTTAAGGACCTTAGGGTCACTAATCACTAATCAAGGATTACTGGGCGACCTTGTTGTAGTCGTCCTTCACCCACTTGATATAATTACTGTAGTCGTGGGCGACGAGGACACCGTTTTCCTTGTCGTCACGCCAGGTATCGGTCCAGTCCATATCATAACCGTGACCCGTGGCGTCGTGGAAGATGTGGCCCTCGCCCTCGTTCATCTTCCAGTAGGCGACGAGTCCCTCGCTGTGGGCATTCACGCCGGCAAAGCCCATGGCAATTTCGCTGGCCGTGAGTGCCCTGTTCCACAGGCGCACCTCACACAGACGTCCCTGGAAGAACTGGCTGTTGCGGTAATTGCCCCACGACATTCCCAACTCGAAACGCTGGAAAGGCGTCGCCTTGCCAGTGCCGCTGGCCTGAGCATCCTCAACACCATCGACATACATCTTGAAGGTAGAACCGTCGTAAGTGCACGACACCAGATACCAGCGGTTAGTCTTGAAATGGGTCGAAGAGAAGCACCTGCCGCCCGGCAGCACCCATTGCAGGATGTCGCCACCGGCCGAACCGTTCTCGCCGAAGCGGAACATGTTGGCCTCTTCCTCATTCTTGCCCTCAATGGCCAACACACGCTTGATGTTGCCCACATTGCCGAACAGGTAGGAGAAGACCTTGAACTCGATGGTGTAGTTGGTGAGGTTCACCATCTTGTCGTCGGGGAAGATGTAGTTGGATGAGGCGTTCTGGCTGTTCTCAAGCGAGTAGAACGAAATGATGCGGGAAATCTGCAAGAAGATGGTGCGTGAGCTCTCGATGACCTCACCACCCTCGCCGTTCACCTGCTGGATAGTGACAGGGATGACATAGGTGGCGCCCTCGATAAAACCGTCGGTGTTGACCACTTTGACCTGGGCGGCAGTGGATAGGGCCTCACCTTGCTTGATGGTCACCTCACTGTCCTCGAGCAATACGCTGGAAGCCGGCACTGCATAGTAGGCGGTGCCGTGAGTGGCATTATAGTTGCGCACCAGCGCCGTGTCTATCGCCAGGCGCAGGGTGACATCCTTCGGGCAGCGGCGCGTAGCCTTGACAGTGACGGCATAGGATGCCGGCAATTCGTCAACGGTGAAACGCTGCACCGGCACCTGTTCGGTGCCCGTGATGAGCAGTCCCACCTTCTGGTAATCAAACTTGTCTCCCTCGCTGTTGCAAGCGTTGAACAAAGCGCCGACAGCGAGTAGCAGGAGGATATTGAAAATCGATTTTTTCATTGTTGTTCTTTTTTAGGTTTCAGTTGAGAGTTTCACTTGGCCGAGGCAAAGCCTCGGCACGGTGGACCGGGCTAGCTGCCATTCGCTGTGGCACGGTGGACCGGGCTAGCAGCCATTTGTTGTGGCACGGCGGACCGGGCTAGCTGCCAGTCGCTGCTATCTCTTGGATGGGTTCATGATCTGGATGGCACGGCGGATGGCACCATAGGGTACACCGTCGCTCGTGTTGTAGTAGTTGCGCTCCACATAGTAAGCACCGCAACCGCCCTTGTGACCCGTGGCGGGCTCCCAAGCGGCATAGTTGAAGATTTCGCCGCCCGTGGGTTTCTGGCCGAAGGACTCGCAGTAGACCGTCTTCTCGTCGGGGTGACCCATCGCGCCGACACCGGCACCCTGCTGGCTATAAGCCTGCTTGATGTAGTAATCCACATAGGGGTCACAGGCCGTGGGCGGTGACACCGAGAAGTAGTCCACGATGACCAGTTTCTCGGGGTATTGGCCTTGGGGACCGAAGATTTTGTCGCATTCCTCGATGGCCCACGTCAGGTGCTGGCCGTTCCAGCCCTCGTAGTCAAAGTCGGCCCCGTCGAGGCCCGTTTCCACCACCGTATCACACACCCAGCGCGCGTAGGCCCGGATGGCCTCCTCGCTGCGGTCACCGGACAGGTCATAGACACGTCCGTCGATGGTGAAGCGGTGGTTGTAGTTGGAGGCATCGGCGTGGAAGATGAAGCGGGTGCCCTTCTTCTCGCGCGTCTCAATCATATCCTGATAGGCGACAGGGTGAGTCTCGGGTGTGGGGATTCCCATCCACAGGTTCACCAGGTCGATGCTGTCGGGCAGGCCGATGATGCGTTCGCCCCATGATGCCGGGTCCTTGTATCCGCTAGCGCCCTCGATGGGTGCCCAGTCGGCATAATACACGTAGCAAATCTCGTGAGGACTCGCTTTGTAGTCACGCAAGGCCTGATAATACTCCTCGCTGTACTCCTTCAACGGCTGCAGGTCAAGGGCTTCGGGCTCGGTATCACAAGCCGTGACAGCCAAAAGAATTAACGCAGCCGAAATATATCTTGTCAGTTTCATATCTCTAATCTCCTATCACTAATCACTTATCACTTTTTTATCCCACCACAGACGTGTTCCGCCATTATCCTGACCACCGCCAGCGGCTTCGCCGTCCAACAGTTGGATAGCGGCCTGCACAGCAGCCTCATTGGTGTTATACTCCTGCACCGGGAAGGGACAACGTCGCACTTGAATATCGGTGTCGATGAGACCTTGGCTATCGTTGTTCACCACAGGCAGCAGATGGGGATAGCCCGTGCGCCGGAACTCAGCCCAGCCCTCGCAGCCGTCGGGATACATGGCAATCCACTTCTGGGTAATGACGCGTTCCAGATTGGTCTCAAAGTCGGCCTCATCGTCCCAAGCGATGGTGATTGCAGACGGAGCGGGAGCGGTGTTGTTGCCTCCCGTGCGGTCCACGAAACGCGAAGGCTTCAAGGTCGAGTTGGTGATATAAGCGTCCTCGCCACTCACGTTGTTCTCGCTGAACGAGGCGCGGATTCCGGCCTCGTAGAAACTCTTGGCCGTGCCGCCCATGTTCCAGCCTCGCAAAGCCGCTTCGGCCCTCAGGAAGAAGCCCTCGGCTGCCGTCATCCACACAATGGGTGTTGTGGCACGGTCGATGTTCAGGTTGGAGACATAGGCACCGGCATAGCGCGTGGGATTCATGTTGTGGACACCCAGACGCACGCCGTGATACTTGTTGTCGTTGCTTGCAGGGACAAAGTAGGCAGCCAAGCGGGGGTCACCGTAGCCGTTCATGTAGCAGTCCATCGTCGCTCCCATGCGCACCTCACCGGCATTGAAATTGTAGGCCATGTCATAATTCGGGTGGAAATAGGTCAAGCGACCGTGCTGCAGTTGGGCACGCTCGGCGGCCGTCTCGATATAGCCCAGCGGGCAAGCGGCCGACTTCTCGGCCTCGCTCTGTGCCAAGGCCGGGTCGGCATAGACCACACGCAGCGCCAAGCGCAGGCGAAGGGTGTTGGCAAACTTCACCCAGCGCGCCACATTGCCCTCGTAGACGTTGTCATAGTCGGGCAACAGGATACTTCCCGATTCGGCCAGTGGCATGAGGGTCTCGATAGCGGCATCCAGTTCCTCAAAGAAACGGTTATAGACCTCCTGCTGGCGGTCATAGGTAGTACCTAGCGTTCCGCTGCCAAAATGGATGTAGGGAATCGGGCCGTACATGTCGGTCACACGGTGCAAGGCCTCAACCTTGACGATGGTGGCCAGCGCCGCCACAGCCGGCTGATTCATCTCCCCAGCCACCTGTGTAACGCGTTGCCAGGCCGGCATCACCTCACTGAAAGCGCGTGTGAACATCTGGTCATACCAGCCGCTCACAAAACTGTAAGAACCATTGTGGACACCATTGCGCCAGGTGCCAGTGAGAGACACATAACCCGAGAACGGATCGGCGCTCAAGCCCTGTGCCACCTGATAGTCAGATGAGAGGCAGTTGCCCGACCCGTCGTCAAAGAGCACCACCCTCGACACCATCTGCGAGAAGAAGGCACCCACGTTCTGATAGTCGTTGGCCAATTCCTCGTCGGTGAGCTGGTGCTGGTTGGTGTTGATATCGTCAAATGACTTGGTACATCCTGCAAACAGCATTGCAGCACATATATATAATAGAAATCTAGTTTTCATAGCCACATCAGAATTTGAGTTTCACGTTAAATCCCATCGTTCGCAGGCTGGGCTGCATGAAGTAGTCGATACCCTGATAGTAGGTGCCCGTGTTGGAAGTCGCCTCGGGATCGTAGGGGGCCTTGTTATAAAGCATGCACAGGTTGTGAGCGACAAAGGACACATTCAAGCCCTTTATCCACTTCACCCAGCGGTAAACCGGCACGTCATAGCCGACACTCAACTCGGCCAGCCTGAGGTTGGTCGCGCTGTAGACATAGCGTGAATCCACCGTGCCGTTGGGATTGCCCACGGTCTGGTAATAGCCTTGGGCGTTGATTTTCTTGCCGTTGATGACCACACCGCCATCGTTGCGGGCATTCTGCGAGGCCTCACTGGCGCCATAATAATCCAGGATGGCCTGGGTCTCACTCACGACGATACCGCCGTTGCGATAGGCCAACAGGGCCGATACAGTAACACCCTTGAACGACAGTGAGTTGCCCCACGACAGATTGTAGCGCGGCGCGGCCTGGCCGGCATAGATGTAGTAGGCATTATTGTTGGGATTGGCCTCAACGGTCTGGCGTTCGGGGTTGACGTAGATGGCGCCATGCTCGTCGGTCTTGAGCGTGGAGACGTACACGTCGCTCAGGGTTCCGCCCTCGATCAGGCGAATCTGATAACCCGAGGTGCCGCCCATGTAGAGTTCGTCCAGGTTATATATCTCGCCATCGATGGGGTTGCGCCAGTTGCGCAGCAGTTCCTTGACCTTGTTACGATTAAGCGTCCAGGTCACAAAAGTCTCCCAAGTCAATGAGCCAATAGGCTGGGTGTAACGAGCGGTCAACTCGACACCCTTATTGTCCACACGTCCACCGTTGACAACGGCACTGGTGTAGCCCGACGAAGCCGGCAGCGTGGGATAGAAGAACTGGTTGCGCGTGCTGGACTTGTACAAGGTCGCATTCATGCGCAAGCGGTTTCGGAACATGTACAGGTCAATGCCCGCCTCCCACGAGTCGGTGCGCTCGGGCTTGAGGTCGGTAAGCATGCGCGTCGAGGTCTCGGCCAGACCCGTCGAGGGGTTGATGGCATAGGTCTCACGCGTCAGGAACGGCTCATTGGGCTCGTTACCCACCTGGGAGTAACCCACGCGCGTCTTGAGGTAGTTGAGCCAGAGGCCATTCTTCAAAGAGGGGAAAATATCGGTCCAGATGGCACTCACGCCAGCCGACCAGTAGAAGTAACTCTTCTCGAGTTTGCTCGACCAGTCGTTGCGGGCTGTCGCATCCAGATAAACCATGCTGCGGTAACCCATTTGGGCAGTGGCATACACGCTCTGCAACTGGGTGCGGTAGCCGCTCTGGACAGGTTTGAAAGTGGAGTTGGAAGTCTCCACATTGGCCAGGGTGAACTTGTTGGCGGTACCCTTCAAGTGGCCGCTGAAGCCCTCAATAGCATTGTCGCGCTGGTCAAAACTGGTACCCAGCACGCCGCTGATGCTCCAGCGGTCGCCTGCAAAGTATTTGTCAAACTTGGCAAATGCCTCGGCATACATTTGGCGGTTGCTCACGTTGCGCAGGCCGTAGTGGCCATATTTAGAGGCGTAGAGCGTGTTGGTCGAAGCGAAGAATTTCTCCTCGTACTTGTCGCTGCTCTTGTCATACTTCACGCGGCCCGTGATGTCGAGCCACGGAGTGATGCGCCAGTTGAGCGAGACGGTCGCCTGGTGGCGCTCCTTGTGATTGATGAAGCGCTCGCGCTCGGTTTCCCAGTAGGGGTTCTCCATCGAGATATCGTAATTGTAGGGCCAATACTGGACGGGGAAATTGCGGCCCGTGTCATAGCGCTCGTAGTAGCCCAATTTGGAGAAATCGTCCCCAGCAGGGAACAGATAGACGGGTACCAGCGGATTGTGGTACTGGCCCTGGCTGATCATGTTCTGTTCCTTAACGGCAGTGAGCATATAGCTCAGGTCGAGCGTCATGCGGTCGTCAAGGAAGTTGGTGGTGTTGCGCACGCTCACGTTGTAGCGGTCATAATTATTGCTGTGGATGATGCCCTGTGCATTGGTGGCACCAAGCGACAGATAAGTCTGATTCTTGTCGTTGCCGGTGCTCAGGCTCACCGAGTTGGCGATGTTTGTACCCGTCTGGAAGAAGTCGGCAGGACGGTAATCGCTGGGCGTGGCCAGTTTCTCGCCCCAGCTGAAGTAACTGCCCGTCTCGCTAGGCCCATACTGGTTCTGGAAACGCGGCAACACAAATGGCTTGGAGAATTGGAAACTGCCGTTATAGGTCACATCCACCCTACCCGCACGGCCGCGCTTTGTCGTGATAAGGATGACACCGTTGGCGGCATTGGCACCGTAGAGTGCGGCTGCCGTGGGGCCTGTCAGGGCGCTGATGCTCTCGATGTCATCGGGATTGATGTTGGCCGTGGCATCACCCGTCTGGCCCGCTCCTGCAAAGATACCCTCGGGCTGCTCGCTGGAGAGGTTCTGCATGGGAATACCGTCCACGACATAAAGCACATTGTTGTTGCCGTTGATGGACTTGGCACCGCGCATCACCACGCGGCTGCTGCCACCAGCACCCGTCGCACTGGCATTGATGGTCACACCGGCGACCTTGCCCGAGAGCGAGTTGACAAAGTTGGCATCCTGTACCCTCATCAAGGCATCGCCACTCAATTGCTGCACGTTGTAGGACAGCGATTTGGCCTCCTTCTTAATACCGAGGGCGGTCACTACAACTTCGTTGAGGTCATAAGCAGCAGACGGTTCCATTGTAACCGTCAAGTCAGAGCCATTCACCCGCACATCGCGAGTGCCATAGCCCACATAGCTAACGGTCAAGGTGGCACCCTGGGAAGCGTTGATGCTGAATCGCCCATCAAAATCGGTGACTGTAGCCACGACGGTGCCCTTGACAGTGACTGTCGCCCCAATCATGGGGTCGCCATTCTCGTCAAGCACTTGTCCCGTCACCGTCGAGGCCTGTGCCGTGCCGCTGTGCATTTGCGGCAATGGTCCGGCCTGTGCCGTAACGCCACCCGTAGCGAGCGCCGCCACTGTCAGCAACCCGATCAGGCAACGAGACTTGAAACTCAGTTTTTTCATCATATTCATTACATTATTTAGTTGAAGTTCATGTCAAATCAGAACGAGCGGACCTTGCTTCCTATAGCCGTCAACCATTGAAGGCTACAGAAACCAAGGAATCAGAAAAAGGCTCTGAACACGGAGTTTATGATGCCATTAAGCCACTCAGGGAACACCCAAAAGAAGAGCACAATGAAGACAGCACCAATCATGCCGCAAACCTTGACGAATTGCGGTGATGGCTTCTTGCCGGTAATCATTTCATAGACGGCAAACACTATCGACCCTCCATCAAGGGGATAAACAGGCAGGATGTTCAGCACGGCCAGGATGAGAGATAGCGATGCTATCATATGGAAAAAGCCAAACCCGGCATCAGGCACGTACGGTAAAGCCAAGTAAATGATCAGGAACGTGGCAAAATTGAACAGCACACCTGCTGCCGATATGAGCAACCGCTGCCAAGCAGGTTTATCATTGATAAATGGCGATGCGGCTGCCGTTCGGTACATCGACCCGTTCTGGTTATCGTCTGATGGCCTCGACTTGAACATCGTCACACCTCCAAATGGCAAAATCCCTAAGCTCCATTTGATATTTCTCCATGAACTGCCACCCAAAACCAGCTTGGGTTTATAGCTCAGAAAAGTCAAGTAGAAGACCTGCATCTCGGTAATGTAGCAGCCAAAAGACTTGCCGACAATCACATGTCCCATTTCATGAATGAGAACAATGACGGCCAAGCACAGGATAAATTGCCAATCACTTCCTGAGAGGAAATACCAGGTACAAGCGGCCACACCGATAAATAATATAAGCCAATTGACAGTCAACTCACCTTGAGGGTCATCCTTTCCACTGCCCTCATCACGAGGAACAAACAATCGCGGTCCCGAAGCGCGCTTTGACATGGGCACCTTGTAATAGCCCTTTCCAACCGACTCAGAGTTCTCGTCCATCGGCATATTGTGAATCTCTTCCTTGTTCATCTTGGTTATTGCTTTTGGATAAAACCGATAAATGACCATCATTATCTCTCGCAAAGATAAAGATTCCGCTTGATTTAGCCAAACGATTATCGGACAAAACGAGGAAAGAGGGCTGTCGTTGAGAGAACAAGGGCCATTGGGTGCTGAATTGGAATCGCGGCAATCCCTTCATGGAAATGGCAAAAAGAAAGAGCCGCTTGCCCTAAACGGGTAAGCGACTCTTTAAAAGTCCTTTTAAACGCTGAGGAGCTAAAAGCTCACAGAAGAATTTACTTGATGACCTTGGCGGTGGTGGTGCTGCCGTCGGTGTAGGTGGTGACAACGATGTTCACACCTTCAACGGGCTGAGCACTCTGCTGACCGGCGAGGTTGAAGTAAACGACATTGGCAACAGCCTTGTCGGCGACGATGTCCTCAACAGCGGTGAGGTTGTTGATTACCAGATTCACATCCTTGTAGGTATCGCCAAAGGAGAATGAGCCACGCTCCTTGTCACCGGCAAATACGAAATACTCCTTGGTGTGATCCAGGCTGTAGTAGTTACCGTCCTCATCACGCTCCATCACGTTGCCATCGGCATCCCTGAGTTCGAACTCGGTCTCATAACCCTCGCAGGTTACACGCACGTCGTTGGTAAAATAAGGAATGCGGAAAGCGGGCAGGCGGTGTTCGGGCAGGTCGTACATCAGCTCAGCACCCATCACAACGGGAAGCAGGTCCTTGGTCTCATTGTTGAAGCAGAAGTTACCGGTGCGCATCAGGCTAGCCATCTCGCCCTCAGCATCGTCAAATGCCATGTAGCGATATTTCATGCAAACATCCGACCAGTTGCAGATCCAAAGGGTCAGGTAGATGTTCTCGCCAGTGTACCAGAAGGGGATGAAACGGCCTTCCTCATCGGGCACATTGAAGGGGATGTCCACGATAGCGCAGGGATTCTCGGCATTGGCATTGGGATCAAAGGTGTTGATGTAACCAGGCCTATTGCTGTAGCCACGGCAGCTGATGGTGTCGATGCAGAGCTGGCCTACAGGGGGACGCAGGCGATAACCGTCGGTCAAGTCGGTACCATCCTCGGTGTAGTCAAAGACGACTTTGTCACGGGGGATATTGCGGCACCATGCAGTCACCTCATGATAAATGCCACGAGGAGTGTTCTGGCTCTCAACATCGTAGCCATCGAGTGCAAGGCCAATCACCTTGGCGTTGGCGGGAAGCGTGGGAGTACCCATGTTCACGTCACCCTTGCTGAAATCCTGAGCAGTCACGATGTACTCGGGCTGGAACTTCATGAAACGAAGCTGACGGCCATCGGGATAATCATAGAAATTCTGAATATCCTGATAGACATTCAAGTCAACAGGTAACGCAAAGAGCAAAGTGTCGTTGGTCGGCTGCTCAATGTTGGTTGCGGTAACCTCAATAGCGGCGTTACCGACGCCCCAACCAGCCAGAAACATTGCAAACGTTAAAAGTACTGATTTCTTCATAGTGCTTTAATTAATAAATATTTATAGTTAGTTTACATCAATATACAGATTGTGCAAAATTACAGCAAAATGCTGAAACCACAAAATAAAAATTGAATATTTTATTTCATGACCTGTTTTTTAACCACATCACAGCCTGCCCCACTATGAACACCGGTGCTGTCCCGAAGATGACAAGCAGCCATGTTCTCAAGCTCAGCGGCTCGCAATCAAAGAAGGGTGAACAATACTGGACGAGGGCAATCTGTCCCACAAAAATGACGGCTGCCACAGCCCAAAAGACCTTGCTGTCCTCCATATTGTTAAATGCCCATTTCCCTGTAGCGAATGACCTTGCATTCAACATATTCCAGAACTGCAGGAAAACAAAGACACTGAAGAAAACGCCCATCTCATGCAGACTGATATTGGGGTTGATGCCTCTCAAGAAAACACGTTGTCCGTCATTGGCATTGTGGACATAGGTGTAGAACATCCATATCATCAGCGAAGCGAAAATGACACCGGTCACCATGATGAATTTTTTCATCGACGGGGTGATGATGCTAGCCCTGGAATTGCGCGGGCGTTGACGCATGAGCACACTGTTGGGCGGCAATGACGCCAAAGCCAGAGCGGCGAAGGTGTCCATGATGAGGTTCACCCACAACATCTGGGTCACGGTGAGCGCCGGCTGCTTGCTGAAGAAGGAACAGATGGCCACCACCAGGCAAGCGCACACATTGACGGCCAACTGGAAAAGGATGAAGCGCTGAATGTTACTGTAGAGCGAACGTCCCCACAGCACAGCCTTGTTGATGCTGGCAAAGGAATTGTCGATGATGGTGATGTCGCTGGCCTCCTTGGCCACCGCGGTACCGTCACCCATCGACAGGCCCACCTGGGCGGCATTGAGCGCCGGTGCGTCGTTGGTGCCATCGCCAGTGACCGCCACAACCTCGCCCTGCTGCTGAAGCAGTCTGACGAGACGCGCCTTGTCGTCAGGACGCGCACGCGCCATGATTTTGATGGCAGCGGCCCGCTTGGAGGCCTCTTCATCGTCGAGCGCGGCAAAGTCGGGACCTGTGATGATGGCGTTCTCGTCGTCATCATCAGTCCACAGGCCCACCTGGCGGCCGATTTCTCGGGCAGTGGCACCCGTGTCGCCGGTGACAATCTTCACCTTCACGCCCGCATTGCAACAATCCTGTATGGCTGCAGGCACATCAGGACGCACAGGGTCGCTGATGGCCACGATGCCCAAGAATGTGAGCGGCGGAGTCTTACCCGCCTGTAGCGCTGCTATCACCGCGTTAGGATCTTCATCATTGGCAAGTTCACAATAGGCAAACGCCAGGGTGCGCATCGCCTTGTGCTGGAACTTGGTCAGTTCGTCGGTAACCTGCTGGAACGGGATGTCACCCACCACCTTATCACACTTGCGCATCACAATCTCGGGAGCACCCTTCAGCAGCAGCATTCGACGGCCTGAAGAACTGTCGATGACCGAGGCCATGAACTTGGTCATTGTCGAGAACGGCAAGCAGGCCAGCGGCTCGTTGCCATCACGCAAAGTCATGTAATTGATGCCAGCGTCCTTAAGCCACAGCAACAAAGCGCCCTCGGTGGGATTGCCCAAAGCCATCACGTTAGAGGGGTCGCTGTCATCGAGGAAAGCGGTGCTGTTGCACGCGATGCTCTCCTGAACGATGAGGCTAGCATCGTCATCTGAAAGTTGGTCACCTCCAGGCAGGCCATAGAAACAGGCCTGATAGACCTTCATCTTGTTCTGGGTGAGTGTACCCGTCTTGTCGGTACAGATAATGGTGGCGGCACCCATGGTCTCACAGGCATGCATGCGCCGCACCAAGTTGTTGTGCTTGAGCATCTTGCGCATGCTCAACGCCAACGACAGAGTCACACTCATGGGCAAGCCCTCGGGCACTGAAACCACAATGAGCGTTACGGCAAGCATCACCGTCTGAATAAAGTATTGGACATCGGCCACAAAGCCCTCGCTCCCCGAGACGAAAAACTCTATCACTCGTCCCAAGACAAGCAAAGCCGCCATCACATAACTGCCCCTGGCTATGGTATGTCCCAGGCGGTCGAGTTGCTCGGTGAGTGGCGTTTTCACATTGTTATCGATCTGCGCATCGTGATAAACCTTTCCGAACTCCGTTCTATCGCCCACCCGTTCGACGCGCATGACGGCACCGCCCTCAATGATGGTGCTGCCTCGCAGCAGGATGTTGGCCGGATAAGTCACCTCGCCAGCTTTGGCAGCCATTTGTTCATCGTGGGTTTTCCATGCCGATGGCTCTCCAGTGAAAGAGCTCTCGTCTACCGTGAGGCTGAAACTGTCGACAATCGTTCCGTCGGCAGGCACTTTCTCTCCCGTATCCAGGATGACGATATCTCCAACGACGATGTCACATCGGGGCACAGTGGTAATGTGCCCGGAACGGTCCACCTTGACCTTGACATGATCATCGGATTGATTGAGCAGTCGGAATTTTTTATTGGCATTCACCTCAACAAGAAAGCCCACCAGCGTCGCCAACACAATAGCGACAAAAATACCCAAGGGCTCAAACAGCACCGACGGGCTGGCTTGGAGCCAAAAGTATTCATATACGGACAAACTCACCGACAGCACGAGCGCCACCAGGAGTATCTTGATGAGAGGATCATCGAATTTCTTCAGGAACTGTTTCCAAAGCGGCTCGCGGGCCGGTGGAGTGAGCACGTTGTCGCCATGCTCGCTGCGACTTGCAATCACTTGCTCATCGGTCAGCCCCTTGAAGTTACGTTTATGCTTAGCCATGATGTTGGTCAATTTCTGTTGTTCATGTCCTTAATTTACAGCAAAAACCATGCCAAGGACAAAAAACGATTTGATTCCTTCAAGCAGAAACCAAATCGTGATTTTTCAAGCCCTGTCAAGCCGTGAGTTGCTTAGGCAACGGCTTGCGGGTGAAACGCTGCTTGTTGAAAATCGAGTCCCAACGCAGCTTGATAACACCCCAGAGCGCCTCAAAGAAAATGCTGCTGTTCATCTTGCTCGTGCCGAGCACGCGGTTGACGAACACGATGGGCACCTCCTTGATGGTGAACCCCATGCGATGGGCCGTGAATTTCATCTCAATCTGGAATGCATAGCCCTTGAATTCGATGGCGTCCAGGTTGATGGACTGCAGCACCTCGCGGCGGTAGCACACGAAGCCGGCCGTCGCATCACGCACCGTCATGCCCGTGATGAGACGGACATAAGCCGAGGCATAGTAACTCATCAGCATCCTGCCCATCGGCCAATTGACGACATTCACCCCCGACACGTAGCGAGAGCCCACCGACACATCGGCGTCACCCGTGGCACAGGCGGCCTGCAGTTCGGTCAGTTTGGCTACAGGGTGAGAGAAGTCGGCATCCATCTCGATGACATACTCATAGGTCTGATCCAGCGCCCACTTGAAGCCGGCAATGTAGGCTGTTCCCAGTCCCTGTTTGCCTTCACGCTTCAGGATGTGGATGCGGTCAGGACGCTCTGCAATCATCTCATCGACGATGTTGCCAGTCCCGTCGGGCGAGTTGTCATCAACAATGAGCACATCAAACTGGTGCTCGGTGATGGCGAGCACGGCATTGATGATATTCCTGATGTTCTCCTTCTCGTTATAAGTAGGAATGATAACTAAGCTGTCTGACTTCATTGGTGCTTATTTTTTCGTCTCCTGTCTCTAGAGAGGTACAAAATTACTACTTTTTTTTATCATTAACGTGATAAATGACCCAAGTTATGTGTTTTTGTGCTTTTTTTTGAAAATTTTCTATAATTTTGCACCCATGGCTTGGAGCATATTAACCTCTGACCGTTAACTTTTAAACTTAAAACTACAAGAACTATGCCAATAACCGTTACGAGGCTTCGTCCTCGTCTTCTCACCGTTATCGTGGTGACCACGTTGATTGCGCTGGCCACGTTGGGCCAGGGCGACAAACCTCAAGTGAGACACGCCACCATCGGCGACAAAGTCACTTCCTCGGACGGATCAGTGACCGTCACCTGCATCGACAAGAAACAGAGTTACAATGCAGGAGACAGCAAGACCTTTGACGACAACATCTACTCGCCCAAGAGTGTAACCTTCCACCCCGACGGCTCACGTTACTATGTCAACTCGCTCGAGGGCGGAGCGACAGTGGTCTATGACGTGAAAACCGGCAAGCGCCTCAAGGTCATCAGCCACCGTCACGACAGCGGCGAGGGCGCGTTGTGGAGCGAACCATGCTCTTATTACCGTTTCACCCACTATACCGACGGTCAGAAGCGCTCCTTCATGGGCAAACCCGTCGAGAGCGCGTTCTCCCATCACGGCCGCTACCTGTGGGTTCCCTATTACAGGCGCTCGTTCGACATCAACGCCCAGGACCCCAGCGCCGTTGCCATCATCGACACCCGCAGCGACAGCATCGTGCGCATGATGGACACCGGTCCGTTGCCCAAGATGATCTGCTGTTCCAACGACGGTCGCCTGATGGCCGTGACCCACTGGGGCAACAACACCGTGGGACTCATCGACATCAGCAGCAACGACCCACGACAGTGGCACCACTTGGCACCAGTAGCCGTCGGCAAGGAGCTGCAACTCGACTTCAGCCTCACCCAACCCGTGGACCGCGACAGGGTGAGCGGCGTTAAGCTGCGCGGCACCGCCTTCACCCCCGACGACCGCTACCTGCTTGTCTCCTGCATGGGCGGCAGCGGCATTGCCGTCATCGACGTGCCCCAGCGTACATGGCTTGGCCTGATTGGCGACATCAACAACGCCCGGCATCTCGTCATCAGAGGCGGCTACCTCTATGCCAGCCTCAACGTGGCAGGCCAGGTGAAGCGCATCCCGCTCGACAGCATCACGGCGGCCATCTCGCGGCGTCAGGGCACCAGCATCCGCGCCAGGGGATGGGAGACATGCCAGGTTGGTCGCGGCGCGCGCACCATTGAACTGAGTCCCAGCGGCAACTTCCTCTTCGCCGCTTGTAACTTCAGCAGTGAACTTGACGTGGTGGATACCAGAACCATGAAGGTCATTGCCAAACTCACCGTCGATTCCTATCCCGTGGGACTGGACATCTCGGATGACGGCAGCATGGTCATCACCACTTCGCAAGGACGCAAGGACCACGGTGGAGGCAACGCGGTGGACGTGTTCAGCGTCACCTATGCCGACGCCGAGGCCGAGCGTCAAGCCTACACCGCAGCCATCAAGCCCAGCCCCGCTGAGGAGCAGGACTCCACCGAGGTTTCGCAACAGCCTGACAGCGGCCAGCCCCTGTCAGGCTTCACATGGCGCCCCTGGATGAACTACGCCGCCATTGCAGCCGGCATAGCCCTGATTGTGCTCGTGGCCTGGTTCAGGAGCCGACGTGATTCCTAGCCATCATTTGACCAATTGGTCAAATCAGAAAAGGGTACGAGGTGCCAGATTGTCTAAAATTTTGACACTTTTGTAATATTTCTTAACAATAACCCGAATTTTTAAGGCAGATATTTGGCAAGGCCGGATTTCTGCCTTAAATTTGTGATATCGATACCTACCTAATTATTTAAAATTTAACGACAATGAAACAGAACTATCTTAATCTTATTGTTGTGTCGGTACTTGTCCTGCTGGCGCAGGGCATGAATGCGGCATCCGTTGACCCCGGGGCAGCTCAAGCCAAGGCGATGAGTAAACTCCAAAGCCTGTCCCACGGCAAACTCACATCGCCGAACGGTGAAATCAAATTGGTTCACACCGAGCCATCGCCGACCGTTGCCAGTCGTGCCGATTACTATGTGTTTAATGTCAGTGGAAGCAGTGGAAGCAGTGAAAGCTTTGTCATCGTAGCCGGTGACGACCGCGTCAAGGATGTGCTGGCTTGGGGAGAAGGCAACATCAACATGGCGTCCCTGCCCGATGGTCTGCAGTGGTTATTGACACAGTACAAACTGCAGATGGAAAGTCTGATTGCCCACGCCGATGAAATGCCCAGGCCCCGTCCAGACCGTGCCCGAGCAGACTGGCCCACGGTGGAGCCCTTGTTGACCTGTCAATGGAGCCAGCTCAATCCCTTTTACGACCAATGCCCGACCTATTACGGCTCCCCGTGTGTGACGGGTTGTACGGCCACCGCGATGGCACAGGTGATGTATTACTGGAAATATCCCGCCGAGTTGCCAGCCCTTCCAAGTTATATCACCGGCAATCTGAATATAGAGGTGCCTGCATTGCCTGGCACTCACCTCGACTGGGATAACATGCTCGACAACTACTCCCGCGGCTACACCGCCGAACAGGGTGCTGCCGTGGCAACACTGATGCGCTATTGTGGCCAGGCATGCTTCATGGACTACGGTCCTCAAAGCAGCGGAGCCCACAATACCGAGCAACTGGCCGGCCTGATGAACTTCGGCTACAGCTGCGAGGCTTTCCTTATCAGTCGTGACGACACCGACAGCGAGTCATGGGACGCCATGCTGCAAGAGGACTTGACCGCCAGTCGCCCCGTGCTTTATGTCGGTTATAACGATGGAGGAGGCCATGCCTTTGTCATTGACGGCTGCGCCGACGGCAAGTATCATGTGAATTGGGGGTCGGGTGGTAATAGCGGCTATTTCACACTGGATATGCTGGGCCAAGCGAGTTGGGCCTACAACTATTATCAATCCATGCTCCATGGCGTTTGTCCTGACGAAAGTGGGGAAATGCCTGTCGTCTATGACTTTGAAGTGAATGGCATCTATTATAAGGGCCACGGCGAGGAAGCGACTGTGGTCAATAGGGATTATCACTACAATTCCTATCAAGGTGTTGTGAACCTGCCATCGGCCGTGGTCCACGATGGCAAGACCTATCAGGTGACCGCCATTGCCGCCGATGCTTTCAGGAACTGCCCTGGACTTGAGCGCATCGACATCCCGGCCACGGTCAAGACAATCGGAGACAACGCCTTCAGGAACTGCAGCAGGCTGAAAGAGATTTCCATCGGGCGGAATGTCGCCGCAATCGGTAATGGCGCCTTCTATGAGTGTTTAAGCCTGGCAAAGGTGGAAGTTGAAGACATTGCTGCCTATTGTCACATCAAGTTGGAAAGTACCAGTTCAAGTCCATTCAACTATGGAGCAAGCCTGTATCAAAACGGAGAGCAGGTGAGGGAACTGGTCATCCCCGGAGAGGTTGAAGACATCTCTACCGGAGCCTTTTACAATGCCACGGGTATCACAAGTGTTGAAATCGGTGAAGGGGTGAAGCGAATCGGAGATTACGCTTTCTACGGCAATAGTGTCAAGTCATTAACCTTGCCTGCATCCATCGAGTTTGCAGACTATGCCGCCTTCTGCTTGTGCGAAGCGCTGGAAGAGATCACTTTCCATGGCGATAACCTGCCGATGGACGAGTTCGTTTTCTTTGGCTGCACATCATTGAAACAGGTCAAATTGCCCGAGGGGCAAAAGGAGCTCGCCTATTGCACGTTTGCCGAGTGCTTCGCTCTGCAGCAGATTGATTTGGGACACAGCATGGAACGGATTGATGCGTATGCATTTAATTTCTGTTCCAGTCTCGAGCATGTTACAATTCCCGCAACGCTGAGAGAGATCGATGAGTATGCCTTTAATGGCTGCACGGGGTTGAAGTCGGTCGAGGCCGCCAGCCCGGAGAGCTGGTGTGGCATCACCTTCGCCAATGAATCGGCCAACCCGGTCACCCTGGCCCGCCACCTGAGCATTAACGGAGAACCGCTGCAGCAGTTTGTGGTGCCCGAGGGCGTGACGGCCATTAACGACTATGCGTTTGCAGGCTGCGAGGACTTGACAGCCGTCACCGTGACAGATGATGTCACCGCTATCGGCAGTCAAGCCTTCGCTCAATGCAAAAACCTGGAAGCCATCAGTATGGGTGCCAATGTGAAAACGATTGGAGAAAAGGCCTTCAACGACTGCGCAAACCTGAAACGCGTGGATGCCGCCGACCTGGTGGCTTGGCTCGGCATCAGGTTCATGAGCGAAAGGGCCAATCCAGTCACCCTGGCAAGGCATCTGACGCTCGGAGGACTGCCGTTGCAGCAATTGGTGGTACCCGAGGGAATAACGGAGATCGGCAGCTATACATTCGCTTGCTGCGAGGATTTGACTGACGTCACCATCAATGACGGTGTTACCGCAGTGGGCAACCATGCTTTCTATCAATGCACAAATCTGGAGAACGTCAAGTTGAGTAACAGTGTGAAGAGTATCGGAGAGAAGGCGTTTTTCGTATGCACATCGCTCAAGCGCGTGGACCTGGGCAATGCTGTTGAGCATATCGGCAACAGGGCCTTCGCCTCATGCATGCTAATGACCGATATCTCCTGCTCGTCGGTGACGCCACCTGTCATCGATGGCACAGCATGCTTCTCATCAACGGTATTCAAGAAGGCGACGCTTCGGGTGCCGGCACGTTCAGTAGTGGCCTATCGCGACGCCGACGTGTGGAGCCAGTTCAAAGTCATCAAATCCATCTGCAATACTGCAGCTTGTGACGTGAACGGTGACGGCGAAATCAACCTGGCCGACGTGAACACCCTCATTGACGCCATCCTCTATGGCGACGGTTTGACTCGAGAAGGAACTGAACGGTTTGACGTGAACGGTGACGGCGAGATTAACATCTCGGACGTGAACTTCGTCATCAGTGCCATCATGCAGGAGCAATAGGTCTTCCCGCGACGAAAGGCTGAGTCAAGTGGAGTTTTGCAATACCCTCTTACAATGCTTGTAGTTGAATGATGACACGGTAAACTATCTCCATGAGTGGAGTGAGGCACAAAAGCCAGACATCTTTTGTGCCTCACTCTTTTATTATATACCCTATATCAGGCCTATTGGTTGAAAAACAACCATAAAAGTCAGGAAAATAGTTGCCTGACCGAAAATAATAAGCTACCTTTGAGCGCTTTTCTACAGCAAACCATCTGCTATTAACAGTATTATTCCTTTAATATCAACCAATCATTCAAACCACAATGAGATTCTTGAAATCTTTCAGAACACTGATGTTCTTAGCGCTGGCCATGACCGTGATGGGCATGACGGCAGCCAATGTTGATGCCAATGCCGCACGAGGCAAGGCCATCAATTTCATGAACGGCCAACCCGGCGTCATGTTCATGGCCTCACCGCAGACGGTGAAGTTGACCCATGCCGAGACCTCCTCGGTGAACCCTCAGTTGAACACCTTCTACGTCTTCAACTATGACGGTGGCGGTTTTGTCATCGTTGCCGGCGATGACCGTGCCGAGGAAATCCTGGGCTACGGAGACTACACGCTGGACATGGACCGTATTCCCGACAACATGCGCTGGTGGCTCAACCAGTACAAGCGCCAGATTGAGTTCCTGCAGGAGCATCCCGATTTGAAGGTGACCACCGCCAGCAAGCTCAATACCGGAGTCCTGCGTCAGTCGGTTTCCCCGCTGCTCACCTGCAAGTGGGACCAAGAGTCACCCTACTGGAACCAGTGCCCGACCTATGGCGGCTCGACCTGCCTGACCGGTTGCATTGCCACGGCCATGGCCCAGGTGATGTATTACTGGAAATATCCCGCCGAATTGCCTCCCGTGGCCGCCTATACCACCTCAACGCGCAGAATCTCGCTGTCGGCACTTCCCGGCACGACCGTTGACTGGAGCAGCATGACCGACACCTACAGCAGTTCATCGTCATCGGCCTCCAAGACAGCTGTTGCCACCCTGATGCGCTATTGCGGCCAGGCAGCCAAGATGGACTATGACAACGCCAACAACGGCGGCAGCGGTGCTACCTGCGAGGACCAGCTGGATGGCATGAAGCTGTTCAGCTACAACTCAGGTGCCACCTGCATCGACCGTGACGACTACAGCGCCACCCAATGGAACGCCATGATGCAGGAAGACCTGGCCGCCGGCCGTCCCATCCTGTATGCTGGTGACGACAGCTGGGCTGGCGGTCACGCCTTTGTGGTGGATGGTTGGAACGGCAGCAAGTACCACATCAACTGGGGCTGGAGCGGCGAAGGCGACAACTACTTCGCCCTGGACGCCTTCAGCGTTGACGGTTACACCTTCAAGTACTATCAGCAGATGCTCTACCAGGTTTATCCCGAGGGCAGCGTGATTGAGAAATATGCTCCTGTGATGGCCGATGCCAGCAATGTGGGCAGCACCTCGTTCAAGGCCACTTGGAGCGACCAAACGCCAAGCGAGAACGTGCAGGACTACACGCTCTACGTCACCCAGTATGACCCCAACTGCGAAACCCTGCTGACCGAGAGTTTTCCCGGCATCACAGTGTCAAACGACGGCAACACCAACATTGCCAATACGCTCGACAGTTATTGTGACAATGCAGGTTGGACAGGTTCCTATATCTATCCCGGAGCAGGCGGATATGCTAAAGTGGGCAGTGGCAACTATCCCGGCAGCCTGACGACACCGGCGCTTGACCTGAGCACCAGTGGTGGTACCATCACCGTGAAATTCAATGCCAAGTATTATGGCAGTGATGCCAGCTCGGTAGTCATCAGCTGCGGTGACGCAAGCCAGACGGTGGCCCTGACCGCCAATGCAACCGATTATGCCATCGTGCTCACCGACGTGACCGCTGCAACGGGTCAAACGGTCACCTTTGCCGGAACCGCCAAGAAAAAACGTTTCTATATCGACAATATCGAAATCACCACCGGTGACTCACGCAGCGCGCTCAAGGCTTCGGAAACCGGTGACGCCTCCAGCCGTGTCATCACGGGCATTACCGCCAAGAATTATACGGTGAACGGTCTGAACCAGGGTGGCAGCTACAAGTTCTATGTTGTGGCCAACTACACCGACGGCACCAGCAAGGAATCCAACGTCAAGAATGTCACGCTGGAGGGCACACCCACTCCCACCCCCACGCTTGTCCTCGACCCCGAGACGCTGACGATGAGCGCTAACGTGGGTGAGACCGCCACAGCCACCTTCAACGTGCTGGGCACTGACCTGACGAACAACGTCACCTTGACGCTGAACGACGCCAACGGCGTTTACACCATCAATCCCGTGACCATCACCAAGGCCGCCGCCGAGCAGGGAGCCACCGTGACCGTGACCTACGCACCCATTGCCGCAGGTGAACACGAAGCTACCGTGACCGCGGCCAGCGAGGGCGCTCAACTGATGACTGTCACCCTGAACGGCAGTGCCGCCCTGCAGACCTCCGCGCCCGTGATGGCAGCCGCCACCAATGTGACCACCGATGCATTCACCGCCACTTGGACCGATGCCACCCCTGCTGCCAACGTGAGGGATTACACCTTGTACGTTAACCAACTTGGCGCCGCCCAATGCTTGTTTACCGAGACCTTCGACAAGATTGACGTGACATCCGACGGCACCCGTGACCGTGCCGAAGTGCTTGATGACTACTGCGATAATGCCGGCTGGACCGGTTATGCGGCCTATGAAGCCCCCAATGGCGGCATGAAGTTGGGCAGTGGCTCCAAGTTGGGCTACCTGACGACGCCCGCCCTTGACCTGAGCGGTTGTGACGGTACCATCACGGTGAAACTCAATGCCAAATCCTACGGCAGCGACAACACGTCAATCACAGTATCTTGCGGTGATGCCAGCGAGACCATCGCCCTTACTGCCGAGGCCGCTGACTGCAATGTCGTCCTCACGGGTGTGAGTGCCGCAGCCGACCAGAAGGTGACCATTGCCAGCACCACACAGGGCAAACGCTTCTATATCTATAATGTAGAGATTTATGCCGGTGAAGGTGCCGCCAGCGCCAGCCGCGTCATCACGGGAATCACCGACAAGACCTATACTGTTGAGGGCCTGACCGCCAGCGAGACCTACACCTTCTATGTCGAGGCCAACTACACCGACGGCACTAAGGCCGCTTCCAACGTTGAGCAGGTGACCCTCAAGGCCGCCACTCCTGTTCCCACGATGACCGTTGAGAATGAGACCGTTGAGATGAGCGCTGCAGTGCTCGAGACAGTGACCGCCACCATCAACCTGCAGGCCAGCAACCTCACCAGCGACGTCACCGTCACCCTGAACGACGAGACGGGAATGTTTAGCATCGAGCCCACGACCATCAGCGCCAGCGAGGCCGAGCAGGGTGCCACGATTACCGTGACCTATGCTCCGACAGCCGCCGGTGAACACAGCGCCACCATCACGCTGAGCAGCGAGGGCGCCGAGGACGTGACCGTTACCATCAACGCCACTGCCCAGATGGAGACACTCGCTCCCGTGATGCTTCCCGCCGACGAGGAGCAGGTGATCACCACATCGTTCCGTGCCGACTGGCTTGACGAGACGAGCGAGCAATATGTGGAGAGCTACACGCTCTATGTCAACAAGCGAGAAGTCGTGCCCACTGGTGCAACAGTCCTGACTGAGACCTTCTACAGCGAAGAGGTACCCAGCAGCGACAGCAACATCGACGAGGGCGCCAACGGCACGCTCGACGACTGCTGTGACAACGCCGGCTGGACGGGCTATGGCGTATATCTGGCAGGTAATGGAGGTCTGAAACTTGGTGCCGGCACCAAAATCGGAACGCTCACCACACCCGCCCTTGACCTGACGAACTGCGGCGGCATTGTCACCGTGAAGTTCAACGCCAGGAGTTATGGCTCGGATGCCAGCTCTGTCATCGTTTCATGCGGTGAGGTCGCCGATACCATTGAGTTGACCGACGAGGCCGCCGACTACACCGTCGTTCTGGAGGGAGTGACCGCCAGTGCCGACCAACACGTGACCTTCTCTTGCACCGCAGTCAAGAAACGTTTCTACCTCTACAGCGTGACCATCATCAGCGGCGAGGAAGGCAGCACCAGGGCCATCAACGAGACGGGTGACGCCGACAGCCGTGTCATCACGGGTATCACCGACAACTACTATGTGGTGGAAGGCCTCACGCCCGGTGCGACCTACGACTACTATGTCAAGGCCCTCTACATTGACGGAACCGAGGCCGACAGCAATGTAGAGACCGTAACGCTGCAAGAGGAGCAGGGCCACGGCTATGAGAAGGGCGACGTGAACCACGACCATGACGTAAACATCAGCGACGTGAGTCTGATGATCACCGCACTGCTCAACGATGCCTACGACACCATCTGCCCGACCTGTGCCGACGTCAATGGAGACGGAACCTTCACCATCAGCGACATTCTAACTCTGATCAGCCAAATTCTGAACACAATCTGAGAAATCTGATTATCGGATACAACAAGGGCGTGCCGATTGGCACGCCCTTGTTACTTTAAGTTCTGTGGTATTGCCGAGGGTCGGCTGTTACTTCTCGGCCAGTTCCTCCAGTTTGGAGAGGAAGGCGATGCGACCGCCCTTGAGCAGCGAAATGGCACGAGGCACAAAGTCGGTGAGCTCGGGCGTAGAGTCGGCGAGAATCTCAAAGGCGACCCAAACCGAGGTATCCTTCTTGCCCTGCTCGTCCTCCATGTCCATGGTATAGAGCTTGATGACCTTGATGGAGTTGTTCACCTCGTTCATGGCCCTGAGTATCATCTCCTCGTTGTCCTCGGTGACCTGGAAGATAGCCGGCATCATCAGCCTGAAGTATAACTCGTCCTCCTCATCCTTGAAATAGAGGAAGTTGATGCCCTCATGCTTGAAGGCGATGCCGAAGGGGGTCTCGTGGGGACGGAACCCTTCCTCGGCCAGGTAATTCAACATCAATTTGTTTAAGTCCATATTATCTTGCTTTTTTAAGTGTTAATATTCGACATTGTTCTCGCTCTCACGTCATGAGGTTGACGGCAGGCGAGCGAGGCGACCGTCATCAACGGAAACCGACGTGAGGCAGAGCGTTGGCGCGCTCCACACCTTCCATCTTGTCGCGCATCTGCTCATACTCCTTAAGCAGTTCCTTGTTGATGGACGGTTTGATGCCCTCAATGGTCTTGATGAGCAGTTCCTGAGTAATTTCCTCGTGGTTGAAAGCGGCAAGCGTGGCGGCCTCGTTCACTACATAGGCGATGTCGCTGGCGACGTATCCGTCGGCTTTCTCAGCCAGCACGTTGCTGTCAATCTCGCCACAGGGACGGTCCTTGAGGTACAATTCAAACATCAGGCGGCGGGCCGTCAGGTCGGGCATGGGAACGTAGACCTGCTTGTCGATACGTCCCGTGCGCAGCACGGCGGGATCCACCTTGTCGGGGCGGTTGCTGGTGGCGATGACAAAGATGCCTCGCTTGGAGCAGTTGTTGAGCTGGGTGAGGAACTCGTTGACCTCGCCAGCCTGATTGCTGCCCACATTGTCACCTGAACGGCTGGGCACAAAGGCGTCAAACTCGTCGAAGCAGAGCACCGTGGGCGCATTCTCCTCGGCCTTCTTGAACAGGTCGGCAATCTTGCCCTGCGAGCCGTGGATATAGATTGAGCCCAGGTCACTGGCCTTGACGAGGATGAAATTGAAGCCCGTCTCCTCGGCAAACTTCTCGGCAAAAAAGCTCTTGCCGCAACCCGGAGGTCCGTAAAGCAGCATGCCGTTGGGCGGCGTGAGACGGTATTTCTCGGCCAGTTCCTTGTCCTGGAGGATGAGGATGACGCGCTTGCGGAGCATCTCCTTGAGGTCATCCATGCCGGCAATGTCGGCAAAGCCGTTGCCACCGCCGCGCTTGACCTCGACATCGGCGCTCGTCTCGGTGGCCGCCTGGGTGCGATTGCTGCTGCTCCAGCCTGACGGCTCGTCCTGGTCATCCTTTGTCGCCTGCTGCTCTCGTGCGGCAAGACGGTCACGAATTTCCTGCGCCATCTCGCTGTCATCGTCAACCAACAGGTCGTTGAGTATCTCGTCAACGGCCTCGTAACGGTCAGTATAGCTCAGCGACAAGCCGCAGGCAACGATGGCCTGGAGCTTCTCGTCCTCGATGTCGTCCACGTTGATCTCACCCTGGTCGCCGCGGGCTTTCTGCACAAGCCTGATTTTATCCTTGCGCGACAAGCCGGGAGCGAATTCCACATCCCAGGGCACCCTGCCGGTGAGCATGGTGTAGAACACGCCCGTGGCGGCAAAGATGTCATTGCGCTCGTCATACTTGCCCAGGAAGGACTGTCCGCTGGCGTAGCGTGGGTCCAAATCGGCGGTGTCGAACGGAGCGTTGCCCATGAAGCAAGGCGACACGTGGCCCATGTCGATGAGTTCGGCGGTACCGCCGGTCTTCTTGCTCAGCATGACATTGGTGGGGTTGATGTCGTTGTGCAGCAACACGCCGGGGCGCTCGTGCAGGTATTGCAAACCCTCGAGCATCTCGACAAATATCTTGACGGCTGTCTCCTTGGTCAGTTTCTTTTTCTTCTTGTTTTGGAGCAGCTCGCTCAGCAGTTCGCCACTGAAGTAGGTAGCGACCAGATAGCGGCATTCGCCAGCCTCGTCGTTATACACGCCGTCGGCTATATAGCTGACGATATTCTTGTGGCTCAACTGGCGGCAGACGGCGATTTCGGTCACCTCACCGTCGACAATGAGCTTCTCGGGCGTGTTCTTGAGGCGGTAGACCTTCATGAAGTAGGGGTTGCCGCTCTCGTCTTCTACACGGTAACTCTCGGCATAGGGGTTTTCCTTGATGAGGTAAACCACATGCCAGCGGTTGTCAATAATCTGTCCTTCTTTGAGTATCATCTTGTTGCTTGTTATTTACTGGTTGACGGATGTTACGGGTGTTACGGATATAACGGATTTTACGGGTTTGATGTGGGTCTTTTTTTGAAAAAGATGTGCTTGATGGCCAGGTGGGAGCGGTTGAGCACCAACAGTACAGCCATGGCCGCCATAAAGGCGAGCATCAATTTGGTGAGTATGCCGTCGGCATCATAGTCTTTTCCCATTTCGCTCAGTTCCACGGGCTGCTCAACGTTGGTGAGCGAAGTGAGGGCACGTTTCCACTTGATGACACCATCCTCAATGTAAACGATGGCGGGGTTGCCTCGCGCCACCATCTTGAGTTCGCTGTCATCCATATTGTAGATGGGATAGGAAGCCATCGACACGTCTTTCCAGGTTGAGATTTCCTTGCTTGTCGCCGGAGTGAGTCCCACGACATTGACATCATTCACCTGGGCGGCATCATTCATTTCATTGAGTGTGAACGAGTCGGCGATGCCCACGTCGGGCAGGTCGGGGAACAGGAACAGCAGTGTGCGGCGGCTCTCGGTGAGCACGTCGAGCGTGACGTCAATCCCGTCCTCGTCGAGGATGGCAATATCGCTGGTGCCACTGCCGTCGCGGAAGACGACCTTGCCACTCGGGCGGCGGGCATGATACCTGGTCACGTACTCCCACCCGTCTTCCTCGTCGGGCAGGCTGTCGATGGAAAACTCATGCTCCACCCCATCCTTGCTGTAGATGAAGATGAAGTCATCCTCGCTACCCTCCTCGTCATCGGGCTGAAGGTCGGAAGCGACAAGTCGCGTGCCGACAGGATAAGGGCGATAGTCGATGAGCGGTTGCGTGAAGTAGCCGTAATAGGCTACGGCCATCACCAGGGCAAATGACAAAGCACCCACAACCCAATGGACCGCAGGCCCATAAATGCCGCGCACGCTCCTGTTAAACGCCAGCAGGTAGATGGCACCAAGCAGTAACAGCAGGTTCTTGCCGAAGGTAGCCCAATTGGACAAGTGCAGCGCATCGCCAAAGCAGCCGCAGTCGGGCACGGCATCGGTCACGGCGAGCCACAGTGTGAGCGGTGTCATCACCAGCATCAGCAGCAAGGCCATCATCGGCGCGCCACGACGATAGGCGCCCACGATGAGAAAAATGCCCGTCATGAACTCAATGGCGGCAAGAGCGGCAGCAATCAGCAACGCCATGCCCGTCCATTGCTCCAGGCCCATCGCGTTGAGGTAGTCGGTGACCTTGTAGCACGTTCCCCACGGGTCTATCGCTTTGACGAATCCCGAAAAGGCGAACACGCCGCCCACGGTGAGGCGCATGAGCACCGTCATCACCTGGCACCATTTCTCGCCCTTTACTGCATTGATGAATGCTTTGACCGTCATAATTAATCGCTAATCGCTAACTCCTCATTGTGCTTGATCAGGGCAAACACACTGTAGTTGATCATGTCCTGGTAGTTGGCGTCTATGCCCTCGCTGACCAGGGTAGCGCCGCCGTGGTTTTCAATCTCCTTGGTGCGCTGAATCTTAGTCAATATCAGGTCGGTATAGCTCGAGATGCGCATGTCGCGCCAAGCCTCGCCGTAATCGGTATTCTTGGCAATCATCAGGTCCTTGGTGGCACCAATGAGTTCGTCATAGAGTTTCAAGGCTTGCCCTGCGTCAATGTCCACCGTGTCGCTGTAGCCCAGCCGCAGCTGAATCAAGCCGATGATGCCATAGTTGATGATGCCGATGAACTCGGGCCAAATGCCCTCCCCCACCTTGGTCTCACCATTGAGTTCCAGGGTGCGGATGCGCTTAGCCTTGATGAAAATCTGATCGGTCACCGAGCGAGGACGCAGTATGCGCCACGAGGGACCGTAGTCCTTCATCTTGTTGATGAACAACTCGCGGCATACCGCAATCACCTGGTCATATTCTTTACTGGTATCGTGCATAGTCACTGTAGAATTACCGTTTCTTGTTATTTTAACCTACAAAAGTAGTGTTTTTTCCGTAGCAAAGCAACGGGTAGGGCCACTTTTTTTATTTCGGCCGATAAAAACACGGTAATACAAGAACTGCACGTCAGCCAAGTGACGTGCAGTTCCAGAAATCAGGTTGAACGGGGTTGCGAACCTTTAACGCAGGATCTTGCGCGAGGAGCGCGAGCCGTCGCTATAGGAGGTCACGACAATGTTAATACCCTCGAAGGGTCGCTCACTCTCGACACCCAGCAGGTTGTAGTAGCGCACACCGACCACAGTGCGGGTCGCAGTGGACACTTCCTTGACCGTCGTCACGTTACCCATTCCGTTACCGTTGGAGGGATCGGGACTGGCCTCGATGGGGAAGATGATGAACTTACTGTCGTTCAGACCATTATAATCGCTGGTGAAATACATATTGGCATAGTCGCCCTGGCCGTTGCCGTCGAGACGGCGAGGACCGTTCAAGGTCTGACTAGCCGTTTCACCGTCGCCGTTACCGGGGGCGTAGCACTCATTGGGCTGATAGCCCTCACCATTGCCGCGTGCATAGCGGATAATGGCCTTGATCTTATAGGCCTGTCCAGGCTGGAAGATCTGCCACCAAGGCATGCCCACTGCCACCTCGTCGAACAGTGACCAGTTGACCTTAACCGCTCCATACTGCATGTAGCCGTTGCTGTAAGGTCCGTACTCCTTGCCGAAACCACCCAGTGCATTGTCCAGCTGGTCCCCGCTCAAGTACTGTACCTGCTCATACATCTCTCCGGGGATGACAGTGCTGCGCTTCCAGTTCATGGGCGCATAGAAACGTCCAGGATCCTCGGGCAGAGAACGTGCGACAGGTGTGTAGGGTTGGTATTGTCCCGACACGTAGTCACCGTAAGGCTTCTCACCACCCACCTCGATGTTCAGGTTGTCATATACCACCCAGGTGATATAAGCAATCTCCTGAGGCTTGGGAGCGACATAGAACATCTTGTAAGGCTCGTCTTCAACCAGGGTGCGGGTCACTTCACCATAGAGCACCTCGCCGGTGTTGGGATCCATTACCCAGTTGACACTCGGCTTGGTCCTATAGGAGCCCTCATAGCTACCAGGCTGCCATTCCTGGTGAGCATAATTGAACGCAATGGTGTCGTTGAAGCTGGATGACACATAGACGTTGGGCTCATAAGACATCTCACGTCCCATCTCAATCTTGAGCACGTGGGCAGTGGGGTTGATGGTGTCCGTCATGAACACGTCAAGTGTTCCGGCAGGAATGATGTGACCGACAAAGTTTTCCAGTTTCGGGCGTTGGCTCTCCTCAACAGGAAGTGCCCCGCCGCCGTCATAGTTGGGCGATATCACGAGTTTCACCCAGTTACTCTGGTCATACTCGGTCTTCTTGTCCATAATCTGGGAGCGACCGGGCGTATGGCTGCTGTAGCAGGTGTTGTAGACGTAATCGGTATAGGAGGCGTCGGGCATGATGGATTTCTCACCATACAGGTTGAGGTCCTTGGCATACAGAGCGCCCGTGATCAACTTCTCCTCAGGCTTGCCCGAGATGCTGATGATGGTGATGGGAGTCACAGCATCGGCGTCATAGTAAACTGCCAGCAGGTCATTGCTCACAGTGTAGCGCACCTCCTCGGCCGCACGGCGGATGAGGTTATTGAGCGTGAACGAGCCATCGAACAGGCCCAGGTAGTCAAAGACGCCACCATTGATGAACTCGAAGTCTCCCGTCTGCTCCTTGACCTCGTCAAACGCATTGGGATTGCCGTCGTTGAAGAGCACGTTGTCGGGCGGATTAATCCCATGGCCCTGTGTATCCACGATGGTGCCGAAGTCATAGCGCCATACTTCATATCCGGTTACCGGGTCGATGCCGACACACTCGCAAGGCTGGCCGGGCCAGTTCTGGACATCACGACCATAACCGTCGTGATAGTGCTCGTCGGAATTGTCTTCCCATGCATAGCAATAAACATTCTCCCAACCGACAGTGTTGATGAAGTAGACATAATAGTGTCCCTCCATAACCACAGCATTGGTGGGCAGAGCGTTGGCCGAATAGTCAAAGTACTCACGCGTGTGGTCGGTCATTACCGGTTCACCGTTTTCCTCATCCCAAGTGACCCACAAGAGGCCGGAATGGCGCTCGATGGTCGGGCTCTGATGCGGCAGGTTGTCGCCTGTACGGGTAAAGAAGAGCTCACAAATCGAAGCATGCACCTGCCAGTGCCACCACTTCTTGCCATCGGCAGTGATGGTGTCACCCAGGTAGTCCACGTTGTAGAAATTGTCGCTACTCCACGAGCCGTTCTGACGGTTGTAAGCGCTCAAGGGCCAATAGCCGCCATCAAACATCTCGGCCGTGTAGGTGGTTTCAGGAGCCTGAATGTTGGAAATTTCCACATTCTCGGTCTGCTCCAGATACACGTTCATGGGCGAGAGCATGGAGTGGTCAGTCTTGATGAGTTTCACCCATTGCTGCTCGGGGTTGACAATGACGTTATAGACACCAGCGGTGAGCATCCTGTATTCGCCATAGGTATCGGACCACACGCCCAGCGAGAGGTTGCGGCCAGCCATAGCGTCGGTGAAGCCCAGGTAGTTGGTACCTTCGGCGTTCTCGGTATAGCCGTCGGCGCCACCGTTACCGTAACGGATACCCACGTTGTCCCAACTGTCACTCGTCTCGGTCGAGAAGCAGAAAGTGGCATTGTTGCTCAAGATCACATTGTTCAGGTAGTAGTTGTGGGTGCCAGCGTCATACTTGAGTTGAGCGGCATTGCTACTGCTGTAATTGTATTCTTGAGTTCCGATAATGAAGGTGCCGTGCAAGTACAGATTGTCGGTAGCAGGCGACGGCTCGACATTATACAACTCATAGTAGTTATACTGCTCACCGTCTTCTCTCGTGGTCTTCCACTTGATGTAGTAAGTTCCCGGAGAGATATTGGTGATGTCCTTGGTCTTGGTATCATCGCCGCCAGCGCTGATGATGGCGCTGACCAGGTTAACCGACGAGACGCCCCTCCAACGATACCAATTGTTGCCGTCGTGAAGCGTTTCGATGCTGTCGGTACCGAGCGTAGTACCCGGATATCCGTTGGTCAGGACAGATCCATTGCCCTCCCAGACGTAAATGGAAGGATGCACATCGGGGTCATCGGGCAAGATGTAGAACGTATAGTTGTAATAAGGCAGCACGCCTTCCACCTTGAAGCGCATGCTGGCGGGGTCGAAGTAGATGGTGACAGTGCCGGGTGCCACGTGAATCTGATAGGCACCACCATCGTTGCTGCCTGCCATCTGGGTGCTCTGCCAGTCGCCATTGAGGCTCACGCTCTGGTTACCTGCGGTCGGGCCGATACGGTAATCGGCGTTGAAGGTATCCCAGTCGGGAGCGCTGTTGTCGTTGGCAAACACGAAGCCGTAGGAACCCTGTTCCTCAACGTTAACCGTGTAGGTATAGATTCCTGTCGAGGAATCAAAGGTCATCGTCGTCGTGGGAGCGTAGGACCATTCCAGTCCCAGTTCCTCGGAGCCGACAATATAATAGGTTCCTTGACTGGCGGCCTCAATGAGGGTGAGCGTGTGGCTCACAGTGCCGTCATTGTTGAGTGTGACAGTCAAGTCATAAGTGCCGGTGAGCGACGGTGTGAAGGTGAGATTGCCACCTTCGCTGTCGCCAATCCACACGCCCTCATCGGTACCGTCATCACCATAGACCTTGTACTCGTAGGTCGTGCCTGCGATGAGGGAGATGCCCGAGAAGGTCTTGCTGAAGGAGCCATCACCGGCTGCAGTCATCTGGCTGCCCTCGGTGGTCCAATTATTGAAGCTACCCTCGGCATAATAAGTGATAGCGGGGTCGGCCTGAGCGTTGGGTCCGCTCACGGTGCTGCCGCCGCCATAGGTGAAGTAGCTGGTGCCCGGATTTACCGTCAAGTCGCTGGTCTGGCCGTTGCCGCTGCCCTCGTTGAGAATCAGGCCCATCGACTGATTATAACCGCTCACGGTGTACTTGTAGTAGGTGTAGCCGTTAATCACCTCGGTAGTGAAAGCCTCATCGGTCAGCGCCGTACCGGGGAAATCGCCCAAGGGCTTGTTGCCAGCACCGTCCCACAGATAGGCATAGGGGGTGGCATCGCCCTTGTAACGGATATAGATGGTGTAGTCGTAGGTCGGATCGGCCTCAATAAGATTCAACGTGGCGTTGACGTCCCCATTGGAGCTGTCGAAGGTCACAGTCACCGTGTAGGTACCGGAAACAGCCGCGCCAAAGGTGGCATTGGCACCATCGGGGTACCAAGTTTCATTGTCACCCCAAACTTTGAAGGTGTAATCGGTACCCGCATCGAGATGGAATTGTCCTGAAGTCCAAGTGTAGATGCCGTCCTCGTCGGGGTCGGTCATTTCCGTATCGGCTCCAGCATTCCAACCATTGGGGAAGATGTCGGTGTCGTCACCCTTGACGTAGTAGTTGATGATGAGGGTTGGCGCCTCGGTGGTGATGGTATAGGAGTTATTATTGACATTCCAACGGATGTAGTAGGTGTCGGGGGCCAGATTCTCGATATCAGAAGTCTGGTGACCACCATCATTGCCGTTATTGACAATGGCATTCAACAGGTTGGCATAGAGTGCACCGGTGTACTTGTACCAGGTATTGCCGTCGGCAAGCTGCTCGGTCAGGCTCAACTCACTGCCAGGCCATTCACCAGCAGGATGATAGCCGTTATTGTTGGTGCCCCACAGGTAGAGGGTGGGCGCCGTGCTGCCATCATCGGGCAGGATGTAGAACGTGTAGTCATACGTTGGGTCGGCCTGAATCAGGTTGAGTGTGGCATTGACGTTACCGTTGCTGCTGTTATAGGTCACTGTCACGGTATAAGTGCCAGGAACAGCAGCGCTGAAGGTGGCATTGTCTCCGTTGGGTTGATAGGAGCCGTCGGAACCATAGACCTTGTACTCATAGTTGGTTCCCGCGTCAAGATGAAGTTGCCCAGAAGTCCAGCTATAGGTGTCGTTACCGTTGTCGGTCATGAGGGTCTCGGTACCAGTGTTCCAACCATTGGGGAAGATGGGACCCATCACGTAGTAATCGAAGGAAATGACAGGTATGGTACCTTCAACCTTATACCTCATATTGGCGACATCCAGCGTGATGGTCACTTGACCGGCATCCACCGTCACAGCATAACTGCCACCACCCCTCTGAGTGTTGGCCCAGCCGCCATTCAGGTTCACGGTCTCGTTGCCACTGGTGGGACCATAACGGTGATTGCCGTTAAAGTCGTTCCAGTCGCTGCCACCACCGTCGGCAAACGCGAAATAGTAAGTGCCCAACGCAGCGACATTGTAGCTGTAGGTATAGATGTCCTGATTCTCGTCATAGGTCATCGTCCTCAGGTTCTGCTGCTGATAACTGAAACCGCCAAGGCCGAGGCCGTTGTCACCCGTGATGTAATAGTCGGGCGTCATGGGAACTGCAGACTGAACATCAACGGTCACGATACCGGTCACGGCATTGAAAGTGTAAGTCAATGTATAGGAGCCGGCGCTCGGAATGTTGTAGTAAACATTGCCGCCGCTGCTGGTACCATACCAGTCAGATCCAGCCACTACAGCCTTGCACTGCAAATTGGATTTACTTGAAGTGTAGTCCACCGACTTGGACATGGTGTAGGTGATGCCGTCGGTGGTGGTCATCGAGTTGGCCGTATTCGTCCCATTCCAAGTTGATGAGCCCAAAGCATCGGTATCGCTGCCGGCGATAACCACCGTCTGCAACGACGAGACGACATGGGGAATATGGGAACTCGAGTCAAACGTGTAGCAAACAAAGCCAGTGCCCGAATTCAAGGTGTAGCTGGCGTTATCACCGCCACCATTGTTGCCGTAAGAAGTGTTCCAGCTATGGTTAACGGTGATTTTGTACTGGTATGAGCCATTCGATGAATAGGTGACTGTCTTCAACAGGTAGTACTTGTTACCACTGTACAAAGTCATGTCATTAGCAGTCGTGGTCGGCGACCATGAGGCCCCCAAGGCCTGTGTGTCACTGCCCGCCACGGTGTAGGTCTGTGCCATTAGACGCGGCACAACCCATGTCAGGCAGAGCAGCAGCACTGATAACCTGACAAAGAAACCAGATGATTGTTTCATTTCAGTAGATGGTTGTCGGTTAATACTTAAATTTTGGTCAATTATGTTGGTTTTAACATTGTGAGACGACAAAAATATTTTATTTGCCTTATTATAATGTGTTGACTGAAACGAGTTTAACATTATTTAAAATGCAAACGTTTGCGCCACACTCCTCAGCTTATCGACAACCATAGTAGCACAGTTACTGAAGTCCATAAACAAGGGTCAGGGAGCACAAGCCCCCTAACCCCTTTTAAGTTCAAATCTAACGTGAAACCTCTAAAAACGGTACCCTGATGCTAACTGAGGATGATACTGATCAAGAGGTTGACATCGGCAATATTGACCTCGTTGTCACCGTTCACGTCGAAGGTCTCATCGCCACCGCTGCCCACGAGGATCGCGTCGATCAAGAGATTAACGTCAGCAATGTTCACTTCGCCATCATCGTTCAGGTCACCCGGTTTGGGCGGCTGTTTCATATACCAGAAGCTAGCAATGTCGCCATCGACCGTCATGCTCGTGATGGGCTTGTTCATGAAACCACCCGTATAGACCGCGGCCGCCGGCACGGAGTTGTTGGTCAGCGAATCAAGGCCACCGCGAGGCCAGGTGTCGTACTTGTTAGTTCCACCCGACAGAACGTTGTCGGCGGGAATGATGGTCATGCGGGGATGACTGCCGATGTTGTTGGGCGTGTTGTTCAGCCAGGCGTAATAGTTATAGTCAACATGGATAATAAGGATGCCCTCGGCCGACAGGTATTCGTCCCAACCGGTCTTGGTGCGGTATTCCAGCAGGTAATACTCGTCGGGGTTGGCATCGTTGACGACCTTGACCGCCGTACCCTCGAGAGAGTTGAGCGGAGCCATGGTGTATTGGGTGTTGGGCTCAGGTTCAATCAGGTCCATCCATCCCATGAAATGACGTTCATAGGAAGTGTAGCCCGACGGGCGGTGGGAGCCGTTCAAGTAGCAGCCGTGATCCATGATGTCCCAAGAGCTCATGCCATAATAGGAAGCGCCATTAGTGGGATAGAAGTCGGGCAGTCCCAGGCAGTGGCTGAACTCGTGACAGAAGGTGCCCACGCCATCGATGCGCGTGCTCGTGTCATTGCCGCCGTCCAGTTCGTTGAAGACAGCGAACCTGTCGATGGTCACCCCATTCAGTTCAAAAGCTCCCATGGTGCTGCAGCCCCAAGAGAAAGCCTCGGTCATGTCCCACTGGCAGGGCCACACCGACTGGGGTACCGAATAATAGGCCTGTGCCTCGCCCACTCCGGCGTAAAGCACGACCACGACATCTACAAGGCCATCGCCGTCGTTATCGTAGTTAGAGAAATCGACATCGGGCAGCCCCATGCACGCCTCATAAATCATCGTGCCCACATTCTCGTCGCAGTCAGAGCCATGGACGAGCACGTTAGTGCCATAATAAGCACGGTCGTTGGGCAGGTCAACCGGACCGAGGATGTCGAACTGTGGCGTGAACATGCCGCGCGACTGTGACTCAAAGTAATGCAGGCAGCTGTACTCTTTCTCGTTAAACTGGTTCTGGAACGTGGCAACAGGATTACTGTCCACAAAATGGATGTCGCTATAATTGACCAAGATGATGGGGATGCGCGGCGACCCGAGTGTGGGTACCTGCGGATTGCTGTTTTCTTCCACACGACGGGGTGCGCGGCGAGACATCGATGCTGGCGTCATCTGGTCGCGATAGGCGATGATAAACGCGGTCTCCTCAACGCTGCGGTGACCCTTGTCATGGGCGACCACATTGCTCAACGCGTCACCGGCAAGATAGCAGAAGTCGCCATTGGTGTTACGGGCGACCGCCAAGCCGTCCATCGTCACCATCGAGCGGTTCAGTTCCCCACCCCACATCGTCAACGTTACCGTCGTGCCATCGCTCTGCACATGGGTGAACGTGCCAGGCTTGGCAGGCACAGCCATTGCAGCGGCAACAGCCACTACCAGCGTCATTATTGTCAAGAATAATCTTTTCATAGTGTGAATCATTAGTTGAATCTCAAGCTATTAAAAATAATACTTGGATTGGTTCAAAGCGACAAAATTACACATTATTCTTGGAAATCTTTGTATATTTGTCGGCAAGATGCTAAAGTTTGTTGCCATCATATTCAGCGGCATGGCTGTCGGTTTCCTGTTGAGGAAACGGCGGCTGCGCGTGGTGCCTCACGCTGTGACGGGGCTCATCTGGCTCTTGCTCTTCCTGCTCGGAGTGGAAGTGGGCAGTAATCCCCAGGTCATCAACGGCATCACCTCATTGGGTCTGGAAGCGTTGTGGTTGTCACTGGCAGGGATGGCTGGAACCATCCTGTTCTCGTGGGCACTGTGGCGCTGGGTATCCCGCAAGAAAGGAGGTGAAGACCGATGAAAGGCAGCCTGATTATCGTCGGCTTTTTTGTGTTGGGCATCGTCTGCGGGCTGATGCATTGGCTCCCGCCGCTGGACAGCAACGTGAGTTTTCTGACGCTGTGTGCCCTGCTGTTCTGCGTCGGCATGACTGTTGGTCACAACACGGAATTGCTCAAGTCGTTCCGTCAACTGGATCCGCGCCTGATGCTGTTGCCGCTGATGACCATCACCGGCACACTTGCCGCCACCGCCGTGGCATCGCTGGGATTGCCGGGCCGCAGTCTGACTGACTGTCTGGCTGTGGGTTCGGGCTTCGGCTACTATTCCTTATCAAGCATCCTCATCACCCAGTATCGCGGTCCCGACCTGGGCACCGTGGCTTTGTTGGCCAATATCATCAGGGAGGTCATCACCCTGCTGGGGGCGCCGTTGATGGTGCGCTGGTGGGGACCGTTGGCACCCATTTCATCGGGCGGTGCGACAACGATGGACACCACCCTGCCCATCATCACGCGCACGAGCGGCGAGGACTTTGTCATCCTGTCGCTTTTTCACGGCTTTCTCGTGGACTTCTCGGTGCCGTTCCTGGTCACGTTCTTTTGCGGGCTGAGCTGAGGGGAAAGGACTTTAAGGACCTTAAGGTCTCTAAAGTCTAAGGTCTAAAATCTTTAATCAACTATCATTGGGCGCAGACGTCCTTGGGGAACTCGTCGATCTGGTTCATGCGCTTGAGGATGGTGTTGTGCATTTTCCTCATTTTGGGCGTGGGATTGGCGCTGTCGCGCTGCAACGGATTGGGCAGCGAAACGGCAATATAGGCGCACTGCTCCCGCGACAGTTTGTCGGGCGTGGTGTTGAAATTGATGCGTGCTACAGCATCGGCGCCATAGATGCCCTTGCCCATCTCGATGGAGTTGAGATAGACCTCCATGATGCGTTCCTTGCCCCAAATATTCTCAATCAGGAAAGTGAAATAAGCCTCCAGACCCTTGCGCAGCCATGAGCGGTGCTGCCACAGGAAGACGTTGCGGGCGGTCTGCTGGCTGATGGTGCTGGCGCCACGCTGACGCTTGCCCTCCATAGCCTCGATCTGCGCCTTCTGTATCTGCTCAAGGTCAAAGCCTTTATGCTTCAAGAACAGGTTGTCCTCGCTCGCCATCACCGCCTGTGGCAGGTCGTGGTCGATTTCCTCCAGCGGCACCCAGTGATGATTGATCGCCGGTGACTCGCCCCGGGAGAACTGCTCCACGGCGCGGATGAGCATCAGCGGCGTGACATAGACAGGGATATACTTGAGAATCACCACAGCGAGAATCGTCGAGGTGAAGAAAAAAATCAATATGTTGCGCAACCAGCGCGTAACTTTTTTCATTGTTATCGGGTTTTAAGGACTTTAAGGTGGTTAAGGACTTTAAAGTCATTAAGGTCGTTAACTCTTGGCACAGTCGGGGCAGAGGCCCTTGAGCACGTAGTTGATGCTGTGAACCTGGAAATTGCCAGGGAGTGCCACCAGAGGCACCTGAGTCGTCTGGAGGCAGAAGGTGCGTCCGCACTTCTCGCAATTGAAGTGGGCGTGCATGTGGTCGATGGTGCCGTCATCCTCGCCACAATGACAATCGGGACTGCAGACGGCATACTTGAACATGCCGGTTCCATCGTCGATAGCATGGATGAGGTGATGGGTCAAGAAGAGCGTGATGGTGCGGTAGATGGTCGATTTGTCCACCGTGTCCAGCTCGTCCTCAAGGCTCTGGAGCGAGAAGGCATCATCGTGGGCCATCATCGTGCGCAGCAACAGGATGCGCAGCGCGGTGGGCTTGACCTCATGCGCCTCCAAGCGTTCAATATATCTGGTTTCGTCTTTCATCAATATCCTGGATTTTGAGCACTGCCGCTGGCAGTCAATGTTTCACCTGGAATGGGGAACACGAGGGTATAGCCATTCACGTCAGCACTCAGTTGTGGACGGTCGGTATAGCTGCGAGTGAACTGTCCGAAACGTATCAGGTCGTTGCGGCGCCACCCCTCCCATGCAAGTTCGAGCATACGCTCCTCCAGCACATTGGCAAGCGTGGCCACGCGGTTTTCCATTCCCGCGCGCGAACGCACCGCGTTGAGCAGCGCGTCGGCTTCGGTTCCGGCCCTGCCATCACGCAAGAGTGCCTCGCATTGCATCAACAGCACGTCGGCATAGCGGAAGAGCACGATATCGTTGCGTCGCAACTGGCCATCGCTCATGGCCGCCAAATCCATCTCATACTTGCGCATCCTGGCGCCCGCCGTCTTTTCATAAGCGGTGTGTGACAGGTCAAGCCTTACCTCCAACGGGAAATAACTGAGTGGCGTCCCGTCGTCAAGCTTTACCTCGGCATCGGTCTTGTCGTGGTAAACCTTATCGTAATAGTAAGTCCACGGCAAACGATTGTCGGGATTGCCGGTTCCATAACCAAACGCTTTCATCGCCTCAATCGTCGCGCAGGGTCCATTCTCACCGTTCAAGCCCAAAGCTGATGCATGGTTGTAATGCAGGGAGCGGAATTGCTGGGTGAAACGGTTGGAATAGTTGAAGATATCCATGGGAATCGTGAAAATCAGTTCGGGCGAATCCTCGTTGTTGATGGTAAAATTGTCGGAAAAGACCGGTGCTAAAGTGAAGCCGAAATCGCTGATTTTCTCACAATAGGCGATGACAGCCTGCCATGTGTTCATCGTGGCGCCGTCAACAGTCCACATGATGGTTGTGCCGTCGGGGGTAGTGCTGTCGGTCCAATTGTCATCGGCATACACTTCGGCATTCAACAGCAGCTTCGCCAACAGGAACCACGCCACAGGGCGCGTCATGCGCCCATAGAATTCGCCAAGTCTCGGGCTGCGTTCCATGGGCAAGACACGCTCAGCAGCCTGCAACTCGTCCACAATGTGCCGGAATGCCGTTGAGCGTTCCTGGAGTTTCAATTCCTGAGCGGTTGGTTGGGTGTTCATGAATAATGGCACTCGTCCATACAGGTCCATGGCATAAAACAGGAACATCGCCCTGAGGGCCCTTACCTCGGCGCGCATGCTGACTATATCCACATCGGGATTCTTCACCTCGAAGGCATCAATGCGTTCCAAAGCCCTGTTGCAGGCATACACCTGCTTGAACAGATAATTCCATGTGTCACCCGTGAAATCGACGTTGCCAAAGCGGTGCAGGAACAGGTTCTGCCAGATGCCGCCGTCATACCAGTCAGCGCCTCGTGTGGGGATAATGGCCTCATCGGTCGAGAAAGTGTTCAGGTCCCACACACCGCGTGCTGTTCCCTGCAAACCTTGAGAGGGTTCGCTGCCTCCGATGTTGTTGTAGATGCTTCCCACAGCATTGAGCCACAGGTCATTGACTGTATTGTAGGCTTCATCGTCTGGAATGCGATCTGTGGGCTCATCTTCAAGAAACTTGTTACACGAGCCAAGGGCCACTATGGTGGTTATCAGCAGGATATCGATGATAATTCGCTTCATAACTGTTTCTTTTTAGAACGTGACGGTAACACCAAGATAATAGGAACGGGTGACAGGATAGACGTTCTTGTCGTCGACGCCCAGCGTACCGCCAGCCGATGAACTGTTGATCATGGGGGTGGCTCCGCTGTAGGCGGTAATAGTCCCCAAATCGTTGATAGTGAATGCCAAACGCATACTTCTGATAACGCGTTGCGCTCTTTGACTCAGCGGCACATTCCAGCCTAACGTCAAGTAGTCGAAATGAACATAGTCGCCTCGTTCCAGCCAATAGTCGGTTGCAGTCTGGTCCTTGATATTGCGCTGGGGCGCATCGGCCAGAACGTTGTAGCCCGGCAGACTGTTTATGTTCATATAGGTGAGTGCCGTGCCGTTGTAGATCTTGTGGCCAAAGGCTCCATTGACCTGCAGCGCCACGTCCCACTGCCTGTAACGGAAGTTGATGTTGCTGCCCAACAGCACCTTGGGCATCGCCTGCCCACAGATGCGCCTGTCCTTGCCGTTGGCGATGTCGATGTCGCCCGAGCCGTCAAGGTCGGCGATATCATATACCTGTCCACCCACGCCATCGCTCTTGAGGCCCGTGCAATGCGGCAGATAGAAGACACCTAACGGCTGTCCCACAATTTGATAGACAATGTGGTTATTTCCACCATGAAATCCAGCACCGTTGAGGTTGACCATGTCCACCTCTCCTGGAGCCTCCAGCCAGTAGTCATTATAGTAACCGCTCAATGACAGCAACTTATTGTACTGATAGGCGATATTGGCATTGATGTTCAATTCCATGTCGCGCGTGTTGAACGGTGTGACGCCCAAAGCCAGTTCGACACCACTATTACGCATTGAGCCCAAATTGTCGAGCAGTTTGTTATAAACAAATGGCGGCACGCCCACGTTGTAGAGGTAGAGCATGTCGGTGGTCTTGGACGTATAGAAGTCGAGTGAAGCGATGATGTGGTTGGCCAGAAAGGCTGCGGTCACACCCGTGTTGAAACTGTGTTTCACCTCCCACTTGAGATCAGGATTGGCGTTGCGCAACTCATCAAAGGTGACGACAAGATTCTCTCCCACCGGAACAATGCCTGCAGGAGACAGCAAATGCTGAGTCATGTAACTGTCGGCGCCACCCAGGTTACCTGCCAAACCGTATCCGATACTCCACCTCAAGTCTTCCAGCCACTGACAACCGCTCAGGAAAGCCTCATTACCCAAGTTCCATGAAGCTGAAACCGAGGGGAAAAAGCCCCACTTATTATTTTTACCGAATTTACTCGTGCCATCGGCGCGTGCAGTCAAGACGAGCGAGTAGCGATTATCAAAGTCATATGAAGCCCTTGCCATGAACGAGGCGAGTGACGGCGCGTTGCGATAGCTGCCGGTGCCATCCCACAAGGTCACCGAACCCGACTGGATGGCATCAATGCCGACAGCATTGGTCGAATAACCTGTTGTGGTCGTATAAAAGCCCGTGTGGGTGTCTCGCTCAACCTCGGCCAGTCCCATCACGTTGAGATGATGCTTGTCCATGGTCTTATCCCATGTGGCAGTCGCTGTTCCCAACCACGACTCGGTCTTGGCACTGCTGCGATAGCCCTTGCCTCCGCTCCAAATGCTTGTGGGCAGAAATTGGGCGATTTCCACCTCGTTATGGCTGTAGGCGCCGAACAATGCCACCGTCCACTCCTTGGTAAGGCGGAACGTGAGTTTGGCATGAGTACTCAAGTGGGTGGTTTTGTCATGGGTCCGGCTGTCCATCAGAGCAAGCGGATGATTGATCTGGTTGGCATCAGTAAAACCGTCCCAGCCACCATTGGCGTTGCGTGAGGTGCCGAAGGTGGGATTGAACGCTTGGGCCGAATAGAAGGTCTTCTGCACGTCATAGACTGCAGTTTGATTCTTCTGCACGTTTCCGAACATGCCCACTTCGATGGTCAGCAGGTCGCCGAACATCCGTTGGTGCATATTCAGATTGCTGGTAAAATTGCTCAACTTGTCATGCAGAATAACGCCCGTGTGGTTCATGTAGCCCAATGAAACGCGGTAACCCGAACGGTCACCGCCACCCATGAAGGCAATGTGATGATCCTGCATGAAAGCGGTCTGTTCTATGGCTTCCTGCCAATTGGTGTTGTAGCCCTTGTCGATTGGAGCAAGTCCCAGGGCTCTCACAGCGCTGGTGTAACCGTTGGCATCGAGCATCTTCAGGTTTCTGGTCACATGAGATAATCCGATACTGCCGTTATAGGTTACTGTGGTGCGGTGAGCCGACCCTTTCTTGGTGGTCACCTCGATGACGCCCGACGCACCACGGGAACCATATTGTGCGGTCTCGCTGGCGTCCTTCAAGATGGTGAAACTCTCAATGTCAGACGGATAAATCGATGACAAGGTACTCAGGTCACCAAACACACCGTCGATGATAATCAAAGGGTCGTTACCGCCAGTCACCGAGGTTGTGCCACGCACTCGCACCGCATTCATAGCTGCAGCGCCGTTATTGCTCTTCTGGATAGTCACACCGGCAACACGGCCGTTAATGGCTTCCAACGGATTCGTCACTTGTTGCTGGCTCATCTGATCGGCAGTGACGACATCTTGCAAAGCAAGGCGCGAAGTCGTATCGGCCGGAATGGTAAGTTGGGCCGACAAGGGCAGTGTCAGAACTGCTAATATCACAGCGATGGACGCACGCAAAAACTGCAGTCTACTCATCATCGTCACCGGTTTTGTTGATATTAAACAACGTGAAGTTGACCTTGCCGTACACGCGTTGCTGCGAGAAATGGGGCATAGCGCTGAAGTCATGCTCCCGCGGATGTTCCATGATGAACAGGGTGCCGTCGTGAACAAGCGGCGAGTCGAGCACCAACTTGGGAATGTCGGCAAAACGGGGCAGGTCGTAAGGTGGGTCGGCAAAAATCACGTCAAAGGACTGGCGGCACGAAGCCACGAACTTGAACACGTCGCCACGGACAAGCGTCAAGTTGGGGTCTCCCAGTTGCTGTTGCACCCGCTTGATGAACTCGGCCTGGGTGCGTGCCTTCTCGACTGCCGTGACATGGGCAGCGCCTCGAGAAAGGAACTCAAAGCTCATCGCCCCCGTGCCGGCAAACAGGTCGAGCACCGTCTTGTCTTCCAGGTCGATAATATTGCCCAACACGTTGAACAAGTTCTCGCGCGCCATGTCGGTCGTGGGGCGCGCGGTGATATTGGTGGGCACGTCAAAGCGACGGCGCCCGTATTTTCCACTGATTATTCGCATAGGGCAAGCAATATTAATTCAAATGGCGCCTGCATCGCATTGCGCCCCAGCTGCATCGCAGCAGCGGGAAATGCGGCAGGCATCACCGATTTAACATATTTCCTTAATTCGGGGGTCAGCGCGGCTCGCAGCTCGTTGTCACCCGTGAGCAGCAGTTCGTCGGTCAACTGGTCCAAGCCACAAGCGCGCCACGCGTTCATCGCATAGTAGACGGCATCCTGGGCACCAGTGTAAGGATAGGTATTGGCAAACTGCAACATTTGGTCATTATAAACGACAATATCCAAGCTGTCGGCACTCAAGTTCATGAACATCTTGTTGAGTCCGCTCCCACACTGCCCGATGTAGTGTTCACACAACGGCAGCAGGTGATGACAGGTCTCGGGGTAGTTGAACGTGCGTCCCAGGAAAGCGCGCATTCCACGCGGCAACAGATATGCGATTTTCACACCGTTGCCCTTCAGGGTGCTCACTACGGCATCTCCGTCGTCGTTAGGAAAGGCTTGACGCACCAGCGACTCACAATCGTCGTCACCCGTCTCGGCCGGCAACAACACGAAATGAGAGGAATGGACCAGTACCCTCACGCGATGGTAGTCGCCCAACAGCACGGGAGTCTCATAGACAGTATCTTCCAGCGATTGCAACTTGTCGTCGGCACAGGTCACCTCGCCCACGATGAGCGAGTTGGCAACCGTGGGTGTGTACAGGATGTAATCGAGGCGCTTGCCGTTGATGGCTACAAGCAAATCCCAAGCCTCGGGATGCTGGATATCTATCTTGTTGTTACCTTTCATTGTGGTGCAAAGATAGTGCAAGGTGAGCGAAATGCCAAATTTATTTAAGCATTTCCGAGCCGCTGCCTATCTTGGCCGCAAGGCAACGTAGTGCAAGGTGAGCGAAATGCCAAATTTATTTGAGCATTTCCGAACCGCAGCCTATCTTGGCCCGACCACTATGATGGAACAACCGTTTTTCCCCCTCATCCAAATCAAGCGCAGCCCAAATTGGCCAAAACTCATTTTTTATTGCTAACTTTGCGGAGATAATGGAAGAATAACGACATGAAGACGATAAACATCTGTATCATCGCCATCTTGATTGTCATGACGGCCTGTAACAGTGAAAACAAAAGCACGAACAGGCAGTTTGCCTTTCTGGACAGTTTAGGCATCACCGTTAACGACAAGCTGATGCTGGGTGACACCCTCACCCTGCCCGATATCTACTGCGGCGACCCGAGTCAGCAACATAACGATGTTGATGGTCAACAACTTGAGCGCAAACAATATGAGGCGCTGGTCGTACCTGCTGGCAAGCGCTTTACCGACGAGATGAGCAATTGGAAGCTGATGGGTGTGCGCGACATGGGTAGCGGTGTGACTCTTGCGGCATTCTATAACGGCAACGGCATCGGCTATTGCGTGGACCTGATGACCTATGACCGTCAAGGGCACCTCCTTGATGCCATCAACACACGCGAACAGCACTTGCTGTGGCGCATCTACCTGAATGACATCAACAACGACACCGTCTTCACGCTCGACAGCCACCTCACATTCAATGGCGACCGCGTGACGCTGCACCGCATGATGGGACGCTGCGTGATGGACTTTGAGGGCGACCTCAAGGGTGCTCCCATCTGGCAACAGCAGTGGGACCAGGAATACATCATCAATGCCAAGGGCCACTTCGTGCTGCAGGGCCAACAGGTGGTCATGGAAAAAGGCAAAGTGGACCACTATGCTGCACTCGATTTCAAGTCGTGGGACATGCTGATTTGCTCCATGCACGATGCTGGTATCATGGACACCTGGAATGAATACTCGGAGCTGGTTAACTCCACCTACGACCCCGACTACGAGTACAACCCCTTCCCCTGGGACGTGGCGCAACTCTACCAGATGAATCCCCAGCGTTTCCTGCGTTGGATGGCGATTCATCGAGGCCAAGACAACCGGCTGCTACCCTGCTTCAAGCTGATGCCCGATGACCGTCCCGCACTGCTTGAGGAAATCGGCCGTCTTGACGACAAGTCTGCCCGCCAGTGGCTCACCTCTATCGTCAACAGCTGGGACGATAAGCCATTGACACGACATCGTTAGGAAAAATGAGGAATGAGAAATGAGAAATGAGGAATGAGGAGTTAGGATGAACTTTTACGAGCCTATGGCTCGCAATACCTCAACTGGCTATCAAGACACGACACATCTATGGACTTGCACAAGTGAAAAAAAGACAGTATCTTTGCGAGCAGTAACAAAAAGACGATAAATATGGCAACAGTTGACGACAAGAAAATCATCTTTTCGATGGTGGGTGTGAGCAAAACCATCCAGCAGAATCAGAAACAGATCCTCAAGAATATCTACCTCTCGTTCTACTACGGCGCCAAAATCGGCATCATCGGCTTGAACGGTGCCGGTAAATCGACGCTGATGAAAATCATCGCTGGCCTGGAGACACAATACCAGGGCCAGGTGGTGTTCGCGCCTGGTTATACCGTGGGCTACCTGCCTCAGGACCCACAACTTGACCCGACCAAGACGGTCAAGGAAGTGGTGCAGGAGGGCGTGCAGCACGTGGTGGACACGTTGAAGGAGTTTGAGGAAATCAACCTCAAGTTCGGTTTGCCCGAGTACTATGAGGACCCCGAGAAGATGGACAAGCTGTTTGCCCGTCAAGCCGAGTTGCAGGACATCATCGATGCCACCGACGCGTGGAACCTGGACAACCGCCTTGAAAGGGCGATGGATGCCCTGCGCTGTCCCGAGGGCGACCAGCTGACCGAGCACCTGAGCGGTGGCGAGCGCCGCCGTGTGGCCTTGTGCCGCCTGCTGCTGCAGAAACCCGACGTCCTGTTGCTCGACGAGCCCACCAACCACCTCGACGCCGAGTCCATAGACTGGCTGGAGCAGCACCTGCAACAGTATGAGGGCACGGTGATTGCCGTGACTCACGACCGTTACTTCCTTGACAACGTGGCAGGTTGGATTCTGGAGCTGGACCGCGGCGAGGGTATCCCCTGGAAGGGCAACTACAGCAGCTGGCTGGAGCAAAAGACCCAGCGCCTGGCCCAAGAAGAAAAGACCGAAAGCAAGCGCCAGAAGACCCTGCAGCGCGAGCTGGAATGGGTACGCATGGCTCCCAAGGCCCGTCAAGCCAAGGGCAAGGCGCGCTTGAACAGCTATGACAAACTGTTGAACGAGACCGTCAAGGAGAAAGAGGAGAAACTCGAAATCTTCATCCCCAACGGTCCCCGTTTGGGCAACAAGGTCATCGAAGCGCAACATGTGGCCAAGGCATTCGGCGACAAACTGCTGTTTGACGACCTGAACTTCATGTTGCCGCCTAACGGCATCGTGGGTGTCATCGGCCCCAACGGCGCCGGCAAGACGACGCTGTTCCGTCTGATTATGGGGCTTGAGAAGCCCGACAGCGGCATCTTTGAGGTCGGCGAAACCGTTAAAGCGGTCTATGTGGACCAACAGCACACGAGCATCGACCCCGACAAGACCGTCTATGAGGTCATCTCGGGCGGCGTGGAACTGCTACGCATGGGCGGCCGTGACGTGAATGCCCGCGCCTATCTGTCGCGCTTCAACTTCAGCGGCGTGGACCAGCAGAAGAAGTGCGGCGTGCTCTCGGGCGGTGAACGAAACCGCCTGCAACTGGCGCTGGCATTGAAGGAAGAGGGCAACGTCCTGTTGCTCGATGAGCCGACCAACGATATCGACGTGAACACCCTTCGCGCCCTGGAGGAAGGTCTTGAGGACTTCGCTGGCTGTGCCGTGGTCATCAGCCACGACCGCTGGTTCCTGGACCGCATCTGCACCCACATCCTCGCCTTTGAGGGCAACTCAAACGTGTTCTTTTTCGAGGGCAGCTACAGCGAATATGAGGAGAACAAACTCAAGCGCCTGGGCAAGGAAGAACCCACCCGGGTGCGCTATCGCAAATTAGACAATTAAGAATTAGAAATTAGGAGTTATGAGACATCTGGTAATCATCCTATTGGCGCTGGCCATTGTATCGTGCACCGGTAAGTGGCAGCCGGGCGACAGTATCAAGAACGGCCACGATTTCCTTGCCAACGCCGGCATTAACGAGGACTCACTGGTGCTGAGCGGCAATGAGTTCAACTTTGACAACGATGGAGAGAAACTGTCGCATCGCATCCTTGATCTCGCTACCTGCCAAGCCATCGGTCTTGACAAAATGATCGGCGTGGACACCAACTCAGTTGTTGTGCGCGTATGGGGCATTATAGACTACCCGGAGAAGGGTATCTCGCTGTTGTTTGGTCAAGCCACTGACGATTTGCGCATTTGCTGGATGGCCTCATACGGCAAGGATGGCATGATCGACTTCATGCGCCTGGGCGAATGTGGCGGCCTGAACAAACTCTACTGGGACGACCCCGACGAGCACACCCGCCTGAGGGGCATCGACTCGATGCGTCTGGTCTTGCCCGACAAGTTCGGCAAGCCGATGCAACTGAGCCGTTGGATATCCTACAACGAGGAACGCGACGGCGTGGAGACCGATTCCACACTGTGGTTCATCCATCATGAGTTACCGGTCACCATCGGCAAGAACGGCAACTTCACCATCGGCAAGATTGGCACCGTCTACAGTGCCGACACCACCGTCCTCAACAATTACTGGCGCAGCAAGCGACAACTGGAAGTGTTCTCATGGACTCCATTGAGCGACACGACCGTGTATGACCGCTTGAACACTTTCCTTGAGGGAGCCAAAGGCACCATCACCGAGCCCAAGCAACTGCTTGGCGACTTCGGTATGCTGGTGGATGGGTTCTTCTATCGTGACACCGAGAGATTCATGCGGTGGTGCTGTGAACACCCTGACAGCCAGTTGACAAAGGGCATGGTGATTCATTACAAAGAGGTGGACCTCGAGTGGCTATCAATCCAACTCAAGAGAATCAAGGACCCCCAGCTGCAGCAACAAGCCAAGCAACTCTGGGGGCTGAAATAGCCTGGAACGGAGAGAACAGACATAACGGATGTAACGGACATAACGGGAGAAACGGATGATTTATAGACTCCGTTTCTCCCGTTTCTGGTATTCTCCAATATTGGGGAGTTGCTTTATTGCTTGGGCTGGTTAGACGTCGGCGGCATGGAGTGCCGAGGCGATGGTCTGCCAGAGGACAGTGAGCGTCACAATACCCATCGTGGCATTGTACAGCAGATCACGCACGGTGATAGCGCCCCAATCCTGGCCTCGCCACATCACGAGCCAGCACACGACACACACCACCAGAGCGATAGCATAAACGACCGTCGTGGCCCATGAGCCGCGCGGTTGCTTTTCGGGCAGCTTGTTGAGCACACGACGGGTGAACCAGGGGTTCTCGCCCGGGTCATGTGCGCCCTGCTTGAGCATCTGCGCCAATTTCTTGTCTTCTTCGTTGGTATTCATATCTTTGATAACGGTTTAATTGTCGATAAATTGTCTCATTTTGCCCTTGGCACGGTGGATGAGGGACTTGACCGAGCCCTCGGGCAGCTGCATGATTTTGGAAACCTGCTTGAGGGGTTGGTCCTCGATATAGAACAGGGTAATGGCAACGCGCTCGTTGTCGTTGAGACGTGTCAGCGCCTCCTGAACTGTCATCGAGGCGTCGATGGCATCGGTGGCGGCGGTACTGACATCGCCAATGCGAGCCATATCGTCAACGTGATCCTCGTGGTGACGGCGAGTGTGGTTGTAGAATTCGTTGTAGGCAATGCGGTACAGCCAGGTGCCGAAAGACGAAAGCCCCTTGAAACTGCGTATGCCCACATAAGCCTTGATGAAAGTCTCCTGCGCCAGGTCGTCGGTGAGCATATCGTCGCCCATGGTCAGGTTCAGCAGGAACCGGCGCACGCGCGGCTGATAGGCCTCGACGAGCCTGCCAAATGCGTCCCGGTTGTCGGCCAAGGCGCATTGTGACAGCAGTCTTATTTCATCAAGCTTGGATAACATCAGGACAGATGATTAGTAAGGCTGATAGGTATTGTTATCGTCCTCTTTATAGTCCTCGTCGAAGGGGGGCGGCACGGGTGTACCTTCACGCATGGGCTCACTGGGCTGCATCTGCTGGCCGCGTTTCCAAGCCTCCTGCAATGCCTTCTGCTCCTTGTAGAGGATAAAGCCCTTGCACACACCCACGAACATCAGGGCCAAACCGACGGGCCAGAACGGATTTTCAAAGTCGCCGATGGCTACGCTGAAGAGAACTAATAGTGCTCCCCACCCTATCCACTTGACGGCAGGCATCAGGGCGCGCCAGTTGACCATATCGGTCATCACGATGGGATTGGCGGCAATAGTTCCCTGGATGGGAGTGCCCACGGGTACCCCACCCGGCTGCTGGGGTGCGGCAGCATTGACCACAGGAGGCGCTGCCACCACAGGCTGCTGAATATAGATGGCGCTGCGCTTGACGTCGTTGAGCGACAGCTCGTTAAGCGGATAGTTGTTCTCGATGGCCTTCTCGATGACACGATACTTGTTGCGACGGTTCAGGAACCGGAAGAATAGTACCAGCAGCACGATGATCAGCAAGCCCAGAATCGAAACGCAGGCGATTACCTGGGAGGTCACAGCCCACTGGCCACTAATCACCTTGATGTCCTCGGGTGAGAGTTCGCCCCTGTGGTCACCGATTTCCACCGTTGTACCATTACCTGAAGTGAGGGTGTCGTCAAGTGCCTTGTTAATCTTTTCATTCACCTTTTCCAGGTCCATTTTGGGGATGGTGATCGACTTGTCACCGCTCGTCACGGTCACCGAGTCGCCCTTCAGTTCCACACCAGGCTTGCTGGCGGGCGTCGCCGTGATGGCTGGTTCCGCTATTGCGGCAAAGGCCATCGTGAGCGTCATTGCTAATGTTAAAATCGTCTTTCTCATTGTTTTATCTTTTTTAAATTGTTGTTAATTGTTGGTGGCTATAAGCCGTTTTCATGCATTAGACGCAGCATCTTCTCAAAAAAGTTGCACAAAGGTGAAAAAAATTTTGGGAATCACCTCAAAAAAGTCAGAATTGGCATGGCTTGCCATCAGGTGACCTCGAAGAGGGAGATGGGTCGAAGACCCAGCTTTGTTGAGAAACACCATGCAAGTGGGTCGCAGACCCACGCAGCTTGGTGACAGTCATATGGGTCAGCAGGTGCCTCGAAGAGGAACTTCAGGTCAGGCGATTATCGTTCCATTCTATTCCCGATAGCTCAATCATCTGTCTGTACTCCTCCTCAAACGAACTCGCCTTGTGGTGTTCCCGCTGATTAATGATGTAACCGGCAATCCTGTCCTTATCTCGGCTGCTGCATGAAAAAGCACCATACTCCTTGCCCCATCCACTGAATTGCGGGAAATAGACTTGTTGTTTAGCCCATTTGCTGCTACCCTGTTTGATATCACGCACTAAGTCGCTCAATGCGACTGTCGGGGCCAACTCAATGAGCATGTGAACATGGTTAGCAATGCCATTGATGCGATAAAGGCGGCAACCACGGCTCTTGACAATTGACCAAATGTAACGATACAGATGCTCGCTCGTCTCATCGGGAATGGTCATCTGGCGACGATAAGTGTTGATGACAACATGATACATCGAACTGACTGCGCTCATAACAAATCTGAGTAAATGGATTGAGATGCAAAGGTAAGGAAAACTCTTGATGTCGCAATCTGTGAGAGGGAAGAAGTTCGTCTTCGACGCACTTTCTTTGCTATCTTCAGCACCAAGCTGCGACCCTCTTCGAGGGTCTTGCATGGTGTTTCTCATTGAAACCGGGTCTTCGACCCGTTAGGCCTCTTCGAGGCGAACCTGCGGAAAAATGCCGATGCTTGCGGACCTCATCTAACTTTCGACCCGTTAGGCCTCTTCGAGGCGACCCTGCGGAAAAGTGCCGACGCTTACGGGCCTCATCGAACTTTCGACCCGTTAGGCCTCTTCGAGGCGACCCTGCGGAAAAGTGCCGACGCTTACGAGCCTCTTCGAACTTTCGACCCGTTAAGCCTCTTCGAGGCAACCTTGCGAAAAAGTGCCGCAAGTGGTTTGGCTTGAATGTGTTTTTCAAGCAATGTCAACAAAAAAGTTGCACAAAGGTGAAAAAATTTTGGGAAAAACGCTAACTTTGTGGCTAATAAGCGAAAAATATCTTCCAACCATTTTAAATTCATCATCATTATGAAAACAATCAATCGAGTCCTCTTGCTGCTTATCGCCTTCGGTATGGCAGCTGGCGTTACTGTCAACGCCGACGAGGCCCGCAAACGCGAGATGCGCGCCGCGTGGATTGCCACCGTCTGGGCCATTGACTGGCCCTCGACACAGAATAACGCTGCTGCCCAAAAGGCAGAACTTGACAGCTACCTGGACAACCTCAAGGCCCAGAATTTCAATGCTATCTTCTTCCAGGTGCGCTCGATGTGTGACGCGATGTACCAGTCGAGTTATGAGCCCTGGTCCAGCTACCTGACCGGCACCCGCGGCAGAAATCCTGGCTACGACCCGTTGGCCTATGCCGTCGAGCAGTGCCATGCCCGCGGCATCGAGTGTCACGCCTGGGTGAATCCCTACCGCTTCAGCACGGGCTCCAACTGGAATACCGCCCAAGACCAGCAGCTGAAAAATTCAGGGATGCTGCTCTCCTACACCAGCGGCTCCACAACGACCACCATCCTCAATCCCGGTCTGCCCGCCACACGCCAACGCATCGTCAACGTCATCCAGGAAATCATCACCAACTATGACGTGGACGGCATCGTGTTTGATGACTATTTCTATCCCAATGGCATCCCGACCAACAGCAGTGCCGGCGACTATAACCTTTGGAACGACTCCAACGTGGACATGACCTTTGCCGACTGGCGCCGCAACAACGTCAACATGATGGTCGCCGATGTCTATAACATGATACAGGAGGTGAAGCCCGAGGTGCGCTTCGGCATCTCCCCGGCCGGTGTCGCCGGCACAGCCTCCACGTCGGCCAGCCAACACGGCGTGACGCCATGCCCCAAGGGCAGCGACTGGCAGTACAACGGCATCTTCAGCGACCCGTTGGCCTGGCTCGAGCAGGGCACCATCGACTACATCTCGCCGCAGATTTACTGGAAGACGAATCACTCCTCCAACCCCTTCGGCCCCATCACCGACTGGTGGAGTTACATTGCCAAGCACTTTGGCCGTCACCATTATGCCAGCCACAGCATCTCGTTCCTGGCCTCGTCGAGCAACACGACCAGCGACTGGGCCGAAGTGGTCAAACAAATCAACTACTCGCGCCAGTACACCGAGGATAATTGCCCCGGTGTTGTGCTCTATAGCGCCAAGAACATCAACGGCAACAATGGCGGTGTGGGCGGCCTGGGCAACTACCTGCTCGCCAATGCCTTCCAACTCCCGGCCATGATTCCTGCCGTGACCTGGAAGGAAAGACCAAACTACAGCGCTCCCGCTGACCTTGCCCAGAACGGGGCCAATCTCACTTGGGCACCCCAAGAGGGCACTTTGGTCAAGTATTCGGTCTATGCCATCCCTGCCGAGGTCACCGTTGAGCAAAGTGCGAGCAGCACCTATGACGGCATCCGCGGCGACTATCTGCTGGGGGTCACCTACAGCCCGTCCTTCACTTTGCCCAGCGCCTATCAAGACGGCTACTGGTATGCCGTGTGTGTCATCGACGGTTACGGCAACGAGAGCGAGCCCGCTTATCTGGGCATCAACGATGACCCGTTCCAGCCCACCCCTGTGACCTACTGCATCGAGAAGGTGTGGGAAATCAACAACCTCAGTTTCATGAACACCCCCGATGTTCGCCAAGGTTTCGGTATGGACGGCAAGTTCTACATCAATGACAAGGGCAGCAGCACTATCCTGGTTCTGGACAGGAACGGCTTGACGGGCACCACCTATGAGGGCGGCCACAATGTGGGATTCACCCGAGATGAGGCCGGAAACCTCGTCGTCAGCGACGCCCAATTCCCTGACCCATGGAACACCAGCAGCCCACGCCTCAAAATCATCAACCCCACTACCGGAGAGGTGACAACCCACGTGCTGCCAGCCGATCTCACCAACTTCGGACGCAGCGATAATATGGGCTTCGCCCGAGGCAATCTGCTGGAAGACGGCGAACTCTACCTGGTGGGTGCCAATAGCGGCACCAACATCAGCCGCATCAAGTTCACCGGCGGCGAGATTGCCACCGACGAGTCCTACCTGGCCAACTGCGACGGTGTGAACCCCAACAGCGGCACGGTGCTCAACGCTTACACCGATGTCAACGGTGACGAGGCGATACTCTACGTGACCCGCAACAGTACTCCCGTCAAGATGCTACCCGACGGCGACAACTTCACCGGCACAGCATTCTCGCTGCCCAACAAGGGGGCCACCAACGGAGCCTTCCCCTTCGTGTGGAACGGTGTGGAGTACATCCTCTACCCCACCCTCAACAACTACTTCGACGGCTTCGCTGTGGCCCAGGCCAACGCCGGCACGCCGCTCGTGTCTGTGCCCGAGAGCGTCTCGGTCAAGGCCAATGAATATCAAGCCGACTGGCTTAATGCCGAGGTCGTTGACTCGCGTCATGTCACCATCTACCAGTACTTCCCTGGCGGACACATCACCGTGTGGAGCCTGACCAAGCAGGGCGGCTACCTGCGCGGCGACGTCAACGATGACGGCGAAGTGAACATCAGTGATGCCATCCTCCTCATCACCTGCCTGCTCAACAACGACAGTGAAGGCATCAATATGGAGAATGCCAACTGCAATCTTGACGAAGAGGTCAACATCAGTGATGCCATCACGCTGATCAACTACGTCCTGAACAACACCTGGCCCGAGTAACACCGATTGTGACGCAAACGAATCGCCGCCCGAAGAACGAGCTTGTTCCTCGGGCGGCAATTCTTATCAGCGACAAGGTCACTTGGTGTCTTCCAAGTCCTCAATCTGTTCAATAGTGTCGCGGTAATGACGTTGCGTCTTGAAGTGTACCATCAGACCTCCGAGCAATCCGGCTAACATACAAATGATGAAGAAGAAGAGTATGCCCTGGGAGAATCCCACCTTCTGTGACTCCTCATACATGAACCACCCGAACCACAACACTCCAGCAGGTATGCCAAACCAGAGCCAATTGGCATCGCGTTTCTTGGCGAGGGTCACCTTGCGCTTGACATCCAGCAGGTTGCCGCCCATCAAGTCGTTGTTGCGCAGGTCGCGGCTGTTAAAATACATGAACCCCACCACAATAAGCATCAGCGCGCACATTGTGAGCCACAGGGCAACCGAGAGTCCATTCAGCATCACAAAGGCCCAATAGCCGTAGGGAATCATAGCCAGGGCGACAATCCCCAAAACGAGATAGCGCTTGTTGATTGTGCTCACGCCACGCTTGATGGAGCGGCGGATGAAGCGGTCGTTCACTATCGTCTGGTTCTCGAGTTTATCTTTCAATATCGCCATTTGCTGGCGCATTTCGTCAAGTTCGTAATCCATAATCTTAAAGCTGTTTTTTAATCGTTCATTTTTTTGAGTTGTTCTTTAATGCGGTACAGGCGGGTTGCCACGGCTGTCGTCGAGATGCCCACCACTTGGCCGATTTCATCGTAGGGCATATTTTCCAGCCACAGCAGTACGATGGCGCGGTCAAAGGGCTGTAAGCGGCTGATGCGCTTGTGCAGCATGCCCACCTGGCGGGTATCCTCGTCGTGGTCCTCAAACAGGTTGATGTTCATCGACAGCGGCTCGGCGACCGAGCGGCGCTTCTTGCGCTCCTGGGATATACAGGTGTTCAGCGCCACGCGGTAGATCCACGTCTTCACGTTGCTGCGGTTCTCAAAACCCTCAAAGCCCCGCCACAGGTTGATGATCGCCTCTTGGAAGAGGTCGTTCACCTCGTCGGCATCTTTCGAGAACATGTAGCACACGGTATAGATGGTGCTCTTGTTCTGCTTGATGGTTTGTGCAAATTTGCTTTCCAGTTCGTTCATTTTTCTAGCGTTTTAAAACTTTCTTTTGACCCTTTGACGCACGGCACTCAAAAAAATCACACAAAAATAAAAAAACTTTCTAACTATCTTGATAAAATCTGCTATCTTTGCATTGCAAAGACATTAGAATAAACACTTTAAGGATTATGACACAGCTGACAGTATCGATTGAGGATGTTTCCATGCTTGAACAAATCAAGCAGGCTATTAGTATGCTCAAGGGAGTGTCGTCTGTCACGTTAAAACGCAAGCCCAAGACAGGAATGGAACGGGCGATAGAAGACATTGAAGAAGGACGTGTCTATGAGGCAAATAGCGTGGAAGACCTCATCAACCAATGTAAAGCATGAAATATTCGCTCAAGTTCACTGGCGAATTTAAACGCTCTTTGAAGCGTTGCCTCAAGAGAGGATAACCGATACCCACCTCCCAAGAAATCACACAAAAATAATAAAAAACAAATAAAAAACTAGATGGTATTAAAAATAATTCCTATCTTTGCCTCTGCAATTATAAGTTTCATGCCACTATGAAAATTATAAAAATTTGGTTTGATACCGACTACATCTATGGCGCAGATGAAAGCGGGAATGAATACCGCCAGTCATTGCTTTGGTATCCAAAACTGAGAACCGCCAGCGATGAGCAACGAGCCGAATATACCTTCGGCCTCGGCGGCATCCACTGGCGAGTCCTCGACGAGGACATCAGTTTTGAGAGTTTCACCTATGATGACGCTGAACCCACACCGATGCAACGTTTTTTCTTGACCCACAAGGAAATCAACGTCGCCGAATTTGCCCGCTCAATCGGCATGAACGCCACCCTGCTACGCAACTACATCAACGGCTTCAAGAAACCATCTGTCGAACGCGAACAGAAAATCCTCGACCACATCCACAAACTCGGCAAAGAACTAACCGCCGCATGCTTTTAATTCCCCAACCGTCATTAATCACCTAATATAAACCTCCTTAGAATATGGAAGTCCAGATTAAAAACAACAAAATATACGCTCCACTAAAAGATGATTGGTTTGTGCTGAAACCAGAGGAAGAAGTGCGCCAACAATACATTTGTCGCCTTGTCAATAGTTACGGCTATTCTAAAGATCAAATGGACCAAGAGGTGCAAGTGACCAACTCTCAGCGGGGCCAAGGAGCAGCCCGAGCAGATATTGTTATTTGGAGATCAACTAAAGATAAAGTAGATAGTAAAAGTGCCTTTATTGTGGTTGAATGTAAAGCGGAAAATGTTACAATCCGCAAGGAAGATTACTATCAAGGCTATAACTATGCGGCATGGGCTGGTGCAGATTTCTTTGTGACCACCAACCTAAAGGAAACTCGTGTCTTTAAAGTCGTTAAAGGAGAGCTGCCCAAGAAACTTGAGGAAATTGTTGATATTCCTACCGCTGAGGTAGCAACAGATGAAAAGAAGGTGAAAAAATTGTTGAACCAGACAAAAGCCTTCACTCGCGATGAGTTCTCAAGACTGTTGTTCAAATGCCACAACATTATTCGCAACAATGACAAACTTTCGCCCGAAGCAGCCTTTGATGAAATCAGCAAAATCCTTTTCATCAAGATACGTTACGAAAGAAGCAACTCTGATTCACAAATTTTCTCAGCAGAACGGTTCCAAGCACTTAAGAAAAGCAGAGAAGATTATAACAAAGAATTGAAAATAAAGGATGAGAAGCCCTTTTATCAACATCTTTTCGATTTAACAAAACAAGAGTTTGCAGGTGACCATTTGTTCGAAGAAAATGAGATTATCAGAATACGAGAGAACAGTTTTGAGCAAATCGTAAAAGAACTGGAAGTTTACAACCTCTCAACGACCTCCGATGACGTGAAGGGCATCGCCTTTGAGAAATTCTTGGGAAAGACATTCCGTGGTGAGTTGGGACAATTCTTCACACCTAGAACAATTGTGGATTTTATGGTTTCTGTGCTTGATCCTCAAGAGGGCGAATTGGTTTGTGACCCGTGCTGTGGCAGTGGAGGTTTCTTAATCAAAGCTTTCGAATATGTGCGTGAGAAGATTGAGAGAGATGTCGAGAGCCAAAAGGATGCCATTAAAGCCCAATACTATGGTGATGATTACGACAAGATGCCCACCGAAAAGAAACTTGAAATAGATGGAAAAGTTTCGCAGATGTTCTCATACATGAATGAGGAGTTAAACATCAATAATGCAAAGGGGCGCTTACGAGAATTATCATTTGACTGCATCTATGGAACCGATGCTAATCCCCGAATGGCACGCACAGCCAAAATGAATATGATTATGCATGGCGACGGGCATGGTGGTGTTCACCATCATGATGGATTGCTGAATGTCAACGGCATTTTTGAGAACCGTTTCGATGTGATTCTCACCAATCCTCCTTTTGGATCTCGTGTGGAAAAAGATTTGAAAATCACCGAGGCCGACAGATTTACCGATGAAGTTAAAATAGCTGAGTACAAAAAGAGATATGGCGATGAATACGAAAGAGCTCTGCGGCAAGTAAATGACAATGTGGACAAATCGCTATTAAAGCTTTATAAGATAGATAGCGGATTGACCGAAGTCTTGTTTATTGAGCGCTGCCTGAATCTTTTGAAGCCAGGTGGCCGCATGGGCATCGTCTTACCTGAGGGCGTACTGAACAACACGAATCTGCAAAAGGCACGTGAATTCGTAGAGGGGCGGGCAAAAATCTTGTTGATTGTTTCCATCCCGCAAGATGTGTTCATTGCATCTGGCGCGACCGTCAAACCAAGTCTTCTCTTCTTTAAAAAGTTCACTCAAGATGAAGAGAACACCTATAATCAGATTAGGCACCAGGCACGAGTGAATGTAGAATCTAAATACAAGGATGACATCAAGGACCTTGAAGAACAATTGAAGAAAAGAGGAAAAGAAGCTCTTTCCAAGGAAGAGAAAAAGGCTTGCAAGGCGAAGCTTAAAGCATTGCATGAAAGGATTGACATAGAGGTAAAAGCTATTGTCAAAGAGAAATTTGACTACGAGATACCGATTGCCGAGGTCAAAAAGGCGGGTATCAGCACAACCGGCGCCGAGATTGAGAATGAGCTCATTCCGTTAGCAGAAGAGTTCAAAGCCTATCGGGAGGTGCATGCCATGTGGGAAATAATAACAAAAGTCTCGCAGTATGATTCAGACAGTGAAGGCAATTTGTATCGCCAATTTATAACTAATGGTGTCGCTAGTGAACCTGAAATCTTTTATTCTATATGATTATGACCGAGGGCAAGTCAAACATATTACACTTTGAACACTTCAAAAGGTTAGTTAATTGGAGTGTAGCTGGTATAGTTGCACGAAGTATCACATATAATCAAAGTTATAAATTAAGTCCAATAGGCTCATTTCTAGCCAAAAATACTGATGTTATTGAATTAGATGACAGTACCATTTATACCCAAATAACATTAAAGACCAATAATGGTGGTGTTGTTGAAAGAGGGAAGAAAAGAGGCTTAGATATCGGGACCAAAAAACAAACGGTTGTCCGGAAAGGTCAATTTGTATTCTCAAAAATAGATGCCCGTAATGGGGCTTTTGGTATCATTCCAGATGAGTTGGAAGGAGCCATAGTTACAAATGATTTCCCTGTTTTCCACATTGATGAAACAATGATAAATCCATCATTCTTGCTACTTGTTACCACAACAAAAGCATTTGTGGAATTTGCACAATCATGCAGTAGTGGAACAACAAACAGACAACGTATTGATGTTCAGATGTTTTTGCAGCAGCAGATTCCTCTCCCCTCAATTAAAAAACAAGAGAAGATTGTTTCAGAATACAATGCAAAAATTCAAGAGGCATGCAATTTAGGGCAGAAAGCAGACAAAATAGAAGAAAGCATCGAAGCTTACATAACCAATATGTTGGGTGTTAAAACTGCTCAAGTAAAAGAAAACAATAGCGGAAACTACTTGTTGCGTTTTGTTAATTATCGTTCAATTGCAGAATGGGGAATAGACATCATTCAGAATAGACAGAAACAGGACTCATTTAAATACCCTATTGTTAAGATAAAAGACTTGTGTCATTCGGGGAGTGGAGGAACTCCATCTCGCTCTAAATCACAATACTACAGTGGTACCATCCCTTGGATCAAAACTGGCGAAGTCATTAATGATGTGATCCTCGACACCGAAGAACATATCACAAAGGAAGCTATTGCAAATAGTTCAGCAAAACTTTATCCTAAAGGCTCTCTTATTATCGCTATGTATGGACAAGGAGACACAAGAGGTCGAACGGCGAAGTTGGGCATAGATGCCACGACTAATCAAGCATGTGCTGTGCTGTATGATATTGACAATAGTATTGTTACAACCGATTATCTATGGTACTATCTTCAAAGTAGATATCATGATTTGCGTTCCTTAGCGAGCGGTAATAATCAACCCAATTTGAATGCTGGAAAAATAAAGAATTACGATGTGGTCATTCCGCCATTAGCCATTCAAAATGAGATTGCTACTCATATTGAACAACAAAAATCCAAAGCAAAAGAGCTTAAACAGAAAGCTCAGGCAATGAGAGAAGCAGCTATAAAAGAATTTGAAAATACCTTACTTTAGAATATAGATAAAACAATGTATATAAAAAAAATAAAATTAGACGGTTATAAAAGATTTAAGTCTTTAACAATAGACTTAGGCGAAAATCCCAAAAGAATAGTTGCATTAGTTGGCCCCAATGGTTGTGGAAAGAGCAGTGTATTTGATGGATTACTTTTTCTAAACAATTCTTATTCAAAGTTGGGAGACAAAAAGCATAAGGACTATCATTACCATTCAATTGAGCAAAATCCTTCATATAATTATGAAAGAATCAGCATTGACTTTATTAATGGTACTTTTAGGGATGTATATTCAAGAAAACGAACAGAGGGAAAAGAGAATACAATATTTTCTTTTAGGAGCCCGTATAGATATAATAGCAATTTGAAAGTCGCTGAGAGCAAGGCCGTTCCCGAGCTACGCTTAAATAATTACGGAGCCAGCCTTTCTGTTGATATTGATGATAAGATGGAGAGTAATTATCGACGTTTATATATTAAGTTTAATAAATATTTATACGAGCAGGATTGTAAGCCATCGGAAGCAAAGAATTATATTATTGGAGAATTGAATAGATCATTAAGCAAGTGTCTTGACTTGTACATTACAAGCATTGGAAGTATTGAAGAAAATAAAGGGTCTCTGTTCTTTAGCAAGTCAGACTATGATGGAAAAGAATTTGAGTTCAATGTCCTTTCTTCTGGTGAAAAAGAAGTCGTTGATATTCTTCTTGATTTATATTTAAGGCAAGATGAATACAATGATACAGTTTTTTTAATCGACGAGCCTGAGCTTCATATAAACACAGCTATTCAAAGAAAACTACTCATTGAGATAAATAAATTAATTGGCAATAATTGTCAATTATGGGTTGCCACACATAGCATTGGCTTTTTGCGTGCACTTCAAGACGAATTAAAAGATGAATGCCAAATAATAGAATTTCGTGCAGATGTCCCATGGGCTACTACTGAACAAGTATTGACGCCAATTCAAAAGAATCGAAATCAATGGAGCCGTATTTTTTCTACAGCTCTTGATGATTTGACAGGACTAGTATCTCCTAAGCGTATTGTATATTGCGAAGGAAAAGACAAACCAGGAGCATTAGGACAAGAAAAAGGAATGGATGCCCAGGTATATAATACTATATTTGGGGAAGCATATCCAGACACATTATTTGTTTCGAGTGGTGGCAACACTGAACTAGATCAAAGAAGCAATATTGCTCTTGCAATATTAGGAAAAGTTTTTCCAGATTTGGAAATTTGGGTTTGTAAAGATAGAGACATGTCTTCCGGTGCTTTGAATGAAGAAAATGATCGTATTCTATATTTAAAAAATAATCCAGATAATCATAGGGTGATTAAGCGTTGGGAGTTAGAGAATTATTTGTATGATAAAGAGGTTTTAATGCGCTATTGCCAGTCAAATGGCTTAATCTTCTCAGAATCAGATTATGATGCCTATGTAACAGACATTAATAATCAACATTTAAAAGATGAAACAGGTAGAATTAAAAATTTCTGCAATATGAAAATTTCAGTTAACGCAGAAACGTTTAAGAAACAATTATCACAATATGTTACACAAGATACTAAAGTGTATAAAGAACTAGAAGATTGCATTTTCAAAAGGCAATAATTAAGGCAAGTAATTAGGAAAATTTCTTCTTAATGTAAAAAACACGAATGGCCAAAAATGACCACGAATTACCATAAAAATATTTATTTATGAGCATTCATGAACATTGATGGGCATTCGTGTGAAATATAAAAAACTCTTGAGTGGGTTATTTTTGTACCTGCTTTTTGTCATTGTTAAGGTTGTGGCTGGAACGTATCTTTGTAGCGTGGGGAGAATAGGCAATTTTTGCTTTTAACAATCCCCCCGCACATGTATGTTTTTAGCGAAGACAATACATCAGGCTGTTAACCAGTGGATTATGATAATTGGACACAAAATGGCTCAATTGCTTTTTGACGCCAACACAAGCGAGATAGCCCAAATAGTTGTTCAAGTTGTTTGAGTTGTCTTTATTTAATTGTGGCACAATAATTTGTATTTATTGTACTTATTGTTGTTGCTTTGTGGACCATGAGGCTCAAACGTATTGTTGTTGTCATTGTTGTCTATAATAGTTGTCAAAGTTGTCTGAGAAAATAAAAAGTTGGCACGTTTTTTGCCTAAATGCGTGAAGAGTAGTAATTTTGCAGTTTGAATTCACATCTTATAATTAAAGAAGAATGAAGATTATCAGCAAGGTCAATGAGTTGCGCGAGGCCGTTCAGGCCTTTCGCCAGGCAGGTAAGTCAGTAGGTTTGGTGCCCACGATGGGTGCCCTGCACGAGGGTCACAAGTCGCTGATCGATCGTGCCCGCAAGGAGAATGACGCCCTCGTGGTGAGCTGTTTCCTGAACCCCACGCAGTTCAACAACAAGGAAGACCTGCGCACCTATCCCCGCACCGCCGAGCGCGACGCCGCGATGCTTGAGGGTTGTGGTGTCGATGTGGCATTCATGCCCACCGTCGAGGAAATCTATCCCGAACCCGACACCCGCGTGTTTGACCTCGGTCCCGTCCAGCAAGTGATGGAAGGCGCCATGCGTCCCGGACACTTCAACGGCGTGTGCCAAATCGTGAGCAAACTCTTCTCCTGGGTGATGCCCGACCGCGCCTACTTCGGCGAGAAGGACTTCCAGCAGATTGCCGTCATCCGCGCGATGATCAAGCAACTGGAATTTGACATCGATATCGTGCAGTGTCCCTGCATCCGTGAAGAAGACGGCCTGGCCAAGAGCAGCCGCAACGTGCGCCTCACCCCCGAGGTGCGCAAGGTTGCCCCGCAGATCTATGCCACCCTGCAGCGCAGTCTGGAGTTCGCCAAGGATCACACCGTGGAGCAGACCCACGACTGGGTAGTGGCCACTATCAACGCTTGGCCCGAGATGGAAACGGAGTATTTCTCGATCTGTGACGGCATCACCTTGCAGCCCGTGACCAATTGGGACGACAGCGACTACATCGTGGGCTGCATCACCGTCTATTGCGGCGACGTGCGCGAGATCGACAATATTACTTATAAGAGGCTTTAGGCTTTAGGTGTTAGGCTTTAGGTGTTAGGTGATAGTTATTGTACTTTAAATTTCAACAAAATCTAGAAACTAGGGACTAGGGACTAGAAACTAAAAACAAAAAAGATATGTATATCCAAGTCATGAAATCCAAGATTCACCGCGTAACGGTGACTGATGCCAACCTCAACTACATCGGTAGCATCACCATTGACCAGGACCTCATGGATGCCGCCGGCATCATCGAGGGCGAGCGCGTGTATATCGTTGACGTGAACAACGGTGAAAGACTGGACACCTACACCATCGCCGGAGAACGCGGCAGTGGCACCATCTGCCTGAACGGGGCGGCTGCACGCAAGGTCGAAGTGGGCGACATCGTCATTATCATGGCCTATGCCATCGTCACTCCCGAGGAAGGCCGCGAATTCAAGCCGCAGGTCATCTTCCCCGACACTGCCACCAACCGCTTGATCAAGAAGAAAAAGAAATAACATATTTTAACTCTTCCGCCCCACCCTTGGAAGAGTTATCACGCTATCATAAAAACCTCACATACAATATGTTTGAAAATTTATCTGAGAAACTCGAACGGTCATTCAAGGTCCTCAAAGGACAAGGCCGCATCACAGAAATCAATGTAGCATCAACCCTGAAGGAAGTGCGCAGGGCGTTGGTTGACGCCGACGTGAGCTATCCTGTCGCCAAGAAGTTCGTCGATGACGTCAAGGAGAAAGCCATGGGCCAGAACGTCATCAACTCGGTGAATCCGAGCCAGTTGATGGTCAAGATCGTCCATGACGAGCTGGCAGAACTCATGGGAGGTCAGGAAGCCTCTTTCAGCATTGAGGGCAACCCTGCTGTCATCCTGATGTCGGGTCTGCAGGGTTCCGGTAAGACCACCTTTACTGGAAAACTCGCCAACCGCCTGAAAAACGGCAAGGAGAAGCGCAAACCGCTGCTTGTGGCCTGTGACGTTTACCGCCCTGCTGCCATCGACCAGCTGAAGACCATCGCCGAGCAGATTGAGGTGCCCGTCTATAGCGAGCCCGAGAGCAAGGATCCCGTGGCCATTGCGCTCCATGCCATCGACCACGCCAAGCAACAAGGCTACGACCTGGTCATCGTCGATACTGCCGGACGTTTGGCCGTCGACGAGGCCATGATGGTCGAAATCAAAGCCATCAAGGATGCCATCCACCCCAACGAGACCCTGTTTGTCGTGGACTCGATGACCGGTCAGGATGCCGTGAATACCGCCAAGGCGTTCAACGAGCGTCTGGACTTTGACGGCGTCGTGCTCACCAAGCTCGACGGTGATACCCGCGGCGGTGCCGCCCTGTCAATCCGTGCCGTCGTCGACAAGCCCATCAAGTTTGTGGGTATCGGCGAGAAGATGACCGACCTGGATCCCTTCCGTCCCGCAGGTATGGCCGACCGCATCCTGGGCATGGGCGACATCGTGTCGTTTGTGGACCGCATGCAGCAGCAATATGACGAGGCCGAGGCCGAGAAGCTGGAGAAGAAGATCAAGCAGAACAAGTTCGACTTCGACGACTTCATCAAGCAAATCAAGCAAATCAAGAAGATGGGTAACCTCAAGAGCCTGGCTTCGATGATTCCCGGCGTTGGCAAGGCCATCAAGGACATTGATATTCCCGACGACGCCTTCAAGGGCGTGGAGGCCATCATCAGCTCGATGACGCCTCAAGAGCGTTCCAATCCCGACATTATTGATGCCAGCCGCCGCAAACGCATTGCCAAGGGCAGTGGCACCAGTGTCGAGGAGGTGAACCGTCTGCTGAAGCAGTTCCTGCAGATGCGCAAGGTTATGCACCAGGTGTCAACCAATCCCATGCAGATGATGCGTAACGCCAAGGCGCAAGCCAAGGCCGCCAAGCGTGGAAGGTAATTATTCAAGTGGGCAAGCTTGCCCACTTGAAGTTTAGAGGTTAGAGGTTAGAGTTTAGAGGGACTCTTATCGGGGACTAAAAAACCAGAAACTAATTATGAAACTGCTCTCCATCTTGATACTGTCGGTCGTGTCGCTGCTGCAAAGCAACCACACGGTTAACCTGATGTTTGTGGGCGATGCCATGCAGCATGCGCCGCAAATCACTGCAGCCGAACAACCCGGCGGTACCTATGACTACACGCCGTGTTTCCAATATATCGAGGACGACGTCCGCTGGGCCGACCTGGCCGTTGTCAACCTGGAGTGCCCCCTGGGCGGCAAGCCCTACACGGGTTATCCGTGCTTCAGCGCGCCCGACAGCTATGCCGAGCGCCTGCGCGACGTGGGCTTCGACCTGTTCCTAACAGCCAATAACCACTGTCTGGACCGCCGTGATAAAGGTTTGGTGCGTACGTGTCAGGCTCTGGATTCGATGAATATTGCCCACATCGGCACCTACCGTGACGCGCAGGAACGCAACCAGCGCCTGCCCTACATCGTCAACATCAAGGGCATCAAAATCGCTTTTCTGGATTACACCTACGGCACCAATGGCATCCGCATCCAAGGTGAGGTCGTGGTCGATTTCATTGACCAGCAACGCATTGCCGAAGACATCGCCCTGGCTCGCCAACGTGGCGCCGACGCCATCTGCGTGAACATGCATTGGGGCATTGAATACACACTGAAGCCAGTGGCCGAGCAACGTACCCTGGCCGACTTCCTTGTCGCCCAAGGCGTGGACCTCATCATCGGTGGACATCCTCACGTGGTGGAGCCGATGGAGATGCGTTACAGCAAGGAATATGACAAGAATGTGCTGCTCGTCTATAGCCTGGGCAACTTCATCAGCAACATGAGTGACATCGACTGCCGTGGCGGTGCCATGGTCAAGGTCACACTGAGGATGGAGAACGGGCGTCCCGTGGTGGAAAGTCCGCGCTATAAACTGTTCTTTGTGCAGAAACCCGCCAGCCGAGGCGATAATTATGTCCTCATCCCCGAGGCTCGTCCCGACCTGCTGCGCTCAGACTGCAAGAGCGACTTCACCCGCTTCATGACACGCACCCACGACCTGGTGATGAGCAATAACATCGACGTCCCTGCCGAAGAGTAGATTTCTGATTTTCCAAAAACATAAGTGGGCTGTATCACGATGATACAGCCCACTTCATTTTAAGCCTTATTCTTAATGCAAATCCACTATTTCTTCTTGCACCATTTGTCGACGATGACGACACAAACGATGTAGAAGCCAAACAGGACCGGCAGACACACCAGAAAAATGACTACAGGAGAATCAATCAGAGCCACCAGCCAGACAAAAGCCAGAGTGAACAATATCATGGCTGCGGTAACCGCCCTCAACCGCTTAGTGTTGAACCGGTTGCGTTCTTCTTCTCTAGCCGTGTTGTAACCGGCAATCAGCCCATCACCCCTTCCCGTCAAGATAACAATGGCCAAGATGATCATTATCAGGCTAATTGCCGATAATATGAAAACCAACGCGGTGTCCATAGGGACACAGATTTAGGACAGGTATTGCTTGACGTCGATGGCGGCGCGGCAGCCTCCTGCGGCAGCAACGATGGCCTGGCGGTAGTGCGGGTCGGCGACATCGCCAGCGGCAAAGACGCCCTCGACGTTGGTCGCGGTGTTGTGACCCGTGAGCTTGATGTAGCCTTGCTCGTCAAGGTCAACCTGGCCACCCAGAAAGTCGGTGTTGGGACGGTGACCGATGGCGAGGAAGAAGCCGTCGATAGCAATATCAAAGAACTCCTCCTTATCGGTGCCCTTGAAGCGCACCAGATGAGCGCCCTCAACACCATTGTCGCCAAAGAGGCCCACGGTGTTGGTGTTGAACAGGATTTCAATCTTCTCGTTCTCCTTGACGCGTTGCTGCATCGCCTCGCTGGCACGCAGGTAGTCCTTGCGCACGATGAGGTATACCTTGTTGGCGAGATGGCTCAAGTAGTCGGCCTCCTCACAAGCGGTGTCACCACCGCCCACGACAGCAACGACCTTCTTGCGGTAGAAGAAGCCGTCACAAGTGGCGCAGGCCGAAACACCCTGACCCGCGTACTTCGTCTCGTCGGGCAAGCCCAGGTACTTGGCCGTGGCGCCAGTGGCCACGATGATGGTGTCGGCAGTGAGTTGCTCGCCGCCGTCAAGGGTTACCAAGAACGGGCGCTGGCTCATATCAATGCCAGCCACGAGGCCCGATTTCATCTTTACTCCCAAGTTCACGGCCTGCTGACGCATGTTGTCCATCAACTGGAAACCGTCGATGCCCTCGGGGAAGCCCGGGAAGTTCTCTATAGTAGTCGTCTGGGTCAACTGTCCGCCCACCTGCAGGCCCTCGATGAGCAAGCAATCGATGGCGGAACGCACCAGATAAATCGCGGCTGTGTAACCGGCAGGGCCGGAGCCGATAATTAAACACTGTGTATGGTTCATTTTAATTAGGAATTAGGAATTAGGAATGAGGAATTAGGAATGAGGAATTAGGAATGAGGAATTAGGAATTGACAGTACCCACTGTTATCTATTAACTGTTCACTATTAACTATTAACTGTTCACTATTAACTATTAACTGTTCACTACTTCATGATTTCGTCGAGGTAGTTATAGAAGGAAGGATCCTCGCCGATGATGACCTTGGCAACCTGGCCCTCGGGATTGACGACAATCTTGGTGGGGAAACTTTGCACGCCATAATACCACACCGGATTGTCACCCGTCATTGGATCACAATACACATGCAGCCAGGGCAACTCGTTCTCGGCGACCGCGGCTTTCCACTTCTCGACCGTGTCGTTGCAGTCCACACCAAGGATTTCGAATTTGCCGGCATACTTGTTGTAATATTCCTTCATTTTGGGCATGCCCTTGATGCACCAGACGCACCACGAGCCCCAGAAATCAAGAACCACCCACTTGCCGCGCAGCGACTTCAGCGCCAAGGGGTTGCCATTAATGTCATTAAGCGTGAAGTCGGGCGCCTTCTTTCCCTCCAGTGCATGCTTCTTGGCTTCTTCTTCGGCCTCTTTTTGGGCCTTCTCCAGGTTCTCCTTGTACAGATTGGCAGCCGCACTGTTACGGACGCGATCAGTCAACAGGGCAATGGCAGGCTCCATATACTTGAGGTCGCCGGGCAATTCAGCAATCAGCGCCGCCGAGGCATCCTGGTCGGGATGAACCTTGATATAGTCCATCACAGCGTCAACGATGCCCTGGGTCATCAACGGCATCTTTTCATTGAACTCTTCCATCAGTTGTTCATCGGGGACACCAGCATCCATTCTCTCCCGGAGACTAACCAGAAATCCATTGAAAGCATCAATTGCCGGCTTGATGTAATTGCTGGCCTCGTAAAAATCCACATAGAATTGTGAGCCGCCAAAACGTATGTCGCCATTTTCATCCTTGGTGACAACGAGCGTCTCGCCCGGGATGGCAGGAAGTCTAAAATCATCTTCTTCGTTAGGCGAGCGCCCTGTGAACCAGCGTTCTATTATGATATCGCCCGCATCCTTGAGGTCAAATGTCACCTCCATCATTTCGCCAGTGACGGCACGAAACTCTCCCTGTTGAATACTCGGGATGTAGAAATGTACCGAGTCACCGAGATATTCAAAGGTTCCCTTTACCGTGAATTTACCTTCCTGTGCCGCGGCACCCACCATCATCATGCCCATGAGCATGGTCAATAGCATTTTTTTCATATCTCACATCTTGTTATGATAGTTATTATCTTGCTGCAAAGATAAACAGAATCAATTTGAAATACAAATCAATTCATATAATAGTCTGTACCCACTCCAGTCTTTAGAGAGGAGTAGCTAACGTATTTTATCAGCGTAAATTCCGGCTTCGCCAAGCTGCAGGTTCAACGGACTCACGTCAGATTCACTTAAGCACCTCGTCGAGGTAGTCGTAGAAGGCAGGGTCCTCGCCCACGATGGTCTTGGCCACCTTGCCTTGGGGGTCAATGACGACCTTGGTGGGAAATCCGCGCACAGCATACATCTCCACAGGATTGTCACCCTTCTCCTTGTCCCAATAGACATGGAGCCAGGGTATCTCGTGCTTGGCAACAGCGGCTTTCCACTTCTCGACCGTGTCGTTGCAGTCCACGCCCAGGATTTCGAGTTTGTCCTGATACTTGGCGTAGTATTCCTTCATCTTGGGCATGCCCTTGATGCACCAACTGCACCATGAGCCCCAGAAGTCAAGGATTACCCACTTGCCACGCAACGAACTCAATGCCAGTGGCTTGCCGTTGATGTCGTTGAGCGTGAAGTCAGGGGCCAAATTACCCTCTAGTCCCTCTTGGAGTGCCTGATTGGCTTTTTCCTTCTCGATAGCGGCAAGAATGCCCTTGTACATGTTGGCGGCAACGCTGTTACGGGCACGCTCGGTCAGCAACGCTGCACCCTCCTTGATGTGCTCGTCGTCACTGCCCAAATCGGAGAGCAGCATCGCCGATGCATCAGCATCGGGATGAGTCTTGACATAACCCAGTACAGCATCGGCCAGGGCCTGTTCCAGTGCAGGATATTTCTCCTTATACTCTTTGTCTATCTCCTCCTCGGGGACACCTGCCATATACTTGTTCTGGCACTCCTTCACGAAGGCTCGAGCCGCTTCTTGAGGGGCCTTGATCAGATTGGAGGCCTCCTCATAGTCGCGATAGAACTGTGAGCCGCCCATGGTGTAATCTTCGCCTGCACCCTCGATGACCGCATGCTCACCAGGTAAAGCAGGAATGGCAAACCCATTGTCAGGACTCAATTGGCCATCTTTCAGGCCGAACACATAGAGCATCGCTGCATCATCCAGGTCAAACGTCATGTCAAGCTTGTCACCAGCGATGGCACGGCTCTCCTGAAGCAGCATTTCACCGCTGCTACCAACGAGAAAAACGCGCACCGAGTCGCCCAACCCCTTATAGGAGCCACTGACCGTTAATTTACCGCTCTGGGCCATAGCGCCCAGCGTCATCATGCCCATGAGCATGGAAATGAGAATCTTCTTCATTTTGTTTTGATTATGTAGTATACTATTCTAGCGGCAAAGATAATATAAAGACAATGAAAAACACATTTCCGAAGCCAAAATGCACATAAAATTGGTATCAGAATAATAATTTTTCTTATTTTTGCAGATTAAACTATAACCAAAGATCAAAGCAGATGAAGAAGATTGCGACATTGTTGACTATGTTGACGGTAGCGATGATGGCTGTCGCCCAGATGGCCAATCCCGTCACGTTCACTTCCCAACTTAAAACTTCCAATGGTTCCAGCGAGGGCGAGATTGTCTTCACGGGCAAAATCGACAAGGGCTGGCACGTGTACTCGACCAACCTGGGCGATGCGGGTCCCACCGAAGCCAGCATCACCTTTCACAAGAAGGACGGTGTGGAGCCCGTGGGCAAACTCAAACCCGTGGGCAAAGAGATCTCACAGTTCGACGAGTTATTCGGCGCCAAGCTGCGTTTCTTTGAGAACAACGTGCAGTTTGTGCAAAAGGTGAAATTCACCAAACCCAACTATGATATCGACTGCGACCTGGAGTATGGCGCTTGCAACGACCAGTCGTGCCTGCCACCGTCGAGCGTGAGCCTGAAGAAGGCCGGCAAATCGCCCGCTGTTGACGGCGAGGCCGACAAGAACAAGGAAGAGCAGGAAAAAGCTGATGCCGAAGCACTTGCCAAGGCCAAGGCCGACTCGCTTGCCGCCCTTGCTGCCGCCGCTGCCGACAGCGCGGCAATGGGAGCGCCCGTGGATAGCGCAGCGCTGGCCGCCCTCGACCACGATGCGTTGTGGAAGCCTGTAGTGGGTGACATCCAAGCAATCGACGGCACCAGCAGCGACAGCGGCCGTTCACTGTGGTATATCTTCCTGCTGGGTCTGCTGGGCGGTCTGGTGGCGCTGTTCACACCCTGCGTGTGGCCCATCATCCCCATGACCGTGAGTTTCTTCCTCAAGCGCGCCAAGAATGACAAGAAGAAAGGTATCAAGGACGCCATCACCTACGGCATCTCGATTGTCGTCATCTATCTGGCTTTAGGACTCATCGTGACCGCCATCTTCGGTCCCAGCGCGCTGAACGCGCTCTCGACCAATGCGGTGTTCAACATCTTCCTGTGCCTGCTGCTGGTAGTGTTCGCGCTGTCGTTCTTCGGTATGTTCGAGATCAAACTGCCCAGCAAGTGGTCCAACGCTGTCGATAACAAGGCCAGCAACACCAGCGGCCTGCTGTCGATTTTCCTGATGGCCTTCACGCTGGCGCTGGTATCCTTCTCATGCACGGGTCCCATCATCGGCTTCCTGCTGGTAGACTTCGCCACCAGCGGCAACTTCTGGGGTCCCGCCATCGGCATGCTGGGCTTCGCCCTGGCACTGGCGTTGCCGTTCACGCTGTTCGCCCTCTTCCCCTCGTGGTTGAAGTCGGCTCCCAAGTCGGGCGGCTGGATGAACGTGCTCAAGGTGGTGCTCGGTTTCATCGAGTTGGCCTTTGCCTGCAAGTTCTTCTCGGTGGCCGACCTTGCCTACGGTTGGCACCTGATGGACCGCGAGGTATTCCTGTGCCTGTGGATTGCCATCTTCGGCCTGCTGGGCCTCTACCTCATCGGCAAACTCAAATTCAAGAGTGACGTCGTCGAGCCTGGTGACGAGACCAAGCCCATGCCTGTCGTGTGCATCATGGGCGGACTGATTTCCATCGCCTTTGCCATCTACATGCTGCCGGGCCTGTGGGGCGCACCGTGCAAGGCCGTGAGCGCCTTCGCACCGCCGATGAACACTCAGGACTTCAACCTCAACACCAAGGAGGTGCGCGCCGCCTATACCGACTATGAGCAAGGCATGGCCGCAGCCGCCGCCTCGGGTAAACCCGTCTTCCTGGACTTTACCGGCTTTGGCTGCGTGAACTGCCGCAAGATGGAGGCTGCCGTGTGGACCGACCCCAGCGTGGCCGACAAGTTGAACAAGGACTATGTGTTGATTTCCCTCTTTGTCGACGACAAGCGCCCGTTGCCCGAGCCCATTGAGGTGACCGAGGCGACCGGCGAGAAGCGCACGCTGCGCACCATCGGCGACAAGTGGAGTTACCTGCAACGCTACAAGTTCGGCAGCAACACGCAGCCGTTCTATGTGTGCGTGGATCCGCAGGGCAACGCCTTGAGCGGCTCGTTCAGTTACAAGGAGGACGTTCCCGCCTTCCTCGAATTCCTGAACGGCGGCCTGAGCAAATTCAAAGAATAAACTAAAAAAGGAAAACAATAAATACAATAAAAACAATTTCATCAATCATTGTATTTGTTGTACTTATTGTTTTCTTTTTAGAAAAACTGAGATAGAATGATTGAGAAGAACGTTAGAGAGCAGATTATCGCGTTGATGAAGCGTGAGGTGGTTCCTGCCGTGGGCTGCACTGAGCCCATGGCTGTGGCCTTGTGTGTGAGCCGCGCAACCGAGGCACTCGGCTGCTGTCCCGAAAAGATTACCACCCTGTTGAGTGCCAACATCCTGAAGAACGCCATGGGCGTGGGCATTCCCGGCACGGGTATGATCGGGCTTCCCATCGCCATCGCACTGGGCGCCATCGTCGGCAAGAGTGAGTACCAACTCGAAGTGCTCAAGGATATCACCCCAAAATCGCTGGAGCAAGGCAAACAGTACATCGATGAGGGCCGCATCAACATCCAGCTGAAGGAGAACTGCTGCGACAAACTCTATGTCGAAGTCATTGCCGAAGGAGACGGACACACTGCCACAGCTATTATCCAGGGGTCACACACCCGGTTTGTCCGCGTCACTCGCGATGATGAGGTCCTGCTTGATGAGCAGGCGGGCAGCAGCAGTTGTGAAAACGAAGATGAAATCGCACTCAATCTGCGCCTTGTCTATGACTTTGCCATGCAGGCTCCGCTCGACGAAATCAAGTTCATCCTCGAGACCCGTGACTACAACCTCAAAGCCGCCCAAGAGTCGCTCAAGGGCAACTACGGCCACTGCCTGGGCAAGACGATGGACAGACCGCTGAGCCACGGCATCTTCGGCAACACCATCTTCTCTCGCATTCTTTCCAAGACCGCATTGGCCACCGATGCCCGCATGGGCGGCGCGTTGATTCCCGTGATGAGCAACAGCGGCTCCGGTAACCAAGGCATCTGTGCCACCAATCCCGTTGCCGTCTATGCGATGGAGAACGAGAACACCGAGGAGGAGCTCATCCGCGCCCTCACCTTGAGCCACCTGACTGCCATCTACATCAAGCAGAGCCTGGGCAAACTGAGTGCCCTGTGCGGTTGTGTCGTGGCTTCCATCGGCAGTTCGTGCGGCATCACCTACCTGATGGGCGGCAGTTTTGAACGCATCTGCTATGCTGTGAAGAACATGATTGCCAACCTGACGGGAATGATTTGTGACGGCGCCAAGCCCAGTTGCGCGCTCAAGATTGCCTCGGGCGTCTCCACCGCCCTGCTGAGTGCCGTTCTCGCGATGGAGGGCCGCCACGTCACCAGTGCCGAGGGCATCATCGACAAAGACGTGGACCGCAGCATCCGCAACCTCACCATCATCGGAGCCGACGCCATGTGTGCCACCGACCAGATGGTCCTTGACATCATGACCGGCAAGGAGTAACCGACAACCAACCACTAACAAAACAATAGGGGGATGCGCCATTTGGCACATCCCCCTAAATCGTTCAGTGTATTATGCTAAACGCGGATTAGAATCCGGCATAGCGTACACCATGCACATAATAGATCGAGCCGGGATCATCCGAGAACTCGATATTGTACATGATAGCGTCAGTCGGTTTGCCATTGACATTCAAGCCACCATTAGGAACGACTCTACCATTGGTGATTGTGCAAGTGACGGGATTGCCATCATCGTCGGAGTAGATGTACAGGTCCTTGCAGTTGAAAGTCAAAGCGTTCACGTCTACGTTGACCTTAATGGTGTAGCCCCAGAAGTTGTCGTTGTCACTCAGCCACATCAGGTCTTTATCGTCGTTGGCAGTGTTATAAGTGGTCATGTCCCAATCAACAATTCCATAATCGGCATATACATTAGGAATTGTATCAGTTCCATCTATGAGATCGGTATTGACCACCCAATGGCCAGCCATCTTCTCAACAGCCGTTCCGCCAGCGGGCTCGTTGGTCTCGGTACTGCACGAAGCGAAGCCGAGGCACAACCCGAGGGTCAAAGCAAAAATTGAAATATATTTCTTCATAATCTTCAATATTAAGAATTAGTGTTAGTTGAGAATGATGTGGAACTGCATCTGTCCCGCATAATCAAGGTCGAAGGTCACAGTCTGGGTTTCGGGATCATACGAACCATTATAGAACTCGTCGTAAGAATCACTCCAACCAGGAACAATACCCGAAAGGGCCAAAATCTCGTTGTCGGGAGTGAGCTGGAGGTAGCCATTCATGGCATATTTTGGGCCGTAGCCGGCACGCTGGTCATAGTAACCACCCATCATATCAGTAATAGAGAAGATACCCGGAACGACTCTTTCGATGGTGACAGGATAACCTGAGAACGGTACAGTAGCACCGCTGGAGAACCAATAGCGGAAAGAGCCTTCCTGAACAGTATAGTCACCAGACATGTCGGTGGTCACACTCGGGTCATAGACGCACACCGTGCGCTCAACCGAAGCAGGATATCCATCACTGCCCACTGCCGAATAAGTAATGTAATAGAATCCCGGGCTATTGGGATCAACCTCATCGGCACCTTCAATAACAATCTTGTCGGTGATATCCTCGCCAGCGAGGGTTCCGATGCAACCAGGGTCAACAAAATTGCTGCCAATAGGCACCAGCATGAATTCGTCACCCTGTAGTTGAAGGTCGGCATAGTAAGTCAAGCGAGAATCAGTCAGCTCGTCGTTGTCATCGTTACATGATGTCAAGCCAAGCAGCACACCCGCCATCAATAAGCCAAATAAATATATCTTTTTCATATTTAATCGATTTTATGTTGTTCTACATTTATAAGGTAGTTCACAATTATCTGGCATCCCAGAATACGCGGTCGCTGAGCAACTTGGACGCAGGGGTATTCTTGTTCAACTGACGAGCAGTGCTGGGATAAGGCACGCGCTTGCACAGGCCACCAGCCTGGATATAGTTCAAGGCAGGAACAATCATTTGGCCAGCACTGTAAACAGTGGGATCCTCAAAGATCTGCCTTGCAGCAGCCGAGCAGGTAGTAGGCACGTCGGTGCGGCGAACCTCACTCCATGCCTCCATGTGATCACGATAGAAGAGGGCAGCCCACTTCTGCATGTAAATCAGGTTCAAGCGGTTGGCATCGCTTGCCTGGGCATCCCAGTTGACGCGGTTGCCGTTCAGGTAAGAACCAACGCTCATACCACGCGAAGCGAAGTCGGCAGCCACACCAGCCTCATAAGCGGTCTTGGCAGCAGCCTTGTTACCCCAACGCAACTGCGTCTCGGCGATGAGGAACTGGAGTTCACTCTGGGTGAAGAAATAGATGGGAGCGAAGGTTGCGGGCGCATAGTCGATGGCGCTCACGTCCTTGTTCTTCCAATCAACGCCCCAAGACTTATAGACGGTCTTGGCACCGGGAATCTGACCTACATACTCACCAGCGTCATTCTTCATGATAGCGTATTCGATGCGCGGGTCGTTGGTACCCATGTAGTAACTCACAATGGGATAGGAAGCCACATGGTTCTTGGTACCCAGGGCGCGGGCAACATCATACCAGGGATTGTACTGACCCTCGGCGTTGCTGTAAACGTTCCAAGCCACATCGCCGCTGAAGAAATCGTCGGCATTGACCAGGGCCATAGCCTTGTTCTGATATTCGCCGGCATTGATACCACCGTCGATCAGACGCAGGTACATGCGCAGACGCAGCGCGTTGGCAAAGCCACGCCACTGGCTCACGCTCTTGCTGAGCAGCGGGTCGGTAAGTGTCATGGGGTCACCCTCGAGAGCAGCCTCGGCGGCATCCATCTCGGCAAGTACACCCTTATAAACATCCTCACCCATGTCCCAAACGGGATTGGTGTTGGCGCTACCCTGCAGAGCCTCTGTATAGGGCACCTGATCCAAGTTGTCCACCAGAAGTTGGAAGGCATAAGCGCGCAAGACGGTGCATGCAAACAGGTCGCTCTTGTTCTCGGTGCGATCCATCACGTCCTTGATGTCGGCGAGAGCGCCGGCATAGAGGGTGCGGTAGCAACGGTCAAACAGGTTGGTCGACTCGTCAATATTAAGCTCGGCCTCATTGTTGTACTGGTTGGCCTCGGGACGCTGCTCAAAGTACTGGGCAAAGAAGCCGCTATAGTTGAACATAGCATCGCCCACAGCTGCAGCGACAGCATTCTCAGCAGCAGGGAATACCAGGTCGGGCGTTACGTCGCTACTCGACGGGTAGTTGGGGTCGTCGTTGATGTCAAGATTACATGACGACAGGCTCAACACTGCTGCAATGGTCAGAAATAAATATATCTTTTTCATGTCTGTTTCAGTTTTTGATTAGAATTTAACCTGTACATTGAAACCAAACTTGCGTGAACTCGGGTTGGCTGAGAACTCACCGTAGTTACCCTCGAGGTCATTACCGAAGGTAGAAGTCTCGGGATCGATAAAGGTGTTGCTCTTGGGAGTCCACAAGAACAGGTTGTTACCGAAGATCGACAGGTTCACACCCGTGATGAAGCAGTTAGCAAACCACTTGGTGGGCATCTGCCAGGAGAGGATTACATTACGCAGCTTCACGTAGCTCTTGTCAACGAGGAATGCACGGTCCAAATCGGCACCACCGGCATCCCAGTAGGTGAAGATACCCGTCTCGTCGAGGGGCGTGGTGTTCTCGGTATAGCCGATCACGTTATCATCATCGTCAAGGACTTGCTGTACAGAGTTGGGCACGATGAACGGGTTGCGGCTGTTGAAGGCCGTCTGGATAGCGTTACCGGTGAAGTAGGTGATGTCCTTGGTGCGCGAGTAGAGCATACCGCCGTGACGAATGTCGAGGTTGGCGGTCAGGCTAACGCCCTTGTAGCTCAGCGTGGTACCGAAGCCCATCAAATACTTGTAGTTCATGCTGCCGACAATCTGCTGCTCGGGGTTAACCAGGGGCTGACCCTCGCCGTCACAGATAATCTTGCCGTCCTCAGTCATCTGGGGAACATAAGCCTTGAATACACCAAGAGGTTCACCCTCGATGGCATACAGGCTCGTACCACCGCTCAGACCGTAGATGGTAGCAATGCCGCCCAGCTCATCGGGCAGCTTGATAACCTTACTCCAGTTCTTGGTGTAGTTCCAAGTCACATCCCACTGGAAGTCGCCAATCTTGACGGGAGTCACGTTAACCAACAACTCGACACCACGGTTGCGGATTTTACCCAGGTTCATGTTCTGGGCAGTGTAACCGGTGGCGGGATCCATGTTCAACGAGAAGATCTGCTTGTCGGTATTGCGATCGTAGTAAGCAGCATCGAAGCTGAAGCGGTTCTGGAAGAAAGCCATGTTCAGACCAACCTCAAACTCGGTGGTCATCTCAGGACTCAGGTTCTGGCTACCCAGCACATTGCCCATCGAGTAGGCATTCACGCCCACCTTGGTGAAGGGGAACGAGCTACCGTTACCGAAACCACTGGTTGCGGCGGCAGCCTGTGCATATACAGAGTTGGTCATGTAAACGCCGGCGTCATTACCAGTGCGACCCCAAGCCACGCGGAACTTACCGAAGGTGATGATGTTGCGCTGTTCGGGCTTGAGCAGCTCGCTGAACAGGAATGACAAGCTCACACCAGGATAGAAGTAGGAGCGATTGTCCTTGGGAAGGGTTGACGACCAGTCGTTACGTCCCTGGAGGGTCAAGTAAACCATGTTCCTCCAAGCGAACTCAGCACTGCCGAATACGGCCAGATAACGGCGTTTCCACTCAGACTGTGAAGTCGAGGGAATCTCGGCGCTGTTCGACAGGTTATACCACATGGGGATGGTCAGGTTGGTCACCGATGAGCCCAGATACTTGTAGGTGCGCTCATTGCCGTTGAAACCGAGCTGAGCATTCACGTGCCAGTCTTGCAGGATCTGCTGGTCGTAGGTCAACATGAAGTTCTGGTCAATCTCACGACGACGGGTGATGCTCTGCGACACCTCACCGGTGAGGTCCTTCAAGGCGTCCTCGTAGTTGGGGGTATCCTGGAACAAGGCGGCCATGTTGGGCGAACCATAGTTGTGGTGACCCGTGTTAGTATCCAAACCGAAGCGGTAGGTAGCCGTGAAGTATTTCAGGAATGCATAATCGAGCTGCAGGTTACCGTAGAAGCGCTCCTGCTCGTACTCGTTCTGGTAGTTTTCAATAATGTAGTACGGGTTGGTCACACCGTAGGGGGTGTAGTAGTAACCCGGGGTATTGAACGGGTTGTCCAGATCCTTCATCTCGACGATGGAGATGTCACGCGGAGTCTGCATGATGCTGTTGTACATCGAACCCGTCTTCTGACCGGTGGTCACGAAGTGGTTGCGCTGGAAGGCATAGTTCAACGAGGTGCTGAAGGTGAAGTTGCCCTCACGATGGCTACCGCGGGCCGATACCGTGTATTTGGTATAGGTGTCAGCATCCTTGGGGATGATACCGTTATCGTTGATTTGCGACAGCGATACGAAGTAGGTGCTCCTGTCGGTTGCACCGTTGAACGAGATGCTGTTGTTGTAACGGAAACCGGTGGCGAAGAAGTCCTTCACGTTATTCTTGATGGGAAGGAAGGACTTCATATTCTGGCTGTTGTTGTAAACCCAACCATAAAGTTGCTGAGAACCGTCAAAGGCAGGACCCCAAGAACCATTCTCAATCTCGGTGTGGTCGCCATACCAACCCATACCGAACTGGTTCTGCATCTGAGGCAGGCGCATTACCGACTCCCACTGGAGGCCACCGTTGTACTCGATGCCCACGCCACGGTTCTGCTTGGAACCTTTCTTGGTGGTGATCAGGATGACACCTGCGCCGGCGCGGCTACCGTACAGTGCGGTAGCGGCAGCACCCTTAAGAATGGTCATGCTCTCAACGTCGTTGGGGTTAACGGCGCTTGCACCGTTACCGAAGTCGTAACCGCTGTTCAGACCATCACTACTGTAGGTTGCCGAGTTGTTCAGGGGCACACCATCCACTACATACAGCGGCTGGTTGCTGCCCGAGAGGGAGCTCACACCACGAATGATAACTGACTTGGAGGTACCGGGGTCGGAAGATGTCTCAGCAATCTGGACACCAGCCACCTTACCGGCAAGACTCGACATGACGTCGTTGGTGCGAGCCTGTGCGATGACGTCACCCTTGATGGGAGTTGCCGACACACCCAGCGCCTTGGCCTCACGTTTAATGCCCATAGCGGTAACAACCACCTCATCGAGGGCGGTGTTGTCTTCCTCCAGGACTACTGTTACGTAACTCGAAACCGCAACAACTTTGGTCTTGTAACCCACGCAACTGATACGTAGCTGCGTCACGTTGTCGTTCACGGATACTGTGAATTGACCGTCAAGGTCGGTAGACGTACCCTGTGATGAGCCGATGGCTTGCACAGTTGCGCCTATCAACGGCTCATTGTCACTTGCACTGACGACCTTACCGTTCACGGTCTTGTTGGCATATGCACTCATTGCAATGAGGCATATAACCATGAGAGTTGATAAAAGTCTCTTCATACAGTAAACAATTAGTTAACCCATCGGCATGCCCAGGCGAGCGCTTACCTAAACATGCCAGTGGATTGATGTTGATTATCTCTAAGGTATTGTGAAACAGCAAGTGCGCTCTGCTTACTGATTTTTGTTTCCTTCATGGATAAGGGAGGTATCATGGCCACACACGCGTGAGGATGGCAACTTATTGTTACCAGTAGCCCACAGCCTGATTGTGTTTGTGTCTTTCCAATCATAACCCTTTGTCTGCTTTATATTTATTGTATTTTTAGCCGCAAAAACTTAAAATATATGCAAACCCCTCTCATCTGACGATTCAAGAGACTTGCAAAGATAAACATTTTTTCACTCAAGCAATGATTTATTTATAAAAAATCAAAAAAAACTCACATTTTCTGCCATAAAACGTCCATATCTTCGATAATAAAGGGGTTTTCGACCTGAAGAAATAACAATATCTCACTCAAGTTCTATTAAGCTATATTAACAAAATGGAATTATTAAGGCCACGGAATCAGAAATCCGTGGCCTTAACCCTTCAACAGGGATGAGATTCCAGCAAGTTGAAAGAGGGCTTGAAGGAGTTGCCTAACGCTTCAGAATCTGGATTGCGGCACCGCCGCCGGGAGCGAGGTGCAGATGCAAAGCTTTGGTCTTGTCCACATCCACACGACGGATGGTCATGGGATAGGGATTGGTGCGATAGTCGGCATCGGGACCGTCCTCGTAGATGATGGCGGTGTACTCGCCCTCACCCAGGAAGTCGAGCGGCAGATCCAGGTCACGAGCCTGGGCATCGGTAACGCTGCCGACATACCAATTGTCGGTGCCGCGCTGCTGACGCACATAGGTCACGTATTTACCCATCGCAGCATGAGGCACAAGGGTGCGCTCCCAGTTGGTGGGCACTTCCTCAATGAACTTGAAGGCGGGCTGATGCTCGTAGTTCTCGATCTGGTCGGCTGCCATGTGGCCGGGGCTGTAGATGACGATGTACTCGGCCAACTGATGGGCCAGGGTGTTCTGAGGACGCGTGCCGGGCACCGAGTCGTTGCGGTACTCAAAGATGCCGGGCGTGAAGTCCATCGGGCCGCCCAAGCCGCGCGTGAACGGCAGGATGCACTCGTGGTAAGGAGGATTGCCGCCCCTGCGGTCAAAGGCGTTGTACTCCTGGCCGCGCATGCTCTCGGTAGCGATGAGGTTGGGCCATGTGCGCTGGATGCCGCTGGGGATGGCGCCCTCGTGGTTGACAATCATCAGGTGATAGCGTGCCGCGGTCTCGATGACCTTGCGGAAATGCTGCACGCCCCACTGGGAGTGCTGCAGCTCGCCGTTATAGAAATGGGAATTGACATAACCCGTCTTGACAGTGTTGATGCCCAGCGACTCATAGAGGCGGTAAGCGTCCTCGAGCTGGTTCTCGTAGTTCTGGGCTGCACCGCCGGTTTCGTTGTGGGCGATAATGCGCACGCCACGCTCGGCAGCATAGCGGCACAGGCCCTGCAGGTCGTAGTCGGGATAAGCCTTGGTGAAGCTGAAGCCGTCACCGTGCTTGGTCCAGTCGGTATCCCAGCCGTAGTTCCAGCCCTCAACCAACACGCCGCCCAAGCCGTGCTTAGCGGCAAAGTCGATGTAGCGCATGGTATTCTCGGTGGTGGCACCATGACGCTCACCCTGTGACCAGGTCCAGCGCTGCTTCTGCAATGCCCACCAGATGCCTACATACTTCGTGGGCTTGATCCATGAGGTGTCCCCGATTTTGCACGGGTCGTTGAGGTTCAGGGGCATGCGCGAGAGCAGGATGTCGGCAGCCGTACGACCGATGATGACGGCACGCCACGGCGACACACGGGTGTCCCCCACCCTCACTTTATCACCATTTTTCCAAGGCACGAGGTCGGCCTTGAGCGTTGTTCCCTGATGCGAGAAATTCATCGTCGAGTAGTCGGTGAGATTGGCGTCCATGATAGCCATGTAGAGTCCATCGTTCACCTCCAGGGCGACAGGTCCCGACATGTTGTTCTTCTTGCTCACGGGCTCACAGGTGTAGATGCCCTCATAGTATGGCGTCAAGGCCGGAATCGACCACGCTTGGGCATCACTGGGCAGTGCAAACTCGGTCGCCTCGTCCATGATGACAAACTCCTGAAGACCGGTTTGACGGGGATAGGCATAGCGGAAGGCTACACCGTCGTCATAAGCACGGAAGACCACGTCCAGTTGACGTTTTTTGCCTCCCTTCTCCTGCAATCGCACCGTCATCTCGTTGTAATGGTTGCGCACCTGGGCATCCTCGCCCCAAGGCTGGCTCCACGTCTCGTCGAGCGATGAGCGAGTTACCTTGCCCATCTTGAAATTGCCCTTAAAGTCACCATCCTTGAGCACAAAGCCCAGCTCTGAACGATTGATAACAGCCTCAGCGCCACGCATGACCTGGTACCAGGCCTTGCCGCCGTCAACACCGACAGTCACCGTCAGCGCCCCATCGGGTGAGGTAACTTTCGCGTCCTTGGCTAAGGCCACAGCGCTCAGCATCAACAAAATAGCGGTTAAAATACTAACTCTTTTCATGATTGATATGTTAATTGTTTAAATGTCAGAATCTATCAATTTCACTTGGGCCTCGAAGTCCTCCTTGTTGATGGCACGGGCCTTGAGCTTGGAACGGTAGGTGTAGATGGTGGTCAAGCTGGCGCGCAGGATGTTGGCAATGCTCTGGTTGTCGGTGATGCCGATGCGGATGAGTGCCAGCACTCGAGACTCGGTCGTGAGGCGTTTGCCATGCTTAACCTCAATCTTGCCGTCCTCCTGCAGCAGCTTGTTGACCTCGTCGACGAAGTTCGGGTAAATGTTCAGGAACGCGTTGTCAAAGTCCTCGTAGAACAGCCGGGCATTCTCGTTGCCAAAGTGGGTGCTTTTCAACTCGCGCACGAGTTCGTCGGTCTTGCGGTCACGATGAAGCCTGTAGAGCGCCTTGCGTTGCTCCTCGCCACGGTCGATGAACTTGCTTGACAGGGCCAGGAAGCGGGCGATATACTCCTCCTTGAGCTTCTCGCGCTCCTGCAACAGGCCATTGCTCAAGTGCAGCTGCTCGACCGTGTCACCCAACTGGGCGTTGACCTGGCGCAACTGTTCGTTCATGGCCTTCTTCTGCTTGTTCAGCCGGCGGTAGCGCTTCAAGAGCTGATAAATAGCGATGACGCCACCCACCAGCAGCAGTGCGATGAGCGAGATGATGCCTAAGAGCCACATCATGTTGCGATGGTTGCGTTCCTGCTTGGTCTGGTAGGCACTCAAGATTTTGGGAACGATGCGCGACGACTGAATGTTGCGCAGGCGCGTACCGTAGAAGTTGGCATCGTCAACGGCAACGCGCATGTAGCGGTAGGCACGGTCGATATCTCCCTCGTCGAACAGGCGGTCGGCAATCATCCTGAGAGCGGTGTTCTCACGGATGCTGCCCTCAAGGTCACTCTCGGCGCTCTTAATGAGGTACTCCATCTGTCGCTGATTGTCACCCATTTGTGAATAATGGAACGCCATTGTGCTGGCGATGATGGAGTACATGCGGTCACCGCTCCTGTAGTCACCCATCAAGCGGGACAACAGATTGATGGCTTGATCGGGATGGCCACTGTCTGCCAGGCCCTCGGCCACGGTAATCTGATAATTCACATCATCACGAGGTCCCTCAATGGAATTGATGCGTCGCCGCATGTCTATGAGCCTGCGCACACATTCATCGGCATACTTCGTGCCCTGCATGTATTCGGCCTGATAGATGAGCAGGTCGGTCTGCGTGCGGTAATAGCGGATGAGTTGGCCTGGCGTCAGGCTGGTGGTGTCAATCTGGTTCAGTGTCCGATGGGCCTCGTCCATCAGGCAAGCGGTGGACAGGATGTGAGCCAGATTCAGTCGGCTGTCATTCAACAATCCCTCATCACCCATTGATTGAGCCAAGTTGATGCACGCACTCACATAAGTATAGGCCGAGTCATACTGATAGGCGGCGTACTCGTCATAGAGACGCTCCAACGCCCGATAACGAGCAGCCGGCGATGATGAGTGGGCCAAATCGTCCTTCAACTGTGCGAGGCGAGTTTCCTTGGCGGCAACGATTTGCGGCTGAGTGACAATTAAGCTGTCAAGTCGCTGGAACGGACCACGTTCGGCGGTTGCCGACAAGCATCCAGCCAGCAGCATCAACGCAATGATTAACTGTCGCCACCCTCTCACCATACGCTACAAAAAAGTAAGGCCCTGATCAGTCGTTCAATAAACCCAATGCTTAACCGAGGTCAAGATGATATTAATCAGCACATTGACATCGCTGATATTGATCTCGTTGTCGCCATTCATGTCGGAACGCTTCTTTTCCACTTGGTTCTCCCAACCGTTCAATATCACGTTGATGATGTAGTTCACGTCGCTGATATTCACCTCGCCGTCATTGTTCACGTCACCCAAGAGATAGGTTTCGGGATTACCCTTGACATACACCTGATAACCACCGGCAGGAAGCGTAAAGCTCTGCGTCGCATTCAGGGTTACAGGAACAGCGGTCAAGCCGTCGGCGATGTTGTTGACGTCGATAGCGCGTTTCCACTCACCGGCCTCCAGGCCCGAAACCGTCGAAGTCACCGCGCTGGTACCCAAATTGAGAACCACGAGTGCCGTCTGACTGTTGTGGTGGCGCGTGTAGGCAATGAGATTGGTATTACCCGTGTTCAGGAAAGTCACTTCGCTGGCACGATCGCCATTATCAATGAGCGCATCGCAGCTGTGCTTCAGTGCGGTCAAAGCCTTCACGGTGTTGAGCATCTTGTTGTCAACACTGTTCCAGTTGATGGGAGTGCGGTTGAAATAGTCAAGTTTGCGATTCATCAGGTAGCCCGTTTCCTGTCCGTTGTACAGCATGGGCATGCCATAGAGGGTGAAGGTCAGCACAGTGAAGGCATAGGCATTGTTGCCATACTGAGTGTTCATCGTGTTGCTGTAGTTCTGGTCGTGGTTGGTGAGGTAGACCATTCGGCTGATATCGATGAAACGCAGATCGCCCACCAGGTTGCGGCACTGGTTGAGGACACCGGCAGGATTATTCTTATTATTGGACAACGCCGACTGGAAACCCCATGCGTAGTCATAGTCCCAACCACACACGAGCAAGCGCTGAACACTGTTGGCCATGTCACCCTCGCCCAGCATGGTGATTGTCTTGCCGGGTTTATACTCCTTCAAGGCCTTGATGGCACGTGTCCAGAAAGCAGTGGGAATCGTATTGCTGCTGATGTAGTCACAGCGGAAACCATCGATGTCGGCTGCATCAATCCAGTACTTCATGGCATCGATCATGGCCACCTGGGTGGCTTCCTTGCTGTAGTCCAGCTGATAGACGTCGCCATAGCCGTTAGGACTGGTAAGCGTAGAGTTGTAATATTCACGATGTTGGGAGATCCACACGTTATCCTTGGCGGTGTGGTTGGCCACCCAGTCGAGCCACACCTGCATGCCACGCTGATGGGCATCATTGACAAAGGCCTTCAAATCATTCAGAGTTCCAAAATCGCTGTTAACCGCATAATAGTCTCGCGGTGCGTAGGGGCTACCCAAGGAGCCGATGCGGCCTTGAACGCCACGCGGATGAATCGGCATCAGCCACACGATGTCAACGCCCAAATCCTTAAGGTAGTCAAGACGCTGGCGTGCAGCTGCAAGAGTGCCGGCACTGGTGAAATTATAGAGGTCAAGCTCATAAATCACATTCTGGTTCGGCTCAAATGTACTTTCGCCGGCTCCGATAATCTTGGACAACTGCCCCATCACATAGTAACCGTGATTGGTGAACGAGCCGTCAACACGTCCACTCTGGTTGTTCCAGGTGAAAATCAGGCCCGTAGGCATAGCGAGGGTACCTGTATAAGTCCACTTGTAAATCTTGTTGCCGCTCTGAGTGTCACCCATGTAGGTCATTGCAGCGCCCGGCCAAGCCGTACCCACATAGTCACGACCGTCGGTATTGCCGGCCCATGTCCAGATTTTAGGGGAGTCGGTCACCGAGCTATTGGCTTCAAAGAAGACGCAGATCTCGCTGTCGCTGGACAACGAGGGTTCATAAACGGATGCCTGCATTCGCATAGTGGGCATCAGCAAGATCACAAGAGTCAATAAACGTAGAATTCTGGTTGCCATGATGTCAATATTTTTAGTTCGTTTTTGCAAAGTTACTCATATTATTCCTTTCATCTATCACTTCAAACAAAAAATCTAACCGATTTATATTGGTAAACATATAATTTTCACCAATTTAAATAAACCTCTTTACCATTAAAATCTAAAGCGATTACATATCTGGAGAAGCAGGTGTCGAGCAATAATCAGTCTCCAGTCAATACTTTTTACGGTAATCGGCGCACAAGAGAAGTCAAAAAGGAGAAGAAATCAAGATTTTCTGTGTATCTTTGCTCCCAAACAACTAAAATCATCGCACAATGAAAAAGAGACTATTGACAGCACTTGTGGCAGCGCTTGCCGTAGTGATGGCGGCAGACGCCTGCACGTCGGCCATCGTGAGTGGGAAACTGACTGCCAACGGCAGGCCCATGATGTGGAAGAACCGCGACACCAACGACCTGAACAACCGCGTTGAACGTATAGTGGCCCACGACGGGCTGATGGAATTCGTGGCTTTGTTCGATGCCCGCGACCTGCGAGACACCGCGGCCTGGATGGGTTTTAACGAGGTCGGCTTCGCTATCATGAACACAGCATCCTATAACCTGAACGGCAACGATGGCGTGAAAAACATGGACCGCGAGGGAGAGCTGATGCGCTACGCGCTGGAGCGCTGCAAGACTGTTGACGACTTTGAAAACCTGCTCAAAACGCGCCCCAAGCCTCTGGGCGTGGAAGCCAACTTCGGTGTCATTGATGCCCAAGGTAACGGAGCCTACTTTGAGACAGGCAATTACAAATATGTGAAATATGACCTGGCAGACGCTCAGGACGGGATTCTCACGCGTACCAACTATTCCTATAGCGGCGCGAAAGACAAAGGAATGGGCTACGTGCGCGAGAAAAACGAGAAAGCCCTGCTGGCACCGCATATCGAAGCCCAAGATATCACACCGGCCGTATTTACCGAAGAGCTATCCCGAACATTCTATAACTCACTGTTAGGCAAAGACTTCACACGTAGCGGAGATACCTGGATCGTGGACCAGGACTTCATTCCGCGGCGCCTCTCCAGCGCCAGCGTGGTCATTGAGGGTGTGCTGCCTGGTGAGAATCCGCGCCTGACCACCATGTGGATTGCCCTGGGTTATCCACCTTGCGCCGAGGTTTACCCCGTGTGGATAGGAGAAGGCGGTGTTGCCCCCGAACTCACCGGAACCACTGCCGAGAACCACTCGGTACAATGTGACAAGGTGAACAAGCGCAAAGAGGAGGTATTCCCCGTCGTTCGCGGTAATGGCAAACAGTACCTGAACCTTTCCAAACTCTACAACAATGATGGAACGGGCTATTGCCAGACTCTCAAGCAGAAGAATCGCATGGCCTACAAGCGCGGTTATGAAGAGATTGCCCGCCGTCGCGCCGCGTATAACAAAAGTAAGAAAGGAAAGAAGAAATAGCCTACATGATTAAGGGCAAAGAGGGGGCATCCGCTTCCTGAAAGCCTGTCGCCAACGCTAATCAGACAATGACCCTCGAAAGCTGCAGCATCCCGTCAAACACCTACATGCGGCATCTGTGCGTCATGTTCCTCGCCGACAACTGGCTATGGATGGTGGCTCCAGTGGCTGTGTGCGGCATGCTGGCTGCGTGGATTGATGTGCGTTTTGTTATTGTGGCCTTGATGGTGCTGTTTATCGTTCTCCCCATGATTCTGTCTCTGCTTTATTTCTACTACGGTTTCTCGCCTGAGGCCCGATGGTCCATCATGGAGAAGAGCGCGACCATCGACGAGGACGGCATCACCCTGTCGTTCACCGATGAGCGCATGAAAAAGCACGTCATCGGGTGGGATGACGTGCGCCATATCATTGAAAAGGATGATGCGTTGCTGCTGATGCTCAAGGGCAAGCGCTACACCTGCCTGATGTTGCCTGCATCAGTTATAAATCCAAGCGTTCTGAATCGGCTCAGGCAATTCGCTACGCAAGTCCAATAAGGTGCCGTAGTCGTTGCTGCGAGCCACATAGACACACATCAGTCCCTTGTAGTCGAGCGTCTTCATCAAGGGCACCAGGTCGGGATACTTGTTCTTGAAAGCATCCAGTTCCTTCTGATTGCGCAAGGTGGCAATAACCATATAATACTTGCCCGACGTGCTACCGGTGGCTTTAATACCCTGATAAGGCCCAGGTACTGTTACTTCATTCTGTGCCGCAAGGTTCTCATTGACAGTAACTTCCAGATACTGTTGCTGCGGAGCGGTCACCGTGGGAGCCATACTGGCTTGGTCCAAATTGTCGCGGTTGACGACAATGGGGGTTGTGAGCAGCACACTCAATCCCACCAGAGCCACTACCGAAGCAGCAACCTGCGTGGCCTTGCGAATGAACAAGTTGCGACGACTGGGAACAGCGGCGCGTTGTGTTTCCTCGTGGGCAGCATTTTCAAGCGCCTCGACGGTGAGAACCTTCACATCTTTCAGGCCAAAGTAGCCGTCAATCAGCGCGTCACCTCTCGCAGGCACAAACTCATTGAAATCGTCCTCGTTGCGGAGGAAACGGCCCAAACGTCCCATCGACACCTCGCAGCCAGCGGACAACTGATCGGCAAAGGATTTCACGCCTGCAGCAATCATCCTCATCGCCTCGTCATAGCTCACGCCCTCATAGCGCATCAGTGATTGCGCCAGCAAACCGTCGTTATGGTCCAGCTTGGCATTGAAGCTGATGGTGCGCCTAGGGCAAGCCAACGATGAACGGTCCTCGTCGTAGCAGGCGCCACTGTACTGTGCAATGAATGCGCCCCAACCAGGAATCGTCACGCAGTCGTGGCGAGACACCAGGTATTCTATATGTTCAATTATCGAAAACATCACACAAAGGTACGGACTTTACCGATAACGGCAAAGAATTTGACGTGAAAACGCCATAAAAAAGTTATTTACATGGCGCCGCAAGCCCCTCGTCAACGCTCAAAAACCTTGCGATAGGCTGCCGCTTTCTTATCCAAAGCCAATGGATAAGCCCTTGAGGTTGAAGGCATGCGCCAAAGTATGAAGTCGTGACTACCGACGCGGCAAGCCACCGGGACCCCGATGGCAGGGACCTCAATACCGGCCTGTGTTGCAATCACGCTTGTTGCTTTCTCGCCGGTAGAGATGACCCGAGAGATCGTGGGATGAGCATCCAGCAAACCGGCCAAGTCAATCGGCTCGACAATCTCCAGGAACTTGTCGCTGGCATTGTCCTTGAGGCGCCTGACCGCCATCGCGGTGTCCCACAAGGCGATGCCTTCACGGTCAAGAAACGATTTAATAGACTGCAAGTCAAAACGTTTCAGATTGCTGTTCCACAAGGCATCGCGGTTGTCAAAGAAAATGAGGCCCATCACGCGCCAGAAGTCGTTGATCTTGTTCGGGTAGAAGAACGGCATGGACCAGCGCTCGGGCTTGGGTGGAAACGTGCCGAGGAACAGATAACGCGCCCCTGTGGGCACATAAGGCGGCCAGGGATGCCGCTCAATGGCAGGTTGATTGCTTTCCATGACTGCAAAGAAAACGAAAAAAAGGGCTCTGAACCATGTTTTTCCCGAAAAAAGCCGCAAATATTGCAATTTTTACTAACTTTGCAAGTTAGAAGAATAACAATCACTAAAAATCAAAGAATATGAACATCAAAAATCTGCTTTTGCTTGCTGCGGCATCAGTACTGCTTGCCGCATGTAATCCGGCCGAGGATATCACCTACATGAACAATATTGACAACATCCCATCGGCTGCCCTTGCTGCCGCCACTACCCAGGCTGGTGATTTCACCATCAAGGCCGGCGACATGCTCCATATCTCCGTTTCGGGCTCTAACGATGATGCTGTCAAGCCCTTCAACAAGATGCAATATGTAACGGCAACCGGTACCAGCAATTACTACATAGGTGACCGCACCACGGTGTTCTATCTTGTTGACGACAGGGGTAACATTGATTTTCCCGTGCTCGGTAAGTTACACATCGGAGGCATGACCAAGCAGAGCCTCGAGGATTATATCACATCGCTCATCTATCCCCGCTATCTGACCGAGAGGCCCAGTGTGGAGTGCCGTATCCAGAACTTCCGCATCTTCTGCATCGGTGAGTTTAACCATCCCGGTGTTATCCATGCCGAGAACGGCCGTCTCAACCTGATTGAGGCCATTGCCTTGAGCGGTGACTTGACTGTCCAGGGTCTGCGCGACAACATGATGCTTATCCGCACCGACGTCAGTGGACAACGCAGCGTGAAACGCATCAACCTGAATGATGCCAGCTTCATCTCATCACCCGAGTTTGAGTTGCAGCAGAACGACATCCTTTATGTTCTGCCCACAAAGTACAAGAAGCGCAGCATCTGGAGCATGCCCCCGACGTTCAATTTCGGTGTCAGCATGCTGGGTACCGCCATGTCGCTCATCACATTCATCACAGTGATGGCCAAGAAATAAGACATTTTTATATAATGTATGCCAAAGCGGCTTCCTTTGTCAAGGGGAGCCGCTTATTTGTTGTCAAAACTGACAAAATGGCAGTTTGGGGCGCATGGCACAAGTGTTGAGGGTCTATAGATGTCGCTTCAAAGCGACCCGAATAAACGAATGAAAGGAGAAACAACGATATGAATTTTAACAATTTTACAATCAAAGCACAAGAAGTTATCCAGAAGGCCGTACAGCTCACCCGCATGAGCGGCAACCAGGCTGTCGAGCCTGAGCATCTGCTCAAGGCTGTCATGACGGAGGGGGATGCCGTGGTACGCTTCATTTTCCAGAAGCTGGACATCAACCCGGCTAACGTGGAGCGTCCCTTGGAGGCCGCCCTGCAGAAGCTGCCGCGCGTGAGCGGCGGTGAACCTTACCTGAGTAACGGTGCCAGTCAGGTGCTGGACAAGGCCAATGACATCGCCAGCAAGAACGGTGACCAATATGTGACCGTTGAGGCCCTGCTGATGGCACTGTTCGAAGCCAAGACGTCGGTTTCATCCATCCTCAAGGATGCAGGGATGACTCGTGACGACCTCAAGGCTGCCATCGACGAGTTGCGCAAGGGCAAGAACGCCACCTCGCAAAGTGCCGAAGAGCAGTACAACGCCTTGAACAAGTATGCCGTCAACCTTAACGAGCGTGCCCGCCAAGGCAAGCTTGATCCTGTTATCGGCCGCGACGACGAGATTCGCCGCGTGCTGCAAATCTTGAGCCGCCGCACCAAGAACAACCCCATCCTCATCGGTGAGCCGGGAACCGGAAAAACGGCTATCGTCGAGGGGCTGGCACAGCGTATCGTGCGCGGCGACGTGCCCGAAAACCTGAAAATGAAGCAGGTCTATTCGCTCGACATGGGTTCACTGATTGCCGGAGCCAAGTATCAGGGCGAATTTGAGGAACGCCTCAAGTCGGTCATCAACGAAATCACCCAGGCCAACGGCGAGATTATCCTCTTCATTGACGAGATCCACACTCTTGTTGGTGCTGGCAAGACCAGCGGTGCAATGGATGCCGCCAACATCCTCAAGCCAGCACTGGCACGAGGCGACCTGCGCAGCATCGGCGCCACAACCCTTGACGAGTACCAGAAATACTTCGAGAAAGACAAGGCCCTGGAACGCCGTTTCCAGATTGTCATGGTCGATGAGCCCGACGAGGAGAGCAGTATCGCCATCCTGAGAGGTCTAAAGGAGAAATACGAGAACCACCACAAGGTGCGCATCAAGGACGACGCCATCATCGCCGCAGTACAACTGAGCCAGCGCTACATCAGCGACCGCTTCCTACCCGACAAGGCAATTGACCTCATCGATGAGGCTGCCGCCAAACTGCGCATCGAGATGGACAGTGTGCCGCAAGGCCTCGATGAGATTTCCCGCAAGATTTCCCAGCTCGAGATTGAGCGTGCCGCCATCAAACGCGATGGCGACGAGGCACGCATCGCCGACCTGGACAAGCAGATTGCCGAGATGAAGGACCGCGAGAGCGACTACAACGCCAAGTGGAAGAGCGAGAAAGAGCTGATCAACAAAATTCAGCAGAACAAAATCGACATCGAGCAACTCAACTTTGAGGCCGAACGTGCCGAGCGCAACGGCGACTACGGCCGAGTAGCCGAAATCCGTTACTCGCTCATCAAGCAGAAGGAGGACGAGAACCGACAGATTCAAGACCGCCTGCGCGATATGCAGGGCGACAAGGCGCTCATCAAGGAAGAAGTCGACAGTGACGACATCGCCGAAATCGTGTCGCGCTGGACGGGCATCCCGGTGACCAAGATGCTCCAAAGCGAGAAAGAGAAACTGTTGCACCTCGAGGAGGAACTGCACAAGCGTGTCGTCGGCCAGGACGATGCCATCAAGGCCATCAGTGACGCCGTGCGCCGCAGCCGTGCCGGCCTGAACGACCCTCGCCGGCCCATCGGCTCTTTCATCTTCCTGGGCACCACCGGTGTGGGCAAGACCGAGTTAGCCAAGGCATTAGCCGACTACATGTTCAACGACGAGAACATGATGACGCGCATCGACATGAGCGAGTATCAGGAGAAATTCTCGGTCACCAGGCTCATCGGTTCACCTCCTGGTTACGTGGGCTATGACGAAGGTGGTCAGTTGACCGAGGCCGTCAGGCGCAAACCCTATTCGGTCGTCCTGTTCGACGAGATCGAGAAAGCCAACCCCGACGTGTTCAACGTGCTGCTGCAAGTGCTCGACGACGGTCGCCTGACCGATAACAAGGGCCGCACCGTCAACTTCAAGAACACCATCATCATCATGACAAGCAACCTGGGTTCTAGCCTCATCCGCGAGCGCTTCGAGCACCTGACCGACGCCAACCGTGACGAAGTCATCGGCCGCACCCGCGACGACGTGATGGGAATGTTGAAGCAGACCATCCGTCCCGAGTTCCTCAACCGTATCGACGAGATCATCATGTTCACGCCGCTCAACGAGGAGCAGATTCGCCAGATTGTCACCATGCAGCTTAAGGGTGTGAAGAAGATGCTGGCCAAGGGCGGCATCACCCTTGAGACCACCGAGGCCGCCATCGGCCTGCTCGGCAAGGCCGGCTATAATCCCGAGTTCGGTGCACGACCTGTCAAGCGTGCCATCCAGAGCATGGTGCTCAACCAGTTGAGCAAGGACATCATTGCCATGAAGGTCAACCGCGACCGTCCCATCATCATCGATGCCCAAGACGGCGAGCTTGTCTTCAAGAACTAAAAAAAAATAATCAATAACACGAGGGCGACAGTGATCACACTGCTGCCCTCGTGTTTTGTTTCTCTGTCGTTAACCGTTTAGAAGCCCAGGAAGTCGGGGGTCATCTCGTTGATCATGAGGCCTTTCAGATCCTTGTCGCTCAGGATCATTTCGGATGAGGGAATGCGCCAGTCGATGGCCAGACCGGGATCGTCGAAGCGCAGGGTGGCCTCGCTCTGGGGGGCATAGATGTTGTCCACCTTGTACTGGAACTGGGCCACGTCGCTCAACACCACATAGCCGTGGGCAAAGCCTCGCGGGACGAACATTTGACGCCCCGTCTCGGCACTGAGCTCAACGGCGATGTGCCGGCCCCATGTGGGGCTGCCGTGGCGCAGGTCGACCACCACGTCGAGCACTGTGCCCTGGGAAACGCGCACCAGTTTGGCCTGGCTAAACTCGCCGCGTTGGAAGTGCAGTCCCCTAAGGACGCCTTTGCTCGAGAACGACTCGTTGTCCTGCACGAAGTCCACATGTCCCACGTGTGCGTCAAACTCTGCCTGCTTAAACACCTCGCTGAAGTATCCACGCCTGTCACCGAAACGCTGCGGCTCAATGACCCAGACGCCAGTGATCTCTTGCTCGATGAAATTCATTGCCATACTGCTATTGTGATGAAACAACTGCAAAATTAGTCATTTTTAGCCATCATCGCAACAATATTCAAGAAAAAACCAGTACTTTTGTCGTCAAGTACAACAGTGACAGGGCCAATACATTATGAAGAAGACAGCACGCAACATCATCCTGTTTGACGACAACGAGGTGAGAAAACACCTGATGCCGTTTACCTACACACGTCCCACCGCCTTGCTGCGCGTGGGTATCACAACCATCAGCGAAAAGTGGCAGTCCATGCTCGGCGAGGCCAACTACAGCTACCTCACGGTGCGCTACCTCAAGAAGAAATTCCCGCTGCACGTGCGCCGCACCACCAACCTCATGGTGGCCGGCCACGTCATCCCCACCCCCGAGCTGGCCAAGCAGGTGCTAGCCCTTGAGGTGGGTGAGGCCTTGATGGTGGGCGAGGAACTCATCGCCTTCAACGGCACGGCCCACGACTACGATGCCCGTCATTACACACGCGTGCACTTCCCCAAGCATCTGCCGCTCATCATCAAGCACCTGTATGACATCTTTGAGTTCAACGGTGCCGTGCTGGAACAGGACTTCGAGCGCCTCACCGCGGGCCGCGAGTCACAGCCCCTGTCGTCTACCAACACCATCATCGGCGACCCCACGCGCATCTTCGTCGAGGAGGGCGCCTATGTCGAGGGAGCCGTTCTCAACACCAACGGCGGTCCCATCTACATCGGCAAGGATGTGGAAATCATGGAGGGTGCCTGCATCCGCGGCGGATTCGCCGCCTGCCATGATGCCAAGGTGCGCATCGGCGCCAAGGTCTATGGCGCGACCACGCTGGGCCCGCACGTCAAGATCGGCGGTGAGGTCGAGAACACCGTCTTCATCGGCTACAGCAACAAGGCCCATGACGGATTCCTGGGCGACGCTGTCATCGGCGAGTGGTGCAACATCGGCGGCGGCACAACGGCCAGCAACCTCAAGAACGACTACGGCGAAATCAAGTTGTGGAACTATGCCAGCAAGCGCTTTGAGCGCACCGGGCTGCAGTTCTGCGGCCTGTTCATGGGCGACCACAGCAAAATCGGTGTCAACGGCATGATCAACACCGCCACCGTCCTGGGTGTCGGTGTCAACATCCACGGTTCCGGCTTCCCCCGCAACTTCGTCGCCTCCTTCCAGGAGGGCAGTGCCACGGCAGGCTTCAAGAACGTCCCCCTCGAGACCTTCTTCACCATTGCCGAGCGCGTCATGGCGCGCCGCAACATCGCCCTGACTGACGTCGACCGCGACATCTACAAGGCCATCTACAACATCAGCGACCGCTACAAGTAACCAATTAGTCAAATTGGTCCAATTAACCCAAGCGACCAAAACGTCACTGCAACCATGAGCGACAATGGTTTCCTCCCACAGCGAGGAAACCACCGCAACCTCATCGCCTACCAGAAGGCCGAATGCCTCTACGACATCACCTACTACTTCGCTCATCATTTCCTGGCAAAGGGCGACCGCACCCAGTACTGTCAAAACCACCTCAATCTGTAAACCCATTCAGTGATAAAACCGCCAAACTGTCAACCCTGTTTAGGCGAACGATAAAATTAGTGTAAACCAACTTAGTTAATCGCTCTCAAATCTGTCAAGTATTCTTAGGGATAGTCAAACCCCACAAGCCCCTTTAATATAAAACAACATAGCAGTGCCAAGATTTGACACTGCTATGCCTTATTTTTGCAAAATCAAAAATATTGTAATAACTTTATTTTGTTCAATGGGTATAAATTAGTATATTTGCGTATTCAACGATAATCATTGAAACGCACATTAAATTAATCTTTAATAAGATGAATCATCCAGAGAAAATCATCTCACACATCAAGGAATCGTCCGGTAAATGGTTGATTCAATCAAACGATGAGCACCAGCAAGGAGTGGCTATACTAACTGCAAGATTTTCCGACTCCTTCAACATGAGTGAGTGGGGAAAGGTTCTCGGACTTCTGCATGACATCGGGAAAGAAAAGCATGCTTTTCAGCAGCATATCATGAAAGAGAGCGGCTATCAACCCAATACAAGAGTAGAAGGTGATTATAGCCATGCTTTTGTAGGAGGTCTTGTTGCGCATAAGTTATTTCCCCAAGTTACGCCCATTCTATCCAATATTATAATGGGTCATCACCGTGGCCTCTATGATGATGGAGATTGGAAAGAACTTATTAAGCAAGAAATCCCTGATGAGGTGACGATTCCTGATGTCAAAGCACACTTATCAATGCCACGATGTGCGATGGCACGAGAGGATGTTCATCTCCTTGTGCGGATGCTTTATAGTTGTCTCGTTGACGCGGACTATCTAGATACCGAGGCTTTTATGGCTCCAGAGCAAGCGGAATTGCGAGGCTCTAAAACCACCATGAGCGAATTGTGCTCAAAACTTGAATCGCATCTTGAGAAACTCAGTAAAAGTGCTCCTGATACCGAGGTAAACCGCATTAGGCGTTACGTGCAGGAGTGTTGTAAAAACAGCAGTGATGGCGATGTTGATTATTATAGCCTCACGGTTCCTACGGGTGGTGGCAAAACGTTGTCCTCGTTGTTGTGGGCATTACGTCATGCAGTGAGAAACGACTTGCAACGCATTATCATAGCCATTCCCTATACCAGTATCATTGTTCAAACCGCAGCGACACTGAAGGCAATCTTTGGAGAAGAAAATGTGTTGGAGCACCACTCCAATGTTGAGTATGATGGCGATGGCAAGAATGAGGTTACAAAGCAACTGCAACTTGCGACCGAGAACTGGGATTACCCGATTGTAGTGACAACCAACGTTCGTTTTTTTGAATCCCTGTTCAGCAACAAGCCGTCACAATGCCGCAAACTGCACAATATAGCCAAGAGTGTGGTCATTCTTGATGAGGTACAGACGTTGCCATTGGAATTCCTTCAACCAATCATCAACTCGTTCAAGTCATTGAAAAACGTCTTTGGCACATCATTCCTGTTCACGACGGCAAGCCAGCCCATTCTTGACGGCACAATCAGGGGAACAAACAGGTTAAACCAATTTGAGGCATTACCGCACATTCATGAAATCATACCAGCCGAAGCCAATTTACATGACAAACTGAGACGAGTGAAACTTGATATCAACAACGCTCCGCAAACTTATGATGAAATTGCACGGCAGATTGCTCAGCATGATCGGGTGTTGTGTATCGTGAACACCCGCAAGGATGCCAAGGAATTATTTGAGCGATTACCACAGGAGGGTTTGACCCTACACCTGTCACGAATGATGTATCCCGCACATGTGCGTGAAACCATCGAGACAATTAAGGCAGCCCTCAAGGACGATAATCAGCGAATCATCCGCGTAGTGGCCACCCAACTGATTGAGGCAGGTGTGGACATCGATTTTCCTATCGTTTATCGTCAGGAGGCTGGTCTTGACTCAATCTTGCAAGCGGCTGGTCGCTGCAACCGTGAGGGGAAACTGGACATCTGCACGACGCACGTTTTCAGCCTTGGAGCAGAACATCAATTGCCACCTGGCTATATTTCTCAAGCCAATTATGCTCGTCAGAACATGGTGGGAGATTTTGATTGGTTTGCCCCCGAGGCAATGCGGGCTTATTTTAGTCAACTGTTAGCCCGCACCCAAAGTTTTGATAAGAAGCAGATAGGAAATATGCTTTATAAACCAACTGAGATGCAGTTCCAGGAAGCAGCCGCCCAATTCCGGTTGATTGAGGATGAGACCACAAGCATTTTCATTCAATGTGCTGGCAGCAAGTATCTCCTTGATGAACTGATGCACCATGGCCCGTCCTATCCTGTTTTGAAGAAATTATCACAATATGCCGTAAGTGTGAGGCAAAAAGATTTCAAAGCATTGAATGAATCGGGTGCTATAATTGAGTACCAAGAAGGGATTTATGTCCTTGAGAATGAATCAATGTATCATGATAAAGTCGGTTTAATCACCGATAATCAATGGTTAGAAGAAACATTAATCATATAATATCGATATGGAATATTTTGATAAAGAATTTTGTCTGGAGGTATGGGGGCCAATCGCCTGCTTTACCCGACCAGAACTCAAGGTGGAGCGAGTGAGTTACGATGTCATCACGCCATCAGCGGCGCGCGCCATCTTTGAGGCGATTTTTTGGAAACCGGCCATTCGTTGGCAGGTGACCAAGATTGAGGTACTGAACCCCATCAAGTGGACGTCAATCCGTCGTAACGAGGTGGGCGCAGTTTCATCCAAGCCTGTTTTCATTGAGGAAAAACGACAGCAGAAGAACACCTTGATGCTGCAGGATGTGCGTTACCGTATCTGGGCTAAATTGGAGTTTATCCCAATGTGGAAACGTGCTGAGAGCAAGAACCCATCGATTGACAAGGAAGAAAAAGAATTCCTTCACAAGGATGAGAACCCCGGCAAGTACAATGCTATGTTTGAGCGTAGGGCAAGTAAAGGGCAATGCTTTAACCAGCCTTATCTCGGCACCCGAGAGTGTTCTGCATCATTCCGCCTTGTCAATCCAGAACAAGAGAAATTGAGTGCTCCAATTAACGAGAACCGCGACCTGGGTTTGATGCTTTATGACATGGACTTTGAAGGAAATCTTAAAAAGCCCGATGCCATGTTCTATCATGCCATCATGGAAAAAGGAGTGATTATGGTTCCAACTAGAGACAGTAAGGAGGTGTTGAAATGATACTTAAAGCACTATATGACTACTATGACAGGTGCAAAGGGACTTTGCCTGCTTTTGGCAGGGAACTTAAAGAGATTGGTTTCCTGGTTGTAATAGACCGTGATGGAAACTTCTTGCGGTTTGAAGATCGTCGCATAAACAATAAGCAGGCCCAGACTTTTATTGTAAAAAAGCAATTAGGTAGGACAAGCGCACCATTGGCTAACTACCTATATGATAGCAGTGCCTATGTGTTTGGCTTCTCTGACAAGAAAGATTTTGATGGTTGCCGAAAGTATCTTGAAACTTTCAAGAAAAAAGTAGAAGAGATATATAAAGCGGCTCCAGATAATGCTGATATTATGGCAGTGCATCGTTTTTATCAGCATGACGCTCAAGCAACACTCACTAAAATGAAGGCTGACACCTTATGGCCCGAAATCGAGAAGAATCTGAATAAAAAGTATTCCTTTTTCTCTTTTCTGATTAATGGTGATACACAAATAGTTGCCGAGAAAGAAGAATTGCTTGACCTTTTAGATGGAGATAATCACGATAACGAGAAAGTCTGCCTTGTCTCTGGCAAAAAAGGGAAGATTGTTGACGTGACAACTGCCACGATGATTCAGGGCAGTCAGGCTGTAGCCAAGATTGTTTCATTCCAAGTAAAATCAGGGTATGATTCCTACGGAAAGGAGCAAGGAGCAAATGCCCCTATCAGCGAAGAATCCGAGTTTGCTTACTCCACGGCTTTGAAACACTTGCTGAGGTCTGATTCCCGGAATAAATTTCTCATAGGGAATCGAACATTTCTCTTTTGGGCTTCAAAAGATAACGAGGCTGGTAATCAAGCCGAGAAAGGCATCTTTGACCTGTTTGGCTTCTCGGATGCCGATGAAGATGACCCTAATGCTAGGATTGAGCAGGTGAGGAAGGTGTTTAAGGCCATTTATTCTGGAGAACTAAACACCTCCCTCGATGACAAGTTCTATATCTTGGGATTAGCGCCAAACTCTGCTCGTATCGCAGTAGTCTATTGGGCAGAAATCCCCTTGAAGGAATTTGCCGAACGCATCAATCGCCATTTTGAAGATATGGAAATAGAAGATACTCGAAAGTTCCAGAGACCATATGTGGGTCTTTATTCAATATTGAAAGCAGTGACTTTGAAAGGGGTTATTTCGGGAAATGATTCAAAACTTCAGCCAAATTTGCCAGAAGCTGTAATGAAAAGCATTTTTCAGGGCACTCCATACCCACAAATACTCTTTACGTCATGTATTAGGCGTATGCGATCTGAAACAGCTAAAGACAAATATGAAGAAGCTTCTCGAAAAGGCTTTATCATTACCCGAGTCGCAATTATCAAGGCATATTTAAATAGACAATACAATATTAATGAACAAAAAATAAATGTTATGTTAGACAAGAACAACACCAACCCAGGTTATCTGTGTGGTCGCTTGTTTGCCGTGCTTGACAAGATTCAAGAGGACGCGAACAATCAACACACCATTCGTGAACGGTACATGAATTCGGCAAGTGCGACTCCATCAGCCGTGTTTGCCACAATTCTCAATCTCTCGTCTCATCATTCCGAGAAACTGAATGAGGGAAGAAATGTCTTCTTTGAGAAACTCAAGCAAGAGATTATTGAGAAACTTGACGCTGATGGTTTCCCCGCTCATCTTGACCTTCAGGACCAGGGACGATTCTTCGTCGGCTACTATCATCAGCGCCAGGCATTTTTCATCAAGAACGAGAAAGAAGAAAACAATAACCAATAATACATTACAACTATGTCAACATTAAAAAACAGAATCGATTTTGTGTACATCTTTGATGTGCAGGATGGTAATCCCAATGGTGACCCCGATGCAGGAAACCTGCCCCGCGTGGATGCTGAGACTGGTATGGGACTTGTTACCGACGTTTGCCTTAAGCGCAAAGTGCGCAACTATGTGCAGGTAGCAAGGCAATTGGCTGATGGCTACGATATCTTCATCAAGGAGAAGGCTGTGCTTGATAGTATTGTTAATCAAACTTATGATCTATCAGAAATAACGCAAGCCCCACAAGATGAACGAAGGGCAATTGCAAAAAAGGTCATGTGCCGAAACTACTATGACATTCGCACCTTTGGCGCAGTGATTGCCACCAGTGGTAAACAAGATCAAGTTCGTGGTCCAATCCAGATGACCTTTGCACGATCAATCGACCCGGTTGCAACTCTTGAACACTCGATAACACGTATGGCCGTTACGAAGGAAGCAGATCTTGAAAAAGAACGCACTATGGGTCGCAAGGCAACCATCCCTTATGGCCTGTACGTTTGCCACGGATTCATTTCGGCCAATCTCGCGAAGCAGACGGGGTTTAGCGAAGAAGACCTTGACTTGTTCTTTGATGCGTTGAAGAACATGTTTGACGTTGATCGTTCGGCTGCACGCGGCTTGATGAGCGCCCAACGGCTGATTGTGTTCAAGCATGATTCAGTGCTGGGCAATGCACCCGCCAACAAGTTGTTTGACCTCGTCAGGGTGCAGCGCACGGATAAAACCGCCCCGGCACGCTCGTTTGCCGACTATGAGGTTACAATCGACAAAGAGCACCTGCCCACTGGTGTAACGATTGAGGAACTCATCTAACAAGCGTGAGAAGAATGGCCTACTATGAGGATGACGACCTGCTGATGTTGTCTGGAATACAGCATTTTGCCTTTTGCCCGCGGCAATGGGGCTTAATTCACATTGAACAACAGTGGGAAGAAAACCACTTAACCGTTGAGGGGCGATGGCTCCACAGGAAAGTAGATAATCCTCATGCTATAGAGCGCAACAAGAATGTAGTATACCTGCGTTCTGTTGCGCTCGTTTCTCATGAACTGGGTTTTAGCGGTATTGCTGATTTGCTTGAGCTCACAGCAGTCCAAGGCCAAGACAACAACACTATCGAGGTTCCTAAATATCCAGGAAGATGGACGGTTTATCCCATTGAATATAAACACGGCAAGCCTAAACATGACGAAGTTGACGAGGTGCAGTTGTGTGCCCAGGCCATGTGCCTTGAGGAAATGTATGGCATTGAAATTCAAGAAGGCGCTTTTTTCTATGAGTCAATCAGGAGGCGTTTTCCTGTCATGTTCACACGTGAATTGCGGAAACAAGTAAAGCACTACTCGGCCATCATGCATGAGATATTTGATGCAGGCATTACTCCACAAGCAGAGTATCACAGCTATTGTCGCTCATGCTCATTGAATGATAAATGCTTTGTCAAATCAATGAAAAGAATGACGAGTGTAAATCACTATCTAAAACAAATGGATGTAGAATGAGGAAATTATTGAATACCTTGTATGTGACAAATCCTGATGTGTATTTATCAAAGGATGGAGATAATATTGTCGCAAAGATTGAGAATCATGAAGTCATGAGGCTCCCTGTTATCAATCTTGAGGGGATTGTGTGCTTTAATAACATAGGCGCATCCAAGTACTTGATGGCCATGTGTGCCGAGCGCAATATAAGCCTCTGCTTTTTAACTTCCAATGGCCGTTTTTTGGCTCGTGTTACAGGAAGGACCAATGGTAATGTGCTATTACGACGCAAGCAGTACAGGGTAGCAGATGACAAAGAGGAAGCCTTGATAATCAGTAAAATCATGATAAGAGGAAAAATTCACAACTCGCGTAAGGTCGTTGAACGGTTCAAGAGGGATCATGCCTCGTCTGTCGAGGAAGTCTCAAGGGTTGAAAGCGTCTCAAATGCCCTAAAAGTTAATATGCGACAGGTATTGAACACTCAAACTGCAAATGAGTTGCGTGGAATTGAGGGTGATGCCGCAGTCAATTATTTCTCAATTTTTGATGACATGATTGTTTCACAGAAGTCTGCATTCACTTTTGTCGGAAGGAATCGCAGGCCGCCTAAAGATCGAACAAATTGCTTGCTCTCGTTTGTTTATACTTTATTGGCTCATGAGGTGCAATCAGCTCTCGAAACAGTGGGTCTGGATCCCTATGTCGGGTTTCTTCATACTGATCGACCTGGTCGTGCAGGGTTGGCACTTGACATGATGGAAGAATTGCGTGCATATTTGGTTGATAGGTTTGTCCTGTCGCTCATTAACCGAAAACAGGTGTGTGCTGAAGATTTCATCGAAAATGGAACAGACAATATCATCATGAATGATAATTGTAAGAAAACTGTTATAGCTGCTTGGCAGAAAAGGAAAAAGGATACAATGGCTCATCCATTTCTCAAAGAGAGTGTGCCAATTGGACTACTGCCTTTTATTCAAGCTATGTTGATGGCTCGTTTCCTGCGAGGAGATTTAGACAATTATCCAGTTTTCTTAATACAGTAATGCGATGCTTATATTAGTAACATACGATGTTGATACAACAAGCCTCGAAGGGCAGCGTCGGTTGAGGCGAGTGGCAAAGGAGTGCATGAATTATGGTCAACGTGTTCAAAATTCGGTGTTTGAATGCGTGGTGGACTTCACGCAATATACCCAACTGAAAATACATCTTAAGGAAATAATTTCAGAAAGTATGGATTCTATAAGGTTTTATAATATGGGAAATAATTATGAAACAAAAGTTGAAACATTGGGATTGAAACAGGAGATCAATATTCAAGGAGAATTAATTATCTAATTGCGAACCTCTAGTGAAGAGCAAAGAACCAAAAGGTTCGCAACCCTTGAAATACAGAGAAAAAGGCATTTTTTAGCAAATTTAGATCTAAAATAAAACTTTTTTGACTAATTTCGCAGAAAATTGCCGATAATTGATTGTCTATCAGCAATTCTATAAATAAACAGTCGCGCCTCCCGCGGGCGCGTGGATTGAAACGATTTTGGTGATTATGTTGAGGAAAAGTTTGCCCTGTCGCGCCTCCCGCGGGCGCGTGGATTGAAACATTAGTTATATAACGCCAACGATAAGCAGCCTCATGTCGCGCCTCCCGCGGGCGCGTGGATTGAAACTTCTCTTTGCCGATGTATGCGACGCTTACGAGGCGTCGCGCCTCCCGCGGGCGCGTGGATTGAAACAATGCTACGATGGTCAAAATCTGGCAAGAGCAGGT